>NZ_JBIAQX010000025.1:1677-82847 GCF_042889445.1 Streptomyces sp. NPDC002602 | reverse complement strand
GCAACCCGTGGGAATTCGGCGGCTCGAAGGCGCATCCGAAGATGCGGCGCAGCGTGGGAGATCCTGATAACGGGGACGATCAAACCCTCAGCCGCCAGTAGCAGAAGCCGCCCGGCGCGTCCAGCCCGCCATCCAGGTGCACCCAGAGGTGGCCACGAAGATGATCGCAGCCAGCACCTCCCGATCCCCATGCCGACGCCGGCCACCGCCCTGAGGACGTTCCGGCGCCGACGGCACCACGCGTTCGAACAACTCCCACAAGCCGTCCGGCACCATCCGCTGCACAAGCCCAGTCGTCACCACACCAGACTGCCGCAAGATCACACCAAACGAAATGGCGTCTAAGCCGCCATCAGCAGCGCCCGGTGCCCCAGCGGAAGGCTCCCCGGCCGGTCCTTGCGGACCACATCCGCACCCCCGCGCCGCGGAACGGTCACGAGCTTGCCGAAGTCGCGCCGGCTCAGCCCGACGAGCGGGGCGATCCGGGACGGTACCGACGCCGTGATCACACCGGCCGCCGCTGGATCATCTCGGTCGCGGACCTCGTCGGGCCCGGCTGATCCTTTGCCTGAGCGTCTCCACCTCGCTCGAACCGCTCCTCGATCGCCCCGATGGCGGTGGAGGCGAGCTCTCGCCCACAGAATGCGCTGCGTTCCTGCCCCGGCTCGAGGCGATCGTCGACCACTGGCGGGATGAGGTTGCCGTCCCTCGGACATACTTCCGATCATGCGAGACCTCTTCCCAGGATCTTTCGACCCGGTCACTCAAGGGCACGTGGACGTACTCCGGCGCGCTGCCCTCCTGTTCGAAGAGGTCGTCGTGTGCGTGATGTTCAATTCGAACAAGACCGGCCGTTTCCCCATCACGGAACGGCTGGGCCGGATCCGCGCGGCAACAACCGACTTGGGCAACGTCACGGTCGACTCCCACACGGGCGGCCTGATGGTCGACTACTGCCACCGAGTCGGAATCGACGTCGTCATCCGCGGGGTCCGCGGCGTTCCCGACCTGGGCTACGAGATGCCGATGGCGCGCATGAACCGCGAACTAGCCGGAGTCGAAACGTTCTTCATCGCCGCGGACCCCGCCCTGGCTCACATCTCCTCCACGCTCGTCACCTCGATCAGTCAACAGGACCGTGTCCCCGAATGATGATCTGAGCGAGCCTCTTCCAGCAGCGCCTCATCAGGAGTGCCGTTGTCGG
This sequence comes from Streptomyces sp. NPDC002602, assembly GCF_042889445.1. Lineage (NCBI taxonomy): Bacteria > Bacillati > Actinomycetota > Actinomycetes > Kitasatosporales > Streptomycetaceae > Streptomyces > Streptomyces sp. NPDC002602. The sequence goes on along the minus strand of NZ_JBIAQX010000025.1, from coordinate 81,643 downwards.
CCTCGGCGAAAAGGAACCCGGTTGAAGGAAGCAGGGATGATGATCACAGTCATGTCGTTCGAGCGCTTCGGCGAACAGGCGTCGTTCGACCCCGGCACCGGGATGCTCGGACCGGTGATTAGCCGCACCGGCTCGCTCGATCACACCGGAATCGGCGGCACCTTCGGTCAGCTTGGCGACACCCTGGCGGTCCTCTACCGGGCTGACGGACCACTGAGGTTGCTCCTGGGTGACCAGGACATCGTCGTCATGGAAGGCATTGAGGTGCGCCACGAACGCGGCGAGACCGTCAACAGACTCACCGTGGGCACCCATCACATCGACTACTCGCGTCCGGCAGATGAGCTGAACGAGGATGATCTGACGGCCTGCGCGGAGCCGGAGGATTTCGATCTGGGACTGTTCCTGGCGAATGTCCTCGGTGACCCCGCACGCTGCAACGTGATGTACCGGTCGACGGCAGAGGGGGCCGAGGGGCCCGAGGACACCGGCTGACGCACGCCGGCTGACGCACGTCGACTGCTGCCCCGGGAAAAGCGAAGGCCCTGGTCGGCGTCGGGTCCAGATGAGGTCGCCGGCGAGGTGGAGTGCGGCCTGGTGGGCGATGGCGATTTCATCGGCCCGTGTGGCAAGGCCGCGCCGCTGCGCGAGGCGGTTGAAACATCGTTGAACGACGGTCGGCTGCTTGTATGCCTCGTGGTCGAAGCCGGGCCGTCGGCCGCCCCGTAGGCTCTCCGCCGAGGAAACGGTACGAGGGCGTCGAGCCACGGGCCGGCGTCAGGCAGGTGCGGACGGGCTACTCCAGCAGCGCGAGCGGCCACTGGAGTACACCCCCTTCCGCGCGGGATGAGCGACGGTCGCGGCTACACCCGGCACGACCCCACTCCGAGCCGCGAACCCCCTCTCACGCGGACTGCAACATCCCGGGAACCGTCGGCGAAGCGCGATTGCCGCCGGGGGCGTGGCCGGCCCCGGCGGCGCCGAGTTCCGACCCTTGACACTCGCTGTCCAGCAGACCCACGGGGCAGCAGCCTTGCAAGCCCCGCCAAGTCGGCCCGTGGACGTGGGCGGTCTCCGCCGCGCCATCGATTCCGCCGCGCTCACCCAACCCGTCCGGACGGCGGTCGCCGGCGCCGGTCCGCTGCGCCGAAAGGAGTGGAGGGGCACCGTACGTTCCGGCGATCACTCTCCGGCTGCGCCGCAGGCGCCGGGCGAAGTCGACCATGTACTCGGAGCCTTCCTCGGCCTCGGCGCGCTCCCGTGCGTACAGGTGAACCAGCTTGTGAAGTCGGTATCTGCCAGGAACGGGCGAGGTGAGGAGACTGGCGTCCACGAGCATGGCCAGATGCGCCTCGACCGGTTGCTGGGCATCGAAAGCACGAATGACCTGTGCCGCTTCGAATTCCGGTTCGTCGCTGAGGCCGAGATGCCGAAACAGTCGCGACGTCGCCGCGGGCAGCGCCAGATAGGACCAGGAGAAGACGGCTCGGACCGAGGTGGTCGGATCCCCGGGAATGTCCAGATGTTCGAGTTGGTCGGCGTTCCGAGTCATCATGTCCACCCATTCCGAGAGGGGATTGACGGGATGACTCGCCAGGCGCTCCGCCGTGATCTGCAGCGCCAGCGGGAGATTTCCGCAGAGCGATGCGAGTGTGGCGGCCGCCTCGGGCTCCGCGTGCACCCGGTTGGTGCCTATGAGCTTCGCCAACAAGTGAACGGATGCGGCTGCGGACAGACAATCCAGGTCGATCCGCACCGCTCCGTCCCGGATGGTCAGGCCGGCGAGACGGGAGCGGCTGGTGACGACCGTGACGCTGCCCGGGCTGTTGGGCAGCAGGGGGCGTACCTGGTCCGCGGAATGTGCGTTGTCCAACAGGATGAGCATCCGCCGCCCGGCGAGTGCCGTGCGGTACATGGCGGACAGCTCGTGGATCTCCTTTGGCAGGCTGCTCGCAGGGTGCCCGAGAGCCGCGAGGAATCCATGCAGTGCGGCCGACGGCGTCATGGGGGCGTTGTTTTCCAGGCTCCTCAGGTCTACGTAGAGCTGTCCGTCGGGAAACAAGTGCGCCCGGTCGTTGCCCCAGTCCAGTGCCACGGCGCTCTTCCCCACGCCTGGCATGCCGGTGATGGCCAGGAGGGTCGGGGTACTGCCGCTGAGCCTGCCGACAAGATGGCGGTCCAGGCTCTCGCGAACCTCCTCGCGGCCGATGAGCTCCGACACCCCGAACGGAAGCTGAACCGGAACCTGGCTGCCCGGGGACGTGGGGGAAGAGCTCTCGGTCGGGGCATGAGGCCGACCGGTGGGTGCGTCTTCCCGCGGCACCGGGTCGCGGCGCCGCGTGCGCGGGGCCACGGCGCCGGAGCCGGGTGTCTCGTTCCCCGCAAAAGGACGCGGGCGGGAAACCGAGTGGCCATTTCGAGCCACTTTCAATAGTTGGCCGGTACTTACCGGGTCCAGTGCCAGTGCCGCGGCCACCATTTCAACGGACTTCAGGCGGGGTACGGCAGCGCCGCGCCCGCGTTCGAGGTATCGGATGGTGCGCACGCTGAGACCCGCGCGTTCCGCCAGCTGCTCTTGCGTCAGCCCTGCGGAGATACGCAGCCCCCTGACATATTTTCCCCCGTTGTGGTGCAACCCGCGCTCGATTCTAGTGAGTTGGAAACCAGCGGTAGATCCTAAGTCGGCTTCACTCCCTCGACCAAAAGATTTCCCGTCGGCCGGGGTGCCTCCGTCAGATCTCGCGACAGGGAAACCAGCTCGGTATAGCGGCCGCCCTTGACGACGAGTTCTTCGTGAGTGCCGCGTTCGACGATGATGCCGTTGTCGAGGACGACGATCTGATCGGCTTCCCTGACGGTGGACAGCCGGTGGGCGATCGTGATGGTGGTCCTGCCCGCGGACAAGCGATCGAGGGCACGCTGTACGGCGGCTTCGGTGTGTGTGTCCAGGGCACTGGTCGCCTCGTCCAGGACCAGCACCCGAGGGTTGCGCAGCATCGTGCGAGCGATGGCCAGCCGCTGTTTCTCCCCGCCCGAGAACCGGTGGCCCCGCTCCCCCACGATGGTCTGGTAACCGTCCGGAAGGCCCGCTATGAGGTCGTGGATCTGCGCGGCCCGGGCGGCTTCCACCAGTTCCTCGTCGGACGCCCCCGGTCGGGCGAAGCGCAGGTTGTCGGCGATGGTCGTGTGGAACAGGTGAGTGTCCTGCGACACGATGCCGACGACTTCCGCGAGGGTGTCGAAGCTGAGATCGCGAACGTCGACCCCGTCGATGGTGATCCGGCCGTCCGTGACGTCGTACAACCTGGGAACGAGGTAGCCGAGGGTGGTCTTGCCCGCTCCGCTGGAGCCGACCACGGCCAGGTTGCCGCCCGCCGGCAGGTCGATGTCGACGCCTCGAAGGATCCGATCATTCCCGTGGGAGAACGAGACCGCTTCGAAGCGGATGTGTCCGACAGGCGCGGGAAGTGCTTTCGGACGGCTTGGTTCGTCCACGTCCACGGCCATGTCCAGATACTCGAATACCCTCTCGAACAGGGCAAGGGAGCTCTGGATGGTGATGCCGACCTGCAGCAGTTGGACGGACGGGCCGAAAAGGGCCTGCTGGACGGTGGTGAAGGCCACCAGCGTGCCCACCGAGATCGACCAGCCGCCCTGGCCGGCCATCCCTGCCGCCCAGTAGATGCCGATGGGCATGGCGGCCATGATGATCTGAAGCGTCGACTGACGCCACCTTCCGGCCATCGACGCTTGGACGTTCAGGTCGGTCAGTGCCGCGGACTCGCGGGCGAACTCCCTGGTGAGGGTGCCGGTGCGCCCCGAAACCCGTCCCAGCAGGAAGCCGTTCACGGACAGGGACTCTTCTACAAAGGTGGACATGACAGCGAGCTGTTGCTGTCGGCGGAGGGTGAACTCCCTGCGCTCCGTCCCCACGTTGCGGGTGATCCACACGAACAGGGGAAGCATCAGCAGCGAAACCACGGTGAGTCGCCAGTCCAGCGTGAGCATGGCCACCAGGCTGGCGATCAGCGTCGTCACGCTGCTCACCACCGTGGTGCTCACACTGGTGACGGTGGCCGTCATACCGCCGATGTCGTTGGCGATCCGCGACTGGACTTCGCCGTTGCGGGTCCGGGTGAAGAACGCCAGGGACATCCGCTGTAGATGCGTGTAGACCGCGTTCCGGAGGTCGTTCATGACGTGCTGACCCACGGAAAGCGAAAGATAGGACTGGAAGACGCCCAGGACCGTCACGGTTCCCACGATCGCCAGCATTCCGCCCGCCAGCACGGACAGCAGGTCGGTGCGGCGCTCCGGAAGGGCGACATCCATGATGCCGCGGAGCAGGAACGGGGAGATCATCCCCAGGACGGCCGAGATGACTATCAGCGCGAAGACCGCCGCGAGCCTGCCGCGGTACGGCCGGAAGAGGTGGAAGATCCTGCGCAGCGGTATGCGCGCGGGCTTGGCAGCCGGTGGCATGACGTGTGTTCTCCTTGCGGGCGGCACAACCCGGATGGCGGGCCCGCCGGCCCTGAAGGGGACCCGCCGGACCCGCCATCGGGTGTTCGTTCCGTAGTTCCTACGCCAGGGTCAGGAAACCTTCGCGCACCATCGTCTTGACCAGCAATTGCCGCCCAGGCTCGTCCAGCAGCCCCGGAAGGCTCCGCGCGGTGAAGGACGGCTCGGTCCCCTCGGCGATGAACCGGACCTCGTCGGCCACGTGGACCGGGAGCTCGACCATCTTGTTGTGGAAGTGGAGCTGCACCGTCTTGTCCGACTTCCGCATGTCCCAGCGAATGCCCTGTCGGCGGCGGACGACCGTGTCCAGGTCGAGGCCGCCAAGCTGCTCGAGGTCGGTCAGGTGGTTGCGAAGGTCGGGGGAGTTGATCGAGATCGCCTGGGTGATGGCGTTCTCCAACATGCCCGCCGCGGACAGCTTCTCCGTCAGGATGCCGATCAGCTGGGTCAGGTCCTCCTCGGACTTCCGGCTGAGCTCCTTGTCGGAGACGAATCCCAGAGGCAGGCCCTGACGGAACCTCACATCACTGTTGAGGACCTGCTCGATGGCCTCGATCAAGATGTTCGCCCGCAGGACCGGGCGGGCGCCGAAAGTGAGATGCAGCGATGCGCTGTCGGTGGACCGCGCCGCGTGCACGGTTCCGCGCGGCAGGTACAACAGGTCGCCCGGGTGCAGGTCGAACTCGTGCTCCGGCTCACCGTATCCGTCGACGGCAACCTGGTGGTTCTGGTGCTTCAGGGGGAGTTCGTAGCGCGTGCCGTACAGTGCCCACCGCTTGACGCCGTGCGCCTGTGCGACGAAGACGTCGTGGTTGTCCTGGTGCGGCTTGAATCCCTGGGCCTGCCCACCGGGCGTGAGGTAGGTATTGACCTGGAACTTGGCGTTCGTCTCGGCGCCCATGGCATGGACGAGTCGCTTCAGCGGCGCCCACCGGCCGTGCAGCCCGTCGATGATGATCGTCGCGCCTTCACGGTAGCTCGCATACACCGCTTCCTGCGCGTTCGTGTGGCCGTGCGGGCCGAATGCCAGCCGCTCGTCCAGCGACACGATGCTGCCTTCGGTGGCCACCCGCACGTCTTCGTTGTGCAGGCTGGAGAGGGAAAGGATCTCGTCCACGTCGTCGAGCGTCAGCAAGTCCGCGTAGTACGCGCGGTTGTCGCGGCGGATCAGGAGCGGCTTTTTCTCGAAGTACTCACTCTGGAATGTCGCCATATCCAGTGGGGCAATGAGCCTCGACAATCCGAGGGGCGACTGTCCGGCTGGTTCGACGTTCTTATCGTGCACAATGGTTTCCACGCGGACACCTCTCAGTATGAAACGAAGATCGAGGCCTACCGGCCACCACGGCCCGCGGGATCCGGGGTGAAGGTTCCCTGTCCCGGATCCCGCAGGTGGGGTACGACTTAGATGTCGTTGTCGTCGAGGCCGTGATCCTTGCCGAACGCGGCAAGTTCAAAGTCTCCGCGACCCTTGTTGCTGTCGCCCCACGGCCAGCTCATCTGCCCGACGGTTTCATCGGGCCGCACAACCTGGATGTCGGCAGCATTCAGAGTGTTGGACATGCCTACTCCCTCCCCTAGCGGATACAAAGGATCGAGAATTCGATCGAATTCATATTCCCTCGGGTCGCGTTGGAAGCCCAGGCAAAGCTTCCAGCAAAAAAACCGGCAAATTGCTCCCTCCGAAACTTCCGGTGCCGGTTGCGCCTGTGGCCCCGAACAGATCGGGGGCACGCCGGAGTCCGGCTCCGACCCGAACAAGGGCTGCCCCGGTCACCCGACGGCGTCCCACCGTTCACCCGGCTCCAGCCAAGTGCGGCGCCTTGGCGGCTCAGGTCGCCCGAACCGGCAACGTGCCGGTTCAGGACCGGCAACGCGCCCCGCTGCATTACCTGTCCGGCGCCCCGAATCTCCGGGCCGGGCCGTGCGCACCTGTGTGGGTGCACATGAAAAGGCAGGCCCGAATCCAGTGGATTCGGGCCTGCCTTGAAAAATTTGGGAATGTTGTCGAGCAGTGTGAGCGAGCGCCTCGCAGGAGTGATGCGACAGCCACAGGGACTGGGCTGAGTTCCAGGGGATCGTTTACGCGATGATCAGCCCCGGGGCGCGGGTGCTTCCTTGGACTCAGCTCTTGGTAGCGGCTTCGTCCGCGGCGAAGAACTCGTCGGCGACGGCGCGGGCACGGTCGAGGTCCCTGATCGGTTCCCCGATGACGCGCCCGGCCAGTTCGGTGGCCAGCCCGAGGACGTCCTCGCGGAGCTCGGCCTCGGCGATCACCCGATCGGCCTCCAACTGCACGGCGGCCGCGGCGACCATGTCCTCGCGCGCCTTCTGCCCCTCCGCGCGAATCTCGGCGAGGAGGGTGACGCCCTCCTCGTGTGCGGCCTGGCGGATCTGGGAGGCCTCGTGACGGGCGGCGCTCAACTCCGCCTGGTACTCGGCACGAACGCGCTGCGCATCCAGTTGGACCGCCTCGGCCCGCTCGAGCGTGCCCGCGGTGACCTCCTCGCGCTCTGCGAGAGTCTTCTCGATCCTGGGGAGCAGAACCTTGGCGAAGGAGATGAACACCACGCAGAAGCAGATGAGGCCGAGTATGAGCTCAATGAGATTCGGTTTCAGGGGTCCCATGATCCGATCATAACGTCGTCCCACTGGTCGCCACTCGGAGCGGGGGTGGCCAGATGGCCTGAAGTCGACTGCGCCCCGCGTCCCATGACTGTCCGTCATGGAGCTCGGCGGAGCCGTTGGCCGGCCTGCCCACAGCCCCTCGGCGGCTCCTCATGTCCGGCCGGCAAAGCGGGCCGGTCCACACACCCCCGCACGAGCCCGGCGCGATCGCGCGGACACGGTGCTTCGGACGGCCGGCACGCTGCTGTCCTCTCGACTCCGCCCACCGCTCGCGCGGGCCGTCCGTGCCGCCGCGGAAGAGGCCCTTCGTGACCGGATTCATCCTCGGGAACCTGGCTGATCATCGCCCCGGGTCTGCTTTCCGGCCGGTGAGAAGCGCAAGGGCCCCGTGTGAGAAGCACAAGTGCCCCATGTGCGGTGCCAAGGCGATGTCCCGGCGATGTCCGCCCGTTCCGGCGGTGGCCGGCCCTCGCCCGCCGGGTCATGACCGCCTGCCGCATGCCCCCGCTGTCGTGGGGGCCGCTGCCGGCAGCGGCCCCGGTGACCCACGCCCGGCGACCGGCCGTTCGGCGCCGGACGCCGGGCGGGCCGCGGCTCAGACGACCAGGACCCGGCGCCCCCGAGTATGGCCGGCGCGGCTGTCGGTGTGCGCCGCAGCCGCCTCGGAGAGCGGGTACGACTTCTCGACCGGGATGTGGAGCCTGCCCCGGGAGATGAGGTCGACGGCCTCGGCGAGCGCGTCCGGCACGCTCCCGGCCACGCCGGAGAACCGGACGCCGAGCCGCGGCGCACCGAGGTCGGCGATGGAGACGACCGTGCGCGGGTCCCCGGTCAGCTCGACGAGTTCGCGGATCACGCCCGAGCCGGCCAGGTCGAGGGCCGCGTCCACCCGGCCCAGGTGCCGCACCCGTTCGACCCAGCCCTCGTCGTAGGTCGTGGCGAGGGCGCCCAGGCCGCGCAGGTAGTCCTGGTTCGCGGCCCCGGCCGTGCCGATCACCGTGATGCCGCGCGCGCGGGCGAGTTGCAACACCGCCGACCCGACGCCGCCGGACGCGCCGCTGACCAGCAGCGTCTGCCCGGGCCGCACGCCGACCTCGCGAATGACGCGCAGCGCGGTCTCCACAACCGACGGGTACCCGGCCGCCTCCTCGAAGGCCAGTCCCTCGGGCATCCGCGCCCAGGCCGACAGCACGGCGAATTCGGCGTACGTGTCGGCGCCTTCGCCGAACACGCGGTCGCCGACCTCGACCCCCTCGACTCCCTCGCCGATCTCGTCCACCACCCCGGCGGCGTCCAGTCCGACCCCGGCGGGCAGCGCGACCGGATGGGCTCCCAGGACCTGGCCCTCCCGGATCCTCCAGTCGACGGGGTTGACACCCGCCGCCCGTACGGCGATGCGTATCCGACCGGGGCTCGCGTGGGGCTCCTCGGCTTCCACCAGTCGCAGGACCTCGGGACCGCCGAACTCGGCGAAGCTGATTTTCCTCATGCGACAGAAGATAGACCTAACGGTTAGGGTTTCACAACGGTTAGGTATTCATACCTGATAGTGTCAGGGCATGACCGAGCTGTCCGGACGCCGCGAACGCAAGAAGGCCGCGACCCGTCAGAAGATCGCTGACACCGCGCTGCGCCTCTTCCTGGAGCGCGGGTACGAGGCCGTGGGCATCCGTGACGTGGCCGCCGAGGCCGATGTGGCCGTCACCACCGTCTTCGCCCACTTCGCCTCGAAGGAGGCCCTGGTGTTCGAGCGCGACCAGGACTTCGAGCAGCGCCTCACGCGAGCGGTGACCGACCGGCCTCCGCACGAGCCGCTCATCCCGGCACTGCACCGCGAGGTCCAGGCCCTGGTGCGGCACTGCACGGCGGAGGGGGCTGCCCCCGTCCGACGCATGATCGAGGGATCACCCGCCCTGCGGGAATACGAGGAGTCGATGAGCCTGCGTCACGCGCAGGCGCTGGCCGCGGCGCTGGCCGCCGATCCCCGCCTGTCCCGGAGTGCGACGGCCCGCCGGGCGACCGCGCGGTTCACCATCGACGCCTACGCGCTGGCCTGCCGGGCGGACGATCCCGGGGCCACGGTGGACGAGGTCTTCCGCATGATCGAGGCGGCCTGGGAAGCCACCGCGCCCTGAGCCGGGAGGACACCAGTGGCCGGTCCGGGCATGGCGCCCGACGGCTCAAGCGGCCAGGGCGAGCCGGCAGGCTGCGAGACTCGGCCATCACGCACTGCGGCTCCGGCCAGACTCATGCCCTGTGGGCGTAGGTCATCGCGCACCGGTCGTCGCCGAACGCTTCAGGATCCCCCGATGGCCACGACTTCGCCGGCAGAGGGGGGCGGGAGCGGGTTGGTCGTCTCGAAGTCGTAGTACGTGATGTCTGCCTGCTCGGGGCCCGTCTTGGTCAACCGCAAGAGGTACGGGCGGCCCTGGGTGGCCACGTACTCCGTCACGGTCCCACCGTCCCGGTGGGGGTACGTCAGGGTGATGGCGGGCTGTCCGCCGACCGTGGTGGCACCTCCTCGGCTGATCCCCGGAGCCTTCGGCTCCTCGAACAGGAACGCGGGGTCATGCAGCTCACAGCCAAAGGCGCTTGCCTTCGCGTACTCGCTCGTCGCGCTCGTCTTGACCCATTGGCCGGCGAGCCGCCGCACCAGTACGTCGTTCTCCGTGTCGCTTTCGCCGAGCAGGTTCCGCCATGTATCGGCGTCGCTCTTGGTGTACACCACTTTTTTGGTGGCGTGGACTTGCAGCATCCCCATCCCGGACAACGTGATGCTGCCGGCACAGTCGGTGCGGGCGAAGGCAAGCTCGAGTGAGCCCGTGTTCCCCTCCACGCCACTCCTGCCCCGCACCTTCTTGAAGATCGCGGCACCCGTTTCGGCGGTGGCGCGCGTATGGATCTGACGCGGCGTCATGCCTTCGAAGGGCTTGGACGAGGCAGTCGGCGTGGTCGATGCCGTGGCATCGCCACTGCCCTCCGATCGCGCGGGGCCGCACGCGGCAAGAGCGACCATGGCAAGGCACGCCCACGGCACGAGGGTGGCAGAGCGGTACGACAAAGCATGTCCCATCAAAGGCATGTGCAGGTCAAACGTGAGGCTACCCACATGAAGCCCAAGCCTCCACCAGCGCGGTTGCCTCGGGCATCGCCCAGGCAGATCACAGCCGCTTGAACCGGCGCGGTGCACGGTTCGACCTCGATGCGTTCGTCCCCCACCCCGCGCACGGGTGGGCCGTTCAGGCCCGGACCGCGCCCATTGCCCCGCCGAGACCGCTCGTTCTGCGGCGCTGCTAGCCTGCCGTCCATGATCAAAGATGGTCTGGCAGGTCGAATAGGTCGCATGGCGGGGAACAGCGGCCCGGAGCGCGTGCTGGTCGCCGCCAGTTTCGTCAATCGGGTCGGCAACGGTCTGTTCAACGCGGCGTCGGCGCTCTATTTCACCTTGGTCGTGGGCCTGCCCGCGGTGCAGGTCGGTACCGCGCTCACCATCGCCGGAGTGATCGGCTTATGCGCGGGGGTACCCGGAGGGCATCTCGCCGACCGGCGCGGGGCCCGCACGATCATGATGGTGGCCCTCGCGGTCCAGGCGACGTCGATGGCGGCCCTCGTCCTCGTCGAGAGCTGGGCCGCGCTCACGATCATCGCAACGGTCGATCAGATCGCCGCGGCGGTGGGCGGGGCGGCCTGGGGCGCTCTGGTGGTCCGGGTCGGCGGTGATCGCCCGGCCTTGTTCCGCGCGAAGCTGCGCACCTTCGTCAACCTGGGCGTCATTCTGGGAACGTTGGGCGCCGGGATGGCGCTGGCCGCGGACACCCGCGGCGCCTATGTCACGCTGATCCTCGGCAACGCGGCGAGCTTCGCCCTGGCCGCGGTGCTTCTGCTCCTGCTGCCCCGCTATCCGGTGCTGGCAGCACCGCCGCGGCAGCGTCGCTGGCTCGCTTTCACGGACCGCCCGTTCCTGACGTTCACCGCCCTCTACGGGGCCATGGGACTGCAATACCCGGTGGTCTCCCTGCTCCTGCCCATCTGGATCTCCCAACACACCGAAGCGCCGCGCTGGACGGTGGCCGCACTGTTCGCCGTCAATGCCGCCTTCTGCGTACTGATGCAGACCAGGATCGGCTCCCGTATCGAAACGCCGTACGACGGCGGCAGGGCGTTTCGTACCGCCGGGCTGCTCTTCCTCGTCAGTTGCCCGATGATGGCGCTGGCGGCGTACACCCCGGTCTGGGCTGCGGCGGGACTGGTCCTGGCGGCGATCTTCGTCCACAGCCTGGGTGAGGTCTGGGAGTCCTCGGCGGGCTTCGCCCTGGGCTTCGGCCTTGCCCCCGACCACGCCCAGGGCCAGTACCAGGGTCTCCTCGTTCTCGGCTTCAGCGCGGGCCAGGCTCTCGCGCCCGCGATCCTCACCACGGTGGTGCTCGGCCTCGGCACGGCGGGCTGGCTGCTGCTGGCGGTGTTCTTCGCGGCGCTGGGTGCCGGCGGCCCCGCCCTCGCCCGCTGGGGCGTGCGGACCCGGCCGCAGCCGGGCGTTGCCGCAGAGGTGACGGGATGACCGGGGCATTCGTGGAAGATGACCGCGTTCACGGGCAGCGCGTCGAACCTCGTGGCGCGGCCGCCGGTCCCGGTGTACCCGGATGTCGGCGCGTCGGCAATCCGCGCCTGTCGGCGCGTCGGTGATCCGCGCCGGGTCCGGCCCCGCTGGGGAGTGCTTCTTCCTCGGCCGGCTGGGGCCATCCGCGGGAGCCAGTCGGGATGTCGGGCGATGCTCTGTGTCGATCGCCCTGACTCGGCATCCGTACGGAAGGAACAACGTTCACGTCGCGGACACGACCACCCGCCCGGGTTCGAGCTGCGGGGCACGTGCTCTGAACGGACCGGTCCGGTCCGGACCGGTCAGACGTTGGCGCTGATCCAACACCGAACGCGGGTGGGCCAGATGTGTGTGGGCGCTGCTCAACTACCGTCGACGTAGGCGCGCGCAGCGACCATGACGTCACGGAAGCGTCCGGCGGCGATACACTGCGCGGGTGCCTCGTCCTCGAGCTGCGGGTTCATTCCGATCATCCAGGCGCGTGCGGTGTAGAGGCTTTCGGCGTCCTGGATCAGTTGGAAGACCTGAAGGGCGGCACGCAGTTTCTCCTCGGACTCCGGGCGCGGAGTGGTCACGCCTGAGGCCCACTTGCCGATCTGCTTGGGGTCGCTGATGCCCGCGATCCTCGCAGTCAGTCTCTGGCCGAGGTTGTCCTGGAGGAATCGGGCGATCTCGCTGATGTGCATGCGCACGGTGGTGACATGCGCGCGTCCGGCGCTGACATCGCTCTTGCTGGCGGCCGTGGTGGTCTCGATGGACATGGCGTGATTCTCCCTCGGTGTCTGACTACGCGCCAGTTTGGTGGCGGTCACGTGTCGGACGATGGGTGCTTGGAATGCGCACAGGACCTGGCTGCCGCATGCTGCCGCGAGGGACGAACTCATGGACGCTCGGCCTCGGCGAGCAAGTGAACGCTTCCGATGCACCTGACCCTGCGGGCAAGCGTGACCGCTTCGGGTTGGTGGGGCGCCTGCCACAGGCCGGCACTCAGCATCGCCGCTTCCCGGTCGGATGAGATCCGGCGCTGAGACGGCCGAGGATTTCCAGGCCACAGGCGGGGGCGGCACCGGGCATGTGGGCTTGGGGCGGTATCGAACCCCAGGCGGGTGATGCCAGGACGAGCGTCAGGCAGCCCGGAGGCGAGAACGCGCTGTCCGTGATCATGATTCCCCCCCTACGTCCTCCGTCGCCGGTCCTCCTCAGGTTACCCATTATCACTACCCAACTCCACCTGTTGGCAAGAACCGACACGCCTCCTCACGGCCCGCCAACAGTGCGGTTTGGAGCGGCGATTGCCATCCCACCTGCACGGACTCTCCGGCTTGCGGTGGCGTGCGGGGGCCTTACCGACAGCGAACTCGGCCGGGAATCCCCCTTTCGGACTACAGGAACGCGGGGCGTTTTGCGGGGGGTTTTCGGGTAGGCAATCAGGTGGGTTCCAGGGGTGGGTCCGTAGTCAGAGCATCCTGAGTCCGTATTCGTCAGCGACCTGGCGCAGGGCTTCCGCCTCGGGGAAGACCAGGCTGGACTCCTCCTGCTTGAGCTCGACATCACTGAAGACGGCCCAGCACTGGCGCAGGCCGAAGCGGGACCGGTACGCGATGCCGTGGATGAGGCGTTCCTGCTCTGATGGGCCGGTGCGCTGGGTGATGGCCCAGGCCGAGATCTGGCGCGTGATGCGTCGGTTGGATCCCTGGATGTGCGCGGGAGTCAGTCTCCGCACCCCGAGTACCGCCAGTTCGTGGCGGAGTTCCCGGGAGAGGGCCTTCAGGGTGCGTTCGTCGTCGACGTCAAGGAAGCGTGCCCCCTTGACGGGTTGTAAGCGGACGAGGGTGTGGCGTGTGGACCAGTCCCGGGGGAGATGGCCCGGGAGCAAGTAGGAGGCACCTTTCCAGTCCTCCTCGACCACTTCGAGCATGGTGGGGTGGACCCGGAACGGTGCCAACGCCTCGGCGAAACAGCCGTCGTGGTCCGTGGCGCAGTAGAGAGTTCCGTAGCTCACCAGGCTCCAGCGGTTGCCTCCGGGGCTCGAGGCGTCTTCCCTGCTGATCGTTTCGTATTTCAAGGGTTCGTTCGCCTTGCCCAAGCGCCAGATACCACGCTCGGGCGCCTGGATCAGGCTGACGCCCGGATCGTTCTCAGCCGTGGTCATGTGGCCGCTCCTTGCTCCGGCCGCGCCCAGCAGGGGGTTGTGCGCCGGTCATGCTCGTGGCTCGTCGGTTCGCTGTTGCCGGCATGGGTCGCCGAACGGGCAGGGTTCGTTGGAAGAGACGTTGTGGCGCAGCCCGGGGGCGATGCGGGGTCTCGCGACCTGGTGTCGTTGTCACATGCCAAGCGATCATTTTTATGCGCTGGACCGACTGAAGCGAGCGGTTGGGGCGATCAGTTGGGGGCGCACAAGGGATTTCAGGGGGCGCATGGTGTCAGGGGGTCTTGCGCCGGTGTTCGCTGAGTTCGATTTCGAGTGTGGCGGCGCCCGCTTCGCCGGCGAACGCGAGCACGATGCGCGTGGGGCTGGGCGAGGGGTGGGCGGAAAGGGTTCGGACGGGACTACCGGTGGCGAGGAGCAGCAGGCAGCGGGCGGTGGCGATGTTCCAGATCCTGATCGTTCCGTCGTCGGAGGCGCTGGCGAGGAAGTCTCCGAGGCTGTCGAGTGTCCAGAGGGTGACGGCGCGCACGGTGCCGGTGTGACCGATGAGCGGATCGTTCAACTGGCGGTGCTCGAGGAGGTCCCACAGGCGGATCGTGCCGTTCTGTCCGGCGCTGGCGAGGTGCGGGGGCGTTCCGCCGGCGGGACTGGGGTTGATGCCGATGGTGTGGATTCGGCCCTGCATGCATCGGAAGGGCTGTCGCGGAGCGCCTTCGTCGGTGTTCATGTTCCACAGGCGGACGGTGCCGTCGGCGCCGGCGGTGGCGAACCAATCCTGGCCTTGGTGGTTCGAGGCCGCGGCGACCGTGAGAACACGCAGGTCATGGCCGCTCCAGTCGCGCAGCAGGCTGTTGTCGTCCAGGTCCCACAGTTTGGCGGTGTAGTCGTCCGAGCCGCTGAGAAGCAGGTGGCGGCCGTCCGTGGTCGTCAGCGGGGCGAGTGCCCGCACTCGCATGATGTGACCCTCAAGAGGGTGTGGGAGGTGGGTTCGTGTGCTCGCGTCCCACATGTGGATGCGGTGGTCGGGGCCGGCCCACAGCAGGGCCCGACCCTGTGCCCGTTGCCCCCAGGTCACGGCGGTGGGAGGGGTCTCGGTGGCAACACTGGCCACGACGGCCCCGCCGACGATGTCCCACACCTCGATGCCGGGATGGCTGCCGCTGAGCGCGAACCAGGAAGGACTTGCGTGGTCGTCCCGTGCCAAAGTCCCGTCGGTCACCGGTGGAGGCGCGGGGGTGCCTGTTCCCAGGGCCTTGTCGAGAGCTTTCTGGTCCCACAGGCGCAGAGTGTTGTCCAGGGACGCGGAGGCAAGGGCGTCGCCGCCCTTCAGTGTGACGCGGGTCAGGGCGGTCACCGGTTCGCTGTGGCCGGTCAGCGATGTGGCAGGCCCGGTGCGCCCGGTGTCCCACAGCGCTATGTCCTTGCCCGAGCCCGCGGCCAGCAGGTGACGGGAGCCGACGGCCAGAGCGGTCAGGCTGGTCACGGGGCCTGCGTCCGTGTTCCAGATCGCGACCTTCCCGCCGATGTCCCAGACGGTGACGGATCCGTCGGCATGCCCTGCCGCCACCTGGCCGGGGCGGGTGGTGGACGTCAGGGCGCGAACGGGGCTGGGCAGGTCGAACGCCGCGGTGACCTGCCGGCAGTCGTCCGGATCCCGGTAGGTCAGCGATGTGCCGTCGGCGATCGCGAGCAGTCGCCTTCCCGTCTCGTCCTCGATGGTGGTCAGGGCGATCTTGCCGGCCCGTGGCCTCACGCCCGGCAATCCCAGCAAGTCCTGGGCTCCCATCCGCTCGTTCCAGCGCACCACTTCGGCGAAGCCGTTGACGGCGAGTACGGCCAGCTCGTCCTCGGTGTCACGGTAGGTGCTCAAGTCGTCGATCCAGACACCGGCCGGCTGGTGGATCTGGTCGATGAGTGAGCCGTGGACCGGGTCCCACGCGCGGACGGAGCCGTCGGCACTGCCCGATACCAGCACCGGCCCTTGGCCGGCTCGGGTTCCGCTGAGCAGGCAGCGCACCGTGCCCTCGTGCGCGCTGATGCGCTCACCCACCGCGCTTCCGTCGATCGGGTCGATGATCTCGATGCCGCCGTGTTCGTCTCCCGCTGCCACAAGGGGGCGGCCGTCCGGTGTGGTCCATGACGCGAGGGAGTGCACGGGGATGGCCACCTTCGCCAGGACGTTGACGGGTGGAGTCCACTGGGACCACAGGACCGCCAGCCGTGAGCCGGGGGACGATGCCACCTCGGCGGGCATTCGGGCCCGTGGCACCCGGGCGAAGCGCAGGCCGGCGTAGGCCAGATGGAGACTGGCCAGCCGTGAGGGCACGTCCGCCCGGTGCAAATAGGGTTCGACCGTGGCCCACGCCTCCAGCCACGACCCCGGATCCCGCTCCCCGGACGACGCCAGAAGTCCCCGGATTCCCGCGCCTGTCAGCCAGGGCAGCAGCTCCGGCGGGACATGGGCATCGTCGAGCGCACCTCCCAGTTGGGCGTGGCCGGCCAGGTACCGGCGCACGTACGGTGGCGGGGGCGTCTCCCCGTCCCTGGCCACCAGCCCCGCCAGGGCCTCGGCGATCCGGGCGTGCACATCGGGTTCGTCCGCCTGCTCGCCTGCCGTACTGTCGTGATCAGCCGTCATTGCCACTCCCCCCTCCCCGGACGGCACCGCCCGCGGGCCGGGATCTCAAGACCGTCGCCAGGCTGTCGTGCGCCGGGCGATACACGCGACGGTCGTCTTCGGTGTCATGGGTGAGATACCCGGCCAGACGCCCGCCCAGCAGGTTGCGAATCTTCTCGTCGGCCCCCTCCAGGGGCCGTTCGAGCAGCACCCCTGCCATCGCCGGCCACACCTCCCCCCACGGAATGCCGCGTCCCAGCCCGAACGCGGTCGCGCGCAGCAGCGCCAGGGCTTCCTCGGCCCCCAGTCCGTCCTCCGCGGCCCTTTCCAGATCCGCGGCGAGCAGACCTACCGTGCCAGTGTTCAACCGGCCGAGCCACCGCGCGTCCTTCAGAAGGATCGGGCCGCCCGTCCTGAGCTGCTCCGCGGCCACTCTGGCGTCGAGGAAGGACCGGCCGACCGCGGCCGCCACCACCTTGGAGACCCCGTCCAGGTCCTGACCCTGCCAGGCGATTTCGCCGTCCAGGAGTGCCCGGACATAGCCGGCGATGTCGTCGCGCATCCCTTTGCGGTCGGTACGCAGGAAGGAGGCTTGCGCGAACGAGGTCTCCAGTTCGGTCAGGAGTTCGTGTTCGCTGTCCCGGCCCCCGGAGTCGTCGTCGGCGGGGCTGCTGCTGCGGACGGCGATGACCAACCGGACACCGCGCCCCTTGGGCGCGGTCTGCGCGGGCTGGGGCGGGACGTGGTCCAGGAGGGTGCCCTCGGCCGTCCGGTGGCCGGCCAGGGGGACGAGTACGTTGTTCACGCATCCCATGGGGTCATTCGCCTCGTCCAGCGAGTCGACGACGATCGTGACCATCGGCCCGGGGGTCTGCAGGAACAGCCTCAGCCCGGCCTGCCACCTGCGCAGTGCGTCCGTGCCTCCGGCGGGATCCGCCTCTGCCCCCAGTTTCCCGGCGATGGCCCGAAGGAGGTCCAGCGGGTCGCGGTTGTGGGCGGTCACCGCGACCGTCACCGAACCCTGGCCGGGTACGGTCTCGGCCGGGCAGTGTCGGATCGCGGCCTCGAAGCGGCGCGAGCGCCGGAAGCTCTCGTCGCTGAGGGTCACCGCCCGGCCGAGAATCGCCGACTTGCCGCTCGCGGCGATACCGGTGACGATCATGACGGCGGCCGGCCCTTGCAGGAATGACGTCAGACGCTCGTTCAGCGGCCTGCGTCCGGTGAAGTACCAGCCGGCGTCGGTGGCGTTGGGGCGTCCGCTGGCCTTCTCCAGCCAGTAGTCCAGGTGCTCCAGCGTCGGCGCGAGTTCCTGCCGGCCCGGCTCCACGGCCGCGGGAACCGGCCGGTATCCCGGGTTCGGCAGCGTCGCGGTCGGGACGTCGTGTTTGCCCGGCAACATGACTCGTGGCCCCTCCAGCATGCGGCCTTCCCTCGCGTTGATGGCCCGGGTCGCCTGGCGCAGGGCCGCGCTGAACTCCTCCATCGTCAGGAAGGGACGGGTGATCTCCTCGCTGGAGCGCAGCAGTTCGTACGCCTCCCCGAGGATCGCCGCGAACGCGCCGGCCGCCACCTTGCGTCGGGGCCCCGCGGTGGTCAGCACGTGGAGCGTCGCCGATTCCGTCCGTCGGGTGAGCTCCCGCTCCATTCCGAGGAGCTCGGATCCGATGTCGGAGGACTCGCACATGTTGACGATCACCAGAACGTCCCGGGAGAGCGAGTCCAGTGCGGCGGCGATGATCTCGCTGGTTCTCAGCCCGGTCGCGAGCAGCCGCTCGGTGCTGGTCTCCCGCAACACCGCATGGTGCGTCGACGCCGCTGACGTGATCCCGTGCCCGGTCACGTACAGCACCAAGGGAACGTCAGCCTCCACCTCCCGGATGCGCGAGCCGGCGAGGAACCGTTCCACATCGTGACGGCCGGCGGGGGGATGCTCCGGCTCGACCTTCGTGAAACCCGGTCCGTCAGGGGGCGCCTTCACCCACCAGGCGGCCACCGCGTCCATCTGCTCGTCGATCGCGGCCCGCATCTCGTCCGTACCGTCTTCCAGCAACAGGAGGAAGAGCGCACCGCCCCCCGGCACAAAGCGTTCCTCGTCGCCGTCCGGTGCGGAGGTGGGTTCCGCCAAGCCGATCTCGCCCCGCTGCCCGTTCACTTTCCCTATTGTTCACAACCATGGACCAGGATCAGCAACTTCGGGTCACTGCCGCCGCCATGGCCGGCGACTTACCCGACCACGTCACCCAGGATGCCGTCGTGATCGTCCCGGGCATCATGGGAAGCGAACTGTTCGACACCCGCACGAACAAGCACCTGTGGGGCCTGGAGGGGATCTCCTGGCTGCGCAGGGCTTGGACCAGTCCCCAAGGCCTCGAGGGCCTGCGCATGACCGATGAGGAACTCGCGGGCAAGCACACCCGGATCAAGGCGACCGGACTGCTCAAGCACAGCGCCTGGACGCCCTATCTCGCGGGCCAAGAGCCCTACACCGAGCTGGTTGAAACCGTCGAGACCAGTGTCGCCCACCGCGCCGCCATCCTGGAATTCGCCTACGACTGGCGCCTGCCCATCGCCGCGAACGCCCGTCTCCTGGCGGCAGCGGCACGCGAGCACCTGACCTCCTGGCGCCTGCACCCCGCCCACGACACCGCCCGCCGACACCGCGTGGACGAGCGCGAGGCCCGACTCGTCTTCGTCGCCCACTCCATGGGCGGGCTCGTCACCCGTGCCGCGCTGGGCGACCAGTACGACAGCGACCTCCAGGACGACACCCGCGGTGTCATCACCCTCGGCACCCCCTTCCACGGAGCGGTCAAAGCCGCGGTCATCCTCAACACCGGCCGCGGAACACCCGTTCCCCTCCCCCACCGCAGACTCCGCGCCATCTGCGCGGACATGCCCGGCCTCCACGACCTCCTGCCCCAGTACAAGAGCCTGCGCGGCAACGGAGACGTACGCCATCTGACACCCAGCGACATCACCTCCATCGGCGGCAACCCCGAACTCGCACGCGCCGCGGCCGTCTTCCACCACGGCCAGAGGCGGATCAGCCTGCCCGACCACCGCTCGGTGGTCGGCATCAACCAGCCCACCTGGCAGAACCTGACCATCCGAGACGGACAGGTCGAAGCACACCTCGACGGCGCCCGCACCCACGGGGACGGCACCTATCTCCGCGACCACAACAAGAACGTCAAGTTCTTCCACGTCCACGGGGACGGCACCGTCTACAAGGAATCAGCCGCCATCGCGCCCGCGGTCACCCCGCTCCCCCTCCACCACGGTGACATCGCCAAAGCCCGGACCGCCCTCGACGCCGTCACCGAGATCATCCGCGAGGACGGTCACATGGGGCCGCCCCTGGGCGAAGCCGGATGCGGCCTGACCACGCCCGACCTCGTCGAAGCCGGCCGGCCGTGGAGGATCACTCTCGGCGGTGTCGACTCCCTCGCCGGCATCACCTGCCGACTCACCAACCTCGAAGACCCCAAGGACCAGCAAGAACTGGCCCTGAGCTGGGAAGACGGCCACGCAACCGCCCACGCTCGCGTGACAGCGCCCAGCCTGTACCGGATCTCGATCCGCACGCCTGACGGCTTCACGATCACCGAGCTCGTCATGGCCGACGAACCCGGCCTGCCTTTGCGGGAGAGCGAGGATTAGATCGCTCTGCCGCTTCGCCGGCTCAGGCGGCCCGGCCACGCGTTGGGCACGCTCATCCGGGCCTCATCCGGGCCTCGTCCGGGCCTACCCCACTGACGCACCTTGCTCTGCGATCGCCCGGTTCGGTTCCGACGGCCGGTCCGGCTCAGGCCTCGGGCGGGCCGTCGGAGATCGCGTGCACTTCGACCGGATCGGCTCCGGGCCTGCCGTCGGGGCCGGGGCAGGCGGATGCCCGTGCGGCGATCTCCAGGGCCCGTTCCTCGCTCCGGACGTCGACCACCCAGTACCCGGCCAGGATGTTCTGGCCCGCCTCGGCCGGCCCGTCGGTCACCCGCGGCCGTCCGTCGCTCCCGGCCCGCACCGTCTTGACGCGGGAGGGACCGCCGAGTCCTTCGCCCTCCACCCATTCACCGGCGGAAGTGATCTCGTCGTTGAGGGCGTCCATGTGGGCGATCACGGCCCGCATGGCGTCCTTGGAGTACGCGGACATGATGGTGTCCCACTGGGCGGCGGGCATGTTCATCTGGATCATGTACTTCATCGTTCTCAATCCTCTGGGTTTCGCGGTTTCCCGGTTTCCCGGTTTCCCGGTTTCTCGGCTTCCGGTTTTGCTGGTTTCCCGGAGTCGCGGTCTCGCGGTCTCTCGGTCTCTCGGTCCGGTTTCCGCGTCGCGCGGGCTCGTGAAGCCGTGCCGTCGGCCCCCGCCGCGCATCGGCAAGGCCCCGTCGGTACGCATCAGCGCCCGTCGTCAGCAGGGTGTCGGAGGCGTCCAGTCCGGAGCGCGTCCGCTCAGCCCGACGGCGCGGTCGAGGAACGGGGCGTCGTGCGGTACGGGCACGACGGGGCCGAAGATGCCCCCGTCCCCGTCGCGGTTCTCCTCCCCGGCTGCCGCCAGGAGGAAGGCGTACGAGGCGCTCAGCGCGGCCGGATCGGGTGTGTACTCCTGGCCGGTGGCCCGCGCCAGGTCCCACCCGTGCACCACGAGCTCGTCGGCGGCCACGGCGCCCGCGATGTCGCCCGGCAGGTCCACGCCACCCGCGCGGGTCATGCCCGTCCACGCGGCCGGATCCTTCCAGGCTTCGGCCAGCTCGCCGAGGACCCGGGGCAGGTCCTCGCGCCAGGAGGCGGGCAGCGAGGGGGCGGCCGCGTCGGGGGACGTGTCCGTCGTCGGGCCGAGGTCCTTGCGGGCCGCGTCACGGAACGCGACGGAAAGGCCCAGCAGGTGGCCCAGCAGGTCGCCGACCGTGTAGTCGGGACACGGAGTCCGATCGGCGAGCCGGGCATCCGGGACGCACGCCGCGAGTCGGGCGAGGATCCGGGCCTGAGCCCCGAGGTCGAGAATCGTCGTTTCGGTCATCGGTCGCTCCTCCGGGGACGATGGGTCTGAACGGTAGACCGGCGGCGGGGGCCGGACTCATCGGCGCGCGGGCGGTGAATCCTCACGGTCACTCCCGCGGGGCGACGTCGTCGAGGGGCGGGCCCGCCGATATCGGATGTACGCGTCCCGGTGTGGCGCCCTACCCTCGGCGCGTGGATCCCGTCGGACTGGCCTGCGTCGTATTGCCCGTCACAGCGCTGCTGTACGGGCTGCTCGGCCTGCGGATCCGCGAGGAACGTGTGAACCACCGCGGCGATCGGTCCCCCGCCACGGCAGACGCCGATCCGCTGCCCGGCACCGGCCGTCGCCTGCCGGACGCGCCGCTCGCCACCGTGACCCGGGCCGGATTGACGGTGATCGTGGCGACGACCATCGCCATGATCGGGACCGACCCCCACGGGCCGGTCGAAGGAGCCGCGGGCGCCGCGACCTGGCTGGCGCTGGTCGCACAGATCATGTGGCTCGTGAGGTACGGCCGACTGCGCGACGACCCCCGTCGGGGGGCCGACCCCGCCGAAGCTCCGATCCGGGTGGACCACCCTCACCCTGCACTCACCGAGCCGACGTCGCGCAACCCGCGGAGCGCGGCGCGGCTCCGGGTGGGCCGCGTTCGGACGCGTCGGGTCCGCCGCCACCGGGTCGTGCCCCGACCCAGGGGCGGGGCGTGACCCGGTGGCGGCGGACGCCGGACGTACGGCGCCCGACCAGGCAGGTCCCGCACGCCGGACGTACGCGCGGGCTCTGCGAAAACGGGTCAGGCCTAGGCGCCGTCCCCGGCCACCCGGCGTCGGACCTGGTCCTCCTGCGCGAGACGGCGCAGCAGCTCGAAGACCGGGGCGCAGATCGCGAAGACGATGACCGCCCGCTCCGCCAGCGCCACCGGGTCGTCGAGGCCGGCCGCGCGCTCCAGGTCCAGCCGGGCGACCGACTCGGCCAGCCTCGCGTAGGCGGCGAGCTCGCCCGGGGCGTACTGCGCGTCCAGCCGGCGCAGTTCCTCCAGGGCCGCCGTCAGCCCCTTCACGTGCGGTGACGTGTCGGGCGCCTGCCAGTTCAGGGCCGCGAGCAGTTCGGTCACCTCGGCGCCGGCGGCCGTGTCGGCTTCCGCTTCCTCCTCGTGGCCTGCGGGGCGCCGACCCGCCACCGGCACGGGGAGTGCGTAGCTGATCGCTCCGAGGGCGCCCTCGGAGCTCTCGGCCTGATCGACGGCCCCGAGCACGTCGCGGGTGGCGGCGATGGTGAGGCCGCCGAGCGTGGTCAGTGCCTTGATCAGCCGGAGCCGCTGCGCGTGCTCCTCCCCGTATTCGGCGAGGGTCGCGGCTGTCGCCCGCCCCGCGGGCAACAGCCCTTGCCGCAGGAAGTACTTGATGCTGGCGACCGGCACGCCGGTGCGGCGGCTGAGCTCCGAGATCTTCATACGGCTTCCCTGCTGGTCTCGCGGTCCGGTGGCCGTCGGCGGCGATTGGACACCACAACAAGATACTGCCAGTATCCAGTAACTGGATACCATAAGTATCCAACTCAGGAACGCCGCCGCACCGGAGAATCGATGCCTCATCCCACACCTCCCTCCGTGCTCCGCCGACCCCAGTTGTGGATCGGAACGGGCCTCATCGCCGCAGTTGTCTCGATGCTGTTCGCCCTGCTCTACGTCGGCGGCAACGTCAACCCCAGGGGCAATCTGCGCGACCTGCCCGTCGCCCTGGTCAACAGCGACAGTGGCGCCGACGTCAACGGCCGCCGGCTCAACCTGGGCGAGCAGGTCGTGTCGGGGATCGAGAAGGCCGCCAAGGGCGACCGGAGCATCGACTGGCAGGTCGTCAGCCGCGAGGAGGCCGACAAGCGGCTGGGCAAGGGCAAGGTCTTCGGCGCCCTCGTCATACCCGCGGACTTCTCCGCGTCGGTGACCGGCCTCACCGCCCCGCAACCCGCAGGCCAGGGCAAGGCCACCGCGCCGACGCTGACCGTGCTGACCAACCAGGCCGCCGGCAGCATCGGCTCCTCCATGTCCTCCCAGGCAGCGCAGAAGGCCGCCCACGCCGCCTCCGCCCAGCTCGGTCAGGAACTCCTCAAGCGGGCCGGGTCCCAGAAGACCCCGATCCCGACGGCCGCCCAGCTCAAGCTGGCCGACCCGGTGACCGTGAACGTCGCCGACGGCCACCCCGTGGGCTCCCGCAGCGCCATGGGACTGAGCGCCTTCTACTACGCGCTGGTGCTGGTCGTCTGCGGCATGCTCGGCGCCAATGTGGTCAACTCCCAGGTCGACACCGCGCTCGGCTACCTGCACACCGACTTCGGCCCGGTCCGCAAGCGCGAACCCGTCCAACACACCAGCCGGGTCCGCACCCTGGCCATCGGCATCGCGCTCATGCTCGGCCTGTCCCTCGTCATGGGCTCCCTGGTCGAGGTCGCCACCGTCGGCATCCTCGACATGGACGCTTCCCACCTCGGCCTGCTGTGGCTCTACTCGGTGGCCACGATCGCGGTCGTCGGCGTAGGCAGCCTGGCCCTGTTCGCCGCCTTCGGCACCCCCGGCATGCTGCTGGCCACCATCGTGTTCGTCGCGATGGCCGTCCCGTCCTCCGGCGCCACCGTGCCCGTCCAGGCACTGCCCGGGTTCTTCCGCGCCCTGTCCGAGTTCGAGCCGCTGCGCCAGGTCACCGAGGGCCTGCGCTCCCTGCTCTACTACGGGGCCCAGGCCGACGCGGGTCTGGCCCGGGCGTGGACCTCCATGGGTGTCGCCCTCGTCGCCGCACTGGCCTTCGGCTTCGCCGTCACCCGCCTCTACGACCTCAGGGGGCTGCACCGCATCCCGCACCCCGATCCGGTGACCGACACCAACACGGACTCGGACTCTGGCTCGGGCTCGGGCTCGGGCACGGAGACGGGCACGGAGACGAAGAAGGACTCGGGCTCGGGCTCGGGCTCGGACACCAAGACCGAGGCCGCGGCTCCCACCACGGCCTGAGGGAGGGAACCCGAACGGCTACGAGCCCGGCAGGGGTCGACGTACGGCTCGTCCCCTGCCCCGCTCGGGTCGGCCGGGCTTGGCGGGCCGTCCCGGTCGGCCGGTCCGCGTACGTCGGACAGCCCCGTCGACGACGCCGGTGGGTACCGTGCCGGCGCTGCTGCCCGGCCGCGCGCAGCAGCTCCGGCAGCGTCGGCAGCACCTGCGAACCGTGCCGTACGGGGCGCTCTGTCCACCGTTCGATGGACACGAGGACGTACGTACGGGGGGACCGGTGGACGCGGTTCCGGACGAGCATGGACGCATGACACAGAACGCGGTGGAGGTACGGGGGCTTCGCAAGCAGTACGGCGAGGTCACCGCGGTCGACGGACTGGACCTGACGATCCGGCGGGGCGAGGTCTTCGGCCTCCTCGGGCCCAACGGGGCGGGCAAGAGCACGACGGTGGAGATCCTCCAGGGCCACCGGGAGCGGGACGGCGGCGAGGTGTCCGTGCTCGGCGCGGACCCGTCGACCGGGGATCGGGCCTGGCGTTCGCGCGTCGGCATCGTCTGGCAGGACGAGTCGGCGCCCGCCGAACTGACCGTCCGGGAGACGGTGGAGCACTTCGCCCGCTACTACCCGGTACCCCGCGATCCGGCGGAGGTCATCGCCCTCGTCGGCCTGGAGCACAAGCGCGACCAGCGGGTGAAGGGCCTCTCCGGTGGCCAGCGGCGGCGGCTCGACGTGGCGCTCGGCGTCATCGGCGATCCGGAACTGCTGCTCCTGGACGAGCCCACGACCGGTTTCGACCCGGCGGCCCGGCGCCAGTTCTGGGAGCTGATCCGGCTGTTGGCCGGGGCGGGCACCACCATCGTGCTCACCACGCACTACCTGGAGGAGGCCGAGGCCCTCGCCGACCGCCTCGCGGTGATCGCGCGGGGCAGGGTCGTCGCCGAGGGCGACCCTGCGGGACTGCGTGCCCGCTTCGGCACCGGCGCCACCGTGGGCTGGACGGGGGTCGACGGCTCCCCGCACAGCCTGCGGACCGAGAACCCGACCGGGGCCGTCGCGGAGCTGGCGTCCCACTTCGGCGGCGAGGTTCCGGACTTGACGGTCACCCGCCCCACCCTGGAGGACGTCTACCTGCGCCTCACCGGGCAGCTCACCGAGCCGGACAGCAGGACCGGCACCGGGCCCGAAGCCGAGGCCGGCACCCGACCCACCGCCCCATCCGCCGCTGCGAACAGGACCCAGCGGGAGGAAGCCCGATGAGCACCGACACCCCTTCCGCCGCCACCTCCGCCACGACCACCCGGACGGCGAAGGCCCTGCCGGGCGCCTGGACCCTGGGGCTGAGTCGCGGCGCCCTGGAGATCAGGCAGTTCGTCCGACAGCGCGACGCGATGATCTTCACCTTCGCCTTCCCCATCGTCTTCCTCGCCCTCTTCGCCTCGATCTTCAGCGACACCGTGGAGGGAACCGGGATCACCGCCTCCCAGCTCTACGCGGCGGGCATGGTCGCCGCCGGCATCATGTCCACCAGCTTCCAGTCCCTCGGCATCTCGATCGCCGTCGAGCGGGACGAGAAGGTGCTGCGCCGGCTGCGCGGGACCCCGATGCCACCGGCCGCGTACTTCCTGGGCAAGATCTGGATGGTGCTCGCCACCGGGCTCGCCGAGACCGCGATCCTGCTCCTCGTCGGCTCCACCCTCTTCGGCCTCGACCTGCCCTCCTCCCCCGCCAAGTGGCTCACCTTCGGCTGGATCTTCGCCCTGGGCCTGGCCGGTTGCGCCCTCCTGGGCATCGCCGTCAGCAGCCTGCCGAAGTCCGGGAAGAGCGCCAGTTCGGTGGTCGTGTTGCCGTTCCTCATCCTTCAGTTCATCTCCGGGGTCTTCATCCCGGTCAACCAGATCCCCGGCTGGCTGCTGAACCTGGGCGCGCTGTTCCCCCTCAAGTGGATGTGCCAGGGTCTGCGCGGGGTGTTCCTGCCCGAGTCGGCCGCCGTCCTGGAACAGGCCGGCGGATGGGAGTACGGGAAGACCGCCCTGGTGCTCGGGGCCTGGGTCGTCGGAGGATTGGTCCTGTGCCTGCTGACCTTCAAGTGGAAGAGCCGACGGGACGGTTGAGGGGATTCACCACGGCGACCGGAGCGCGCGACGTCCACGTCTGGGACCGCGCGTTCCTGCCGTGGGACGCGTACTTCGGGGTCGTGTGGCTGGCGACCGCGGTCTTCGTACTCGGCGCCGAGTTCCCCTCGTTGCCCTACAGGGTCCCCGCCCTCGTCCTGCTCGCCCTGATGGTCCCCTGGTACCTGTGGGCCGGGCGGCCGCTGCTCCTGCTGGAGCCGGGGGCGCTGCCGGCTGCGTCGGCCCGCTACCTGAACACGGCACTGGTGCTGTTCCTGCCGGCCGCGTGCCTGGTCGGCGAGACCCGTTTGATCACCTTCGCGCTCGCCCCGCACTTCTTCATGCTGGCGCGGCTGCGCCGGGCGATCCTGTCCATGGCGGCACTGACCCTGCTGCCGGTCGCCGGGTGGGGACTGTTGTGGCGGCCCGAGGCGTACGTGCTCCTCCTCAACTCCGTCGCCGCCGTGGCGACGTTCACCTTCTCCTCGTTCTTCGGCGCCTGGATCCTCCGGATCATCGAGCAGAGCATCGGTCGTGCCGGTCTGATCGCCGAACTCGACGCAAGCCGGGAGGAGGTGGCCAGGCTCTCCGCCGAGCACGGAGCCGCCTCCGAGCGGGAGCGCATGTCCCGCGAGATCCACGACACCCTCGCGCAGGGCTTCACCAGCCTGCTGATGCTGGTGCAGGCCGTGCGGTCGGAGATGGACACCGATCCGGCCCAGGCTCACCGCCACCTGGACCTCATGGAGGTGACCGCCCGGCAGAACCTGGCCGAGGCTCGGGCTCTCGTCTCCGGCGGCGCCCCCGCCGACCTCGACTCGGGCTCCCTGCCCGACGCGGTACGCCGCCTCGCGGCCCGGCACGACCCGCCGGCCGCCGTCACGGTCACGGGCGAGGTCCGGCCGCTGCCGGCGGCGCTGGAAGTGGTGGCGCTGCGCACCTGCCAGGAGTCCCTGACGAACTGCGCGAAGCACGCCGGACCGGGCGCCTCGGCCGCCCTGTCCCTCGTCTACGCTCCGTCCACCCTGACGGTGTCGGTACGGGACACGGGACGCGGTTTCGACCCCTCGGCCCCCTCCCCCGGCTACGGCCTGCGGGGCCTGGCGGCCCGCGCGGCGGAGGCCGGCGGTACCGCCACGGTCGACAGCGCGCGGTCCGGGGGCACCACCGTCACCGTCACCCTCCCGATCCGCTGAGGAGCCGTACGACATGATCCGCATCCTGCTGGCCGACGACCACCCGGTGGTACGGGAGGGACTGCGCGGCATGCTCGCCGCCGAGCCGGACCTGAAGGTGGTCGGCGAGGCCGCGAACGGCCCGCAGGCGGAAGCGCTGGCCGCCCGGCTCCTCCCGGAACTCGACCTGATCCTGATGGACCTGCGGATGCCGGGCGGTGACGGCGTCGAGTCCATCGCCCGCATCACGGCGGCCGGGTTGCCGGTCCGGGTGGTGGTGCTGACCACGTACGAGAACGACGGGGACATCCTGCGCGCGGTGGAGGCGGGCGCCGCGGGCTACCTGCTCAAGGACATGGCCCGCGCGGAGTTGGCGGAGGCGGTCCGGGCGGCCGTCCGTGGTGAGACGGTGCTGGCCCCTTCCGTGGCGGGCCGGCTGGTCGACCGGCTGCGCACCCGCCCGGAGCGGCCGCGACTGTCGGAGCGCGAGGTGGCGGTGCTGCGCCTGGTCGCGGAAGGCGCGACGAACGCACAGATCGGGCGCCGGCTCTTCGTGGCGGAGTCCACGGTCAAGACCCACCTGCTGCGGATCTTCGGCAAGTTGGAGGTGACCGACCGTACGGCGGCGGTGACGACGGCCATGCGCCACGAACTGCTCTAGTGCTGTGACCGGAATGGTTTGCCGGGTCGCGGTGTCCGGTGCGGTGCATCGCAAGGCGGAGGACTGCCTCTTGTACTGGACGTACTTGAGCGGTCCGACAACGCGGCGAGGTGCCGTGCCGGGCGCCGTGACACGGTGAACCTTTCCGGTCACAGCACTAGGCCCCGGCCGACAGTGGCGCGTACGCCCCTGTCCGGCTCAACGGGCACCGCTACCTCTCGTCCCATCCCGCCTGTCGAGTCCGGTCGGGCCCGCCGGCGCGCGGTCACCGCACCGTATCCGGTTGCCGTGGTCCGAGCCGGGCGGATGGGACGATTTCACCGTTGGGTCACAACGCACCCCACGGGCCGAACGACCTACCGATCCAACGGACGTGACGATTCCTCCTGGCGGAAGGTCTCTGCGGTGACGGCCCAGCGCTCGTGGTCTCTTCAGGCGCCATTGAGGAATTGGAAGGCGGCCGAGTACCCCTCGCGTCGGAACCCGAGGCGCTTGACCAGGTTCAGGGAAGAAGTGTTGTCGGGCTGGATGTTCGCCTCCAACCGGTGCAACTCCAGCTCGTCGAAGGCATGCCGGAGGACGAGCCTGAGCCCCTCTGTCATGTAGCCGTGACCAGTCGTGGAGACTGAACCCTTCCGGTCACAGCACCAGGCCGTCTCTTTCGGATCTTGCCTGACCCGCGCCGCCCGGCAAGATCCGAAAGAGACGGCCTAGGCAAGCTGGTCCGCGAGTGAGGTGGCCAGGACGGTGATCCGCTCCCGGCCCAGTGATGAGTGCCCGGTGTCGCCGGCCCCGACCACCATGACCGCGTCGCCCTCTCCGTCCAGTTTCAGCCGGACGGCGGCGACGTTGCCGCTCTTGGTCACGACGGGTTCGCCGATCTTGGCCTCGGCCATCCGATTGATGTAGGCGATCAAGTCGTCCGTGGAGGATCCGGCCAGTTGGGCGACGATCGCGGCGAGTGGCGCCACCGCCTGTGAGTGGCGGGTCGCCGCGGTGTGCACGACCACCTCCTCCCGACCGATGTGGAAGACGCAGCTCACCAGGGCGCCTGGGTTCTGCGCCAGCGGCGTGCCCGCCTCGGCCCGGTTGCCCCCTTCCGCGGTGGCGACCGCCGCCCCGGGCTCCTTCAGGGACCCGGGCGCGGACGCCCCGTCGGCGCCCGCGGCCTTCGCGGCCTTGGTGATGTCGTAGGAGAGGGGGCAACTGGCCTGACCCTCGCGGGGGATGGCGTCGGCGGTCTTGGTCAGGCCGCCCAGACTCAGCGCCGGCGCGCTTCCGCTCTGACACCCGGCCAGGAAGGTCACCGCGGCAGCGGCACCTATCAGCGGTCCGAACCGACGGTCTCTCATGTGCCCTCGCTGCTCTCGTCCACAGGTTCCGCCGACGCGGCGGACGGTGGACAGGGCAGCAACCCCTGCCCTCAACCGCCGTGTTCGCGGCCCCCGTCTCCCCGGCCGGTACTCGTCCCGATCCTAACGACGGATGTCCGGGACCAGGGCGCCACCCTGGATCGCGTCCGCCTCGGATGCCTGAGCCGAGCACCCGACAGCTCGGGCCTCCGCTTCCGGCGGAAGCGGTGATCCCGGTCCGCGTCACACCGCGCCCTCGGCCCGTCCGTGCCCGAGGCCGTACAGGGAGGCCAGGGAGGCCAGTGGAAGGATCCTGCGTCCCCCGGTGATCTGCTCGGCGGCGCCACCGACGCCGCGACCAGGTCGATCGGACGATCTGCCGGTTCAAGAACCGCCGGCCCCTCGCGACCCGATACGACAGGCCGCCCTTCCTTTTCCGCGGCAAGGTCCGCCCTCGCAGCGGTTCGACCATGGCTCTGCGGGTGAGCCGCCCTGACCAACCCTAGAGCCGGCGCTGTGCCGCCTCGACGCTGTCCCCACCGCTGGTGTTGAACGCGATGGCGGCTTGGGGTGCATGGCGGTGGATCAGGTTCACGATCTGCTCGAAGAACGGAAGCAGTTGTTCCGTCTTGCGGATTCCGGCACCGACGATCACCACGTCCCAGGGACGCTCGGCCAGCGACGCGACGAGCGTGGGCTCGGCCGACGCGCCGAACGCGACCAGCGTCATGGCTGCTTCGATGTCGTGCTCCGCGAACCGGGCCAGTTCCTTGTCCAGTGCCGCACGAAGTCCCTCCGCGTCGACGCCGGGTATTTCCTGAGGGTCATAGCCAACAATCAGTACGGAGGACATGCCGCCAGCCTACTCACGCCCGCCCGAGCACGGTCTGCCGGGCCGGCCACTCAAGGGTGCTGCGGAAGGCTCCGCCTTGGGCTTTTCGCCTGGATGGGTGGGGTGGCCTCGTTCGCTTTCGGCAGCAGCCTTTGTCCGGCGCTTTCGTGCGGCAGGCGGAGGCGGCGGAGCCCGGGCTCCGCCCTTGTGTTTGAGCCGGCGTTCGTACCGGTCGAGGAAGTCGGTGGCGGAGGAGACGTCGGGCTCCGGGGCCCGTCGCTGTTACCAAAGGCGTCGGGCTCCGGTGCCCGTCGCCGTTACCAACGGGGACGCGGCCGGCGAGTGGGACGGCGCCATCGCGATCCGCCCGCGCTCGGGCGTGGTTCACCCCGAGTACGTACGTGGACTGCCCGGCATACACGTCCAGGACACGGGAGAGGATCCGGAGGTGACCGCCACCGTGATGCGCCGCGCCGCCGAGCTGACGACCGAGTGTCCGGCCGCGAGCATCATCACGTCGAAGGGGGGAAGGGCCTCGCTGACCGTCTCCGAGCTCCACGTCAACCTCGTGCCCCCGCTCCGCCGACCATCGACTGCCGATCCCCTGGCCCCCGCAGCGCACCGGAGGAACCCGATGACCGTGACCCCGAACCTCGTCTACGCCCGCGAACCGCTCCCCACCGGCGGGCCCAGTGTCTTCCTCGCCGGGCCCACCCCGCGCGCCGACGGCCCCGTCCCCTCCTGGCGCCCCGACGCGATAGGCGAGCTCACCACCCAGTGGACCGGCCGGCAGCCGCTGACCGTCCTGAACCCCGAGTCCCGGGGCGGGTTCCGCGCCGTGCACTACGACGACCAGGTCGACTGGGAGACCGACGCCCGCCGCCATGCCGACGCGATCCTCTTCTGGATCCCCCGCGACCTGGTGTCCCTGCCCGGGTTCACCACCAATGTCGAATTCGGTCTCGACGTCGCCACCGGCCGTGCCGTCCTCGGATGCCCGCCCGACTGCCCCAACCCCGAACGAAACCGCTACCTCGTGCATGTCGCCCGCCGCCACGGCGTACCCGTGGCCGAGACCCTGCACGACACCGTGGCTGCCGCGCTCACCCTCGTCACGGTGAAGGGCACCCGGTAGGCCGGTAACGCGCGAGCGGACGCGCGGAACCGTTGCCCGCGCCCTACGTCCATGGGTATCAGTGGGTTGACAGCCAGCCGACTCCTGCGACGGCGACCACCCCGGCGACTGTCAGCGCGGCAACACGGAAACGGTGCAGCGCGAGGGCGACGATCGCTGCGGAAAGCAGAACCGCGACCGTACCGATAGCGCCCCGCAACACGCCGTTGCTGTAGCCGAGTTCATCCCACTCGTCGACCAAAAATGCCAACCATGCCAGTCTCATGACTCCCCCTTTCGTGATCTTGGCGATCGTATGCCGGTACAACAAGTGCACGGGCGTGATCAGGCCGGCGAAGTGTTCGAATCGGAAGCCGGTCGGGCGCGCCCGGACCCGCATCGCACTGGGCTCTCCAGTAGTCGACCTAACGACGTGCGACAACGTGTCCGTTCGACACCGAAGACCGGCGCCCACCCATCCGGACTCGCAACACCCCGGATGAGGAAGAATCGCGATCATGACGCACCCCCACCTGCCATCCACCGAGGCGGCTGTCACCGCGATACGCGAGATCGCGGCCGAATACGGCATGGAGATGACCGTCACCGATGACATAGGCGCGGACCAGACATCGCGCCGCACATCGGCCGGCGTCTTCACCATCGTCGACCCCGACGGCTCGCTGCCGCACGAGGCCTTCGTCGAACTGTCCGGCGTCCCGACCGTAAGCGTCCAGGTCTTCCCCGAGGACGACGCGAAGATCACCGTGGACAACGTCGAGTTCAACGACGTACCGCGCGACTCCCTTCCGGCGTTCCTCCGGTCCGTCTACAGCGGACTGGCCTACACAAAGGGCCGGTTCTTCCCGCCGGGCCATTGGCTCATCGTGCCCCTGCCCGGCGACGAGACGTACAAGGAACTGGTCACGCTCACCGCTCTCACCCCGTGGCTCTCATCTGGCGCCCGCAGCTCCTAGTGCTGTGGCCGTCTCGTCCTCGATGCGGTCGGCATCCCCCTTCGAAGAGCACCCCACGCGGGTCGTGCCGCCAGGCGACCCGGGCTGAACCTTGTCGACGCTGAACCCCCGGGAGGGGACATTGACTCCGACCCGCGCACGGGGTGATTCGTCTCGGCGGTCCTGGTCCTTGTCCTGGTCGGGGTCCTGGTCGGGGTCGGGGTCGGGGTCGGGGTCGGGGAGGGTGTGGTGGGGGTGCCGTGGTGGAGGTAGGCCCTCTGACGGTCCGGTGAATGGATTTCTTCTTGCAGCCCCGCCCAGCCTCAACAGTTCCCATATGGCAGAGGCACGGCTCCCGGCCGTCGGTGATGTCCGTCCCGAAGGTGAGCAGTGCCCTGCGCTCCCCCGCGTAGGGCAGTGCCTTGCGCTCCCCCGCGTACGAACCCGTGAAAGGCGTCAGTTCCGCGAGGGTCCCGCGGGCTGCCGGAGGCGACGGTGTTCGAGGGCCGTGGCGAGAACGTAGGCACCGCCGCCTGCGAGGGCGAGGGCCCCATAGAGGTCGGGGGCGTCCAGCGAGAGCGCCGCGGTGGAGGTCAGGGCCAGCCAGACCCCGAGGACGTAGTGGAGCACGTCGCGGCGTACGGCACCTTCGGCGAGGTAGAGCAGGCCGACGATGAGACCGGAACCGGCGGGCCAGAGGATGGACTGGAGTTCGGGCTGGTCGAGGACGGAGGTGAGGCCGGTGATGGCGAGGAACAGGGCGGTGAACGCGACGATCCAGGCGGCGCCGAGCAGTCTGCCGGAGAGGAGGTCGGGCGCGGTGGCTCCCCGCTGGGCCCGCGACGCGGCGACGGTCGCTTGGACGATGCCCGTCGCGAGCCCGAACCCGAGGAGTGTCATGGGCAGCCAGCCGGGAAGGCCGAGCAGAGGGGCGTCCCCCTGCGAGGCCGCGGCGGCGCCGTGCCCGAGCACGTAGGCCAGTCCGAAACTGAGGTAGGCCGCGCGATTGTCGACCTTGTACGGAAGACGGATCGGATGGACAGGAGCAGCGGGCGGCGGCGCGGTTGCGTGGCTGGACATGGTGGGGTTCCCCTCAAGGGTGGTTGACGGCGGTCGTCTGGTCGGGCGCATGGTTGGGCACCCGGTCGGTCGCACGCTTGGTCACCTGGTCGGTGGCATGGCCCTGTTGGTGCGGGGCGGTGGCCTCGGAGGTCTCGGAGGTCTCGGAGGTCTCGGACGGGAGGGCCGTGCCGGCGCGGCGACTGGGACTGGTGAGGCACAGGGCGAGGAGGGCGGTGGCCGCAAGGATCGCGGCGGAGACCGCGAAGGCGGCCCGGTAGCCGGCGGTGAGGGCGTCCAGGTGTGACTGGTGGGGAGCCGCGTGGGCCGTGACGGATCCGGCGAGGGTGGCGAGGGCGGCGAGGCCGATCGCGCCACCGACTTGGCGGGTGGTGTTCACCAGTCCGCCGGCCAGTCCCGCGTCCCGCCCCGGGACGCCGTCCACGGCGAGGGTGGTGAGTTGTACGAAGGCGATGCTGAGGCCGACGCCGACCAGGACGCTCGGACCCAGGACATCGCCGAGGTAGTTCCCGTCGGGGCTGATCCGTGACAACCACAGCAGCCCCGCGGCCTCGGTGAGCAGGGCCGCGGTGACGGTCGCGGTGGCGCCGATGCGTCGGGAGACGTGGGGCGCGGCGACCGCGCCGAGTATGTTGGCGACGGCGAGAGGGAGTTGACCGGCCCCGGTGGCCAACGGGCTCATTCCGAGGACCTGTTGCTGGTAGAGCGGCAGGAAGAAGAACAGTGCGATCCACACGGAGCCGAGGAGCGTCATCAGCAGGTTGCCCGCGGCGACACGGCCGGTGGAGAACAGCCGCGGGGGTATCAGGGCGTCGGGTCGGCGACGCTCGATGACGGCGAAGGCCGCGAACAGGGCGACGGCGCCGACGAGGGCCGCGAGCACCCCGCCGTTCGTCCAGCCGGCCCCTCGTGCGCTGGTCAACGCCCAGACCAGGCAGGTCAGGGCGAGGGTGACGGTCGCGGTACCCAGCAGATCGAACCGCCCCGCCTCACGGCCGCCGCCCCGGGGGACGAACATCGCGACGGTGATGAGGACCAGTACCGCCCCGAGGGCGACGATGTGGAAGACCCAGGCCCAGCCCCACGCCTGTGTGAGTACGCCGCCCAGCAGGACGCCGGCCGCTCCCCCGGCGCCGGAGACCGCGCCCCACACCCCCAACGCGCGGCCCCGGCCGGGGCCGGCGGGGAACAGACCCATCGTCAGGGCGAGCGCGGCGGGAGCGATGGAGGCTGCGCCGAGCCCCTGTACGGCGCGGGCGGCGATCAGCACGCCCGGGGAGGCGGCCAGTCCCGCCGCCAGTGAGGCCCCCGCGAACACCGCGAGACCGGCGATCAGCACCCGACGGCGACCGAGCAGGTCGGCCGCCCGACCACCCGCCAGGAGCAGCGCCCCGAATGCCAGGCCGTAGGCGTTGACCACCCATGTGGTACCGCCGTCCGACAGACCCACTCCGGCGCGGATCTGCGGCAGCGCGACGTTCACGATCGAGGTGGCCAGCATCACGGTGAACTGGGCCGCGGCCAGCGCCGCGAGGGCGCTCCCCTGGCGGGGCCGGGCGGCGGCCGGGTTGTCCTTCGTACGTACGAGGTTCATGGCGCACAGCCTCGGGTCGGGCGGTGTCCACAATCCATGCTCGGTGGAGACGACGACTGTCCAGTCCTGTCCGCACCCGTCCACCCGTCCACTCGACCACTCGACCGCGCGACCGCCGCCCGACCGCGCGTCCACTGGACCGCGTCGCGGGCTTCGGGGCCGGGACCGGGGACCGGTGGGGCTCGGTCGGGGGGTCTACGGGGTGAGCGGGCGTCCCTCGCGGCCGGCGACGGGCGTGCCGGGCGTGACGGGCGTGAAGTTCAAGGGCAGGAAGGCGGGGCCTCGCGTGTACAGGCCGGTTTCCCGGTAGCGGGAGCCGGGAGCGTGGTGAACCTGGTCGAGCAGTGGCAGGAGCATCGTGGCGACGGTCTCGATCTCGGCGCGGGCGAAGGCCGCGCCGACGCACTGGTGGAGCCCGGTACCGAAGGCCAGGTGCTGGGCGGCCGCGGTGAAGGAGCGGGCCGTGCCGAGGTCCGGGCGGTGGATGTCGAAGGTGTCCGGGGCGGTGAAGGCGTCCGGGTCGCGGTTGGCCGCGCCGATCATGCAGAAGACGACGGCTCCCGCCGGAACGGTGGCGCCGGCGATCACCACGTCCTTCTCGGCCTGGCGCGGGATGAGTTGGACCGGTGGTGTGTAGCGCAGGGTCTCGGCGATCGCGGCGGTCAGCAGGTCCGGATCCCGGCGGACCCGTGCCATCTGTTCGGGATGGTCGACCAGGTGCTTGAACAGCAGGGCGAGGGTCTTGTCGGCGGGCTCGGTGGCCGCGACCAGGACATTGATGATCAGCGCGGTGACGTCGCGGTTGCTCATGGCGATGCCGTCGAACTCGGTGGTGCACAGCCTCGATATGAGGTCGTCGCCGGGATGGCGGCGCCGCCGTTCGATGACGGGGACGAGGTAGGCCTCCAACTGTTCCGCGCAATCCAGGCAGTGCCGGCGGCGTTCGGGGGTGAGGACGACGCTGGTGATGAACTCGGCGACCCCGCCGTGCCAGACGGCGATCCGCTGCCAGTCCTCCTTGTCCAGGCCGAGGACATCGAGCGTCACATGGACTCCGAAGGGCTTGCCGAAGTCGTTGACCAGATCCACCCTCCCCCGGGAGAGGAACGGCTCGATGAGCTCGGCGGCGTTGGTACGTATGGCCCGTACCTGATCCCGTAGTGCTGCCCCGGTGAAGGCCCGGACGACGATCTTTCGCTTCGCGGTGTGTTCGGCACCGGTCATCTGGGCCAACACCCGCCCGCGCATGACCGGTTCGGCTCGGATCGTCAGCATCTCGGTGCTGAACACCTCGTGGTCGGTCAGCACCCGCTTCACGTCCTGGTATCGGGAGACGAAGTAGCTGTCGATCGCGGGCTCGTGGTGAACCGGCGCGTGCTCCCTCAACCCGGCGAAGAACCGGTAGGGGTCGGTGGCGAAGTCCTCCGACAGGACGCTGAAACGGGAATCGATCACGGGCATGCAGGAAGGACCTCACGGGAGCGGATGGAGCGTCACCAGCCAGTGCTGTGACCGGAAAGGTTCACCGTGTCACGGCGCCCGGCACGGCACTCCGACAGGACGTTTACGGAACTCTCGCAGAACTTACGCGGGCCGCACCGCGGGTGGCAGGTCGGATGTCATCCCGAACACCAGGACGTGCTCCGGGTTCATGGTGTCGTTGTTCAGGGTTGCGATGATCCCGGCCGAGAGAAGAATCTTGATCATCGCATTCTGCATGGGAAGACTCACCATTCCGAGACACCGGAGGGCGGGCCCGTCGGAAGTGCCGGAGACAAGCGCGTCAAGGGCAACCTGGAGCTTGGCGGTACCGCACCTCCATCCCACGGACACGGCTGCCGAACCCAACTCGGCGTCGGGCTCGACGTAGACCACCGCGCCCGCCTGGTCCGGGCCGTCGGATCCCATGTCACGGAAGGCGGGCAACCCGGCATCCTGAAGGGCCTTGACCACCTGCTCGGCCAACTCGACACGTATCGAGATGACTTCGTCAGGGGCGCGGATGAATCCGTACTCGCTCATGGTTCTTCTCCGCTTTCCTCGAAGGCATACCGACGACCCGTCAGCCGGGTTCGGAAGCGAGCTTACGGTTGGCTGCGGACCAGCCGATGTCCAGTGCGAGGAGCGGCTCCCATCCAGCCTACGCAGAGACGATTTCCCGCATAACGGAAATATCCGACGCATGAGAAGGCCCTTCAGGGCGCCGATCTCGGCACTGCCGGTGTGATGCGATCACCCCTCGGCCGAGAGGGCCTCAGCAGGCCGCACAGCCGTTTTTGCCTGCTCCCTGTCGGCTCTGGAGCTACGGACAGGCCTCTCCGAGTACATGTGATCGCGCCTGACGGACTGAGCACCGCACACTGCGCACTGCACCGTAACTGAGCACGGCGCTTGGTCTCTTGGCGTTCCACTCCCGCTGAGTGAGCACGCACGGGTGCGGGAGAAGGTCGACTACTGGAGAGCCCAGTGCGATGCGACGGACTGCGGTGCGACGGACTGCGATGCGATGCGGTGCGGTGCGATGCGACGGGCTGCGATGCGACGGACTGCGATGCGATGCGGTGCCGTGCGGTCCAGGGCTGAGCCCGGTGCCCTCAGCTCTCCCCCGCGGGCTTCAGGTATCGACCCCAGAGCTGGGCCTTGCGGTAGGGCCCCTCCCCCTCGGTGTCGTACTGCGGCTCGTCGAAGGCCACCCAATACATCAGCTCGCCGGTGAGCGCCTGGACATGTTCGTTCGGCTCGGGTGCGCCCATGCCATCGATCGTTCCGGGGAATTCTGCCTGCCAACCGCTGTTCCCGGTCATGTCACGAACGACGGTGACCCGAGTACCCGGTTGCAAGGCACCCTCCGGCCAGGCTTGGTTCAGGGGACGGCCGAGGACGTGCTCGATCACCTGGCGATCCGCCGGGTCCGCGGGATCGGAGTGGGATGTGTCTGTCATGCCTGCCATTGTCCTGTCTCACTGAAGGCTGACCAATCTCACTGACGATTGACCGGTGCGGTGTTGTCTCGACGAAGCGCGATCGAGACATTCCCCTGGCAGCCTGGTGGTGTGGACGACTTCACCGAGCAAGGGCTTCGCGACGCGATCGCCGCAGCGGAATCGCCGGCCTGGTCCGTGAGGGCTGCCGCAGGACGACATCTGGCGGCAGCACCGCAGATTGAGGGTGTCACCGGTGTCCTGCACCGTCTCTTGCTAGACGCTCAGGACACCGGCGTGACCTCGGATACTGCGTCAGCTCTCTTGGCTCGGAGAGATCTGGCCGGCCTGCGCGCCGTGCTCGCTGCCCGTGCAGTCGCCTCTGACCAGGGAACCGCCGATCAGCTCGCTGCGGAGCTTGACTGTGACCCACGCTGGGCCACCGGACAGGACGGCGATGAGCTGATCGTGCAGCTCCGGACGTTGGCCGCGGACCGAGACCCCGATGTCCGCAACGAAGCCCGACTACGACTTACGCGCCTTCGCTGAACGGAAGGCACTGACCAATCTTCGGTGAGATCGGTCAACCTTCAGTGAGACAGGACAGCCATCCTCTCCGAACCGATTCAGAAGGGTGCGAGGGGTGGGGGTGCTAACGGCGTTAGCACCCCCACCCCTCGTAACCCGGCGGACCGGTTATCCCTCGCCCCGGGCAGCCAGAAGGCGTTGCAGGAGCACCGCACGCTGTGCTTCGGTCATCTTCTCGAGGACGAGGTCGGCCACCTCGTTGCCGTCGTGCCACGGGGCCTGCGGAACGGCCGACTCCGGCCTCACGGGTGGTGCGTCGTGCTGCTCCTCCCGCCTGCGGCTCGTGGCGGCGGAGTGAGCCGGAGCAGGAGCCGGGTCGGGGGTGCTAACGGCGTTAGCACCCGGAGTGGTCTTCTTGCGCACCTTGCCGGCGGCACGCTTGGCGAGGGCTCCTGCCGCGGCAGGCTGTTGTTGCTGTGCGGGCAACTGGCCGACGTTGCGGGCGATCTCGACCGGGAGCGTGCGGTCCTCGACCTGCTTCTGAAGCTCGGGGGTGAGTTTGAGCAGGGCGATGCGTTGGGTGACCCAGGGGCTGGACTTGCCCAGCGCCCGGGCGACGGCGCGTTGGGATCCGTGGACCTGGACGAGCCGTTCCAGGGCTTTGGCTTCGTCGAGCGGGTCGAGGCTCTCGTGCTGGATGGCGGCCGTGAGGGCGGTTTCCAGAAGGGTGTCGGCGTCCTCGGCCAGGGAGTCGTCGAGGTGGACGGGTACGTCGTCCAGGCCGGCGAGGTTCGCTGCGGCGAGACGCCGGTTGCCGTCCACGACGATGTAGGCGGCCGCTCCGACCTTGTCTTCCTGACCGGGGTGCGCGGCGAGGAAGGCCTGTCGGGTCACGACGGCGAGGGGCTGGATGACGCCTCGGGACGTGAGGCTGTCCGCGAGGTCCTCGACGGCCTTGAGTTCCTCACGCGGGTTGTAGGGGTTGTGGGCGAGAGCCTCCAGGGCGACCCGGAGCGTCCCGGACTGGCCGGTCTGTGCGGCCTCGGCCGCGGGAGCGTCTTGCCCGGAGAATCGCGCGAAGGAGGCCGCGCGGCTGCTCATGGGCTGAGCGACCGCGTTGAAGGTGGGGGAGTCCCCCAGCATGTCCGCCTTGCTCACGCGAGTTTCACCCCTCGGGCGATCTTCCTCATCTGGTGGGACTGCTCGCAGTCGGGCGCGTAGTCGAGGAGCGCACGCTGCTTGCGTACGGCTTCGCGCTGCTCCTTGACGTCCGGTACGACGGCGAGGACCGGGGGAGTACCGAGCGACTTCCACTTGTCCAACGAGGACGTCGCGATGTACCCGCGGCGGCTGTCGAACTTGTTGACGACGAGTCCCAGTTGCTCGATGACGACGTCGAAGTCACGTGAGACGGAGTCGATCTGCTGGATGAGCATGCCGTACGCCTGAGCCGAGGTGTCCTCGGCTTCCACGGGTACGACGAGGCCGGATGAGCCGGGCTTCTCGCCCTCCCTCTGGCGTCCGTAGGTCAGGGCGGCGTCCATGGCGAGGCCGAGGCTGGGCGGCGCGTCCAGGACGATGACGTCGAAGTGCTCTTCGAGGGGCGCGAGGGCACGTTCGAGAGCTGCGTGGCGCAGACCGCGGAACGTGGTGAGGCCCGAGTCGAGGAGGAACGCGTCGAACGCGGCGGGAAGGATCCGCAGTCGGTCGCCGAACCGGTCACCGTCTATGGCGACCGTCAGGTCGAGCAGCGAGTGCTTGCCCTGATCGCGGTGCAGCATGTGGGTGATGAGGCTTTCCTCGCCGGCGGGGATCGCGGTGAGGCCGAGCTGGTGGGTGAGGTGGCCTTGCGGGTCGTAGTCGACGAGGAGGACGCGCAGGCCTCCGATCGCCGCGTCGGCCGCGGCGCCGATGGCGGTCGGGTCTTCGGCGAGGGCCTGGGCGAGACCCGCGGAGACAGCGGTCTTGCCGACACCGCCCTTCTGATTGCAGACGACGATGCGCCGGGTGGTCGCCGTCGCTTCGGCGGGGTTGTCCGCGAGCCAGAGCACCACGGACTGGGCCAGCCCCTGGATGTAGGAGACACCGCGCTCGCGGCAGTCGGCCTTGAAGTCCTCGTAGAGGCCTTCGGGTAGGTAGGTGCCGAACGAGTCGGCGCCGGCGGTGTTGACGTCGGGCAGTTCGTCGGTGCAGTTCCGCCAGGCGTGGATGCCGTTGGTGACGGCGTCCTGCATGTCCGTCTGGAGCTGCGCCGCGCGGACCTTGAGTGCTTGCTGGAGGTGGGCGGGCAGCTTGGAGACGAGCTTCTCCCGCTCACCTCCCGAGGTGGGAGATGACATGGACGGCAGCATACTGCCGCGCAGACGGTTTCAGGCTGTACGTTAGATGCGTTTTGCCTTGTTTCCGCGTTAGTTCCTCCGTGGGTGCTCACGCCGTTGGCACCTGTCCCTCCCCTTCCGGGCAGCGCCAAGGCCGTGGCAGCCCCGCCGGCCCGACCCTTGGAGCCCTGCCGCACGGCCTCGCCACGGCCGTCTCCGACGGACCGGCACCGGTCAACTTCCCAAAGGAAGTTCTGCAAAAATACTTTTGGAAAACCTCTGTCGGGTTCTAGTCTCTCGACATGGTCAGCGAAGAGCACCGACGCGTCCTCGATCCGGAGCAGGACGCCGCAGCCCTGAAAGCCCTTACGCACCCCTTGCGCATCCGGCTCCTCGGGTTGCTGCGACAGCACGGTCCGGCGACCGCGAGTGAACTCGCCACCAGGACGGGGGAGTCATCCGCCTCCACCAGCTATCACCTGCGCGTTCTGGCGAAGTACGTGTTCGTTGCCGAGGCCGATCACCGGGACGGGCGGGAGCGCCGCTGGCAGGCGGTGCACTCCGTGACCTCCTGGAACAACAGGGCGATGGAAGCCACGTCGGACAGCCGGGCCTTCCTCAGCTTCTCCCGCAAGGGCCAGGTCGAGCATCTGGAGGCGTCGCTCGTCCGACACGAGGCGGACGTCACCGCCGGACGGCTGGGTCCGGAGTGGCTGGAGGCGTCCGGGATCAACGACCTGATGCCCCGTCTTACCCCCGAGTCGCTCAGCGAACTCTGGGAAACGCTCGACCGGAAACTGGAAGAGCTGACCCGGCGCGACGAAGCCGACCCCCGCGCCGCGCAGATCGTGCTCGTCACCGCCGGACTGCCACTCGCACCTCACGACCCCGATGTGCGGGAACCGGACGCCTCCACGCCGAGGGGCACGGATACGGATGCCGAGAGCGCGTCGTGACCGTGCCACTGGACTTACGCACCGCCCGACGCCGCTACGTGACGACCTGCGTCCTCTTCTGGCTCCCCCTGGGCCTGGCCGTCACGCCCCTGATCCTGCTCTTCACCGAACGCGGCATGTCCCTGACCGCCATCGCGGGCTTCTTCGTCGCGCACTCCCTGACCGCCGCCGGGCTGGAACTCCCCACCGGGGGGCTCTCCGACGTACTCGGCCGCCGGCCCGTGCTGGCCGCGGCGGGCCTGCTCAACGTGGCCGCCTTCACCCTCCAAGGCCTGGGCACCGCACCTTGGGTCCTCATCCTCGCCATGGCCCTCATGGGCGCGGGGCGCGCTCTGTCCAGCGGGCCGATCGAGGCCTGGTACGTCGACACGGTCCAGGCGGACTCCGGCCCCGACGCGGAACTGCGCACAGGACTGGCTCGCGGGGGAGTCGCCACCTCCGCCGCGCTCGCCGCGGGCACGGTCCTCGGCGGCGCCCTGCCCTGGTTGCTCGCGTGGGGCCCCGACGTCGGTGCCCGACTGAGCCAAGCCACCTCGGGGATGGTCATCCCGCTCTCCGTCCCACCCTTGGCGGGGGCCGTGGTCGAGATCTTCTTCGTGCTCCACGTCCTCACGGCCCTCCCCGAACCGCCCCGCCCACACCGCACGCCGGGCTCCGTGTTCCGCGGCATCCCGGCCACCGTCGCCGACGGCCTGCGACTCGGCGCACATGACGTGTTGGTCCGCCGCGTACTCCTCGGCGCGGGGGCCGCCGGCAGTGCCCTGGCCACGATCGAGCTCCTCACACCGGGCCGTGCCGCGGCGTTCACAGGAGCGCCGGAGTCGGGCGCGATGTTGTTCGCCGCGGTCGCCTGTACCGGCTTCGTCTGCTCAGGGATCGGGAGCCACCTCGCGCCGTCGGCCGCCCGGCTCGCGGGCGGTGGCGAGCGCGCGATCCTGCTGAGCCTGGGCATCAGCGCGAGCGGCCTGCTCCTGCTCAGCGCCACCGCCCTGGCCACGGGCCCTGTCCCCATGGCCCTCGCGGCTTCCGGATACGGTCTCGTGTACCTGGGCCTCGGCGCGGCGGGACCCAGCGAGAACGACTTCCTTCACCGCCGGGTTCCCAGCGCGGGACGCGCCACGGCGCTGTCCGTCCAGTCGCTCGCACTGCAACTGACCGGGGCTCTCACCGGCCTGGCCGTTGGGGTCCTGCCGCCTGGTCCGCTGCGGTGGCTGCCGGGAGGCGCCGCACTGATCGCCGGAGCCCTGCTGTGGATTCACCGCGGCGATCACACTGCCCCCGACCTCGCCGGCTCCGATCGCCCGGAGCAGCCCGGGTCCCTCCCGCCGCAACGACCTGAGGACCTCGAAGTCGGGCCCGGGCAAGGGCGAACGAGCGGCCCGCGCGTCTCGCCGTGACAGGGGAGGCCGCCCGGCAGGGGGCTTCTTGTCGTGCCCCTGACCGGATGGTCCACGCGGCACTCCCATGGGCGGCGACCTGCGGGCCTGGGACTCGAACGGGGTCGAGATCAGGATCTGGTGACCTTCGCCGGTTCGCGGGACCGCGATGCCAGGGTGCGGATCACACGGTCAGCGAGACGTATGCCGCGTACGAAGGACCAGCCGCGGGGGACCAGCGGCGGGACTCGCTCTCGCTTCAGTCGCTTTCACATCACCGCAGCTCAGAGCGGTGCGAGCCAGAGATCAGCGACTGAAGCGACTCAAGCATCGGCATGGGTTCTCCCATCGGGCCGGCCGGTCCGCCGACCCGTCGGGAGAACCGTCAGAAGTCGGCGGCTTGCGCCGGCCGTTCCGACCGTTCGGTCTTGCGACCCTTGCTCCCGGCCACCAGCGTGGTGGGGTCGACCGCTTCCGCCGGCGCTCCGGAGGCGTAGAGGCCGTCCGGGACGCTGTCGCGGTCGTGCGGCAGGAGCCAGAAGACACGGCGGCGGAACGTGCCGCTGGACCTGGAGGGCTTGGCTTGTGGCCCGAGTTGGGCGTAGCCGACGAGGCGACCGTCGCGGTGGTAGGCGGGCTTGCCTCGGCGGGTGGGGAGCCGGTCGAGGGACTGGCGGACGTAATCGAGCTCCGCGACGTCCTCGAGCCAGATCAGGTCGACTTCGTGATGGATCTCGTCGTCGGAGATGAGCGAGCTCACGCGTTCTCCTCC
Organism: Streptomyces sp. NPDC002602; assembly: GCF_042889445.1. Taxonomy (NCBI): domain Bacteria; kingdom Bacillati; phylum Actinomycetota; class Actinomycetes; order Kitasatosporales; family Streptomycetaceae; genus Streptomyces; species Streptomyces sp. NPDC002602. The sequence continues at coordinate 37,384 of NZ_JBIAQX010000025.1, read as the reverse complement.
TCTGCGAGCAGTCCGATGCCGGGGTAGTACTTCTTCGAGTTGGACAAGATCATTTCTTTGGGTGAGGCGAGGCCTACGAGCTCTCGGGCCCGTGCCGCGAAGGCGCGGGAGGAAACGGTTGGCGCGCCCTCATTCTGACACCAGGTGCGGTAGACGCTGTAGAGGCGAGCTTGTTCGGCCCGGTGGTCGGCGTGGAAGGTGCAGCATTCTTCGAAGAAGCGGCCGGTGTGGTCTTCGGTTTCCGCGTACGCCGTGGTCGCGATGCGGACGGGAGCGGGTCCGGTCAGGTCCTTCTCGCCGGCGAGGTAGCGGCGCGCACCGTCGATGAGCCAGGCGAGGATGCCGGGGCCTTCCTCGGTGACGAGGATGTCGGCGAGGTTGTCGATCTTCCGGTCGTCGGAGACGACCTTCTCGAAGGGGACCAGGCGCATGCGGCGCCAGAACGCGAAACCGCCGGTGCCGACCTCGGGGCGGTGGTTGCCGATGAGCCAGAGCTTGTGGGTGGGGGCGAAGGAGAAGAAGTCCTGGCGCATCCGGCGCGCCTTGATCCGGTCGCCGCCGGTGAGGAGCTTGACGCGGGCTTCGTCGAACTTGTCGCCGGGCTTGACCTCGGAGCAGACGATGACGCGCCTGCCGTGGAGCTCGGCGAGTTCGGTGGGGTGACCGTCGAAGGCGCGGGCCATCAGGAATCCGGGCGGCGCCGCGTCCGCGTAGTCGCCCAGAAGTTTCATGAGGACGTCGAGGAGGACGGACTTGCCGTTCTTTCCCGCGCCGAACAGAAAGGGCATGACCTGGGCGCCGACGTCACCGGTGATGGAGTAGCCCAGCATGAGGTGGAGGAAGTCGATCATCTCCCGGCCCTCGGTGTCCGCTCCGAAGGTGTCGGTCAGGAACCGTTCCCAGCGGGGTGTGGGCTGCTGCTTGGGTCCGGTGGACGTCGAGCGGGAGTGGAAGTCCTTGTCGGGCTGGGGGGCCCGGAGGAGTCCGGTGTGCAGGTCGACGATGCCCGCGGGAGTGCACAGCGCGTACGGGTCGGCATCGAGGAGTTCGGCCCGAAGGACCATGCCGGGGGCGGACTTCGCCTGGGTGAGCATGGCGTTCACCCCTGAGGTGCTCAGGGCTCGGCGCCGGTGCTTCTGCAGGGACTGGTTGCTGTGGAGTCCGCGGGGGTCGGTGGTGGCGATGGCCTCGGCGAGGTCCCCTGCCGCCCAGACGACGGTGTCGTCCTCGTCGACCTGCCAGCGGGTGGTGTCCCAGCGGTACCAGCCCAGGCCCGGGACGTGGCGATAGTCGCCCGCGTACAGCCGCACGAAGAGTTTGGCGTTGCCGCGGTCGCTGAGGGTGTCGGGAAGGAGTCCGGCGGGGGTCGCGTGGTCCAGGTGCGCCTGTTCTCCGCCCTGGGCGGGCAGGGGAGGCGGTGGAGACTGGGCGAGGATCTGCGCGGCGACGGCCTCGGGGTCGAAGTCGAAGAGGAAGCCGTGGGTCTCGGGTGCGGGGTTCACCGGCGGCCTCCAAGGTGCAGGGGGCGCTGTGCGCCGGCGGCGATGCCGCTGCGAATGATCCGGCCGGAACGCTGCTCTTGGCCGGGACGGGCTGCCGCGGCGGCTTCCCGCAGGGCCTCCTGCGCGTCGGAGTCGCTGAGATGGCCTGCGGCGACGAGCCCTCCCAGGGTGTAGGCGGCCCTGTTCAGCTTCTCCGTGAAGCCGGCGCCCTCGGCGAACTGCGCGCAGGACACGACGTCGGCGAGGAGGGCGGTGAGGAGGCGTGAGGTCTTGTCCTGGCCTCCACCGGCCGCGAGGACGGCCTGGCGGGCCCGTGGGGGCACCGGGCGGGGGGCGGGGATGTGGGCGGCGGGCAGGTGTCCGGTCCGCTGGAGTTCCTGGGCGAGCCACGCGGGCAGGGGGGCGGGCTGACGTACGGGCCCGAGTGGCTTGTACGTTCCGGCGGTCGTGCTGGTCCCCGGCGCGATGATGTACCCGCCGTGGGCTCGGATGTCGACCTGCCAGGCGAGGGCCCTCTTGCCGGACCCCGTGGAGCACTGCCACCGACGTCCGTCGGTGGCCCGGTACCAGACGTGCATGCCGCCCGAGGGCGTTTGCACGCGAAGGGTCGACTCGTCGTCGGCGGGGGAGTTCTCGCCTCGGAGCGCCGCAAGCACGGCCAGGGAGTGAAAGCCCGTTCGCAGGCCTCGCAGGTCGACGGCGTCACCGACGGGAATCCCGGGGAGGAGCCTGTCGCGGTGGGGGAGTTCGCTCTCGTGAGCGTCGATGTCGATGACGACGATGTCCGCCGGGCCGCAGGCGACCCCGACGCCCAGGGACGGGTTGGTGGTCCACCACTGCTCGATGCGGGAGTAGTCCAGGGTTGCCGCGTGGAAGCCGTGGCACCAGCGACCGGCCGGCAGGCAGGGGCAGTTGGTGTGTGTATGGCCCTGTTCGCCGCAGTCGTGGCAGTTGGCGGTGGGTGTTTTGCGGCCGGGCGCCAACGGATGGACCGGCCAACCGTTGCTTGCGCACCACCGGGCCAGTCTCAGGCCGGCGACTGAGCGCTCAGGGGTGGGCTGCCCTGAGTCGCTGCGAGAAAACCGCAGCTCAGCGGGCATGCACTTCCTCTCACAGCGACTGAAGCGACTCAACAACGGACACAGCCTAGCGAAGTCGGTGGGGAAGCGTGCGCAGCGTGTCGCGGCTATCTGGCTCGGCGTGTCGCTTCACGACCACAGGGCCGCTCGACAGCGACTGAAGCGAAGGACGGAGCGACCCAACGGTTTCAGTCGCTTGAGTCGCTCTCAGAAGAACCACAGGTCACAGGCCTACAGCAGCACCAACAGCGACTGAAGCGACTGAAGCCCCCTATATATGACGCACACGCGCACACATGAATGTCCTCATATACCGGAAGTTGAGTCGCTTCAGTCGCTGCCTGGGTATGTGCATGGGCCCTGACCTGCGGTTTCCTAGAGCGACTGAAGCCAGCGACTGAACTTTTCCAGGGTCGCTACCCCTGCGGAGACCGGCTCGGGAGCGATCCTGTGATCGCGTGCTTCGACCGGGCCCACCACGGAACGGCAGGTGAACGGAATTTGACATTCCAGTCCCTTCAGTCCCTCCGGACCCTCCTTTTCTCCCCCGGGAACGCTCTGACCTGCGTCGATGAAGGCTGTACCACCGAGGGACCGAACGTGCTCAGGGGCTGGGCGTGGATGTGGATGGAGGCGCGCGGATGACCGCAGGGGCTCGCGGGCACTCCGGCGGCGCACATCGGGATGCCCTTGTCCCGGGCTGCCGAGGACTGGTGACTGTCGGTCAATCCCTCACCGGAGGCCCCGCGAAGCGCTCTGCGGGGGCCTCAGCGCCCTGGGATGCGTCCGGTGGCTCCCCGGGCGGCTTGGGTGCGGCAGGGGCTCAGAGGTGCCTTCCAGGGCTCTGGGGTCCCTGGTGGGTCCGAGAGTCGAGGGCCGGATGTGCTCAGGGTCTGACGGCCGGCCGGGCGGAGGGCCTGGAGGCGGGGAGGGAGGCGTTCTGGGGTGCCCGCCCCCTCCCTCGGTACCCGCTCCCCCGCAACAGGTACTGAACGCCGGTGAGACTCCTTCGGTCCCTGCTCCTTCAGTCACTGCATGAACCTGCTGGTCAGGGGCGCCTCCCCGGTCGTTCAGGGACTGGAGGGACTCAATTTCGCAGTTATGAGCCACCCAGGAATACGGGAACCTCTTTCTTACGCCTGCGCATACACACACCCGCATGAGAAGTGGAAGTACCAACTTTGAGTCCCTTCAGTCCCTTTGGGTAGATCCCAACCTCTCTGACCTGCGATTTTTCCCAGGGACTGAACGGGTAGGGACTGAACCGGAGTCCAAGCGCTTCAGTACCTGCCGCCGACTCGATCGGCTCGGGAGCCGACGCCAGGGCCGGCGGCGTCGGGAGGGACTGACGGGTGAGGCCCCACCGGAGCTTGACTGGAGAATGGAACGAGCCGTGAGTCCGGACCCTCGGTGAAGAGCTACGACACGCCCGGGAGTCGTTCAGCTCCGGGGCAGGATTTTTTCGGGACGAACCGGCCTGAAACTCCAGGTACTGAGGGACTGAAGGGACTGAACTCTCAATACGGCGGCAAAATCAACCTGAGTCTCCCCAGACTCTGGGGTAACCTCCGCGATAGTGAATCTTCAGTCCCTCTGGTCCCTGAACTGCAGGTGAGAACGCACTTCGGGGACCGCCGCCGGGACAGCAGCAATCGTTCCTCACATCGCGTCAAGGAAGAGCCAGTGCCCGTCCATTCCGAGAACCCGCCCCAAGAGGTGCGCGGCGGGACAGCACTGGACGTGGCGCTCTGGATGGCCCTGAGGGGCTACCCGGTGCACCCTCTGGCCCCGGGGACCAAGACACCCGCACCGAACTGCTCCGACTGCCGAACGGCCCGACACGCGCCTCAGGACTGCCCGTGTCGCTCCCGGGGAGGTTGGTGCCACGGTTTCCACGCGGCGACCACGGACCCCGACACGGTGCGCCGGTGGTGGGGGACCGACCCGGAACCCGGTATCGGGGTCTCCTGTGGACCCGCGGGGCTCGTCGTCGTCGACGTCGACGCCCACGGGGCGCCGGTGCCGGACCGACAGCGGCTGTTGCCGGGCATCCCCATCGACGACCGTGTCGACCTGACCGGGCTGGGCAGCGGATACGACACCCTGGCTCTCCTGGCCGCGTACAGGTCCGCGCCCAACCCCTGTGAGGACACGTCGACGTTGCGCGTCCGCACGCCCTCCGGAGGGATGCACATCTGGTACCGGGCAGCCCTGAACGGCCCCCGCTTCCGCTGCTCCAGCGGGTCGAGTTCCAGGGTGGCGCTCGCCTGGCAGGTCGACGTCCGTGCCACCGGCGGTTACATCGTGGCCCCCTCGACGCGCACCACCGCCGGAGTGTACGAACCGTTGCCCGGAGCCCGCGTGCCGGCGCCCCTGCCCCTGTGGCTCACCGCCGAACTCGTCCGCACCGGCCACTGCGTGGAGACCCCACCCGCTCCGGCCGAGCCCCGTACGCCGCGGGCGAAAGCCGTGACTCCCCGAGGTCACCGACAGGACGGACAGCGCGTGCTGGCCTCGCTCCTCGACGAGGTCCGTTCCTGCGGAGCGAGCCGTGAGGGAACGGCGTTCAGCGAGAAACTCAACCGGGCCGCGTTTACCGCCGGAGGACTGGCGGCGGCGGGGCACTTCACCGAGGCGGAGGCCCGCCGCTCGCTCCTCGAAGTCGCGGAGCAGGCCCGACCCCACCAGCCACGCCGCATCGCACTCATCGTCGAAACAGGGCTGCGCGCCGGAAGCGATCGACCGATCCACCCCAAGGGACGCCCATGAGCAGCGCTGGAAGCACGGGGTTCAACGCCCAGGCGGCGGCGGAACAGCTCGCCGCGTTCACCACGGACACCGCCACGCCGGGCCGACGCCTGCCCGCTCAGCAGAGTGGAGTTCCCGGCGCGGGCGCCGATTTCATCCAAGCGGGTCTCCTGCACAACCTCACCGACCGGGGCAACGCCAAACTCTTCGCCTACCTCCATCACAACCGGTTCCGGCACGTCGAAGGACTGGGTTGGTACGTCTGGGACGAGTACCGGTGGAAGCGCACCGGCGGCGAGAAGGCCGCGATCTGGGCCGCCGGGGACATGGCGGAGGACCTGCCCGCGCACGACCCCCGTGGCGTGTTCACCGATCGGGAACTGGCCCAACACCGCAAGCGCACCATGTCGACCTCGGGTGTGAAGGCCATGCTCACGCAGGCCAAGGCCTCGCCCGAGCTCGCCCTGGACCCGGACACCCTGGACGGCGACAAGTACGCGCTGTGCACGCCCGCCGGTGTCGTGGACCTTCGTACCGGCGACCTGCACAAGCCCAACCCGACCCGTGACCTGCACTCCCGCGCCACCCACCTGGCGCCCGAGGCCATGCCCACGCCCCGGTTCCACACCTTCCTCAAGCAGACCTTCGGCGACGACGACAAGGGCAAGGAGATGATCCACTTCCTTCATCTCCTGCTCGGCTACTCCATCACCGGTGACGTCGGCGGGCAGGTGCTGCCCTTCCTCTACGGAGTCGGTGCCAACGGCAAGTCGGCCCTGCTCGACGTCGTCATCAAGATCCTCGGCGACTACGCGGACGTGGCGCCGCCCGGCTTCCTGATGGAACGGGGCAAGTTCAACGAGCACTCCACCGAGCTGACCGAACTCCACGGGCGGCGGCTGTTCGTGTGCAGCGAACTCAAGCCGCACGACAAGTTCGACGAGGCGCGTGTCAAACTCCTCACCGGTGGGGATCGCCTCAAGGCCCGCCGCATGCGGCAGGACTTCTTCAGCTTCGAGCCGACCCACAAGCTGTGGCTCCTGGGCAACCACCGCCCGGAGGTGGGCACCGGAGGCCACGCGTTCTGGCGCCGGATCCGGCTCATCCCCTTCGAGAAGGTCGTTCCCGACCACCGGAAGATCGACAACCTGGCGGAGGCGCTCGTGCAGGAGGAGGGACCGGGGATCCTCCACTGGATGATCCAGGGAGCCAAGGCCTATCTCGCCGGCAAACCGCCCCTGACCGGCCCCAACGTCGTGCGCGCGGCCACCCAGGCCTACGCCACGACCGAGGACCACATCGGGCGGTTCCTCGTGGAGTGCTGCACCACCGGTGCGCACCTCGCGGAACCCCGTGACCTCAAGGTCGAACAGGGAGCCCTCTACCGCGCCTACAGTGCCTGGTGCCTTGATGGGGAGGGACTGCGCCCCGCCACCACACGCGCGTTCGCCACACGCATTCGAGCCGAGGCGGGCGTCGCCTCGCCCAACGAGATGCTCCGTTCGAACGGCCAGAAGTTCTACCCGGGGCTCGCCCTCCTGGCCGACGAGGAGCAGGTTCCGCGTGACGCGATCAGGGCAAGCACGACGTGACTGGCCGACGTGTGCCGCCGCCTCGGGACGGGCACCCCTACGATGGACAAGGACGATGAACACACCCACCCACCGACGGAGACCCTCGCGGTCCTGTCGCATATCGGCATCGGCGCCGCGAGCGGCGCGGAGAGACCAGGGGCCCGGAGGGCCGACGTGAACGAGGAAGGACTCAGGCCATGAGCTCGCTACTGACAGCCAGCGATCTCGCCCACGAGGTCAACGTGGTGTGGCTGGAGGACCCTGAAGAGCTCGACTACGTCCGACAGGCCCTGGACAAGACCCCCCGCCGTCGGGGAAAGCCGCGCTACCACCGCGACGGACGCATGATCGGTTTCACCGAACTCGGCGAGACGGCGGAAGCCGACCCGGACAGCGGCCTGCAGAAGCGGCGCGTGTTCTACCTCCTGCCGCACGACCGGGACGCCGAGCCCGAGGGTCTCTATCGGGAAGGTGCCCCGGGCGAGGCCGTCGACCCGCGAACGATCGAGCCCAGGCAGGTGGGAAGGAAGACCGAACGCTCACAGCGGGGGCTGTCCGCGCCCACCGTTGCCTGACTTCGGTCCCTGTGGTCCGTCTCCCTTGGCGGGAATCCTGTCTCACCTGCCGGCGTGGAGCGGCTCTGACCTGAGGGTTTCCCGGGACCACGTGCGTGTCTCGTGCTGGACGCGGTTGGCTGAAACGCGCTGAGGTCAATGGCGAATTTCAGTCCCTTCAGTCCCTTGGGACCCTGCGGAGCAGATCGTTCAGAAGGCGACATCGACGTAGTCGATGTCGGTGAACTCGACCAGGAGGCTGGTGGCGCGGGCGCCGCTGTCCTTGAAGTAGACCTCTTGGAGGCCTTCCGCGGCGATGGCGCGCAGTTGCGCCTCCGTGGCTCCGGCGTCCTGGGCCGCGAAGAGCCGGGAGGCGTACTCCGGGGGCAGGTGCTGGGTGATGCGGCGCATGCGGCCGTCGTCGGTGGTGCCGGGGGCGGCGGTGAAGCCGAAGCGGGCGCGGGTCTCGATGACCAGGCCGGTGGTACGGGCCGCCTTGTTTCGGGCGCGCTTGCGGACAAGGGGCTGCCAGCGCCTGCGTACCTCCGCTTCGAGCCGGGAGGCCAGTTCGGGGCGCGGGGTCTTGATCTGGCCCTTGACGTAGCGCTCGACGGTGCGGGGGGAGACGCCGAGGAGCTGTGCGGCGGCCTTCGTGGACCTGGCGGCTTTGACCAGGAACCTCATGCGTGCCTGTGGGGACTTGGGGACGGAGCGGGTGAAGTGCTGTTCGTCGGCGCGCGTCAGGCTGTCGTCGATCTCGGTCGGGGTGCTCATCTCTTCTACTCTCCGTCAGCCGCTGCGTCGTGGCCCTTGATGTGGCGGGCCGGGTTGAGGTGCTCGTCGAGCATCTGGACGGCCCAGAGCAGGGGTTGGGTGCCCTCGTGCTTGACCATGCCCGGGCTGACGCCGAGACGGAAGCCGCCGGGCAGGGGCTTGCCGTCGGGGGTGCGGGGGAGGAAGTCGAGGGGGCTGGGGCCGTCGGAGAGGTACACGGCGCAGTCGGACAGCACGGCGATGGGGTACTGACCGGATGCCGTGGCGAGCTTGTTCATCTTGCGGTGCATGTTGACGCGGGCCGTGGCGATGACGGCCGCGCGGATGTCGGGACGCCAGGTGGGGCGTTCCAGGGCCGGCCAGGGTTCGCCGGGGCGGTAGCCGGCGCCCTGGGGGCGCTCGCGGAGCTTGCCGATGCCTCCCTTGACGGTCGACTTGATGGCGGCGAGGACCGCCGTGAGCGTGGGGTCCTGTTCCTTGTGGACGGCCATCGCGGCGAGGAACTCGGGTTCGGCGAGGTCCGAGGTGACGCCGAGGTCCGCCATCGTGGCGACGTACGCGTCCCTGAGGCGGCCGTACCAGGCGTCGAGGTACGGGCCGTTGTCGGGACGGAGCCAGGCCTCGGTGGCGTGGACGGGGTGGCCGAGTTCGCGGGCGTAGGCGAGGGTCGGCGTCGCGTACCAGGCGGGGCCGGTGGGGGGCTTGCCGTGCGGCGTGAAGGGGCTGGGAAGGCGCGGGTCCAGGGTGAGCGTGGAGAGGTCCGCGAGCCAGCAGCCGGGGGTCTTCGGGTCGAAGGCCGGGTTCTTGGCGTGGGTCGCGGGGCCCAGACCGACCAGGAGCCGGTTGGCGGCTGCCGCGAAGGCCATGTTGACGTCGATGCCGACGGCGTGGGTGCGGGTGCACTCGGCATCGGTGAGGAGCTCAGGGTCGCGGATCCAGTCGTAGGCCTCTTCGTCGAGGACCTGGTCCGGGGTGCGTTGGTGGGAGCGCGGGTAGAGGGCGGCGACGACGGGGTGTTCGTCGGGGGCCTCCGGGGGAGCCGGGTCGACCGGGCCGGTGAGGGAGCCCGCGACGGGGGCGGATTCCCAGGCGTTGGTGACCGGGTTGCGGGCCGCGCGGGTGGGCGGGCGCAGGGCCGTCATGAGCTCCAGGCCCGAGACGGCGGTGGAGCCGCGGGGAGTGAGGACGCGCGTGGCGTAGGTGGTGAGCAGCGCGGCCAGTTCGGGGGCCGGGAGGTCGGCGGTGTCCTCGCCCCAGGCGCGGGGGTCGAGGGCGCCCCAGGGAAGGACGGCGAGTTGGACGCACTGGCGGCCGGTGGTGGGGGTGGCCGGACGGTAGATGCGGGGCCAGGGGCCGAAGCCGCGTCGGGTGAGCTGCCACTTGTGCTTGCCGAGGAGCTTGATGACCGGGTGGTTGTCCGGGAGACGCAGGGCTCGGCGGTCGTCGAGGACGAGGGGCAGACCGAAGGCTTCGGTGGCGGCCGGGGTGAGGACGAGGAGGGGGTCGCCGTCCTTGCCGTTGCGGTGGAGGCGGGGCGAGCGGAGGTCGGCGTCGGGGCCGAGGGCCCAGGAGACGAGGGAGGGCAGGTCGGTGGTGGGGTGGTCGAGGACCTGACCGCCGGCGGTGTGGGCGTGGCCGGTGCCGTCGAGGACGGCGAGGGGGCCGTTGCCCTCGACGGGGAGGGGGCGCGGTGGCGTCGCCCGTGTTCGGGCCCGGGCCGGTGCGCGGGTGGGGGCGGGGGTGGGGGGCTCGGCGTTAACGGCGTTAACGCCGTTAACGGCAGAGGTGGTGGCGGTCGGTGTGGTGGCGGGGGGCTCGGCATTAACGGCGTTAACGGCAGAGGTGGTGGTGGCAGAGGTGGTGGCGGGGGCGGGGGTCGGCTCGGCCGGAGCCGGGGGGGCCGGTGCGGGTGCCGGGGCCGGCGCGATGGCCGGGGTGGCCGGGGTGGTTGAGGCGGCCGGGGGAGTGGGCGGCGCCGGGGGGGCGTTAACGGCGTTAACGCCGTTAACGGGGCGGAGGGCGGCGAGGCCTTCGAGGAGGCGGGCGTATGCGGCGCGCTTGGGCGGGCGGGGAGCGGTGCGGCCGGTTTCCCAGGAGGTCACCGTCTCCCGGCGGACGCCGAGCGCCTTGGCGATCTGGTCCTGGCTCAGACCGGCTGCCTCGCGCAGGCGCTTGCGCTCGTCGGGGTGGGGAAGGGGATCCTGTGCGGCCTCTTCGAGCAGGGCGTCGACTGCCGCGAAGAGCGTCGTCTGTTCCGTGTGGTCGTTCAACTCGTTCATCTCGCTCATGGGGACCTCCAGGGCAGCACCAGCTTAGGTGAACCGCACCTTTGAACGCACACGAAACGCACGTGGGGGGCGGCAGCGGCGTTAACGCCGTTAACGGCGTTAACGCCGACGAGGGCGCCCCCGGCGCGGGCGCGGCATCAGATACGAGTCATCAGCAGCTCCGTGACGGCCTTGAGGTCGTCGGGCGTGAGGTGGGCGGAGAGGGCGTCCGCGATGGTCTCCGGGGAGTGGGTGGAGATCGTGATGCGGGGGGATCCGGGAGTGGACGCAGGAGCCACGGACGCAGGGGCCACGGGGGCGGGGGCTACGGGGGCGGGGGCTACGGGGGGTACGGGTGGCGCGGGGGTCTTGACGGCGTTAACGCCGTTAACGCCGTTAACGGGGGTCGGGGTCGCACGGGTGCGCTGGCGCGGGGGATTGACGGCACTGGCGGCATCGTTCGCCGCCGCTGCCTGCTCCTCCTGGGGGAGGCGGCCGATGCGGCGGGCCGGTTCCACCTTGAGTTCGCCGGTCTCCACCTTCTCCTGAAGGGTGGGGGTGAGGTTCAGCAGCGTCAGGCGCTGGGAGACCCAAGCCGGAGTCTTGCCGAGCCGCTTGGCCACCTGGGCCTGCGAACCGTGGACGTCGACCAGCTCCTGGAGCGCGCGGGCCTGGTCCATGGGTGCCACGTCGACCCGGTGGACGTTGGCGATCAGTGCGGATTCGAGGATGTCCGCCGCCGATGCGGACAGGGCGTCGTTGACGTGGATGTGCATGGTCTTGAGGCCGGCCAACTGCGCGGCCGCGAGGCGCCGGTTTCCGTCGATCACCACGTACGGGGCGCGGCCGAGGCCGTCGGTCTGGCCCGGGTGGGCCTCCATGAACGCCATGCGGGTGGCGACCGCGAGGGGCTGGAGTTGGCCGCGGGAGACCAGGGACTGGGCCAGCTCGTCCAGCTCGGTCAGGTCCTCGCGGAGGTTGAACGGGTTGTGCGCCAGCGCCTCGATGGGTACCTCGGAGGGCGGGACGACCCCGGAGGTGGGGGCGCCCGTGGCCTCCGCGATCGCGGCACGGCGGGAGCTCACGCCGGCGGGCTGGGCTCGTGCGAAGGATGCCGAGACTCCGAGTTTGTCGGCCTTGCTCATGAGATCTCCCTGGCGAGCGCGCGCAGGGCGACCGCCTGGTCGCCCTTGGGGGCGTAGACGAACAGCGGCTGCTTGACCCGTACGGCCTCGCGCTGTTCCTTGAGGTCGGGGACGATGGCGACGACCCGCGGATCCTTTATGTCCATCCAGGCCTGGAGGGACGAGGTCGCGATGTAGCCGCGGCGGCCGTCGTAGAGGTTCACGACGAGGCCGAGGTAGTCGATGTCGAGGCTGAGGTCGTCGCGCAGATCGTTGATCTGCGAGGTGAGCAGGTCGTAGGCGTCGGCCGAGGAGTCCTCTGCCTGCACGACGATCAGGGCGCCGGAGGCTCCCGGCTGTTCGGCGTCGCGACGTCGCCCGTAGTAGATGGCGGCGTCCATGCTGAGGCCGAGGCTCGGGGGGCAGTCGATGAGGATCACGTCGTAGTCGGACTCGACGGGGGCGAGGGCGCGTTCGAGGGCGGCCTCGCGGGCGCGGACGGTGGAGAGGCGGACGTCGAGGAGGAAGGCGTCGGTGCAGGCGGGGAGGATGTGCAGCCGGTCGCCGAAGCGCTCGTCCGGGATGGGGACGATCAGGTCGGCGAGCGGGCCCTTGGCCTCGCCGGCCATGTGGCAGGTCAGGCTGTCCCCGCCGATGGGGAGCGGCTGTCGACCGAGCTGCTTGGTGAGGTGGCCCTGCGGGTCGAAGTCCACGAGCAGGACGCGCATGCCCAGGCCCGGCAGGTCTTCGAGGTCGAGGGGGGTGCTCGGCAGCGGCTGCTGCTCCTCGAACGTGGCTTCGTCGTCGACCTGGACCGGGGAGCGACGGGCCAGTTGGCGGGCGACGCGGACCGGGTGGAGGGTGGCGGGGTCCTCGGCGAGGGCTTCCGCCGTGCCGGCGGTGACGGCGGTTTTGCCGACGCCGCCCTTCTGGTTGCAGACCACGATGCGTCGCACGACGGAGGGCCGCTTCACCGTGGGTGCCGGGTTCATCTCCAGCCAGAGGCGGACGGCTTGGGCGAGACCCTGGATGAGGGAGACACCGCGATGCTTGGAGTCGGTACGGAAGGACTCCCACTGACCGGCGGGCAACCAGGTGGAGAACGACTCGGCACCGGAGGTGTCGACGGGGGAGGGTGCCGAGGCGAGGGCGCTCCAGTGGGCGATGCCCTGGTGGACGGCGTCCTGGATGTCGACCCGCAGTTGAGCGGTGCGGATCTTCAGTTCCTGGCGCAGCCACGGGGGGAGCTTGGAGACGACTTTCTCTCGGTCGCTCTGGGAAGAGGGTGAAGTCATGAGAGGGACTTTACTAACGTTCCAGGGTGTTCGTGAGCGCCACGCTTGGGTTTTGCTAACGAAACACTACGCAGAGGCCCTTTTTCACGCCCGGGTACGTGACAGGGCGGCCTCGCACACGCCGTGGCGAGCACCCCCGTGGTTCACCACGGCGCGTGCGAGGCCGCCCTGGATACGTCGTCAGCCGACCTGGTCCGCGGGGGAGTCCGGGTTCGGAAGACCGAGTTGGGCCCGGCATTCGGTCGAGCCTGCCGGGTCGAATGCGGGAATGCGGTGCGCGGGAGCGATCCCGGGGAGGAGGAACCTCCACAGGTCGGCGATCCGGGCGTGGAGGTCCTCGCGGGTGGTGCGTACGTACGAGGTGACCTGGATACCGGTGAACGAGCCGATGAGGAGGGTCGAGAGGTCGGTGACGTCCAGGGCGGGGAGTACGTCGCCCGACTGCTGGGCCGGCATCAGCAGGCTGCGGGCGGTGTCCATCCAGGTGTTGTACGGCGTCGAGTCCGGGTGGGTGAACGAACCGAACTCGATGACCAGGCGGATGCCCGCCCGGATGCGAACGTTGGTACGCAGGCCGTGTGCCATCTGGTGGGTCACGTCGATGGCGGTCTGGAGACCGGGGTTCTCGATGGCCGGGAGGTCGTCGGACACCCGGAACTGTTCGTCCATCAGGGTGCGGGCGAGGGCTTCCTTCGACTGGAAGTGGAAGTAGAGGGCGCCCTTGGTGACTCCGGCGTGTTTGACGACGTCGCTGAGGCTGGTGCCGTGGAAGCCGGCGTCGTCGAACGCGATGGCCGCGCCGTCGAGGATCGCCTGCCGGGTGACCTCGGCGCGTTCCTGTCGGACCCTGGCCACGTGCGTCTCCTGGTGCTGTCCGGCCGTCGGGCCGATCGTGCTGCTGCGGATGCTGCGGATGCTGCTGTCTGGCCAATCTAGCTGGATGGGGGCAAAGAAAACCAGTCGACAAGTACTTTTCTGCGGGGCGGGGGGTGACGCTCTGGGGGGCTTGATCTGGTTCCGCCAGTCGCTCTTCGAAGGAGGGGGGAGGGCGGACACCGTTAACGGCGTTAACGGCGTTAACGCCGTTAAGTGGAGTGCAACCTTCCGCCGATCAGGGCGTGTGCGCGCTCGCCCCGGTATGCCCGCTCGCCCCCGTGTGCGCGAGGTGCTCCGGGAGCGCGAGCGTGCTGACCTTCTGGCCCTGCTTCAGCATCCAGGCCAGACAGCGGGGTCGGCTGAGGATGGTGTTCCGTAGGCGCAATCCGAGTCGGGTGGCGGGGGCCAGGAAGGGGCCCGTACGGTCACCGCCGCGTTGGCAGCTCTTGGCGTACGGGCGGACCAGGGATTCGTAGCGGGCGAAGGCGGCCCGGTGGTCCCTGGGGGTTCGGGCGAGTTCGGAGGCCAGGACGTACGCGGCCACGATCCCGGTACCAGTGCCCATTCCGCCGATCGTCGCACCGCAGGCGGCGTCTCCGACGAGGGCCACCCGGCCGGCGGACCAGGTGTCGACGTCGGCCCGGCTGATGGAGTCGAAGTACAGGTCCGGGGCTTCGTGGAGGGTGGCGAGGAGCTCGCGGGTCTTCCAGGGGAGGGGACTGAAGGCGCGGGTGATCTGTTCCTTCTGGGCGTGGTGGTCGTGGCGGTCGTACGGCATGGCCGGCGAGGCGAAGAGGAAGAAGGCGCGGTCGGCGGTCGCGGAGGCCAGCCGGCCCGGAGCGTTATAGCCGGTACTACCAGGGCGGGGGAGGTCCAGGCGGGTCGGGAGGGACCAGGAGGCGGCGTGGTAGCCGAGGTGCGTGACGTACTTCTCCTCCGAGCCGAAGGCGAGCCGGCGGATGTGGGAGTGCAGGCCGTCGGCGCCGATGACGAGGTCGAAGGTGCGGGGTGGGGAGTGGCGGAAGGTGACCTGTACGCCGGTGGCGGTCTCGGTGAGGCCGGTGACGGAGTCGCCGAAGACGTACTCGGTAGTGGGGAGTGAGGCGTCGTACAGCACGCGCGAGAGGTCGCCGCGGAGCACCTCGATGTCCCCGCCGGCGAACTCCGCAGGGAGATGAAGGAGTTCGTTGTCGTCTTGGCCGACGAACGTCATGGGGCTGCCGCCGGTTTGGATGCGACGGAGCGTGTCGAGGATGCCCATGCGTTCCAGGACGGTGAGATGGGTGTTGCCGCGGAAGTCCACGGCCTGCCCACCCGCGCGGAGAGACGGGGCGATCTCGACGATGGTGGGGCGGAATCCGTGGCGACCCAGCCAGTAGGCGAGGGCGGGTCCGGCGATGCTCGCGCCCGAGATGAGGACTGTCGTGGGGGGCTGCGGGTGTCGGGTCATGCGATCTCCTTGGGGATGGAGGGGGCGGAGGCAGGGGCCGCTGTTGCGTCATTACTGCGTCCGTCAGACGCAGTTCGTTCCGTGTACGGTAGACGCAGTTTTCGTGCGATGGCAAGGAGATGGCGATGTCCGGTGAAGAGTGGGGCGCGGCGTTGCGATTGCTGTGGGGGCCGCCGGCCCAGCCCGCACGCGGGCCGAAGCGCGGCCTCACGCTGGAGGGCATCGCGAGGGCGGCCGGCCGGATCGCCGACACGCAAGGGCTGAGCGGCGTGTCGATGCAACTGGTGGCCGGGGAACTGGGGGTCACCAAGATGGCCCTCTACCGGTACGTACCGGGGAAGTCGGAGCTGGTCGCGCTGATGGTGGAGTCGGCGGTCCCCGAACCGGTCCTGCTGGACGAGGCGTTGGCGGGCGCCGATGGATGGCGGGGCAGGCTCGAGGTCTGGGCGCGGGGCCTGCTCGCCGGATTCCGGGAACACCCGTGGTTGCTGGAGGCGACCGTGGGGGCGCGGGTGATGGGGCCGAAGGAGATCGGCTGGATGGAACGGGCCCTTGTGGCGCTCGACGGGTGCGGCCTGAGTGGGGCCGAGGCCATGGACACGGTGGTGTTGGTGACGGGGCATGTACGCGGGATCGCCGAGCAGGAGCGGTCCGTGAGGGGCGGGGCGGGTGTGACGAGTGGTCCGGGCGGGGGGAGTGATTCGGGCGCGGCGGGTGGTCCGGACGCGGAGCTCGGGAGGGTGCTGGGTGAGGTGATGCGCGAGCACGGGGAGCGGTACCCGGCGTTGCGTGCCGCCTTGGCCTCGGTCGCGGAGCACGGGGGGCAGGACCAGGCGCTGGAGTTCGGGCTGGAGCGGATCTTCGATGGCGTGGGGTTGTTGGTGGAGCGGCGGACCTGGGGCTGAGGCGGTCAGTGCTGGTCACGCGGGCGGCGGGGGCCGTGGATGTGGCCGGGGCGGCGCATGCGTGAGTTGGTGGTGCGCCGCTGCTGCCGGTGCCGGTGCCGACCGAAGGTAGCGTTAACGGCGTTAACGCTCATGAGGGTCTTCCCGGCGGCGCGTTGGCATGGTGGAGGCGCAAGGTGGTCGGTGGGTGCGGCGGTTGGGGAGGGGCATCGAGCGACGCCGCCAAGGGGGCGGATCGTTAACGCCGTTAACGCCGTTAACGCCGTTAACGATCCGCCCCCTTGGCCGCCCCACCGTCACGTCCTGTTCTTATGCCTTCCAGGTACGGAGCAGTCGATCCGAGGGAGACCGCTGGGACACAGCCGTACACGAAGAGGACCAACTCGCCGGTCGTGCCGCGCAAGGAGACGCCGGCTGCTGCCGGGCCCTCGTCGGCAGCGGCGGCTGGTGTCGTTTCGGGTGCCGTGCCGAGCGTCGCCTCGGGCGTCGTGCCAGGCGCGGGAAGATGGATGAAGCGTGATCGGGGCCTGCCTCGCGCAGTGCGTCCAGCAACTCCTGCGTCGAGGCGGCCAACCAGGCCGGCAGGGCTCCGATGTCCTGCGATCACATCCTGTAGACCCCGCGCCAAGTCCACCCCGCGTCGAGGACGGTCGTACGCAGCGGGTCCTTCAGGTCCCGGGAGTCGAAGCTGAAGGTCTCGACCCTGTGTCTGTGACCGTCCGGTCCCTTCTCCATGGTCCATTCCCTCTGGATGCCGCAGGTCGGCCCGCGGCCGTGCGCGCGCCACGGTCCGGCCGGGCGGGTGGCCCGCCCGGGTCACCTCGAACTGCTCGTCCATGGCCCGGACCACTCGCTCGCGCGGGCACAGGCGCATCCAGATCTTGAGTGTCCGCTCGACCTGGCTGCGGGTCGCACCGGAGCCCGACGCCGGCTTCAGGTATTGCCACTTCGCCGGCAGCTCCGCGCCTTCCGCACCCGTCTCGTGGATGCTGAACGGTACGCCCGTACCGTTCAGCGCGAGCAGCGCGGCCCGTAGTTCCTGGGTGGGAATCGCCCTGATGCCCGCCTCGGCGTGACGGGTCCCCATCCACCTGTCCCACAGGCGTCCCCCCGCTACGCCGCCTTCCCGTCGCCCGCACGCACGCTCCGTAGGAACTCCTGGAAGTCGCCCAGGACGTGGTCGTGCTGGGCTGCCGTCGCGGTCAGGATGAGCCGGATGACCGCGCGCTTGCGCGGTTCCTCGGTATCGACGACGGACAGGTACACCTGGGACTGGACGAGATCGCGGTGCACATGACCGGCGGCCACCGAGAAGACCAGCCGCTGGGTCAGCGCGGGGACGCCGGCGTTGTCGAACTCGCGCCGGTCCGCGACCGTCACCGACTCGGCAGCCTCGCCCAGGCGTACCGCGGACTCTGAGGCCAGCTCGGTCAGCGTCTCCGCCTCCGGCGGGAAGCCGCCTTCGATGGTGATGTTGGCAGCGAATCCGGCGTCCGGCCTCGGATGCAGGGCCGCGAACGCGACGCCCGGGTCATCGCCCTTCGTGCGTGCGGGGAGCGGGCCCCCGGGAAGGCGAAACTCGATGGGGATGGGGATGGGGAGCTAGGTGGGCATTCACATCCGTCCTTCCATGGAGCGGTACATCAGTCCGTCAGCCAGTCGACGAAGTCGCCGGCCTTGCCGCCGACAAGGCCCTTCGCGCCGATCGTCACCTCGTCCTTGGTCACCTTGGCGTTGACGGCCCCTTCGGCGCCGGCGAAGCCGCCCGTGCGTCTCCTCGCCCTTGGCGGTCGCGTGGAAGAGGTCGGCGGACACCTTGAACGAGCCCTCCTTGCCGTACTTGACACCGCTGGTGACGAATTCGGCATTGGGCCCGGTCACCGTGACACCGTCGGTCTTCGTCGCGGCCTTCTCGTCGGCGACCGGCAGGGTTCGCGGCGCCTTTGCCAGGTCGCCCTCGGCGTGTGCGTTGAATCCGGTGAACGTCGCGTCCTTGCCGCTGCCCTGGCCGAAGGCGTCCTTGTTGCTGTCGGTGACGGCGGCGCTCAGGGCCGCCTTGACGTGCTCGTCGGTCTCGGAGACGGCATTCACCCGGTCATGCCGGCGGCTATCACCTCGTCGCGTGCGCTCTCCAACTTCCGCTTGAGGTCGGTGAAACACTCGTGGGCATCCGTCAGCAGACCGGCGATGGCCTTGGCCTGGGTCTGGGCGGCCGCGTACTCGTACCGGGTCGCCGCGAAGTTGGTCTGCGCTGCCCCGGCGCTGAGCCCGGCACAGTTCTGGTCCAGGGCGATCTTCTGGACGGACTCGCCGTACCGGGTCTCGACCTTCTTGAACTCGCCCGCGATCGACTCCCATCCAGTGGCGGCCATCGTTAGCAGACCCAGGTCGGTGGTCATGACGTCGTGGTAGGTCGGCGCCGTGTCTCCTCAGAGGCCGTTCAGCTTCGATGCCGAAGCACGGAAGTCGGCGCCCAGACCGGTGTCATTGCGTACGAAGAGGCCCGAAGCCCCGCGCAGTGCGCTCTTCTCGCCGTCCAGACGGGCCATCAGGGACTTCACCTGACGGTCCCACGTCTCTGCGACGGTCTTGATCCCCGCGGCCGTCTCCCATCCGCCGAAGCCGTTGCCGGCGGATTTCGTGGCCTCGTCCGCGTGGTCCGAAGCCTTCTGCGTGTTCGGCTGGAGTTCGGTCTCGATCGTGTTGGCCGCGGCCTTCTTCTCCGCGGGTGTCGAGGCGAAGTCCTGGTTCCCGCCCGGAGCCAGTGGCCCGGGCACGCTGTTCAGCCGCAGGTTCACATGAGGCGCTGTGACATTCACGCCCCCGTGTTCCTGCTCCCCGCCTAATTCATCTGACATGCTGCGCCCTCCCCATCGGCAGGCTCTGATCATATGCATGGCAATGCACATGATCTGGGCCGGCGGGGCCGAGAGCGAGCCCAACTTCTGTGCAGAAGCGCCTCGTTGTCCGGGGAAGGCCGGCCGGATCTCACCCGCGCGGTGAGAGTGGAACCCGGGCCGCGAGGGTGGCCGGCGTAGGAGACCCTCTAGCGCCGCCGGCCGGTGCGGCCGGTGCGGCCGGTGCGGGCCGCCTGGGCCGTGGCCCAGGCCGCCCGGAAGAAGAACGCGATGCCGACGAACGCGAGGAGTGCGCCCACGACGGAGCAGGTCACGATGACCCCGGTCTCGGCGTTCAGGATCCGAGGCACCGCGTTGAACAGGGAGGGAAGCCAGAAACCGATCATGGCGAAGGCCGGCCACCGGGGTTCGGCGACTCGCGTGCGTACCCAGGTCGGCGCGCGCCCGGTCAGGATGAGCAGCGGCAGCGGCAGCAGAACCAGCGTGGCGATGACCAGCCCATGGTGTGGAACAGCGAGTTTCCGTTCACTGATCCCTCTCTCCGAGGTCAGCCGTTCGGGAGAAGGCTCCCGCACGTGACCATGGTGCGGTACGCCCGTGACCGGGTGGACGCAGAGCCTCAGGCTCAGCCGAGGGCTGTGGCGGATCCGGCGCCGACGGCCAGCGCTGTGACCGGAAAGGTTCACCGTGTCACGGCGCGACCGACCTTTCCGGCCCCAGCGCCAGCGATCCCTCAGCGGGTGGTCCAGCCGCCGTCCACGGAGAGAGTGGTGCCGACCACGAACGAGGCGCGGTCGCTGCAGAGCCAGGCGGCGGCCTCCGCGATCTCCTGGGGCTCCGCGATGCGCGGTAGCGGCGCCGAGTTCAGGAGCATCTGTTCCACCTCGGGGTTCTGCTGGAGCCAGGTGTCGATCATCTCGCTGCGGGTGGACCCGGGTGCGATCGCGTTGATGCGGATGCCGTGCGGCGCGTACTCGCACGCGGCTGCCTTGGTCATGCCGACGACCGCGTGCTTCGAGGCGACGTAGGGGGCGGCGACGGGGGTGGCGACCAGGCCCGCGGTGCTGCTGTTGTTGACGATCGAGCCGCCACCGGTGGTCAGCATGGCGCGGATCTCGTGGCGCATGCTGTTCCAGACCCCGCGGACGTTGGTGTCCATGATGGTGTCGTAGACGTCCTCGTCGAGTACGTGCATGGGCGCCGGGAGCGCGCCGACACCCGCGTTGTTGAAGGCGGCGTCCAGCCGGCCGAACGTGGTGACGGCGGCCTCGACGGCGCGTGCCACGTCCTGGGAATCACGGACGTCGGCGACCACGTACTGGACCCGGTGGCCGGCGGCGCGCAGTTCGTCGGTGAGCGTGGCCAGCGGTTCCTCGCGGCGGGACACAAGGGTCACGCAGGCGCCCTCACGACAGAACACCCGGGCGGCGGCTGCTCCGATACCGGTGCTCGCTCCCGTGATCAGCGCTGATTTCCCAGCCAAAAACCGACTGCTGTCGTCCCCCGTCATCACGTCGCGACCGTAGCACGGTGAGGGGCACCGGAAGGGGGGCGGACGGCAGGTGGCACGAACCTGTCACGACCACCGATTGTGCTGGTTGCAGGCTTGCGGAGGCCGGGTCGGCGCCCGGGCTCGCGAGTGCCCTGTTCGGAGGGCGGCGCGGCCGCTCCAGTCGGGCCGGAGGTGTCCACTCCGGTACGAGTCCGGCCAACCTCCAGTGCACCCGCCGACCGTGTCACCAAGATCTCGTGGCCCTTTGTGTAAATCGAGGGTGCGATGAATGCGGCGAGTGCGGTGTGTGGAGCCTCCATGATCAAGAAGGAGCGTGCGGCTCGCACGCGCGAAACGTTGGTGCGCGCTGCCGCGCAGGTCTTCGCGGAGGAGGGGTTCGCGGCGGCGTTGGTCTCGGCGATCAGTCGCCGGGCCGGAGTGACCGCCGGCGGCCTGCACTTCCATTTCGCGAGCAAGACCGAGATCGCCCGGGCCGTCGAGGATCGGGCGGCGGACGCGGTCGGCCGGATCACCGACGCGGAGCGGTCGGTGGGCAATCCGGTGCGGGTGTTGGTCGATTCGACGGCCGAGTTGATGGAACTGCTCGCGCAGGATGTCGTGGTGCGGGCCGGCTTCGCGTTGTCGGCCGACCCCTCCCACGAGAGCCGGGTGGACCTGCGGGGGCAGTGGCGGCTGTGGGTGGAGGAGTTGCTGGCGGCGGCGGAGCGGGGCGAGATGCTCGCGGAGGGCGTGTCCTCGCAGGACGCGGCGCGTGCGGTGGTGGCCTCGATCGTCGGACTGGAGGTGTTGGGCGCGGCCGAACCCGAGTGGGTGGCGCCGCAGACCCTCGCGCGGATCTGGGGGTTGGTTCTGCCGCGGTTACTGGCAGGTGAGGGACAAGAAGCAGACTGAATGGTCTGTTTACTGGCCTGGTTTGGAGGTGTTCGCCGCCTCAGGCGATCGCGATCGAGAAGCGGATGCTCCCGGTCTGTTCCTGGTATCCCTGTGAACTTGCAGGTCAGATAGGACTCTTGAGTGAAACTCGGGCAGCGCCGGCCTGCGGCTGGGGTGGTGGAAGGTTCATTGACAAACCGCCGGTCCTGTTTTTTACTGACTCTTGCGACTCATCCAAGGACAGGGGAGTACGACGTGGACATCGATGTACTGGGCGCACTGGCCGTGCGGGAGAACGGGGTCTCCATCACGCCGACCGCCCCCAAGCCCCGGCAGGTCCTGGCCCTCTTGGCCCTCCATGCCGATCAGGTGGTGCCCGTATCGGCACTGATCGAGGAGCTGTGGGGCGGCCTGCCGCCGCGCAGCGCCCGCACGACGCTGCAGACCTACGTACTGCAGTTGCGCGCCCTGATCGCGACCGCCCTGGAGGGGAGCGACGCCTCACGGACCGCGAAGGACGTGTTGGTGACGTTGCCGGGGGGTTATTTGTTGAGTGGTGGTGGTGGGGCGAGTGATGTGCGGGAGTTCGAGCGGTTGTCGGGGTTGGGTTATCGGGCGATGGATGCGGGTGATCATCCTGGTGGTGCGCGGTTGTTGAGGGAGGCGTTGGCGTTGTGGTCGGGGCCGGCGTTCGCGGATGTTCAGGGTGGGGTGCAGTTGGACATGGAGATCCGTCGGTTGGAGGAGACGCGGTTGTGTGCGTTGGATCAGCGGATCGAGGCGGATCTGCGGTTGGGTCGTCATCGTGAGTTGTTGGCGGAGTTGACGGTGTTGGTGAGCAGGTATCGCACGCACGAGAACCTGCACGGGCAGTTCATGCTCGCTCTGCACCGCTCCGGCCGCCGGGGCGAGGCCCTGGACGTGTACCAGCGACTGCGGACCACCCTGGTACGGGACCTGGGGCTGGAGCCGTCGGGGGCGCTGCGCAGACTCCAGCGCTCCATCCTGATGGCTGGGCCGGAGGGTGGAGCGCCGGCCGCCGTCGGCGCCGGGGCGGGGGCGGGGGCCGTGGGGAGTACCCGGGTGGAGCGGCTCGTACGGGTCTGAGCCCGGCACGGGGCCCGTGGGTGCGGGGGGCGCGGGTGGGTTCGCGTGCGCGCCCGCGGGTGGGTTTCGTGTGGGTGGGAACGCGTGAGTGCGTTCGTGTGAGTGAGCCCGTGAGGGCGTTCGTGTGAGTGGGGCGGGGTCGAGCGGGGCTGGGGCTGAGCGGGGGCTGGTGGGTCGGACGAGGGCGGCACGTGCGGTGCCGCCGCGGACCGGCTCGGGTGAGAGGAGACGAGCGGTGCAGGAGAGGTCGGAGCGGACGCGTAGGCGACTGCTCTTCGCCGGAGCCGAGATGTTCCACCGGAACGGCTACGCCAATGCGACGCTCGGCGAGATCGCGGGTGCGGCCGGGGTCACGAAAGGGGCGCTGTACTTCCACTTCGCCTCGAAGGACGAGCTGGCGGACGCGGTGCAGCAGTGGGGCTGTGGGCTGTTGCACGAGGCGGTACGGGGATTGCGGGAGGCCGGGGACTCGCCGCTGCAGGCGCTGATCGGCACGACGCACTGGCTCGCGCGCACCCTGCACGAGGCCCCGGCGATCCCGGCGAGCTTCCGGATCACCAAGGAGTGCGCGGGGCAGCAACCGGCGGTGATGGACTTCCACGGGGCTTGGCTGTCGGTGGTCTACCGACTGCTGCGGATGGCCCGGGACGCGGGGGAGTTGGAGGGCTTCTCGGGCGGGGTCGACGCGGGCGGTGGGGACGGCGGGGCTGATGTGTCTGACGGGGTTGATGTGAGCGACGGGGCCGACAGGGCCGGTGAGGCCAGTGAGGCCGGGAGGCGTGGTGCCGGAGGTCGGTGGGAGGGGGCGGAGGCGTTGGTGGCGGCCGCCGTCTGTGGGATCGAGGTGCTGTCCGGGACCGGGCTGTCGTACCGGGAGTTGAAGGGCAAGGTGGCCGCCCTCTGGGGGCTGCTCCTGCCGAGCCTGGTGGGGGAGGCGCGGTCCGGGGAGTACCGGACGTGGGGCGAGGAGGGCGCCGCAGACGGGCGGTGCCTGGAAGCGGTGGGGTTCGTGGCGAGCGGGGGCTAGTGCTGCGACCGGGAGGGTTCCCCGTGTCACGGCGCCCGGCACGGCACCTCGCCGCGTTGTCGGACCGCCCGAGTGCGTCCAGTACGAGGGGCGGTCCTCCGCCTTGCGATGCACCGCACCGGACACCGCGACCCGGCAAACCCTCCCGGCCACAGCACCAGGTCGTCGTTTCGATTTCGATTTCGTCCGCAGTGCGACGTGTGGTGCGTCCGGCGGGGTCCAAAAGGGAGGAGTCGAGCGTGCAGAGTCGGGTTCAGGCCCAGGTTCGGGGCCGTTGGCAGGTTCGTCGCCAGGTTTGTTGTCGGGTTCGTTGTCGGGTTCGTTGTCAGGTTCGGATTCGTTTTCGGTTTCGCGAAGGGGAGGGGAGACCGTGAAGATTCAGGTTCTGGGTCCGTTGAGTGCCGAGGTCAACGGGGGCTCGATCGTTCCGACTGCCGGCAAGCCGCGCCAGATCCTGGCGCTCTTCTCGTTGCAGCCGGGCCGAGTGATTCCGGTACCCACGCTCATGGAGGAGATCTGGGGTCACGATCTCCCGCAGAGCGCGCTGACCACACTCCAGTCGTACATCCTGCAGTTGCGTCGCCGCCTGGGCACCGCCATGGGGCCGGGGCGGCCGGGCGGGGCCAAGGAGGTGCTCGCCACGCGGCACGGCGGCTACGTGTTGCAGGTCCCGCCGGAGGCGGTGGACGTGTACACGTACGACAGCCTCCTCGCCCGGGGGCAGAGCGCGTTCGAGGCCGGTGACGACGAGGGATCAGCGGCCATGCTGCGGGAGGCGCTCGCGCTGTGGAACGGGCCGGCGCTGGTCGACGTACGGCTCGGCCCGATCCTGGAGATCGAGGTCATGCGGTTGGAGGAGAGCCGACTGGTCACGATCGAGCGGCGGATCGACGTCGACCTGCGGTTGGGGCGGCACACGGAACTCCTGGTGGAGCTGACCGAACTGACGGCGCGGCACCCCCAACACGAAGGGTTGCACTCGCAGGTCATGGTGGCGCTCTACAGGTCGGGGCGGCAGGCGGCGGCCCTGGACGTGTACCGGCGATTGCGGAACCGTCTGATCGACGACCTGGGGGTGGAGCCGTCGCCGCAGTTGCAGCGCCTGCACCAGGCGATGTTGGCGGTGGACCCGGCATTGGACGTGGCGGCGGGGGCGAAGCGGGGATCGACGTTCGATCTGTACGCGGCGTAGACCGTTTCCCTGGCCGGGGGTGGATCGGTGCCGGTGCCGGTGCCGATACCGGTGCCGATACCGGGGCCCTGGCCGGGGGCGGGCTCATGCCGATGCGGCGCCGTGGCGCGAGCGGCCCGGGTCGCGTCCGGCTTTCCGGGGCTCCGTCCCGGACCCCGCGCCTCACACGCCGGCGGGGCTGGATTGGTGCTCGCGCCGCGTGGGTCGGGGTGCTGCCGGCGGGGCTGGAACAGGAGCCGCGTGGCAGGGTGGGGGGATGGGTGATCTTGGGCAGGGGTTTCGGGAGTTCCGGCTGGACGTGGGCGAAGGGGAGTTGGACGATCTCCGCCGGCGGTTGGAGCGAGTGCGGTGGCCCGATGAGCTGAGCGGGGTCGGGTGGGCGTACGGCATGCCGTTGTCCGAGGTGCGGGAACTCGTCCGGTACTGGCGTGAGGAGTACGACTGGCGGGCCGCCGAGGCACGGATCAACGGGTGGGCGCAGTACGCCACCGAGATCGACGGGGCCACCGTCCACTTCGCGTACCTCCGCTCGCCCGAGCCGCACGCGACACCCCTGCTGATGACCCACGGCTGGCCCGGGTCGTTCGTGGAGTTCCAACGGGTCGCCGGCCCGTTGACCGATCCGCGGGCGCACGGCGGGGACCCCGCCGACGCCTTCCACCTGGTGCTGCCCCACATCCCTGGGTTCGCCCTGTCGGGGCCGACCACCGAACCCGGCTGGGAGTTCCAGCGGGTGGCGCGCGCCTTCGGGACCCTGATGGAGCGGCTCGGGTACGAGCGGTACGGGGTGCAGGGCGGCGACTGGGGTGCGGCGGTCTCGCGCGAGTTGGGACGGGTACGGCCCGGGAACGTGGTGGGGGTCCATGTGAACCTGCTGCCCGGCGCCGGGGCGACGTCCGAACCCACGCCGGAGGAACTGGCCGCGTTGGACCCCGCCGAGCGGGAGCGGGCGCGGGCGTCCTGGGAGCGGTACCGGGTGTGGGCGCGGGAGCGACAGGGGTACGCCGACATCCAGGCGACCCGGCCGCAGACCCTCGCGTACGCGTTGAACGATTCCCCCGTCGGACTGCTCGCCTGGATCGGGGAGAAGTTCGCCGAGTGGAGCGATCCGCGAACCCCCGTGGACCGGGACCGGATGCTGACGAACGTCATGCTGTACTGGCTGACGGGCACGGTCGGTTCCGCCGCGCGGATCTACTACGAGCGCGCGCACGCCGACCACCACGGGCAGCCGCCCGAGGTGTCGAAGACCCCGACCGCTCTCGCGGATTTCCCCCGGGACAACTTCATCCCGCTGCGGCACATCGCCGAACGCACCGACCACATCGTGCGCTGGACCTCGTACGACAAGGGCGGGCACTTCCCCGCGATGGAGGTGCCCGAGTCGCTGGTGGAGGACGTACGGGCCTTCTTCCGGCAGCTGAGGGCGGCGGCCTGAGCGCGGCGTCCCCGAGCATGTGGCAATGGTCGGGGGTGGAGGGCAGGGCTGTCATCATCAGCCGATGAGAGACGAACAGAGGACCCGACCCGTCCTGACCGGTGACGAACGCGCCACGCTCACCAGCGTCCTGCAGGGGCAACGGGACACGCTGATGATGAAGTGCGCGGGCCTGACGGACGGGCAACTGCGCCGCAAGGCGGTCGCGCCGTCCGAGCTGAGCCTGCTCGGGCTGGTACGGCATCTGGCGGAAGTCGAGCGGAGCTGGTTCCGCAATGTGCTCAATGCCGAGGGCGTGAGCAACTTCTACCCCAGGAACGAGGCGGGCGAGCGGACGGACTTCCACGTCGAGGACGCGGACCCGGCGGAGTCGTTCCGGATCTGGGAGGAGAGCTGCGAGCGCTCCCGCGCGATCGTGGCGGCGGCAGAGTCCCTGGACATGCGGGGGCACCACGAGGACCAGACCTACTCCCTGCACTACGTGCTGGCCCACATGATCGAGGAGTACGCCCGACACAACGGGCACGCCGACCTGCTGCGCGAGGTGATCGACGGGGTCACCGGGGAGTAGCGGGGTCCGGCCGGGCGTGGGGTCGCCGGGGAGTCGGGTGTGGCCGGGGAGCCGCCGGGCTACGGCGCCGGGTGCGGCCGGCGGCCAGGGGGGCCGGAGGCTAAGCGGTCGGGGTGCCCTGGCGGTCCACGGCGTCCAGGGCCACAGCCCACGGGAAGGGCGCCGGGACGTCCTCGTCCGGCGGACCGGGGGTGTACCCGCCCTCGCCGTGGAGGACTTCCACACCGGCTCCCCGCAGCTCGGCCAGCGAGAGATCGAACCGCGGGTGCGCCGCGAGCGCGGCGTTCGTGCAGGGCATGGCGACCACGGGAATGTCCTTGCCGATGGCCTCGGCGGCGATCCCCGCGACGAACCGGTCGGTGAGCCCGAGGGCCCAGGCGTTGAGCGAGTTGAAGGTGACCGGGGCGAACAGCACGGCGTCGGCCGCGGGCCACACGTCGGGTTCCCCGGGCAGCTTGTACTGCCAGCGCACCGGGTTCCCGGTCAGGGCGGCGAGTCCGTCCAGGCTCTCGGACACCCAGTGCGCTGCCGTCGGGGTCAGACCGAGGCAGACGTCCCAACCGCGCGACTGGGCGTTCTCGATCACGTGGGCCACGTCGAAGACGGGCGGGGCGGCGGAGCAGAGCAGATACAAGGTCCTCGTCATATCGCCATGTGATCATATTCCTCCACCTCAAGCGGACTTGAGGTGTGAAAGTCATCGCCGAGAGCACAAAGAACGTGGTGTGCGGAGACCGCCCGTCCTCGGGCCGCGACCCCGCGTGACATGGCGCGCCGGCCGGGGCGACGCGGACGGCTCGGCGCGCACCCGGCGATCGCGGTCCGGTGCGGCGGGACGGGCGTGCCGCGACGGATACGGCCTCGCCTTCGGCGCGTGCCGTCCGTCGGGCGGGCGGAGGGAGCGGCGCGAGTTTCTCTCGCGGGGTGCGATGAGTTTCGGGCGGCGGGACCGTCTGTCCCTGTGACGCGGCGGAACAAGAATGTGGACGGTGTGCACATTGCCTTGTAGGCTGCGGGACGCGGAGATGTGGACGCCGTCCACATGAGCGTGCGACACCGTCGGGTACCGGCGGTCGACAAGGGAGCGGGTCACATGCGCATCGTGGTCAGCGAGTTCATCAGCCTGGACGGTGTCGTGCAGGCTCCGGGCGGAGCGGGCGAGGACGGCGACGGCGGGTTCGCGCACGGCGGCTGGTCGCACCCGTTCTTCGACCCGGAGGTGGTGGGCGGTGCCTTCTCGGACGCGTTGGGCGACGCCGAGGCGCTGCTGTTCGGTCGACGGACGTGGCAGACCATGGCGGCCGCGTGGCCGGAGCGGGCGGGGGACCCGTTCGCCGACCGGATGAACGCGATCCGCAAGTACGTCGTGTCCGGGACGCTCGACGACTCCGAGCCGGCCTGGGAGAACACCACGCGCATCCCCGGTGGCGAGGCGGTCGCCCGCATCCGGGAGCTGCGCGGGACCGAGGGCGGCGACCTGGTCGTCATGGGAAGCCCCACCCTCGTCCGCACCCTGCTGAGCGAGGGGTTGGCCGACGAGCTGCGACTCATGATCATGCCGGTGTTGCTCGGCGGCGGTAAGTCGATCTTCCCGGACGACGGTGGTCTGCGGACGTTGGAGCTGGTCTCCACGGTCACCAGCGCCACGGGTGTCAACGTGTGCACCTACCGGCCGGTGACCGGCGGCTGAGGCCGCCCACCCCTTGCCCACACCCCCACCCCGCACCTGCGCCCCCACCCGCACCCCACCCACGCACACCCCCACCCACGCACCCGCCTCCGTACGGAAGGAATCCCGACATGACCGAAGCCGTCAAGGGCCCCGCGAGCTACTTCCCCTCCATCGAGAAGAAGCACGGCCGCCCCATCGCGGAGTGGAAGGAACTCATCCGATCCTCGCCCCTCACCCGGCACATGGAGCTGGTCACCTGGCTCAAGGCCGAACACGGCCTGGGCCACGGCCACGCCAACGCCCTCGTGGCGCACACCCTCGCCGAGGACGCCGGCAGGTGAACCGCTGAGCGGGGCGCCGCCGAGCAGGGCGGTGCGTTCGCCGAGGCGGTCGTCGCGGCCGGCGCGCGCCGGTTGGTGCTGCCGGCCGTGGTGCTCGGGGGGTGGCGGTGGCCCCGGAGCCCAGCCCCCGCGTTCCCGTCAGAGGGCGAGGACGCCGACCCGCTGGGTGCCGCTCAGTTCGCCCGTGGTCGTGAAGCCCAGACCGAGATAGAAGGGCTCGGGGGTGTGCTCGCCCGGGTTCCAGGTGACGTACGCGCGGGTGCCGCCGAGGCGGCGGATCTCCTCGGCGACCGCCCGGACCGCGAAGCGTCCGTATCCCCGGCCCTGGTGCGCGGCGGAGACGTTCAGGCGCCAGATGCCGGAGCGACGGTCGTCGGCGTCGTCCGCCCAGGCGATGTCGAGGAAGGCCATGACGAAGCCGACCACTTCCTCCGCCCCGCCGTTCCCGCCGTCCCCACGGTCCACGATGGCCCGAGGCCAGGCGCTCGCGCCGTACACGTACGCCTCCGCCAACGATTTCAGGACAGGTGACACCAGGTGCTCCTGATGCGGGTGAAGCCGAATCGCGCACACCGCGTCGAAGTTTTCCGGGGTGACCGGTACCAGGCGGGGAGTTGAGCTGCTCATCGTCTCAGCCTACTTTCCGCCAGGGTGATGATCGACGAAACAGTGATGCTGTAAGACAGTAAGTGCGGCCCACTCCTCCGCTTCCGGTACTTCCCGTACTTCCCGTACTTCCCGACGAAAGGCTGTCGTTGATTCCCGAACGGATCCTCGTGACGGGCGCCACCGGCTTCGTCGGATCCCATGTGACGGCCCGTCTGGCGGCCGCAGTGAGCGGCTCGGACGGCCCGGTCGGTCCCGCGCTGCGGCTGCTCACCCACCGGCGGGCCCTCCCGGGGCACGCGGGTGAGGCGGTCGGGGTCGAGACGGTGAGCGGCGATCTGACGGATCCGGCGTCCCTGCGCGGCATCTGCGAGGGCGTCACCGCGGTCGTCCACCTCGCTGCCCGGATCGGAGGCACCGAGGAGGAGTGTCGGACGGTCAACACCGAGGGCACCCGCGCCCTGCTGGCCGAGGCCGCGCGGGCCGGCGTACGGCGCTTCGTGCACCTCGGCACCGCCGCCGTCTACCGGGACGAACCGCACCGGGGCGAGGCAGAGGGGCTGTTGGCCGAGGAACCGGTCTCCGCGACCAGCGTCACCCGCCTGGAGGGCGAGCGCCTGGTCCTCGCCGCGGGGGGCGTCGTGGTGCGGCCCCACCTCGTCTACGGGCGCGGTGACACCTGGATGGTCCCCGCGTTGGTCGACCTGATGGGGCGCTTGCCGTACTGGGTGGACGGGGGGCGCGCGCGGCTCTCGATGATCTCCGCGGACGCACTGGCGGACGTGCTGGTCGACCTGGCCCGGCTGCCCGGACGGTTGGCGGGACAGGTACTGCACGCCTGCCACCCGGAGCCGGTGAGCGCCCGGGAACTGGTCACCACCGTGGGGGAGGCCCTCGGGGTGCCCCTGCCGGAAGGGGACGTCACCTTGGAGGAGGCCTGCGCTCGGTTGGGTGCGGCGGGCGACCCGGTCACCCGCCGCAGGATCTCGCTGCTGGCGGTCGATCACTGGTACGACGGCAGCCGTTTGTGGAAGCTGGTCGGGGCGGAGCCCGGACCGGGGCTGCTTGAGGGGTTCGCCCGGTACGCGCCGTGGTATCGGGAGTACTCGGGCCGATGACGGGACGTGGCTCCCGGCCGAGGGGACCCGATCAGCCGGAGGCTATGGTTCCGGTGACGGTCGCCTCGAATATCAGGGCATCGCCCTGGTGTCCGGTGACGTGCACGGTGCGGATGCCCGGGTCCATGGAGTGGGGGACCTCGGTGTCGATCCAGCACGGGGCGTCGAGTTCCGCGTAGTTGTGGAACGAGGACTCCACCGCCGTGGGTCTGAAGGAGCGGGCGTGGAGCGTCCCGCAGGCGGCCTGGCGGGCCGCCTCCACCAGGACCATGCCCGGATGGTGGTCGTTGGCGTGCTCGAAGAGGATCGGGTGCGTCAGGTCCGGCGAGAGCAACCAGCGGCCGGGCCGGTCGCCCGGGGCGAGGACCACGTCGAAGGGCAGCAACCGGCCCGCCTCCGCCGGCTGGATCGGCGCCGGACGCGGCGGGAGCTGCGCGGGAGCGGCCGTGGAGAGCCTCCCGTACTCGCCGCGCAGTCGGCGGTAGACCGCCGGGGGAACGAAACTGAAGAGCCCGGAACCGGTGGCCGCGATCCGTCCGTCACGGCGGACGCTCACCTCCAGGAAGCCGGAGAACCGGTTGCCCTTCCAGCCGAAGTCCCGGCAGGTGGCGATGAGTTCCAGATCGGTCGGGCCGGCGCCGATCAGCAACTGTTCCAGGTCGGCCTTGAAGCCCAGGCTCCACAGCAGCACGCTGTGCCCCAGGGGCACCCCGTACTCCGCGTGGCACAGTAAAAGGCCGGCCTGACGGACGGTCTCCCCGACTTGAACGAGGTCGTGTCCGGTACCGTCCGCGCTGATGAAGAAGGTGTGGGCCCGCGGCCACTGGCCGGTCAGCAGGAAGGTGTCGTCACCGATCCGCTCGTAGCCGGTCAGGAACACCTCCGCGACCGAGCTGCGATGCACGTACTCCCGGGGGACGGTGCTCGTGAGCCGGGGGAGTTCGTCACAGCGCGTCGTCCGCCGCACGCCGGCTTCCTTCATGGACGGCGCGGGGGTGTTGTTCTCGAACGTGAGCAGGGTCATGGACCTCTCCGCAGAGCCGAGTTGACGGATGGGACGAGCACTTGAAGTCGTAAGATACGTACTCTCCGGTTTTGTTTGCAAGGATGTTCCGGCCTCCACTTGGCGCAGATGCCGCCGAGGGGCCGATGTGAGGGTGCGGGTGTCACCGAACGGTTAAAACAAACCGGGCAGATGGTTCGGTAAGCGCGGTGACAGCCTGTTCATTCTTGGCTGCTCAACGAAGTTGATCGTGCGAGAGCGCGACGAACGCGAGAACTTCTCCCGCCACATGAGACGGACTTGACTGCCGTGGCCAGAAGGTCACGGTTTATTGTTTCCGTCTTGATAAAATACGAACCTTCTGGTTGGTTTTACCGGGGGGAGCGGAATCCCGAAGGGGTTCCGTCCGTGTGGGCCCGTGGACATCGGAGGCATCGTGGCACGTCAGGAGCGTGCAGTACGCACGCGTCGTGCGATCTTGGAAGCGGCGGCCTCGGTCTTCGACGAGCGCGGATATGAGGCTGCGACCATCGCGGACATCCTCACCCGCGCCGGAGTGACCAAGGGTGCGTTGTACTTCCACTTCTCGTCCAAGCAGGACTTGGCGCGAGGAGTCCTCGACGAGCAATTCGCCGAGGGGGGCGTACCGCCGCGCCAGAGCAAGCTGCAGGAACTCGTCGACACGTCGATGGTGATGGCCCATCGCATGCAGCGCGACCCGATGCTGAGCGCCGGCGCACGGCTCTCGCTCGGGCCCGACATGCGGGAGATCTTCGGAGGCGGATCGGTCCCCGGCTGGATCAAGGTGACCGAGGAGATGCTGATCCAGGCCAAGGCGCGCGGCGAGCTGCTGCCGCACGTCAACACGGCCGAGACGGCCTGGACCCTCTCCGCCTGCTGGACGGGGGTGCAGATCTACTCGCAGACGCTCGTCAACCGCGAGGACATCGAACACCGGGTCTCGGTGCTCTTCGAGCACGTCTATCCGAGCATCGCGACGCCCGCGGTCCTGGCCCGGTTGGAGATGGGGCGGACCCGCGGGGCCGAGGTGGTGGCCGAGATGGAACGGTTGGTGGCCGCGGAGGTGGTCGGAGACCAGGTCGCCTCCTGACTCGCGCCGGCGTTTCTCGGGCACGGCTCCACCGGGGCGTCGGACCGTGCCTGCGAAGCTTTGTACTCCCCTGGGCAAACCGCCGAGGCGGTTTGTGGAGATCGCATGGTCAAGCAAGAGCGTGCTGCCCGCACGCGTGAGGTTCTGGTCCGCGCCGCCGCGGAGGTGTTCGTCGAGGAGGGTTTCGCCACGGCCTCGATCGGCGCGATCAGCAAACGGGCCGGGGTCAGCGCCGGCGGCCTGCACTTCCACTTCGGCAGCAAGACGGCCTTGGCCGAGGCCGTGGTGGACCGTGCCGCGGCCTCCGTCCGCGTGATCACGGTCTCCCGGCTGGCGGGCGGAAACGCGCTCCAGGCGCTCGTCGACTCGACGCACGACCTGATGGCGCTCCTCGCGCACGATCCCGTGGTCAGCGCGGGATTCGGCCTCTGCGTGGCGACCGGAACCGGCGACGACGCGACGGCCGGCCCCTGCGGCGTGCGCCGGCAGTGGCAGCGTTGGGTCGAGGCCATGTTCCGTACCGCCGCCCGGAACGGGGAACTGGCCGACGGCGTCTCGGCGCAGGACGCGGCCGCCGCCGTGGTGGCGGCGATCGTCGGCTTCGAGGTCCTCGGGGCCGACGAGGGAGCATGGCTCGCGGAGCCCTCGCTCGCCCGGTACTGGGCCCTGATGCTGCCGCGGATCGCCGCCGACGACTCGCTCGAAGAGCTGCGCGCCGACGGCTCGGACATGATGTGCGTGGGCGGTGCCGCCCGGGGCGGCGCCCACGACTAGAAAACTGAATGGTCTGTTCCGGTCTCTGAAGCACCCCTCAGGAAGGTTTCTGAGGGGTGTTTTCGTGTGCGCCGGCGGCCCTCCAGAGCCCTCCTTTCCTGGCAAATGCGCAGGTCAGATGCCATCATTGGGTGCCCGTGACCCATGCTGTCAACAAAAACGGCCCAGCCGGTTTGGTATTGACAAACCGCTGATGCTGTTTTTTGCTCATTCCGGTGAAAGTCGAGGGCTCATCCATGGACGAAGCAGGGGAGTACGGCGTGGACATCGATGTACTGGGCGCACTGGCCGTGCGGGAGAACGGGGTCTCCATCACGCCGACCGCGGCCAAACCCCGACAGGTGCTCGCGCTCCTCGCGCTGCACGCCGACCAGACGGTCCCCGTCGCCGCGCTGATCGAGGAGCTGTGGGGCCAGCAACCGCCGCGCAGCGCCCGCACGACGCTGCAGACGTACATCCTCCAGCTCCGCGCGCTCATCGCCACGGCCCTCGCCAACGGCGGGGACACCTCACGGACCGCGAAGGACGTGTTGGTGACGTTGCCGGGGGGTTATTTGTTGAGTGGTGGTGGTGGGGCGAGTGATGTGCGGGAGTTCGAGCGGTTGTCGGGGTTGGGTTATCGGGCGATGGATGCGGGTGATCATCCTGGTGGTGCGCGGTTGTTGAGGGAGGCGTTGGCGTTGTGGTCGGGGCCGGCGTTCGCGGATGTTCAGGGTGGGGTGCAGTTGGACATGGAGATCCGTCGGTTGGAGGAGACGCGGTTGTGTGCGTTGGATCAGCGGATCGAGGCGGATCTGCGGTTGGGTCGTCATCGTGAGTTGTTGGCGGAGTTGACGGTGTTGGTGAGCAGGTATCGCACGCACGAGAACCTGCACGGGCAGTTCATGCTCGCTCTGCACCGCTCCGGCCGCCGGGGCGAGGCCCTGGACGTGTACCAACGACTGCGGACCACCCTGGTACGCGAACTCGGCATAGAGCCCTCGGCCGCCCTGCGCCGGCTCCAGCGCTCCATCCTGATGACCGGACCCGAACGCCCCCTGGAATCCACCGAGACGCCCAGGAGGCGACTGGCTCAGGTGGGCTGACAGGTCATCGCACGGTCTTTGTGCGCTCATTTTCCCGCGGCCACCGGAACCCCACTCCGGAAAAGGCCGGACAGCACCGCGGAAAAACTGCCTCGGGAGCCCCCGAGAAAAGGTCACCATCACCGGTGAAGGGGCTCCCACCAGCGGAAACCCACCCAACGGCGCACCAATGCGGAGAGCTGCTCGACGCAGGCTCAAGAATTCGGTGACCTTGCCCGGGGCCCCGTTACCGTGATCGGGTCGAATACTGAAATCCGAGTGTGGCGCGACGAATTGCGGAGGGGAGACGGGAGACCGTGAAGATTCAGGTTCTGGGACCTTTGAGTGCCGAGGTCAACGGAGGATCGATCGTTCCCACGGCGGGCAAGCCGTGTCAGATCCTGGCGCTCCTCGCGCTCTACCCGGGCCGGGTGATGCCCGTGCCGACCCTCATGGAGGAGATCTGGGGCACCGACCTGCCACAGAGCGCGCTCACCACCCTGCAGACATACATCCTCCAACTGCGCCGCAGGCTCGGCACGGCCATGGGGCCGGGAGCCCCCGGCTCGGCGAAGGACATCCTCGCCACCCGGCACGGCGGATACCTGCTCCAGATCCCCCCGGAATCCGTGGACGTCCACACCTACGAGACCCTCGTGGCCGGCGGCCAGAACGCCTTCGACCAGGGCGACGACGAGACCGCGGCGGACCTGCTGCGCAGGGCGCTCGCCCTGTGGCAGGGGCCCGCGCTGGTCGACGTACGGGTCGGCCCGATCCTCGACATCGAGGTCCTGCGGCTCGCGGAGAGCCGACTCGTCACCACGGAACGGCGGATCGACGTCGACCTGCGGCTGGGACGGCACACGGAACTCCTCGCGGAGCTCGCCGAACTGATCGCCCGGCACCCGCAGCACGAGGGGCTGCACTCGCAGGCGATGGTCGCCCTGTACCGGTCGGGGCGGCAGGCGAAGGCACTGGACGTCTTCCGGCGGCTGCGGACACGACTCATCGACGAACTGGGCGTGGAGCCGTCGCAGCAACTGCAGCGGCTGCACCAGGCGATGCTGAAGGTGGACCCGGCGTTGGACGTGGTGGCGGGGCCGCGGAGGTCTTCGACGTTCGACCTGTACGCCGCGTAGCCCTCCGGGGGTTGTGCGGGTGCGGGTGCGGGCGGTGGCGCGGTGCGGGTGGGCCGGGCCGCGGCCGGGCCGCGGCCGGGTTGCGGGGGGGCCCCCCCCCCCCCCCGGGGGCCCACCCCCCCCCCGGCGGCGGGGGGCGGGGGCGCGGGGCG
>NZ_JBIAQX010000025.1:0-1668 GCF_042889445.1 Streptomyces sp. NPDC002602 | reverse complement strand
ACCCCGCGCCTCAAACGCCGGCGGGGCTGGGATGGGCGGGCCGGGCCGGGATGGGCCGGTGGGGCTGGGGTGGGCCGGCGGGGCCGGGATGGGCGGGGCGGGCCAGGGGGCGTTGAGTGGTGCTCCAGGGAGGGTGGTCAGGCTCGGGGTACCCGGGACGCGTGCGCGTGCTCGCGGACGACGAGAGGGGCACACCCATGGACCGGCTGGAACTCACCGACCTGACGCGGATCCTGCGCGCATGGGGAGGTGAGGAGGAGGGCGTCGAGCTGGACGACGACGTCCGCGACCTGTACTGGGTGGAGCTCGGCTACGACTGCCTTTCCGTCCTCCAGACCACCGGATACCTGGAGCAGAGGTTCGACATCGCCTTCGACGAGGAGGCCATGGAGTACGCCGACACCCCGCGCCGCTACCTCGACCTGGTCAACCACGTGCTGGGCTCCCGCGCCGCGGTCTGAGGCCGTGCCCGGGAACTCCACTCGGAGTCCAGGAAGCTTCCTGCGGACACGGACAGGCTCTGCGTCAAGCGTTGAGAGAGGGTGTCTGATGTCTGTCGAACGAGTGCACCGGATGACACACGCGGTGGACGCGGCCGCACCGGCCGGCGTCCTGTACGCCCTGGTGGCCGACACCGCCCAGTGGCCGCTGCTGGTACCGGACACCGTCCATGTCGAGCCGTGGGACTTCGACGGCAGCCGCGAACGGTTCTCCCTGTGGGACACCCGCGACGGGACCGTGCGGTCGTCGTTGTGGCGGCGGACCCTGGACCCCGACCGCCGGCGGATCGACTTCCGCCAGGAGGTTCCCGCGGCGCCCGTCACCTCCGCGGGCGGCAGTTGGACGGTACGGCAGCTCGCCCCGGGCTGGTCGCGGCTGACCCTGGAACAGGACTTCACCGTCGCCGGCAACCGGAGCTCCGACGTCGAGCGGGCCCGCGCCGACGTCGAACGCGGCGGGCGGGACATGCTCGACCGACTGCGCGAGGCCGCCGAGCGCTGGGAGCGGCTCGACGCGTTGACGATGAGCTTCGAGGACTCGGTCCGCTTCGACGGACCGGGCGAACCGGTCGGCGCCTTCCTGTACGACGTGGCCTCCTGGCCCGGCCGGGTCCCGCACATCGTGCGCGCCGACGTCGTCGAGGACCGCCCGGGGGTGCAGCGCGCCACCACGCACACGCTGACCGTCGACGGCTCCGTCCACACGACGGAGTCCGTACGGGTGTCCTTCCCGGCGGCCGGCCGTACCGTCTACAAGGAGACCGTGCCGTCGCCGCTGCTGGCCGCGCACACGGGGGAGTGGTCGATCGTCCCGGACGAGACCGGGGTCACCGTGCTCTCCCTGCACCATGTGCTGCTGGACGAGCGGATGGTGGAACGAGTCCTCGGCCCCGACGCCGACCTGTCGCAGGCACGCCGGTACGTCCGCGAGACCCTCGGCCGGGAGAGCGCGGCCACCTTCGAGCAGGCCCGCGCGTACGCGCGGAACGCCGTCAGGGGCCTGCGGGCGCTCTGAGCGCCGGACCGCGAGCGGAGGTCCGGCGCCCCTTCGCGCCGATCACCCGCCCAGGACCGTCCAGGTGTCGTTGCCGGTCAGTAGCGTCGTCAGGTCGCCTTTGCCGTTTCGCTCGATCGCGGTGTCGAGTTGGTCGGCCATGAGGGTGTCGTA
>NZ_JBIAQX010000024.1:0-85624 GCF_042889445.1 Streptomyces sp. NPDC002602 | reverse complement strand
CTCGCATCATGGCGGGGGGAGTCGGGGGATGCGGCGGGCGCAGCGATGGAATACGCCGAACTCTTGCCCGACCAGATAAGGATCCTGGGACCCGACCACTCCAACATCCTCATCACTCGGAGCAACCTCGCCACATGGCGGGGGCAGGCGGGAGACATGGCCGGGGCCGCGCAAGCCCTCGCCGACCTTCTTGAACACATGATCCGGGTGCTGGGCGAAGACCACCGCGACACCCTGATCACCCGGGGCAACCTCGCCACCATGCGGGGGAAGGCAGGAGACGCAGCGGGAGCCGCGCAAGCGTACGAGCAACTTCTTCACGCCTGCCGACGGCTCATGGGAGATACCCATCCAAGCACGTTTACCGTGTGGGGCAGCTGCGCCCACTGGCGGGGGCAAGCGGGGGACGCGGCCGGAGCCGCCATCCTCACCGAGCAACTGCTGGAGCACATGATGCCGGTAGTGGGCGAGGACCATCCCCACTTGCAGGTTCTTCGGCAGAACCTCGACCACTGGCAGAAGGAGAGACACAGCCAACAGGACTCCGGGTGACCTCGCCCTCTCTCTGCAGGTGACACCGCCGGGGACCATCCTGGCCGGGCCCCGGGCCCCGGGCCCCGAGCCCCGGTACCCGGCAGTAGGACAGGATCCGTGCGCAGGGCACGGGCGAGTTCCCTCCGGCCAGCCAAGCTCGGGGCAACCGCGTCGAGGGCCTCGGTGACAACGGCCGGTCCAGCCCCGGCTCGAGGCACGGCGCCTGGCCGCCGGCTTCGGTGAGGGGATGGTGCGCGGTGCGGCATCCGGACTGTGGTGCCGGGTGCCGCACCGGGTTCTCACGCGGCGGCGGGGCCGGCCTTTTCGTCGGGGTTCTTGTCCGGCGATTCGGATGGGGTGTCGGTGTTCTTCGGCTCGTCGTGGTGTTCGAGGGCAGGGTTGGCGGCGGGGAGAAATTCGAGTCGGTACGACTGGCCGTCGAGGGTGATGGTGACCCATTGGCCGCTGGGGGTGAGGCTGGTCAGGCTTTCCGCGATCCGCTCGTACAGGGTCACGGCGCCGTCGAGCGTGCTGCGGACGACCCGCGCGGGCTCAGCCCCGCGGCGCGCCGAGGTGCTTGCCCTCACCGAACTGGGCGACAACGAAACCGTCGGGCCGGCGGCCTGGGGACGGAGACTTCAGTGATCGACGACGCAGCCGGTGCGATGGCGGTGCCGGAGCCGGCGGACACCGAGCGACCCGGTTCTGCGCAACCTCCGGCTTGCCCGAACTGGAAGGCAGCCGCGGCGCCCTGGTCGCGTTCGTGGGCCCCCGCCGGGCCGGCGCAAGCACCTGGAAGCGAAGTGGAACGGCGAGGACTTCCCGCCGTTACCGCGGCAGGATCCCGACCAGGACGCGCTGTTCTGACCATTCGCGGTTGGCTGAGGCTCATCCCTGCGGGGGTCAGCGCCGGTGGACCTTCCACGCGTCGGTGGGGAGCACGTGCCAGGCCACGGCAGGCGCGCCCGAGATCCTTGGCCGCATCGCTTGAACACCGTGGCCATCGCCCGGAGCCGGTCCACGGCCAGGTCTGCGCTTGATGGAACCGGCCGAAGAGCCATCCGCCCAAGTTTCGCCCGCCAACGCCCAACAGAAGGGCCGTCAGCGAGCTGACGGCCCTTCATGAACGATCGAGGCCAGCCGGTCACCACTTGTCGGTGCACCACTTGTTTGTTTCCGGGCCCCGGTAGCAGGCACGCATCACGAAGCTGCTGGCCGACCTGGTCTGGACACCGTCGGTGAACACGCTCACCGTTGTGCTGTAGATGGACCGGGTGACCCAGTTCGCGCCGCTGTCGGAACTGGTTTCCAGCCAGATGGCACCCTGCCGGTCCGTCGGGAAGTTGTCCAACTTGGCCCAGCCGTACTGGGAACCGGCATAGGTGCCATAGCGCAGCTGAACCTGGAACCCGCCGATCGACGTCCACTCGGCAGTCCTCTTGTCCGAGATCGAAAGCACCTGATCCCGGTTGATCGTCTCCGGCGCGGCGCTGGCCGGCCCGACGGACGTGGCCATCAGCGTGCCCACTGCCAGTGAAGTGAGCAGCAACAGGCGAAGTGACTTCAACATGGAACCCCCAAGATGTTGATCATTAACTGGATGGGCTTCGTGGCTACGCGGACCAAACGGCGCCGAGGGCGGGCCGTCGGGGAATGCGAGGAGGGCGCAGTGCGTCTACGAGATGATGGTGCACAGGAGCATGCCCCGGTTCCTGCATGGCGCGCCCACGCGGCAAGGGGAGAACGAGCAGCGCCGACACAGTCTGAGCTTTTACTTCTCCCCGGACCTGTCGCGATGAAACACGCAAGAGCCTCACAGCGGCTCATGACCGCCCCGTGCGGCGCAAGTGACCGGACCATGATAGTTCTGAAGCAGTGCCTCCACGGGACGACCGGCCCTTCGCCCCCGTCGAGGAGGAGAGACGGCACCACCGGCTGACCGGTCCGCACCACACGACCCACCAGAACAGGGCCTACTCGTCCAGAACAGAGGCGGCGGTGGCACACGGCGCCCGCCCGCCTGCCGGGAGACGGGAGCCATCAGTCGACGGAGCCGGTGATGAGGTACCGCCGGTCGGCGTTACGCACGCGCCGCTGTTCCCGGGTGCGACACCGGTGCCGGACAAGGCCGTGCAGCATGCCGCCGACGACGAAGACGGCGATGGTCAGGACCGCGAGCCAGGCGATCGTCTCCGCCTCTGCCCAGGTACCGTCGGCAGCGGGCCCGGGGGAGTGCGCATCGATGTACCTGGCGGTGATGACCACTTCGACGGCCGTGAAAGGGATTCCGGCGGCGCTCCACAAGCCCACCAGGACCCACGGGCTCAACAGCCTCCGCTCGATGGGCAACCCGAGCCCGCTGCGCACCGCCCGCGCCTGGACATCACTGCGGCGTGCCGCCACCCACCCGGCCACCATGGAGCCGGCGGAGCCCGGAACCAGCAGCCCGGCAAATCCTTGATGCCCCGTCAGGGGCGGCGGGCAAGGGGACGCCGTCGATACGCGATGCATCGGCGATTGCCGCCCCTGCCTGCACGCGCCTGGGTTCGTTGTCTCCTGCGGGAAACAACGAGCCCCCGCCCGAACCGAACCGAGGGGTGGCGGCGCCTTTCCAGGCGTGAACAGACACGCCCATGACAGCCGGCCCCCTTCGCGATGGGCGCCTGGGGCCTGGAGGCCCTCACGCAGTACCTCGCACGGGAAGGCCGACTGCCCGGGTGCGGCGTTGTAAGGCGGTGAGGTGGACACGGATTCGACGAAGGGCGTTGGAACGCCCGGGCCGGAACCGAGCCTTCAGAACCGCGAGGGCCGCGGCCACGGCCTCCGTGCCGTCATCCGAGGGCGCTGTCCCGACCACCCGTCAGGGCGTGGTGCTCCACAGCCGGTCTTCGAGGTGGTCCGGGCTGAATCCGAGGTACTCGGCGAGCGCCTGGAGGCGAGGGCGGCGGTCTTCGGCGACGGGGACCTCGTAGGTGGAGAGGACCTGTACCAGGAGGCGGAAGGCGAGGTCCGGGTCCGTGGCGGTGGTCACGTCCGCCAGGACCTGCGCCACGGCCCGCACCTCGGGAACCTCGGCGTGTACGGCCTCCCCAACCTCCCGCAGTACGGCCGCCGCCAGGTCCGTCCGGGCGGGGGACAGGAAGGGCGCATAGGCGGGGTCGGCTTCGGTCAAACGCTTGCGGCACGCGTCGGCCACCCGCTTCAGCCAGGTCCGCCCGTCGGCATCGAAGGTCGCGCCGGGTTCGCTGCCGGGTTCGCCGCCGGCGTACAGGCGGGAAGCCGCGGTCCGCCACAGCGTGGTGAGCGCCTCGTCGGTGAGCGTGGAGTCCAGCAGCCGCTGTACGTCCTCCAGCAGTACGGCAGCGTGCGAGCCGGGGGTGTCTCCCGGACCGTCGGCGCCTGCGACGGCGTGGAGGTTCTCCTGCACGGTGCCCTGGTACTGCCAGTCCGTCCGATGGAACACCGCCGCGAGGAACGGCAGCCCGAACCTTCCCTCCGCGAAGTCCCGCCGCCCCGGGTCCAGGGGCGGCCAGCGCATCTCCAGCCCGTCGTGCACGACGGCCGCCGGGTACGCCAGCAGCTCGCCGATGCCCAGCAGCCGCCCGTACTGCTCCGCCCCGACCGGCACCGAGTACGCCTTCAAGGCTCGGAGGAACAGCCGGAACCCCAGGTCCGCATCGGCCTCGCGCACGACCCGCAGCAGCGCCGCGGCGATCCCCGGCACGGCGACCCGCTGACCGAGCCCGGTCCCGGCCGCCCCGATCTCCGCCGCCACGAGGGCACGCAGCTCCTCCTCCGTCACCATGGGCCGCACCCCGCCGAGGGACTCCACCTCGTACGGGTCCCGGTCCGGCGCACCCGGCGGGCACACGTCCGCGAGCCGGCGCAGCCACGCCCGCAGGTCCGAGCCCTCCCCGGCCGGCTCCTGCGCCGGGTCGAAGATCCGCCGCACCGCCGCCAGCCACACGGTGTGCAGCACCTCGCCCGGCAGCACGGAATCCAGCAGCAGCCGGACGTCCCTGCCGAGCTGATGGTCCCCTGCCTCGGCCGCCGCGAGCGCGAGGACCACGGGCCCATCGGCCCGCAGCCCTGTACGGGCGCACAGCGTCCCGGCGAACCCACTGAGACCGAAGTCGTCGGAGTGGTCGTAGTAGTAGACCTCGCGCATGCGGGCCATCATCCCCCTTATGGCGAACGGGCACCCCCCGCGCGGAGGGTGCCCGTTCTCGTGGTCGTCGCTTCGCTACTTCTTCACGGGCAGCGGGTACGACGTGAAGACGACGAACTTGTCAGGGTGCTGCGGCAGACCCGAACCCTTCGGGGGCTTCGGCACGTACCTCAGCAGGATCTGGATCTCGTTGCTCGCGGCTTCAGGCGCGCCGGCTGTTCCGCCCCTGTGCCACACCTGGCCGAGCGATCCCTCGTCCTTGAGCGTCCATTTGATGGTGAGGGCGTCAGACTTCGCCATGAAGGGACGACCCGGGTTGTCACCCAGCTTCCTGGCCTCCTTGATCTTCCAGTCGGCCAGCTTCTGGGCGTTGCCGGGCGTCTTGAGCCACTGCTCCATCGCGTCTTGGACGGCCTTGGCCGCGACCTCCTTGCTGGTCCAACGGCCCGCGATGCCGTCGATCTCCGCCTTGGCCTGCATCGCGGCGTCGTCCAGGTTGACGTGCGTGCCCACCGTGTGGGCCCCGAACTTGCCCTCGTCCGCGATGATGTTGAGGCAGTTGTGGACCAGGACGTCCTGCGCCCGCTCGCCTTGCGGTCGGACGTAGAAGCTGTGCGGGCCGTCGACCGTGAGGTCGAAGACCGTACGGGGTGCCAGGCCGGATCGGTCCCGCAGCGCGGTCACGGTCTGCTCGGTGCCCTCCGGAGTGCGCAGCCGGTCGCCGACCCGCAGGCCGGCGACGGTGATCCAGCCGCGGCCGATCACGAAGACGCGATGCCCGGCGGTGCTGGTGAGCCGTCCGCCGGTGCCTCCGTCGCCGGCGACGGTGATGTCCACCAGGCGCTCGGTGTCGTGGCGGAAGGTGTCCGTCACGCCGTGAGCCCGCAGGCCTCCGGTCCGGGGGTCGGTGGTGAGCACCCGGTCGCCGGTGCGCACGTCGCGGATGGCCCTGTGTGAGCCGTCCGCCATGAGGACCTTGGTGTTGCCCGGGAAGCTGTTCTTCTCGCAGGCGACGAACACGCGCTCGTAGAGGCCGGCGGTCTCCTCCAGCCGGGCGAGCGTCGCCGGGTCGATGCGCAGGGCCCGCAGTCCGGCGAACGCCTCGCGGATGCCGACGCCCGTGTGCATGGCGACGTTGACCGCGTGCAGCGCGTCGCCGATCGCCGCGTACACACGGCCGGGGATGAACCAGGTCGCGGCCCAGGCGCAACCGGTCCAGCTGCCCGGCGCAGTACCGAGGCCGACGAGGTTGGCGACCTTGTGGGCGCATTCGATGAAGTCACCGAAGATGATCTTCACAGGGTCGATGCCCGCGTTGAACTCGGCCATCGTCAGGGTGCGCGTGATCTCCTGTTCCTGGTCCCGCAGTACATCAGGGCCCATGTACTGCGTGGACGAGGCCGGGCAGCCCGCCTTCGTGGCCGGCACGCCCTTCGCGGTGCAGAGGTACATGTCGACGTAGGCGTCGAAG
This sequence comes from Streptomyces sp. NPDC002602, assembly GCF_042889445.1. Taxonomy (NCBI): domain Bacteria; kingdom Bacillati; phylum Actinomycetota; class Actinomycetes; order Kitasatosporales; family Streptomycetaceae; genus Streptomyces; species Streptomyces sp. NPDC002602. Next base: position 79,451 of record NZ_JBIAQX010000024.1, on the reverse strand, counting down.
TGGACGATGGCGGTGATCACACAGTTGCCCGTGTGAATGATCGGGTTGCAGTTCTCCTTCTTCTTGATCTCCGGGTCGCCGACCGGCTCCATCTTGTTGATGACGTAGAAGAAGCCGGGGATCCCGGAGGTGCCGCCGTTGGCGATCTGGTCGTTCTTGGCCTTGGTCTCGGCCCGGTCGGCTGCTTCCTGAGCCTCCTCGGCGAACTTCTGGGCGTCCTTGGCGGCCTGCTCGGCCTCGGTCGCCGCAGTGTCAGCGCGTACGGCGGCCGCCCGCGCGTCCTTGGCGGACTGCTCGGCCCGGGTCGCCGCCTGGCGGGCGCCCTCGGCGTCGAGAGCGGCCTGGTCGGCCGAGTCGCGGGCGGACTTGGCGTAGCCCTCGGCTCGTCCGGCCGCCTTGTCGGCGGCCGCCGCGTCCTCTGCGGCCTGCCGGCCGTATTCCGTGCTCCGTGCCAGCGAAGCGGTGGCCTTGGCCGCGCTCTCGGCGGCGTCGGCGGCGAAGCCGAGGGCTTCCTTGGCGTAGCCGCGGGCGTCCGCCGCGTATCCGGCGGCGTTGGCCGCGTGCACGTACGCCTGCTTGGCGTCGCCCGTCGCCGCGTCCGCGAGGGCCTTGGCGGCGGCTGCCTCGTCCTTCGCGTTCTTGGCGTGCGCCTCCGCGACGGCCTTCTGCTGTTCGGCGATCGTCTTGGACGACTGACCGGTCAGGACCACCAAGCTCGCGGTGGCGTCGGAGGCGACGTAGGGAGAACCGAGCTGGATCGCGTCGTTGGCCGGCTTGGCGACCTGCGAGGCCGCAGTGCTCGCGTCGATGGCCGCCTGGGCCGTGACGTAGGCGTATCCGGCGGCCTTCGCGGACGCCGCGCGGGCGTTCCCGGCCTCCTTGAACGCCACGTCCGCCTGGGTCTTGGCGGTCTTCGCCTGGCGCTCGGCCTCGTCGGCCGCCGCCACCGCGGTACGGGCCTCGGCGGCGGCGTGGTCGCTCGCGGTGATGGCGTCGGCCGCGGCGCTGGTCGCGGTCCGGATCGCCGCGTCGGCCTTCAGCTTCTCCGCCTGGGCGGCGTCCGCGTTCGCCCGGGACCGCTTGGCGGCGGCCTCGGCGCGGGTGGCGGCGGCGTCCGCGTCCGCGGCAGCCTTCGTCGCCGCGTCGGCCTCACCACGGGCCTTGCCCGCGGCCGCTTCGGCGGCGTCGGCGGCAGCCCACGAGGCGTTGGCCGCCTCTCGGGACTCCTTGGCGAACTCATCGGAGTCGTGGGCCTCGGCGAAAGCCTCCTTCGCGGCGGCCTTGGCGCCTGCCACGTCGGAACGCTGCTCGGCCTGCCAGGCTTCGTCCCGCTTCGCCTTCGCGCTGTCACGGGCCGTGAAGGCGCCGTTGCGCTTCTCGACGGCGGTGGCCTCGGAGGCTTGCGCCGCCTTGTTGGCTTCCTCGGCCTTCGTGGCCTGAGCCTCGGCGTTCTTCCGGTGCTGGGCGGCCTCGGCCTGCTTTGCGGCGGCGGTCTCCTTCTCGGCCTTCGCCTTGGACTCTTCTGCCTCCGCGGCCAGCCGCTTGGCGTGTGCGGCCGCGGCGGCCGCCTTGGCGTCGCTCTCGGCCTTCAAGGCCTCCAAGAGCTTCGCCGCGGCGGTGTCCTTGTCCTTCTTTGCGTTGTCGCGGTGCAGCTTGGCCGCGTCGGCGGCCGCCTTCGCCTGCAGTTCGGCCGTGCGCGCGGCCTCCTTGCGGAACTCCGCCTTCGATTGGGCGGCCTGGGCCAGCGCCCGCTCCGCGATCGTCCGGCTGTCCGCGCCTGCCGCCCGGGTGGCGGCCTCGGCGGTCTCGCCGGCCTTCACCATCGCGTCGAGCGCGGCGGAGACACCCTTGGTGACCTGGGCCTTCTGCAGACCAACCAGCATGCCGCGGCCACGCGGCGCGCCGTTCTTGTCCGCGATGGCGTAGGCCGCCTGCACGGCCGCGTCCGAAGTCGTGGCCGCCGTCTTCGCGGCGGTGGCCTGCTGCTTGAGCAGGGCGAGCTGCTTCTTCGCGTTGGCCTGGGCGTCCGCGATGCCCTTCGTCGCCTGGTCGAAGTGCGCCTTGGGCTGGACCTCGCCGGTGTGGCCGGACGGCTTGATGTTGACCTGCTGCGGGCCTCCGCCGGTGCACGTGGCGAGCAGAGCGTCCCTGCTGAGGTCGTACGTCGGGAAGTTCAGGCACTTGCCCGAGCTGACGTGCTTGAGCGCGGTGGTCGCGCGGGGCGTGTACGCCCAGACCTGCGCGGGGCCGCTGTTGCACGTGGCGATCTGGAGCTTCGTACCGTCCGTCTTGCCGTTCCCGGCGACTTCGAGGCACTTGAAGGACTTGACGTTGCGCAGGTACAGGCCGTGGTCGTCACCCCACACCCGCCACCCCTGCTGGGCCCCGCCGTTGCAGGTGTAGACCTGGACGGGGGTGCCGTCGGCCGTCCCGCCGCCCTGGACGTCCAGGCACTTGCCTTTCGCACCCTGCAGTTCGATGATTCCGTCGGCTTCACCGATCCAGCCGACACCGCCCGCGGACCAGTGGTCCTGCCAGCGGGTGAGGTGGTCGGCGACCCACGAGTGGCCGAGCATCTGGCCCAGAGCCTCGGCTCCGGCGGCGAGCGCCTTGGTGGCGTCCTTGCCGGCGTTCACGACCTGGTTGCGCTGGACGGCCTGGGAACCGATCTCCTGCTGCCACTCGGTGGCGGCCGTCGCGGAGACATCGCCGAGGACCTTGTTCGGGTCGACCGCATCGCGCCAGGCGCAGGTCGAGAAGCGGGTCTTCATGTCCTCGACCGCGACCCGGTACTCCGCCGTGCCCGGCGTGGGGCCGGTACGGGGGAAGCCGCCGGAGGCGAGGAAGAGCCGGGCGTTGTCCGCGCCCGTGGGCTCGAAGGTGGCTTCCTTCAGCCACTCGAACCCGGCGTGCTCGGCGCGGTCACGGTCCAAGTCGGTGCTCGTCGCCGAGTCCGGGTCCTTGCCGTACAGAGGGGTGCCCAGGGCGGATACGGCCTTGCGGGTCTTCTCGTCGGCCTTGGGGGTGGGGTCCGCGTAGAAGTCGCTCTCGTTCTTCCAGTACTGGTCCGCGATCCACGAGGTCAGCCCGGTCTGGGTATGGAAGTCCACGCCCTCGCTGATGCCGGGCGGCCAGTGGAACGTCGCGTCGTTGATGCCGGCCGGGGTGGTCAGCCCGGCGAGGGGCTTCTTCCAGCTGTCCCGGAGGGCATAGATGTCCGCCAGTTCCTTGTCGGCGGCGGCCCGGTCCCGCGCGTACGCCTGGGAGAGCGGCGTGTCCTGCCAGTGCTGGCGGTTCGCCAGCACGCGCAGCTTGTCCGCAGTCTGGTTGAGCCCGTCCTGAGCGGTGCCTGCCATGGCCGGACCGCCCAGCCGCAGCACATCGGCCATCAGGCACTGGTCCTGCCGCAGCTGCTCTGCGGCGGTGTCGTCGTACCAGTCGTACGAGTTGCCCGCGAGTTCCGTCCGGTCGAGGGGGCCGGGCGGGGACTGCGGGCCGCCGACGGCGATCACGGCGACGGCGACCGCGGCCGAGATCGCGGGGGTGAGGAAGGAGGGCCTGCGCGATCTGCGAAGGCCCCGGCCTGGTCTTGTGTACAAAGTGGTGTCTTCCCTCGTGGCAGGCGAAGGCAGACGGGGGTGTTTCGCTCCGAGGTGCGCGCGGGGTCGACCCGACAATACAAATGGGCAGCAGTCAGCGCCCGTTGATGCAGTCCCGTGTACCGGCCCGCGGCATCCCCCGTAGCGGCGTTGGTTCCCCCGGCCGCCGTGAACGTGTGCAACAGCGACCAGGTCACGGTCGCCGTTTCACGCGGTGATCACCGTACCCGGCGGTAACAGCATGCGCCATAGATCTCGATCATTGGAAGGCTCGACCATTCGCCGCAGGAGAGGGAGCCGTCGCGGCAGACGACCCTTCCCCGGCCGGGGAGTCGAAGCTGTCGATTGCCGATGAAGGTGTAGAGGATGATCCCTGGGGGTCCTCCTCCTGACCGGAGACCTCGGGCGCGGTACCCAAGCCGGACTGGCAAAGGCTCTAAATCTGGTCATTCTAGGTCGCATTGCCTACGGCAGCTGAGCGGCAAGTCGTACTGGCTTCACCGGGTCTACCCCGGTGAAGCCAGTAAGTTTCCCGGTATCACGGTCCTGGACCTGCCGGTCGCGCTCGCTGTGCTCGGCAGGAGACGCGAGCGGCCGCCCACAGTCAGCGCGGCGGCGCACCCGCCACCGACCGGCTCGAGGGAGCGGTCGTGACCACCCGTTCCGGATCGACAACCGGCACGCCTGGGTGAACGCCGCAGATCTGAAGACCGGCGACCGACTGCGCACCCCCGAAGGCGAACTCAAGGAACGCATCGGCCTCCGCGCATGGATCGAACGAATGCGCGTCCACAACCTCACAGTCGATGACCTCCGCACGTACCATGTGCTGGCAGGTCGGACGGCAGTCCTTGTGCACAACGCTGGAGGCTGTACACCTCCGCCCTCCGATAAAAAGGTTCCAGGTTTTCCCGAAGCGAAGTACGTCGGTAAAGGGTCCCCGAAATCCGGCGGTGGATATAGGGATCGTTGATCCATGCCGGATGGTCGGATCCTCGAGTGGGATTCTGCGCATGGAACGATCGAAATGTGGACCAATGGGAAGAAGAATGCCAAGCATGTGGGGGAGTTCGACCCGAACTCTGGGAATCAGCTCCCTGGCAACAAGGGAAAGCCGGTGCCTGGACGTAAGCTGGGGGGGATGATGACTGGGTGGGTTATAGAGGAGTTCGAGCGTGATTCAGGTACCTTTCGCAGGCGCCATGGACTCGCTGAACTTTCAGACGATGATGCGAGATCTTTGCTGGGATTGGCCGATCTCGGGAGCGCGGACCTCTATGATATTTCCGAAGCTTCCCTCGCTGAGCTCTCACTCCGATTTGGGCTGGCAGTATTTCCGAAAGAGTGCGAATACTTGCTCGGGCGAGAGTTCTGATTCTTCCTGGACCGGATGACCGGATGACCGGATGACCGGGCGCCACGCCCCGCCAGGCATTACCTGGCGGGGCATTTGCGTGGGATGCGGCGGGGAAGGACTGCGGTGCGTTCTTCTTGATGGCAGCAGCGGCACGGCCCCTCACTGCTTTCGGCTTCCGTATACATTCCGCCTCCCGCTGCGCCACCTGGGGCGGCTGCACCATGGATGGATTTTCGATGGCGGCAGTGAGGGCCGCCACCGCCTGCAGCTCAGGTGGGTCGGCCACCCTCCGCCCGCGGACGCGCCCAACTCCATCACGCGTTCCACGGTCAACCGTGCCGTGCAGGCGCTGTGCGGCTACAACTGGTTGGAGAAGGCCGGCAACGAGCGGATCCAGATCAACGTGCGTCTGTGGTTCCTACCAGTCAGCCGCTGAGAACGAGGACACGGTGGCTTGGCTGGCTTACCGACGCTCAGGCGGGCAATGTCCCGGAGAGACTGAACACGACGAGGACCTGTCGGAGTGCGATCCGGTGGAGCCCCTGGACCCGCCCGCAGGGCACTGCTCCTCGGCGCACGCGAACTGCGGGCGGAGTGGCGGGGCGGTTCGATGGCCGTGTCGCACGAGGACCTCGAAGCCGCCCGGAACCTGTTGGTTGTGCTGGGCGGACCCGCAGCAGCATCGGGAGAGTGCGTGGCGGTTGCCAAATCGCTTGCTCACACCGTCGAGCACCAATGGCGTTTCACTCGGGGAGTCACGAGAGCCACGCGCAACGCGTGGATCAGCGAGCGTCATGGCCGTCACCCCGCTTCCTGGACAGGGCGAGGTACGTCACCGGGAAGCAGGCGACAGACAGCGCGATGATGACGATCGGAAAGCACGCGGAGGGCTGCATGCTGAGCCGGGCGTCCGTCTGCACGTAGTCGATGAGGCCGGGCACACTGACCGAGCCCTCTCGCGACATCGCGTACATCATGGACAGCACCAGGGCCGTGAGGCTCAGGCCCGTCCCACCCAGGAGCGCCAGGACGGCGGACTTGACGATTTTTCTCACGCTGGGTCCAAGGATTGAAGAGGGGGAGTGGGTGGGGGTGGTCCATCCCCACGTCAACGGCGGCTGATCACGCTGTCGCACAGGAACTTGAGCACGAGGGGGGGATCAGGGTACGACTCGCCGACGTCGACGGTGCCACCGAGCGTCCAGTTGAAGTGTCCCGGGAAGCGAGATACGTGATCCGGGAGGGCGGTGCACGAGAATCCGTCCGTCGCCGTCCCGGCACACGATCGTCGAGACGCGGTGCAGCCAGCGCTCCCGAATTGCCTCTGCGGTCAGCTGCGCGACCTGTTCCCGCATCGTCTCGGCCTGTGCGGTGATCTCGCGTTCCCGCTCCTCCAGCCGCGCCGGCACCGCGCCGAGCGTCAGCTTCCCGCCGGTCATGCGGTGCGCCAGACCGGTGTGGTCGCCCCGGTCAGCCGACGCAGTATCACCGCGGTCATCGCCCAGCCCGCCCGCGACTGCGAACTGCGGGGCAGATGCTCGTAGTCGCGCACCAGCCTGCGGTGCAGCATCAAGATCCCATAGGCGCGTTCCACGACCCACCGCTTGGTCTGGGGAACGAACCCGGTCTGCGCGGGATCGCGCTCCACGACCTCCACCCCGATGCCCACCTTCTCCCCGTGCGCGACGACGGCGTTTTTGAAGCCCTGGTCGACCAGGGCCTTCTCCACGGCGTCGGTGTCGGCGGCGACCTTGTCCAACAACGCGATCCCGACGGTGTGCTCGTGCGCCGGCGCGGAGGATCTACTGTCTGGTTGCCGGGTGCGGTGCTGGTGATCTGGTCCTCCCCTGCTCATGAGCCGAGGTAGGTTCCCTTTCTTGGGCGTCTTCTTGGGCATCCGTAAGAGCGCGGTCCTCAGCGACGCTCTAATGCTGGCCTCAGGTTGATCGGGGACAATGAGCGGCAAAAACATCGACTGGAAGGGGGCGGACCGGCGTGCGGATCATGATCGCGGATGATGACGTGGCCATCCGTGAGTCGCTGGAGCGGGTGCTCCAGGTCGAGGGTTACGACACCAGCACCGTCGCCAACGGTCTCGCCGTGCTCGACGGGGTCGGTGGGGCCGGCGGTGACACGCTGGATCTGCTGCTCCTCGACGTGATGATGCCCCGCCTCGGCGGGTTGGAGACCTGCCGGCGGTTGCGGGCCGCGGGTCGGGATCTGCCGGTGCTGATGCTGACCGCCCGTGACCAGGTCTCCGACCGGGTCGCGGGGCTGGACGCGGGCGCCGACGACTACCTGCCCAAGCCGTTCGCCACCGAGGAGTTGCTGGCCCGGGTGCGGGCCCTGCTGCGCCGGCGCACGCCGGCCGACGAGGAGTCGCAGATCCTGTCGTTCGCCGACGTCCGGCTCGATCCCGACAGGTTCGAGGCGTGGCGGGGCGGGCGGCCGCTGCGTCTGACCCGGACCGAGTTCTCCCTCCTGCAGGTCCTCGTGAGCAACGCGACCCGGGTCTTGACCCGCGACGCGCTTTTCGAGGCGATCTGGGGCTTCGGCATGAGCTCCACCGCCAACAACCTCCAGGTATACGTGAGTTACCTGCGCCGCAAGATGGAGGCCGAGGGTGAGCCGCGATTGATCTACACACTGCGCGGCCTGGGATACACGTTGCGGGAGACTCCTCCGTGAGCAGGCCCGCCGGCCGGGAACCGCGCCGGCTGACTCGATGGTGGCGCCGGCGGTCCCTGCGGACCAGGCTGACGGTGATCGCGGCGACGGCCATCGCGGTCAGCGTGTTCGCGGCCTTCCAGGTGGCCAGCGAGCTACTGGACTGGGAGCTGCAGGACACTGCCCGGAATCAGCTACGCGCCGACTCCCGCGTCCTGGCGGCGAACGCGGAGCGCGCCGGTCTGGCGCAGGTCCAGCTGCCGCCGTATCCCGGATCCGGTCGGCTGGTGCGAGTCATCCTGCCCGACGGCTCGATCCGGACGCCGGCCGGCCAACCCGCGCTGCCCCCGGTCAGCGAGCACGCCGGGCGCGTGGCGCAGGGCGTGTCGGCCGACCTGATGGAGTCGAACGACAGCGACGACGACGGCCACCTCATCTACACGCTGCGGGCGGGCGAGGGTGCGGTCCAGGTGGCCCGCGTCGTCGACGACAGCCCGATCAACCGGTTCGGGTTGGGCATGCTGCTGATCGGGCTGCTCTGCGTGGTCGGCGGCGCCCTTGTCGGGCGGACCGTGGCGCGGACAGGGCTGGCACCGATCGACCGGCTGACCGCCGCTGCGGTACGTGTCGCGCACACCCAGGATTTCGACGCCGACGTCCCGGATGAGGGCGGTGGGGAGATCCGGCGGCTGATCCAGTCGATCAACGACATGCTCGCCGCGCTCCGGAACTCCCGGCGGGCCCAGCGGCTGCTCGCCGAGGACGCCGCCCACGAGCTCAAGACCCCGCTCACCAGCCTGCGCCTCAACGTCGAGCTGCTGATCAGGCTCGATCGGCGCGGCACCCTGGACAGCGCACTGCCGGCGGAGAGCCGGACCCGGCTGCTCAACGATCTCGGCGCCCAGGTGGCCGAGTTGAGCACCCTTGCCGCCGAGCTGACCGACCTGGCGCGCGGTGACACCAGCGACGAGAGCACCGAGGTGCTCGACCTCGCCGACGTGGTGGGGGCCGCCACGACCCGGGCGCGTTCCCGCGTGCCCGACATCGAGGTCACGCTCGACGTGACCTCCGTGTGGGTGAGCGGGCGTCCCGCTGCGCTCGAGCGGGCGGTGCTCAACCTCATCGACAACGCCGGCAAGTGGTCCCCCGTGGACCAGGCGGTCCAGGTCCGGCTCCGTGCCGAGGGCGCGTCGGCGATGCTCGAGGTCGACGACGCCGGGCCGGGCATCGACGCCGCCGACGTACCGAGGGTGTTCGACCGGTTCTACCGTGCCGACAGCGCCCGGGCGTTGCCGGGATCCGGTCTGGGGCTGTCGATCGTGCAGCGGGTCGTCGACGCCCATGGCGGCCGGGCCAGCGTCGCCCGCTCCGCACGCGGTGGCGCGCTGCTTCGGGTCGACCTTCCGGCCGCGGCCCCGCCCGCCCCGATCGCGCGGCTCACAGCCGGGGAGGACACCGCGGTGCGCTGACCCGCCCCGGCGGGGCAGCGCAGGACAAGGGGCGGCGGCCCTCGGGCATGGCCCTGCACGGCTCACCGTCGGGGCAGGACACCGCGATGCGCCGACCCCGGCCCCGGCGCGTGGCGCAGGACCAAAGGGCGGCGGTCGCGGGCCCATGAAAATCCGGGACGGGCCTGGGGCCCGTCCCGGAACTCGTCCGTGCCGCCGCGCTCACCGTTGCAGCGCGGGCTCCTCGTCGTCGGCGAGCGGCTGTTGACCGTCCGGCAGCTCCGCCGCTGGACGGGACAGCCGGCTCGGCCACCACATCCGCCGGCCGATCAGCAAGGTGAGGGCGGGCACCAGGACCGACCGCACCAGCAGGGCGTCGAGCAGCACGCCGAAGGCCACCAGGAACCCGACCTCGATCAGCATCACCAGCGGAAGTGTGACGAGGACCGCGAACGTGGCCGCCAGGACCAGGCCTGCCGAGGTGATGACGCCACCGGTGGCTGAGAGGGCTTTGAGCATGCCCTCTTTGGTGCCGAGACGCACGGTCTCCTCCCGGGCCCGGCCGGCCAGGAAGATGTTGTAGTCGACGCCGAGCGCCACCAGGAACAGGAATGCCAGCAGCGGCACCGAATGGTCGACACCCTTGAACCCGAGGATCGTGTCGAAGACGAACACGCTGCCGCCGAAGGCTGCGGCGAATGAGACGATCACGGTGGCCATCAAGACCAGCGGGGCCACGATCGCGCGCAGCAGCAGCCCGAGGACGATCAGGACGACGGCGAGCACCAGCGGGATCACCAGCTTCTCGTCGCGCTTGGTGGTCACCTCGGTGTCGAGGTTCTCCGCACTCGGCCCGCCGACGATCGCCTCCGCCCCGCTCACCGCGTGCACGGCGGTGCGCACCCGCTTGATCGTGTCGTACTCCGCGACGGTGTCCGGCGCGTCCTTCGGGAACACGGAGATGTTGGCCCAACCACCGCTGGTCTGCTCCGGGATGGCCAGGGCCACACCGCGAGTGTCCCTGACGATGTCGAGCACCCGCTCCTGGTGCGCCGGCCGCGTGAAGATCGTCATCGGCTGGCCGCCGAGCTCCGGAAAGTGCCGGCGGAGAACGGTGAAGCCGGTGACCGACTCCGGCGCGGACAGGAACTGGTCCTGCTCCCGCAGGGCGCCTGTGTTGCCCGCCAGCCCGAGGGCGAGCACGCCGAGGACTCCGAGCGAGCCGAGCGTCGCCACCCACCGGCGGCGGTTGATGGCGGTGCCGAGCCGTCCCCACAGTCCCGGCTTCTCCTCCACGGCCGTGCTGAACCGCGGGATGGCCGGCCAGAAGATCCGCCTGCCGAGCACCACGAGCACCGCCGGGAACAGCGTCAGCATGGCCACCAGCGCGCACAGGATGCCGGCCGCACCGATCGGGCCCAACCCGCTGGTGCTGTTCAGGTCCGCGACGAGCAGGCAGAGCAGGCCGGCGACCACGGTGGCCGCGGACGCGACGATGGCCGGCGCCGCGCCGCGTAGCGCGTGGACCATCGCGACCCGGACGTTCTCGTGGTGGTGCAGTGCCTCCCGATATCGAGCGATGAGCAACAGCGCGTAGTCCGTGCCGACGCCGAATACCAGGATCGTCAGCAGCGCCGAGTTCTGGTCGTTGACCACGATGCCGAAGCCCTTGACGAGCAGGTAGACGGTCCCCATCGCGGTCAGTGCGGCTGCGCCGACGGCCACCAGCGGGATGATCCACAACACCGGGCTGCGGTAAGTGAGGATGAGCAGGAGCGTGACGACGACGATGGTGGTGAGGAGGACCTGCACGTCGATGCCGTCGAAGACGGCATCCATGTCGCCGTCGATCGCGGCCGGGCCGGTCACGTCGAGTTCCAGGCCGGAGGGGCGGTCCTTCGCGGCGTCACGCAACGGGCCGACGATGTCCTCCGGTGCGCCGTAGGTCGTGCTCACCTCGAGGGTGAACATCATCGCCTTGCGGTCGGTTGAGGGGCTCGTCGGTGAGCCCTCGTCGTCCTCGCCGGCCGCCGCCGTCGCCTTCGGCGGGTACCGCTTGGCAAGGGTGTTGTAGTGGCGCTCGACCGTCGCGCGGTCGGCGTCGGTCATGCCGCCGGCGCGGTGGTACACGAAGACGAATGTGTTGTTGTCGCCGCCGGGGAGACTGTCGTCCAGCACCGCCACCTTGGTGGACTCGGCACTGGCCGGCAGGGTGTCCACGGCGCTGTCGGTGGTGACCGAGCTCAACTTTCCGCTCAGCGGCACCATGCCCGCCGCCAGCACCAGCCACAAGCCAATCACCAACCATGGCACCCACCGGCCTGCCAACCGACCGGCCGGCGCTTCCCCGGACGGCGCTGCGTTGACTGCCATCACTGGCCTCCTACATACGGGTTGCATCGCTTATCTGGACGCCCACTTCCTACCGAGCGAACCTGAGACGACTGTTAGAGGGCTGTATGCGAGTTCTTGCCTGACATCTGACTCTGTTAGGGGATTGGCGTGCAGGCCAGGGCTGTTGACGAGCGCCGGTTGCGCGGCGAGGACGAACAGAACGACTGGGATACGGCCTGGTGGGCGTGTTGCCGCGGCCGGGTGCCCCTGGCATGGTGCCGGGCCAGAGGGGCATCCCATCCCGGGCTCTGCGACATACCGCGGTCATGAGTGGAGAGGAATCGACACGGCCGGCAAAAGCCCTCATCGATTCCAAGAGGCCGAAGGCATCTCGGAGCGTGAACTCGCGCGCCGCACCTGGCTGAGTGAGGCGACCATCAGGACCTCGAATACGGCATCGGCGTCGCCCGAAGGCCCGAACGCGTTCACAGTGGCGCCTGCACAGTCACCAGCCGCGGCCGCGCAGCCACCCGCGACATGATCCTGGAGGTACTGCGCACCGTGCCGACGGTCATCGCGTGCCCGCTGTGCCGCCCCGACAGCGAACTCGGTCTCCTCGACAGTTGATCCGCTGGACATTCGGGGAGCGGGCCCAATTCAACGGAACGCCCGCCGGCCAACCCAGTGGCCACGAGGTCAGCGGAGGCTGTCCCGCAGAGGCTCGTGGCAGGAGCGGACGAATGGAGGCCGGCCCGATGGCTTCCAACCGGACCGGCTCCCGCCAGACGCCCCGCGGCTCCCACCCGTCCCGGGCCGCCAGGCTGAGACCTTCACGCTGATTGAGGCTGGCGTCTGAACACCCCAACTGCCGTGATGACCTGGCCTCGTGCCGCGACGGCTCCCGCAGGCGCTACCAGGCAAAACAGAAGATGTGTAAGCAGTGCGGCAGCCAGTGGACCCACTACGTGGAGAAGGAGACCGACGCCAACACGGCGGAGTCCCTCGTCGCCGACGTAGCCACGAAGGCGGCGACCTCGGCCCTCATCATCAGCGCGGACAGCGACCTTGCGCCCGTTTTCGACGCCGTCACACATCGCGACTACTCGCTCTTCCACGTCGAAGTACCCGCCTCCACTGCGAGGGCACTTCTGGAACTCATGGGGGAGCTCCGCACCCATCGCGTTCCCGGCGAGGCGGAAATGCGCCGCCAGAGTACGGCCATGCGCCACGAGATCCAGTCCGCCTCCCAGCAGCCGCAGCGCGTACTGCGGGACTTGGCCGACCTGACGCTCTACGGGGGCACTCCCGTCGGTCGCTCCCCTCTCGGCGACCCGGAACCTCTGCATCGGCTGACCACCGAGCACGCGGAGGGGTTCCTACGCGGGGTGGCCGGCCCCGAACGCACTGCGCTGGTCGTCGTCGGAGACCTCGCCCCGGACACCGTCCACGCGGCGGCCGAGGACTGGCTGCGCCAGGAGCGCCCTGGCCCCAGTGACCCGTGGCGGCGCGCCGACGGCATCGTGTGCGCGCCGACTAGCCTGTGGCGGGGTTGGCCCAGGACCGACGGTGACTGGCTGCTGGGCCGTGCCGGCGGGCGGACATCTCCTCTCCCACCGCGACATGCAGTGCATGCGCCTCTTCAACACCGTCTTGGGTGGCAGCGCCGGCATCCGCCTCAGCCGGGCTCTGGGCGACGAACTCTGGCTGACCTACCGAGCTCGGTCTGTTCTCGAACCTCTCGCCGACGTCGGATCTCTGCTCGTCCTGTTCACCGGCGAGCCCGATGGCATGGCCGCCATCGTTGCGACGGTCCGCCTGACGATGGACGAACCGCTGGAAGATGGCCCCACCGCACAGGAAGTCAGCCGTGCGCGAGCACTCGTCAAGGGCGTCTATCCCCGTGAACGCGAGGATTCCACTCAACACGCGCGGATCCTCGCGCTGGAACTGTTTCGCCGGAACCGCTTCACCATCCAGGACGCCGAGGCCGAGCTCCTGGACTCGGTGACCTCGCAGGACATCGTCCAAGTTGCCCGTCGAGTTCTGTCGCCGGAGGCTGGGCGCTGCGTCGCAGTCGGGCCCCTACCGTAGGCGGGATTGCGCCTCATGAACCACACCTGGAACGAACCTGCCGACACCCGTGCGGCCTCGGGAAACCCGTCCGGTCATGCAAGCATGCCCACATGAGCCTCACCGAGTCGACAGTACGAAGTCCAGTGCTGGTGGTCGGCGGTACTGGGATGCTGGCCGGAGTCGTCAGCGCGTTACTGCGGGAGGGCCTCACCACGGTGGTCGTCTCTCGTCGGCCCCCCGGCCCGACCGCCTTCGGGAGCCACAGCCTCGCCGATGGGCTGCTGGTGCAGGTAAACGCGGACTACACCGAACCCATCCAGTTCGCCGCGGCGCTGCGCGCTGCCGCCGCACGCACAGGACCCTTCCAGCAGGCCATCCTGTGGATACATGCCGAGGGACGACCACACGCATACGCCGCCGTCGCCGACACGCTCGCAACCAACCCGCTTGTCGTCGAGGTACTCGGTAGCAGGGCCGCAGCGCCCGCCACACCCGCGCCCCGCCCACCCAAGGCCCTCAGCCGCACACGGCACCGCAGCGTCATCCTCGGATTCACTGGGCCCGGATCGGACACCCGGTGGCTCGCCCACGAGGAGATCAGTGAGGGAGTGCTCGCCGCCCTGCGGTCCCCTCAGGACAGCGGGCTTCACGTGGTGGGTCGGGTCCGCCCTTGGGAAGACCGGCCCTGAAGAGGGCCATCTCTTGCGCCTACGCGTCGGGCTCAGGGAACTCACCGGAAGCTGAGCCAGTCGGCGGCGGGTACCGGCAGCCGGTCCGGGCTGCTGTGGGGTTCCACTCGCCGGTCCTGCCACGCGGCGGGCATCAGTGGCCGCGCCTGAGCGGTAATGCCCGTGATCTCCTCCCTCAGGCGGGGCAGCGCTTGGTGCAGTGCCCGCTGGACGGAGTGGAAGCGGGCGGCTTCCTGCGGGGTGCGGGCGTTGATCGATTCGACCGTGTTCGTGGAGTGGACCACGGTCCTTGTGGCTGGCGGAAACGCCAGGTAGGGCGTGAACTCCGGCCAGGCAGATCGCCAGTCCGGACGATCGCCGGGTAGCGTTCGACCAGTTCAGAGGCAGCGAACAGGTCGAGGGCCTGCTCGGCCGCGGCCTCGGTCGGGGCGGTGTAGACGGCCTTGAGGGCCGGCACCAGCTTCGGGTGGTCCCGCGACGATAGTCCGCCGTACGGTCGAGCTGCCGGAGGGCACGCTCCCGCTGCACGAGATGGGCCGCACCGCTGAGCGGCAACGCGCGGAGGTGCGCCAGCGGGTGGGGACGAAGTACAAGCAGTCCCAGGCTCGGCGGATCGCTGAGGCGGCGATCCGCAAGGAGGCCGCGTCGAAGAACCGCCCCGCTGACCTGATCAATGTCGCGCTGGAGAAGGTGGTGGCGGCCGGGCTGGAACTGCCGGCGTCCTCAACCGTCGACACGATGGCCTCCACGATCCGCACCGAGGTGAACACCTCGATCTGCTGCGGTATCCACGGACCGGATGAGCCTCGCCGAGCAGGCGGGGATGCTGCGGCTGCTGGAAGAACGCGACAGCCGACGGCACCACGCAGTTCAACCGGCTGAAGCAGACCGCCCAGGGCCCGAGTTGGTCACACTTCAAGGTGCGCACACGGCTGGTTGGGTCCGGATGCTGAAGCACTGTGGGGCGCAGTTCATCCCGCCGCTCGGTGGGAGCCCGTTCCAAAGAGGGGCGCTTCCTGGGCCGTCACGTCCAGGCGGAGGCGGCGAAGTCGTAGGGGGTGTCGGTGGAGGCCGCCGTGGTCGACGGCGGTGTCGGCGCTGATCTCCGCCACCGGGTCCGGGTCGACGAGAACGACGTCCAGGACGTCGCGGGAGCCCCACGACGCCGAGAATCGTGCACCGGTTCACGGATGCCCGCGGGATGCGGCCGTCAGGCGTTCGGCGACCTGGCGTGCCTGGTCCGGGCGCAGGGGCGCGGTTCGACCAACGGCGCGTAGTCGGCTCGCGGCGTCGTGGCGGCCGAGGATGAGGAGTTGGGGGCGGGCGGCGGCCCGGCGCTGGAGCGCCTCGAAAGACAGCCGGCCTTCCGCCGGATCCCGGACGAGGAGCTCACCGTCCAGGACCAGACCGTGGGGAAGCTGCTCGATGGCGGTCGCGACGAGGTCGGGGAACCGATCCTGGATCAGCGCGCCCCGTCTCGTTCGGCCATGGTCGGGGCGTGAGCTTCCCGAAGTCCTGAATATTCCTTTGCCGAAGAAATCGAGCAAGACGCGCGGGATGTTGGTTCTCGCGCGGCCAAGGGGCTGGGAGCGGTCAGGCGCCGTGGCGCCTGACCGTACCGGCGAGGCCCAGAAGGTCACGAGGGCAGTCGGGCTCTGTCCCGGCAACAAGTAAGAGATTGCGTCGGCGAGTTGTGGTCGGGTGTGGCGTTGCGGAAGTCGCTGAAAGGTGCGGATGATACCCCGCCCGTGACACCGATGATCCGGTGTGTGCCTGCACACATTTCCCTTACATCTCTCATACCGACGGTGGGGTTGAGGCGGTCCCGAAGTGTTCGGAGTGCCGTAGACCGTGTGCCATAAGGGCAGGATGGCCGGGGGAGTGTCGCGTGGCGGCTCGATCCGTGTCCTCCTCCGTGTGGAATCAAGCTCTTTTCGGTGAACGGGTAGGAGTGCTCGACGATTTCGGCAAGCCGACTCACGGTCGAAGATCGGCGGAAAATCGACGCCTGAATGAACAAGTGGGCTCTCAATCGAACAGGAACCATCGGATCCGCTTTGACGGTCTCTTTGCGATCTTCAAGACTGCCCCTCCGACCGCCCGTACTCATCAGTAACTGTGTGCGGGAGCTAACAGGGGGATCCGAAAACAGAATGAAGAAGAGCCACTCGAACTCCGCTCGCGTGCGGATGGCTGTCACCCGAGGGCTGGTGACCGCAACCGCTCTGGCTTCCGTCACCGGCATGGCCGCGCCCCTCGCCGTCGCGGCTCCGTCGGGCAGCATGGTCGCGGCCGCCGGGATCGGGACCACCGAGAAGCAGCGGGTGGACGCCGCCTCCGTGGTGCGCCTCGAACCCGACCCGGACGTACTGCTGCTCAGCGACCACGACTTCCTCCACGCCCTTTGGCAAAAGGCCCGGGACGGCGGGGCGAACTTCGAGTCGGTACGACTGGCCGCCGAGGCCGCCATGACGAGCGAGGCGGCCGAGGACCACGTCCGGTTCATCACCACCGGCATCCACGCCGCGTACGCCGTCGACAAGCAGCGCGAGAAGGACAAGGCCGATGCCGCCCGCGCGGCCCGCCTCGCCAAGTCCCAGGCACTGATCGCGGTCGGCATCCCGAACGGCCCCGACCTGCTCGACCTGAGCGACGACAACTTCATCCGTGCCGTCATGCGCCACGAAGCCGCCGGTCCCGAGGTCCGCGCCGCCGCCGCGCGAGCCCTGGCCGGTGACGCCGCCGCCTGGCAGGAGTTCATCACCAACGGCGCCCGGGAGGCCCACGGGCGTGACGTGGCGAACGAGTTGAAGGAACTGGAGGAGAGGAATCGCGCCGAGGCCGAGCGCCGCAAGGAGCTCGCCGCCCGGACCAACGCCGCCGCCCTGTTCGGCATCACGCCGTCCGATGCCGCGCTGGCCCTCGGCGACGACAACTTCATCCGCGAACTCCTGCGCATCGCACCGGTCGACTTCAAGGAGAGCGAGCTCTTCGCGGCGGCGCAGCGCGCGGTCCTCAACCCTGATCCGGCCGTGTGGAAGCAGTTCATCCACACCGGCGCCGAAGAGGCGTACAAGAAGGACGACGAGGCGCGTCGCAAAGCCGTCGCCGCCGCGAACCGCCGGCTCGCGCTGCAGATCCAGACCGCCGCCGAGAAGACCGGAATGAACCCCAACCTGGTCGCGGTCGCGAAGAAGGCGTTGGCCGGCAGCGACGAGGAGGTCGCACGGTTCCTCAAGGAGGACAGCCTGTACCGGGCCAAGCGCCAGTCGCTGCAGCCGGCGAACGGCAAGCCGGTCGGCTTCGTCGTCCGACAGTCCGGCGTGGACGCCGGCGAGGCGTTCCTCGCCCCGGTGTCGGCGAGTTCCAAGCAGGCCGACCGCGAGGACGCCACCTGGATCGTCGTTTCCGCGCTGGGGGGCCGGCAGGGCTGCTACTCCTTCGAGTCCGCCCGCAAGCCCGGTCACTACCTGTCCCTTCAGGATCTGCGGGTCAAGATGATCGCGAGCGACGACAGCGTGCAGTTCCGCAAGGACGCCACCTGGTGCGCCAAGAAGGGCCTCGGCGGCTCCGGTACGTCCTTCGAGTCGGCGAGCCTGCCGGGCCGCTTCCTGCGCCAGTACTGGGGCGACCTGTACGCGGCCAACAAGGCGGGCGGCAAGAACCGCCACGACGCCGAGAAGGACTTCGCCCAGGACGCCTCCTGGAAGCTCATCACCCCCCTCGCGCCCTGACCGCAGTCGGCCGAGTTCTTTCCTTCAGACCTGAGAAGAACGGAAATACCCCATGTCTCGGATCGTCCGATCCGTCCTGGCCGTCGGGGCCAGTGTCGCCGTGCTCGCCGGCGGCGTGACCGCTGCCGGCGCCGATGAGCAGCCCGCCGCGCTCGCCGCTGTCCCGCCGGTCGCCGCCGAGGACGCGGCCCCCTCGGCCGTACAGCTCAAGGTCGAGCACACCGGCAAATGCCTCACCATCCCCACCGTCAGCATGCGCAACGGCGCCAAGGCCATCCAGTCCGCGTGTGCCGACGGCGCCGACAACCAGCGGTTCGACCTGATGCCCACCGGCGCCGGCACCTTCGAACTGCGGGCCGTGCACAGCGGCAAGTGCCTCGAGGCCGAGAACTCGGGCACCAGCGCCGGCACGCTCGTCCAGCAGTGGTGGTGCGTGGAGGCGCCACAGCAGCGCTGGCGCCTGGCCATGGTCGACATCGCCAAAGAGCTGTACGAGCTGCGACCCGCTCATACCCCGCCGAACGTGAACCGCTGCCTGGACATCGCCTCCTCCGGCAAGGAGGACGGCGCGAGCGCCCAACTGTGGGCCTGCAACGGCAAGGCCTCCCAGAAGTGGCGCCTCCAGCCGATCACGGCCGCCTGAGCACCCCGAACACGCGAAAGGAAACGGATCCCATCATGTCTCGGATCATCAGGGCCGCCCTGGCCGTGAGCGCCACCGTCGCCGTACTCGCCGGCGCCGCGACCGTCGTGCATGCCGAAGGAAGCACCGACGGCCGCACCGCCGCAGGCGAAGCCGCCGCAGCGGCGCGCGAGGCCGCCCTCAACGCGGCCGCCGCGGCGCAGGAGGCCAAGTCCCGCGTCGGCATGCCGCAGACGGTCATCCAGCTCACGGCCGCCCACAGCGGCAAGTGCCTGGACATCGAAGCCGGCAAGACCGCCAACGGCATCCACGTCCAGCAGCAAACCTGCGGCACCACCACCGCCCAGAAGTGGACGGCCGTCGCCACGGCGGGCGGGAGCTTCGAACTGCGCTCCGTACTGAGCGGCAAGTGCCTCGAAGTGGAGAACGGCGGGACCAAGCCCGGCTCCGTCATCCAGCAGTGGGCGTGCGCGGGCAAGGAGCATCAGCGCTGGCAGCTGATGCTGGTCGACCCCGTCCGCAAGCTGTACGAGCTGCAGCCGGCGCACGCCACAGGCATGTGCCTGGACGTCCCTAGCGCCAAGGAAGACAACGGCATCGACACACAGCTCTACACGTGCAACCGCACGGCAGCCCAACTGTGGCAGGTCCAGCAGGTCACGTGAGTCTCCGTTCGGGCGCGTGAGCGCGTCCACCGAGCGTCGTGGAGGGGCTGGGCAGGCTGTGTGGCCCTGCCCCTCCACCGTTTAGCACGTTTCTTGTTTTCCCAAGGGGGGTTCTGAGTTGAGTCGTCAGTGGTGGGGCACGCGGGCGCTGGGCATCGGTGTGTTGGCCTGCGGGGTCGCGATCGTGGGCGTGGGGCCCGCATGGGCCGATGCCCGCGCCACAACGGTCGCCGCGCCGTCGTCCGTCGTGAACACGGGGGTGTCCTCCGTCTCCGAGGGCCGGGTCGAAGGAGAGGGGCGGGCGCTCTCGCCCGAGCTGGCCGCCGCCATCGAGGAGGCGCGCCGACAGGTGACGTCGATGGCGAAGACGCACCCGGCCGCCGAGGTGCGCACCTCGGCGTGGAACGCGCTGCGCAGCTCCCGCGGCGACGACGCGCTCCTGGAGTGGTTCGCGCCCGATGGCGGCTTCGACTACGCGAAACAGCGGGCCCGGGAGACCCGCGCCCGCAACAAGGCGTTCTGCGAGCGGGTGGCCGCCACGCACACGGCGGGATTCTCCCCCGAGGTCCGGGCGGCCGCGACGCGGGCGTTGAAGGGCAGCACCGCCGAACAGGCGGCGTTCGTGAAGACGGGATACGCACAGGCACAGCAACTCGACCGGGCCGCGCGCGAGTCCGGGGAACGACAGCGGATGGAAGTCACCGCCAAGGAAAGGGACTTCGTACGCGACCGCGCCGATCAGGATGCGGGCGAGCAGGTACGGGTCGCGGCGCGGTGGGCGCTACGGCCGGGCGCCGCGGACACGGACGTGGCGGAGTTCTTCGGCTACGGCTGGGCTACCGGTGCAGCGTTGGACCTGGAGGCCTATCGGACGCGGGTCGCCGATACGGAAGCGGTCCGACAGAACACACTGACGCGCCTGGTCAGGGAGGCCACGGACGCCGAGGCGGCCGTGCGCGGTGCGGCGGACGCGGCCAAGGCCCGCGCCGAGGCGAACCAGGCCTGGAAGACGCTGTCCGAGCACTCCGATGCGGCGCGGCGCGCATGGCTGGCCGAGCAGGCCGCCGCGACTGCCCAGGCGGAGAACTGGCAGGCCGTCGCGGCCCTGTCACGCGAGTCGGCGCAGGAGCTCTGGAAGTCGATCTCGGCCACCGCCGAGACCAACGAGAAGGCCTGGTCCGGCGAACAGAGCCGGGCGCAGGAGGCCGCGGCGTTCTGGCAGGCCATGCACGACCGCGCCCAGGACGGCGAGAGCCGAACCCGCGGCTGACCCGAGAACGCGTGGCCGGCCCGTGACCGGGGCCGGCCACCCCGCCCTGTACCAAGCCGACCATCCCGTCCTGACCAGGGCGGGCAAGGGGCGCACGGCTTTCGACCATTCCACCCCTGACCAGGGTGGGCAATTTCCTGAATCATTCGTGTAGGGGGTTTTCCCGTGTGGGGAAGTTTCCGGCCCAGGGCCGGAAGGCCACGCCTCGGCGTGGCCGCGAACGTACGAAGAGGCGTGTCCATAGCCGTCGCCTTGGCGGTGCTGGGCACCGTCACCGGTGAGGCCGCTGCCGCGACCGCCGTACGCAATGAGAAGCCGTCGCTGACGCGGACGGTGCAGTCGCTGGACCAGTTGGTGGCGGCGCTGAAGCCGAAGACGGCCGCCGCGCCGTCGGCCGTCGGAAAGTCGCAACTCGACCGGATGAGCGACGAGCGGGACCGTCAACTCGTTGAGGACTTCGTCGAGTTCGACGAGGACGAAGAGGTCCGCGAGGCCGCCAAGGAGGCCCTCGCCAGCTCCGACCCGAACGCGATCCGGGATTTCCTGCAGCATGGTGTGGCCGAGGCCCGCCAACGTGCCAAGGACAAGAAGGCCGGCGCCGACGTAGAGAACCGCCGGAAGATCGAGGCGCTGCGCGGCACCGGTGGCTCGTTCTTCAACACCGAGGTCGAGCGGGTGCTGAAGGGCACGCCGCAGGACCGCGTCGACTTCCTGGCCTTCGGCGCCGAGATCGCCAAGCAGCGTGACGAGGCGCAGAATCAGAACGCCGCCAAGCGCGCGGAGGAGTTGCGCAAGCGCGTCCAGATGCTGGCGTCGGTGGGTGGCCCCGCGGTGAAGCTGGCCGCGCAGGCCGCGCTGGACGCGGGCACCGACGCGGCGATCACGGAATTCCTGGAGAAGGGCTACCAGGCCGCTTCGCAGCAGGACGCCGACGACCAGGCCGCACACCTGAAAGCGCTGAAGGACGCCACGGAGGCCGCGGAGAAGCTGCGGGATCTCGCCCACAGAGCCGCTGTCGCCGCCGAGGCCCGTACCAAGCTGATCGCCGTACACGGCGACGCCGTCAGGGCGCTCGAAGACGCTTCCAACGCCATGTCGTCGGCGGCCTCCGCCTCCCGCGAGGCGGACCGGATGCTGTCGGCCGACCGGGCGGGCAAGCGCCTGTCCGACTACGACAAGGTCAAGGCCGAGGTCGCGCGTCAGGTCGGGTACGCCCAGGACGCCGCCAAGGCGGCGCAGGTCGCGGCTCTGCGGGCCAAGGTGCAGGCCGATGTCCTGGTGCAGACCGGCTTGGAGCACGGCGTCCAGTGGTCCGAGGTCGCCTCGGGCATCGCCGCCGCGGCGGACGCCGCGTGGAAGGCGGGCCAGACGGCTCAGCACGCGGTGGACGCCACCGCTGCCACCGCAGCCGGTCTGAACGCCAAGAACCAGGCCGAACTGCGCGAGCAGCAGGCCAAGTTGTGGCGGGCGAACGCCGAGGAGCACGCCCGGGCCGGTGCTCGGATGGCCGAGGCCGCGGACAAGCAGGCGAAGATCGCCGCGAGTGCCGCGGCGCGTGCCAAGGACGCGCGTGTGGCAGCCGAGCAGGCTGAACGCGAGGCGTGGGAGCACGCCCGCAAGACCCGCGAGAACCGCATCGAGGCGGAGCGTCAGGCGGTGATCGCGGCCGAGCAGCGCAAGATCGCCGAGCGTGAGCGCGACCTCGCCGCGGCGGCCCGGGCCCGGGCCGAGCACGAGCGGGACATCGCCGCGGCGGCCCGTGCACGCGCCGAGGCCGAGGCCCGTACGGCGTCCGCCGCCCGTGCGCAGGCACAGGCGGCCGCCGCGACGGCCGCGTCCGCGCGGGCGGACGCTGCCCGCCAGGACGGCATCGCCGCCGAGTCGGACCGCCAAGCGCGGGCGGAGGAGACCAACGCCCGCAACGCCCGCGACGCCGCGCGCACGGCCGAGCAGCGACACCAGGCTCAGGAATCCCGTGCCCGGGCCACCGAGTCGATGGCCGCCTCCGGCCGCGGCACGATCCACGCCGCCGAAGCCCGGGCCGCCGCAAACGCGGCACGAGCCGACGCCGACACCGCCGGAACGGCGGCCGGTGAGGCCCGCGGCGCCGCCGACACCGCGAGCGGTGCGGCCATCCGCTCCCGCTCCGCGGCGACGGAGGCCGCCGGTGCGGCCGCCCGGGCGCGGGCCGCGGCGGCCGAGGCCACCGCACACGCCGCGCGGGCCAACGCCGCTGCCAACAAGGCCGAAGCCGCAGCATTCGCAGCGAACGCGGCGGCCAACAAGGCCGAGGCGCAAGCCGCAGCCACGCACGCCGCGGCCCAGCGCGCCAACCAGAAGGCCGCGGAGGCCACGGCCCAGGAGGCCCGCGCCGGCATCGCCGCGCACGAGGCCGGCCGGCTCGCCGGGCTCGCCGCCATGGCGGCGAACAACTCTTACCAGGCCGCGAACCGCACCAAGGAGGAGGCACAGGGCGCCGTCCGCGAGGCGGCCATGGCACGCCTCCAGTCGACCATCGCCGTCAAGGCGTCCGCCGCGGCACGCAGCACCGCCGCCGGCATCGCCGACCCCGCGAACACCGCGATCGCACTGACCGCGCCGTTCGCCGGGAAGGACATCGACGCCGACTTCGCCGCCGAGGTGGCCGCCGCCGCGGAGCAGATGGGTGCCGAGCAGGTCACCGCGGCCGAGGCGAAGGCCGCAGAGGCGGTCAAGGCCGCCGAAGCCGCCGAAGCCGCCGCCAAGGGAGCCAACGCCCAGGTCGCTCCGGCCTTCAAGGCCGCCGCGGACGCGGCGCGTTCGTCCGCGAACGCAGCACGTTCCGCCGCCGCGGCCATGAGGTCGGCGGCGCAGGCCGCCGAGGACGGTGCCAAGGCCCGCACGGCCGCCGCGCGCGCCAACCAGGCCGACGCCCAGGCCCAGGCCGACGCCAAACTCGCCCGCGAGGCCGCCAACAGGGCCTTCGCGGACGCGATGGCCGCCCGCAACGCCGCCAACCAGGCGGAAGCCGAAGCCTCCCGCGCCCGAGGCGCCGCCGCCGAGGCCGACAGCCACGCGGTCGCCGCGAACAGCGCCGCCAACCTGGCCGAGCACGAGGCGAGCGTCGCCCAGGGCGCCGCCGCCCAGGCGGAGAAGGACGCCGCGGACGCCAACAAGTTCGCGGAATCGGCCGACGGCCACGCCAAGTCCGCCGAAGCCGCGGCCAAGAACGCCAACACGTACGCCAAAGAGGCGGACGAGGCGGCGAAGAAGGCCGAGGAGTACGAGCTCGAGCAGCAACGCAAGGCCCGCGAAGCGGCGGCCAAGGAGGTCAAGGAGGGCAAGGAGGGCGGCGACCAGCACCCGAAGCTGACCGACGAGGAGATCGCGGCGCTGAAGGCGGCCGGCATCACGCCGGAACAGTGGGCGATGGCCCGCCAGCTGGACAAGAAAAGTTTCCTCGACTTCCTCGTCGAGAACGGCGGTCAGATCATCGTCGACCTCCTCTTCGAGGACATCGAGAAGTGCTTCGAAAAGCCCAACTTCGAGGACTGCTTCTGGGCCGCAGTCGGCGCCCTCCCCTGGGGTAAGGCGCTGAAGATCATCAAGGAAATGCCGGCGATCGCCAAAGCCCTCAAGCGCATCGTCACCGGCCTCAACGACTTCCTCGACAAGTCCGCCGAAGCCAAGAAGCTGTTGGCCAAGGGCGAGGAAGTCCTCGAAAAGCTCCGCAAGAAGAACCCGCCGTGCGTGCCCGGCAAGAAGCACAGCTTCGCGCCCGGCACTCCGGTCCGCATGGCCGACGGCACCAACAAGCCGATCCAAGACATCCAAGTCGGCGAGCAAGTCCTGGCCACCGACCCCGAAACCGGCACAACCGCAGGCCGCGCCGTCACCCATCTAATCGTCGGCGAAGGCGACAAGAACCTGCGCGAACTCACCGTCGACACCGATGGCGAAGCCGGCCAGGCCACAGGCACCATCACCGCCACGGACATCCACCCCTTCTGGGTCGAAAACCGGCACACCTGGGTGAACGCCGCAGACCTCAAGACCGGCGACCGACTGCGCACCCCCGAAGGCGAACTCAAGGAACTCATCGGCATCCGCGCATGGACCGAACGAATGCGCGTCCACAACCTGACGGTCGACGACCTGCACACCTACTATGTACTCGCCGGGGAAACGCCGGTCCTGGTGCACAATGACGGTGATGTATCCGGAGTCGTATTCTATCGCGGGGTGAAGTCGGGCGAGCAGCTCTCATTCGCAGGGAGATTGGGTACCGACTTCAAGGTTGACAAGGTGACCGGGTTTGTTATTCCCGGGCGCGGTATATCACTTACGACGCAACCCGACTCGCTGGGGAAGTTTGGTCGAGTTGGCGTTCCGGTCGATGCCTCCAGCATTCCGAACGGACTGGAGATTGTTCAGGTGGGCAAGCCCGGGCACTATGAACTGGCGGTTAAGCCGGGCGTCAACATGACGCCGGACGAGTTTCAGGGCAAGCTTGGAGCGGTCCGCCCGGTTGCCGGTTGCCCCTGAGCGATGTCCGACCTTACGTAGGAGGTGTTCAAGTCGAAGTATCAGATAGTTTTTCCGGAGGGCCTCGATGAATTCGACTGGTCTGAGATCGAGAATAAAGGTTGGATTGACGGCGTCCGGATTTCATGGAGTGGCAAAAGCTGGACGCTGTCGTTCTTCGACGAAAATCGACTGCCACAGGCCGTTGCCATCGACATCGATCGAATGGGATACTTCTCGGCCAGGAATGTAATTGTGGTTCGACAAGTTGCTCGCGATGAAATACGTCGCGCAGTGTCAGCAATGGCGGATAGGGGATTTGCCGATCTCCTGACCGACTGAAGGCGAGATGCCCTGCTGGAAATATCCAGCAGGGCATCTCCTTTCTCACGAAAGGCCCTGTCCCGTTCCTCGATGAGAATCAGTCTATGACTATCGCGCCCTCGAGAAGGAGGGTCGGTCCCGAAGCCGGTCTACTTCGACTCGGCGTCGGGCAGCTCTGGCTGGGAGGTGAGCCATTGGAGAGTCTACGACGGCGCAGGCACCTACCAGCCGCGCCCGAAGGCACACCTGCTGCGCGCGGAGTGCTCCTGCGGCTGGACCGGACCCCGGCACACCGTCGACTGGACGACGGCCGGGGAGCTCCCGTTCCACGAGAGCGGACTGCGGCGGGTTCGTACCGGAAGGTCGTCCTCTCAGCTCTTGACGGCCTCTGCGATCTGCTGGGCGGTCTGGGCGGGGGTGAGGTGCGTGGTGTCGACGACTTCGGCCTCGGCATGCAGCCACGTGCGGGCCGCCTCGGCGTAGGGCTCAAGGTGTTGGAGCCGGAACGGGGAGTTGGGGCCGAGAACGGTGTCGCCTGCGATACGCGCGCGGAGAGTGTCCAAGTCGGCATGTAGGACGAAGTGCCGGACCGGAATATCGTGCCGGGCAAGGCCCGAGCCAATCTCGCGCCAGTACCGCTCGACCAGGACGGTCATGGGCATCACCAGAGTGCCGCCGGTGTAGTCGAGAACGCGTCGGGCGGTCTCGACCACGAGGGGACGCCACGGCGGCCAGTGCTGGAAGTTGTCCGTTGCGGGCAGCCCTGGCTTGATGTCCATGAGCGTCTCGCCGACTTTCTCGGCGTCGAACACCCGTGAGTCCGGAATCAGCTGCCGGACGAGCGCGCTGGTCGTCGTCTTGCCTGCGCCGTGCGTGCCGTTGAGCCATACGATCATGGACTTGACGCTAGCGTCTTGCGGGCTGAGGGGACGGGCAGCGTGGAAGACCCGGTGCCGGTCGGCCGGAGGTCAGGAGCCAGTGACACCCACCACGCTTCGCGCGCAACTGGTGACAGGTAGCGCGCCGACCGGGTGACAACCAGCGTGCTCTGCCCGGTCGAAGTCGCAGGCCAGCGGACGCCGATGGTGACAACCAACGTGCTTCGGCTCACGTCGTGTGACTCGCAGCGACAACTGTCACTTCGCAGGGATTTCTGTCACCAGCCGCCCCTAGCCGTCGAGTGGTGAGCCGTGACGGGCTGGCTGAACCAGGTCAGGCTTGTTGGAACCGGAGCGCTCCAGCACTGGAATCGATCTTGAGCTTGGGCTGTGGCCCACAATGATCAGGCGTCTGCCGTCGGGACCTGGTAGAACCGGGTCCCAGTGGCACTTGGGCCACGAGGCTCTGGGGGCGGTATGTCGGGACCGGCAATTGGACTGTGGCTCTTCGAACCACGCGGGTTCGCGGACATCCTGGCTGATGTGGTCCCGTGGTTGGAGACCTTCTGCGAGCCCGTGGAGGTCAAGGCCGGCGGCGACGTGGACTTCTGGGTGCGAGACGCTTCGGCCCTGGGCCTCCGGGCCTTCGACCCGGCCGACGTCGGTGTGTTCTTCCTGTCGGAGGACGAGGAGTTGCCTGCCGAGGACGAGGACTACTCGGCTCTCGCGGCCACCAGTGCAGGGGCTGATAGTCGGCGCCGGCTGCTCGGGGCCGGTGAACCACGTGCTGCTCGGCCACCTGACGCTCGCTCTCACCCGCCGCCTCGATGCGCTGGTCGATTTCGACGGCCTCTTGGGTGGTCACCGCACCACGGGAGAGGACGCGAGCAACGAGGCAGTCCTGACCCGGGCGAGAGCACTGGCGTCAGACCTCCCGGGAAGGCTCACGGAGGTCTCTTATGACACCGGCGGTGGGTGCCGGTGGCTTCGACATGTGGGAGACGTGGAGTTTCTGGAAGCCTGGCTGCAACATCCCGACTTCTACTTGATCAAGTAGCGCTTCAGCGCCGATCGTCGCGTCCCGGCTCACGGTGCAGGTCGCCACTCGCGGTCGCGTGCTGTCGCGTACTGGTGGATTCCTTTGATTGGTGACAACCCGACTGCGAACACGAACCTTGTGACAACTAGGTTCCGTCTTCAAATGATTGTTCGATGGTGGATCATGGTGTCGTGATTCGTCGCCATGAACTGACTCATTTTGAGTGGGAGTTGTTGGCTCCGCTGATAGCGAGTGCCGGCAGAGGTCGGCCTCGGGTGGAGGGCCGCCGGGTCGTCAACGGGCTGGTCTACAAGATCCGGACCGGGGTTTCCTGGCGTGACCTGCCGGAACGTTACGGCCTGTGGAAGTCGGTCTACACCCGCTTCCGCCGCTACGCCATCAACGGCGTATTCACCCAGGCCGCAACAGATCCAGGCCCAGGCCGACGCCGCCGGTGACATCGACTGGCTCGTCCAGATCGACTCCACCATCGTCCGCGCCCACCAGGGTCGGCCGCCATCGCCTCGAACGCCTCCTTGCGCACCGACCGGTCCCCCTCCGCGCGGGCCTGCGCGTACAGGGCGGGCCATCGGGCCTGTGCTCCGGGTGCGCAGGCTGTCACCAGCGCCTCGCCGGTGTCGGCGACGACCCGCAGTGCCTGCTCGCTCCATACCCGGCCCGACCGGTGCACGTCACGCCGTACGACCGTCTGGCCCGTTTCGAAACTGCGCACCGCGTCCTCCCCCGGCCCGGCCGGGGCCTTGGACTGTCCGGCCCGGCTTGCCCACCTCAGCCCACCCCGGCCGGGGTGGGCAAGCCGCCGTCCGGGTGGCTTGCCCAGGTTCCCCTTGGGCTTGCTCCAGGACCAGATGAACCTGGAGCTCGGCGGGGACCTCCTTGTCGACCTTGGTCAGAAACCTCTTGAACTCGGCTGCCCGGTGCTGGCGGTGCAGTGATCCGATGACCTTGCCGGTCGCGACTTCCAGGGCGGCGAAGAGGGTGGCGGTGCCGGCGCGGATGTAGTCGTGACTGGGGCGCTCGGGAACGCTCGGCATCATCGGCAGGACCGGCTGGGACCGGTCCAGGGCCTGGATCTGCGACTTCTCGTCCATACAGAGGACCAGAGCCTTCTCCGGCGGATCCAGGTAGAGGCCGACGACGTCACGGACCTTGTCGATGAACAGCGGATCCGTTGACAGCGTCAAGCGAAGCAGGTGCCCTGAGAGCCTCGTCCCACCGCTCTGGCGGGCTTGTCCCGAACAGAGGTGCTGGGTCGGTCACATCTATGCGGAAACCCTGTGGGGTGGTGAACGATGGTGGGGTCGGCGTCGACCCTTGCCACCAGTCTGCGAATCAGGACGACGGTCAGACGTCGCGGTTGCTCACTGCCGAGAAGCCCGCGCAGTGGTCCACAGAGGGCGGGGTCAGCAACTGTCAGGCGTTGACACGCCTGGTCATGGGCCCCCTGTTCCCCCTTCTTGCCAAGGCTTCCGGCGGCGAATTGGAAATGCTTGTCCCGGTGGCCCGAAGGGGGCCGGCACGGCGGTACATCACATTCGGCAGTTCGCACTGACGTGCCATTCCGCTAACACTTGCAATATGGTCGAACATGTCACATGATCCATTTCCAGTGAGAACAGATGTTGAGCCTATGAGCGACATTTGGAATGTCGTTCTCCTCGGTTCGATATCGCGAGAATTGGCTGTGTGGATCTTGCACATTCACGCCGGCGCCTAATTCACTGGGAGCGAATAAATGCGGCACACGCGCAACCGACTCATGCGAAATGTCAGCATGGTGGTGACCGGCACCGTGATGACCACCGCCATGATGTTGGCAGCACCGACCATGGCATCCGCCGATGGTGGTGACACCGTCACCACGTCGGAGGTCGCCGCGGCACTGAACACCACCGACGCCGGGAACGGCGACCTGGTCGCCGAGCCCGTCAAGGCTTTCGTGGACACCGACTCGGCCGCCATCATCACCAAGGACGGCACGACCACCGATGTCCCCAAGGACCCGGAGAAAGGCGTGTCGCTCGGTTCGGTCAACGTCGGGCTTCCGAACGCCGACGAAGCCAAGGACGCCAAGCGGCTCTCCGATGGCACCGTCGTGTACCCCGGCACCGACGGTTCCGCCCAGGCGGTCATCCCGACCGGGACCGGCGTCCAGATGCTGACAACCATCGCCAACGTCGACGCTCCGACGCGCTACGACTACAAGGTCGGCGTACCGGACGGGGGCAAGGTGACGATCGACGGGCACGGCAACGCTGCCGTGCTCAACGGCGACAACACCCTGGCGCTGGTTGTTCCGGCACCTTGGGCAAAAGACGCCGATGGGACCGCTGTTCCGACTCACTTCGAGACGGACGGCACCACGCTGACCCAGGTGGTCGAGCACGCGTCCAACAACTATGCGCACCCGGTCGTGGCGGACCCGAGGATCTACTACTCCTGGGGAGCGATGGTCATCAAGTTCGACTCCTGGGAAACGGGCGCCATCGCGCGAGCGGGTTCGGCCTACATCGGCGCCCGCTATGGCGGCCCCGCCGCAGCGGCCTTCGCGAGCTTCGCCGGCGACTGGCTGGCGCGTGTCGCGGAACAGCGCAGGCAGTGCCTCGTCTACCGCCTCGTGCCGTACTACGTCTGGGCAAGCGGCCTCTGGATCGAGAAGTGCTAGGGCCTGTCTGGCAATTGATCTTGTGATAGGTCGAGGTGAGTTGCTAGACGCGGCGTGGGAGCGGGTGGAAGCCCTGCTGCCCAAGGTTGACGGGCGTGGGCTTCCATGGCGTGATCACCGGCAGGTGGTCAACGGTGTGCTGTGGCGGCTTCGGACTGGGACCCCTTGGCGTGATCTCCCGGAGCGGTACGGGCCGTGGCGGACCGTCTACGAGCGGTTCGCCCTCTGGGAGGCAGACGGCACGTGGTCGAAGCTGCTGGAGCACGTCCAGGTCCGCAACAACGCGGTGGGGCAGGTGGAGTGGACGGTCTCCGTCGACTCCACGGTCAACCGGGCCCACCAGCACCCCGCCGGTGCCCGTAAAAGGGGGCCGCAGATGGGGACGAACTAGAAGATCCCGGACGCTCGCAAGCACGCCAGGCCCTCGGCCGGTCCCGGGGAGGGCTGACCACCAAGGTCCATCTTGCCGTGGAGGGTCGGGGCCTGCCGTTGTCGATCGTGCTCACGCCCGGCAACGTCAACGACGCCACCGCTTTCGGGGAAGTTCTCGACGGGATCCGCGTCTCTCGTGCCGCCGCGGGTCGCCCACGCACAACGCCAGAGCGGGTACTGGGCGACAAGGCGTATTCGAGCCGGGCGATCCGCCACCTGCTGCGGCGCCGGGGCATCGCCGTCACGATCCCCGAGCGCCGTGACCAGGAAGCCAACCGCCGACGCCGGGGGCGTCTCGGCGGCCGACCACCAGCCTTCGACAAGGAGATCTACCGCGACCGCAACGTGGTGGAGCGATGCTTCGCCCGCATCAAGCAGTTCCGCGCGGTCGCCACTCGCTTCGACAAACTCGCCGACCGCTACCGCATCGGAATCGTTCTGGCCTCCCTGGTCCGCTGGCTCCGCGAACCAGCCAGGTGACTATCCGTCGGTCCCGCCTGAGCCGGTGCAACGGGCCAGATGGGCCCGGCACTCGTCAAGAGCCTGTGTCACGGTTCCATGCTCGTTCTCGCCCGCTGGTTCGAGGAGTTCCCCAGCACTCACGAGGGCTTCCCAAAACTCCGCAGGCTGACTGCGGATGGCACGTGGACCGCTGCGCACAAGGGAGCGGAACACGCTCGCCAGCTCGCCCATGACAAACCAGCGCGAGAGACCCAGAGCACGACCGCTCGCCACGCCGCCCATGGCGCTCATCGCCGTCCGCAGGTGTTCCGCGATCAGCAGCTCCCGTTCGTCGAGCTGCTTGGCAACGTCGAACATACCTAGCGTCTCCATGAGTCCGCCATACAGCTCCTCCTCGCCCGGGAGTAACTCACTCTGCACCCGCTCTGGCGGCGCCGGCTCACAGGAGCGCCGGTCGTGCTCCGTTGCTTTCCGCCATTCACCGTCATGGTGCCGCTTGACGCGACCGGAACCGTTCTTCGCAGGTGAGAGGCATCCCGTCAGTGACCCTCGCAGTGCTGCTGTGGGCGGCCCGCGACGGCCGAGCAGGGGCCAGGGAGCTGTTCGTCGAGGTCAGCAGCCCACGCTTCCACCGTGCTGGGGAGGCGGGCGGTTCGACGCACTTGGCTTGATGGCGGTCTGGCCCTCCGAGATCTCGCGATGATCCATCAGATTCTGTCAGTGCCCGCTGCTACATCATTCTGAGGGACGGGCCGCGACCGCAGCCCGCCGACAGGAGGGGACGCCATGTCGAAGGTGCCGGACGGGTTCCACCGTGTCCGCGGACACATCCGCCGCAATCCGAAGCCGCGGAGCGCGAAACGGATGAGCGGCTGGATGATCGCTGGCGTTGCGGCCGGCATCTGGTTATGGGGGCAGGTGTTCGGATTCGGCGAGGCGGCCAGCACGCCGGCGCCTGCGCAACCGAATCCGGCGCTCTCCTCTCCGGCTACCCGCTGATGGGACGCAAGCCGTTACGCCTTCGACGCCCGCACGGTGCTTCCGAGATTGCCTCGGCGGCTGTCGTTGCGCTGGCCGTTCTCGTCCTGGCCTTCCGGATGGCCACGGCGGCCGTCGGGGCGCTCAGGGACGCGTGGCCTTTCCTGCTGGCTCTCGTTCTTCTGACAGGGGCCATTGGGGCCTGGCGGATCGCGCGAGCCGTGGGCCGTCGGCGGCGCGACTCCGAGCGGCTGGCCATGCTGCGGATCACGCTGGCCGAGTTCGACGCGATGGACGACCGGCAGTTCGAGCACGCCTTGCGGGACCTGCTGGTCCGGGACGGCTGGCCGGCACGCCGCGTGGGCGGTGGCGGCGACCAATCGGCCGACGTCATCGGTGACCACATGCACCGCGGCCGGATCGTCGTGCAGGCCAAGCACACACGCGTAGGTGGGAAAGTGGGGTCCTCGGTCATGTACGCGGTGAAGGGGACGGCCGGGCCAGCCCACCGAGCCGACCACGCTGTCGTCGTCACCAACGGCACCTTCACCCGAGACGCCATGGCCTGGGGCGACCGGCACGGCGTCCACTGGGTCGACCGGGACAAGCTCAGGCGCTGGGCGGAGACCGGCACCGCGCTGCACGAGCTCCTCGGGCTGTCCGCACGCGCCCGTCGCGGCCGGTTCAAGCGTGCGGCCTGACAGTCACTTCCCCATCATCGACGTTCCGGAGGTGTGGTGTTCGACGAAGACGGGTCCCTCGACCCGCTGCTGAAATTCCTGTTGTACGCCATCCTCGCGCTGGCGATCGGCAAGATGCTGTGGGAGTGGCTCACGAAAGACGTCAGCCGGTGGATCACCGTAGATCTGTGGGGGCTGATCGCTGATCACCCCTGGTGGACCGGCTTCATCGCCGTCGGCGCGCTGGCCTCGCTCACCCTCCTTGCGAAGCTGCTCTCGTTCCTGTTCGGCGCCGACACGTACACCTACGTCGATCAGGACAAGGCCTACGCCTCCAACGCTCCGTCGAACGAGACGGCAGACCCGGACGTGCTGACCTTCAGAATGAAGCAACTCGCCGCGATGACCGCGACGGGATTCGAGCAGGCGTGCGCCGAACTTCTGGCCCGTGACGGGTTCCACAGCACACGGCGGGTGGGAGGCTCCGGCGACCTCGGCGTGGACGTCAGCGCCCGCGACCACGACAACCGGCTCCTGATCTTGCAATGCAAGCAGTACGCGGTTCCGGTCGGCTCGGGTCACGTGCAGAAATTCAACGGAACGGCCCGCATCCACCATGGAGCCGACGTCCCGATCATGATCGGCCTCAACGGCTTCACCCAGCCTGCGATCGACTTCGCCGCGCACCACGAGCTCATCCTCATGGGCCGGCCCGAACTGAAGAAATGGGCGCACGGCCGGCACCTGTACGACGTCTTGGGTATCCCGAGCACGACCCAGTGAGCCCCAGACCCACCCCCCAGCACGTCGAAGACGTAAGCGAGCAGGTTCGTGGATTCCGGGAGTCGAACAGCAAGGAAGCCAACGACGCAACACAGGGCTGGGTGAGCGGGCAGGTTGCCCGGTGCTCCACCGGTTTGCATGGCCCGTGCCCGAGTAACCGGGCGCCCCGGCCCCGGAACTGCCGGTCGTTCTCGACATGCCGGGCAAGGTCGCCGACTTCCTCCGCGCCGCCGAGCTGGAGCCCGCCGAGCGAGCCACGCTTGACCAGGGCGTGACTGTACGGCGCGGCCAGGGTTACACCCTTCGCCTCATTGCCGTGCCCGCGATCCACCGCCAACTCCTCGACCGCTGCCAGCCCCTCGACGGCACCGCGGCGGTCCCGGCCCAGCGCAAGGCCCGCCGCGAGTACGAGAACCGCGTCAACGCCCTCCCGGCTACCAGCCTGCACTGAGCGGACCGAGCACCACACCCGCCAAGATCAAGTACTGGCGGCCTTTGGGCCTACGTCGGCGCTACCCCTGCTCGGGGACGAGACGAACCGGAATGCCGAGTGGTTCACCGATTCTTGGCGCAGTACGTCGCTGTCGCGGCCGACGCCAGGCTGACCGCCCAGTTGCCGACCCGAGCCGGAGCGGAGGCGCCGGCCACGCGAAAGGCCTCCCGCCGTCCCGCGTACAGGCGGGGCGGCCGGAGGCCTCAAGTCGGTGGCGAGGAAAGCGAAGGGACTAGTTTCAAGGAGTGTGGAGAAGGAAGCCCCTTCATGGCCTCGCCACGGACACGCTAACAGTCAGCCGGGGATCAGGTCACGCAGGTTTTCGGGAGTGACGATCCGCGACCCCGGGTGCAGCCCGGCGGGGCGCTCCAGGCCGATGTAGGTGACGGGTCCCGCCGGAACGGTCTCGCCGTCCCACAGGGTGACGGTCGTCGCGCTGCCGGTCATCAGCTCCGTGAGGTGGCGCACGGTGAGCTGCTCGCGCTCGACGATGGCGCGCAGCAGCGTCGCGACCGTCACCCGGTTGCCCTCGACCCTGTTCGACGACGGAGTCCCCTTCAGGTAGAGGTTCAGCCACTTGGCACGCCACCGGCCGTCGGAACCGCGCAGGAAGACCAGCGGCAGGGCTACCCGGCCCGGACCGCGCAGTTCCGACTTCATGCGTACCGCGCGCGGCTCGAACGGGCGTCCCTTCTGCTCACCCTCGCGCAGCATGAACCCGAAGAACGACTCCTCGACCTCCTCGAAGCCCTCTCCGGAGAAGATGTTGATCTGCGGAACGATGCAGGTGGCGCGCACAGCGCCCAGACGCAGGTTGATGAACTCCGAGGCTCCGTCCGGCGCGTCCGTGATGTCGCCGGAGTGCTCGCCCTCGACCCCGCGCAGATGGGTGTACGACAGCCAGGAGGCGGTCGAGTAGTCGGCGTTCAGGAGCGCTGCCGACAGGTCGTAGTCGGTGGAGCGCTCGCTCTGCTTCCAGTACACGAAGAAGCGCAGCAGTTCTCCGTCGACGCGGGACACCGAGCCGCGCGGCAGCACGCCGAGCCCGGACGCGGTGGCGTTGCCGCTCAGTGGCAACGCCACGTCCAGGATGTCCGGGTCGATCAACAGGTGGGCCGCGGCGGGCAGCCGGCGGCGCAGCTCGGCGTCGAGCGCGGCGATCAGCCGCTTGCGCTCGGGCGCGTACACCGGTCGGCGGTCGTCTTCGGCGACCCAGGCACGGCCGAGGCGGTTGACGAACACGCGTTGCTCGCCGGTCTCCCGCTCACGGTTGTGCAGGTGCTGACGCACGGACAGCACGACCCGGCCGGAGACCTCGGGGACGACCTGCTCGGCGGCGGCCACGACGGCGTCGCGCTCGTCCTGGGTGAAGGAGTCGCGCAGCAAATGGTCCAGCGATCGGAAGAGCTTGCCCGGTGCGGCTTTCAACAGCTCGACCGCGGCGGTGGTGTCGCCCCGGGCGAGCAGGTCCTCGACCCGGCTGTCCAGGGAGCGCGCCGTCTTCTCGCCGCGGGCGACGGCGAACACGTCGGCCGCGTGCGGCCATTGCGGGTACTCGTGCGGGTGGAGCCGCTCGCCGAGCCGCTTCCACCGCTCGCGGTGGGCGTGTACGTCGGCGAGCTTGGCCGGCGACGCGGCGACGACCGCGTCCAGGCCCGCGAGCAGCGCCCGGCGCACCGATCGGGGCACGGTGCGCAGCCGCGTCGGCTCCCGCAGCGTGACGTCGCCCCCCACAAGCGCGCACGCCAGACGGAGCACATCGGTGACCGTGTCCAGCAGCAGGCCCGCACCGGCCATCAGCCGGGCGTGGTTGACCACGGCGCGGTTCTCCCGTACGGGGATCTCCTCGGGCTGCGGCCCGTCGGCGCAGTGGCCGGCGAGGACCCCCAGGTCGTGCAGGCCATCCTCGCCGAGCGGGGTGGTGCTGCCGGCCAACGCCAGGTAGAGGAAGGTGATTTCGGCGTCGAGGGCGCCGCCTGGGTGCAGCACCGTCACACGGTCCCCCGCGGCGGCGATCAGCTCGTCGTGGTGGGCGAGCATCTCGGCGTAGGTGTGCCGGACGTTTCCGTACGACGGGAGGGTGAGCAGGTTCACCACACCGGCGCTCAGCTGCTCCAGCGTGCTCGCGCGCGTGGTGTCGTCGGCGAGCGCGTCGCGGATGCACCGCATCCAGAAGTCGAAAGTGTTCGGGACGTTGGCGGGAAAGTCGATGAAGTACGGGTTGTGCCGGACGTGGTCGCCGACCATCTCCCGGACGACGCCCAGCGTCCGTACGGCGGTCTCGACGACGGCACCCTCGGAGAGCCCCGACAAGTGGGCGAGTAGCTCGGCCGAGAGCTTGAAGCCCACGGACATCAGCGCGGCGTCGAACTGCTGCGCCGCGACGGCGCCTTCCCCGACGGGTCCTGTGGGGCAGGGAATGCGGTGGGTGTGCCGGATGACCAGGGGTTCGAGTCGGTGGACCATCCCGGGATGATCCCAGGCCGGTGCGAACGGCCGCACCCGGTTTTCCCCCGCACCCGCCCGGGCGGAGTCGACCCGGGGATCAGATCACCAGCGGTGCCTACCTGGCCGGCGCCGAAGAACATCAGCAGCTCGCGCGCGACATCTTCGAGGGCACCGCGGTGAAGGTCCGCGACGCGGGGCCCCGGGTGGGGCCGCGTCGGCCCTGAAGATGGCCTTCGGCGGCTACCAGAAGGCGGCCCGCACCCTCGCGGCCGTCGCCCACGCCCTGGCGGACGACCACGGAGTCGGCGACCTGCTCGTCGAGGAGGCCCGCACGATGCCCGAATTCATCCTCGCCGACCGCGATTACATCCCCAGCGTGGCCGCCCGGGCCAGTCGCCGAAACCCTGCAAGCGGCCGACCTGCCGGCGCACCACCGGTCGGTCACCGGCCCCGGACCTGACCGATTGACCGGTGACTGGTGACTGGTCACCGATGACTGACCGGTCGCTGCCTCCGCCTTCGTGGAGCCGGTGACCGATGCCGGTGACCGGTGACCGAAGGCCGACCCGGTGATCAGACAGAGAGCGCCGGTTCAGTGGGTCACCTGGAAGCGGGCAGGACCGGATGGTCGACGTGATGGTGCTCGATGTCGACACCGCACTCACCGCCCCAAGCTGTCCAGACTCGCCGGCCGACCGCTCCGCGACTGCCACGGAGCTTTTGCCGGGTCCTGCCGTCCGCCCGCCCCGGGTATGCCTGCCCTCGGTCCTGCCCCCAAGGGCCTCGCGTGCGCGCGGTTCGCCGGATGGGATGCGGGGCAGTGACACACGAGCGGCCGAGGGAGCAGGAGCAGGCGTGCCCAGACACGAACGTGATTCCGACACCACGCCCCCCCACACATCGCCCCACGCTGCGGGATGGCTCTCCCCTGCGTATGCCCGACGCCGTCTCCGCCGTCGCCATGCTCAACTCGCCCGACGCCGGAACCCATTCGCTTCAGCCCCACATGCACGCCCTCCAGCGCGCCGTGGGAAACGGCGCCCTGGCCAAGGCCCTCGCCGGCCGCCGCGACGCCTCTGTACGTACCTCCGCGGCACGCGGCGCGCGCACAGGTACGCCCGTCCAGCGGGCCGACACCGGCGCCACGGACGCTGGTCCGTCCGACGACATCACCTATCGGCTCCAGCTCCAGGTCAAGAAGGAGCGCCGGATGCGCGAACCCGAGTTCTGGGACGGTGACAACGTCGGCCACGCCTGGGTTGTCCTCTACACCGAGTCCGGCGGCTCCACCTCGTACAAGTCCTACGGCTTCTTCCCGGTCGCGCCTCTCAACGGGCGCCGCGAGGTCATGGCGACGGTGCCCGGCGTCGTGAAGAGGAACTGGGACCTGCCCGAAGGGGCCTCCTCCCTGCTCGAAACGGCTCTGACGCAGGAGCAGGTTCTCAAGTTCAAGGAGTACGTCGACCAGCACGACGCCGACGACTACAACCTCGCCCGCTACAACTGTGTCTCCTTCGCCCGCGGCGCGTTCAAAGCCGCCACCGGCAAGAGCGCCCCAGGCTTCGGCCTCCCGCTCCTGGAGAACCCCAATCTCCTCCAGGACGCCATCAAGCGGTCCAACGAGAAGCAGGGCAAGCCGCGGGCGGGCGAGCCGATCACGGACGCGTACGCGGGCGACGCCAGCCCCACCAGGGCGGAACGCCTTCAGCAGCGGGCCGACCACCCATCCAACGCCGGCAGCGACTCCGACGAGTCCGCCCCGCGCGGCAGGGCCGCCGTACCCGCGGTACGGCCCGCCTCGGAACGCTTCCCGCTCGATTGAGTCTGGCGGCGGCCATCACACCGATCAGTACTTGCGCACACCAGGCCTGTCGCGGGCGGTTGCGCAGAGCCTTCGACAGGTCGAGATACAGGCCGTCGGTGACGAGCCGGTGGGCACCGTCGTGGCGGACACGGAGTTGATGGTGACGCTGCGCGCACATCCGCCACAGCGGCAAACATCGCCAGCACCTGCCCCGCCGGGGTGACACCCGTGGCTTCGGCTCCAACCGTGTCATCTTCGACGGGCAGGTCGCGGGCCACCTGATTCTGCAGATCTTCTGCTTCGAGGCCGACCAGAGCTCCAGCGAGTGGTACGACGCCCTGCACGCACGTCTGCGGCAGCTGCCGCGTGGCATCTTCAACACCCCCTGGTTCCAGGTCGGTGCCAACCTGCCCGGTGGCGGCATCGCCGGCATCCTGGCCGACATCAACACCCTGGGCGTCATCCTCATGAGCCACCGGCGGGTCCCTTTGTCGGGTTGCTCCTTGAGGTTGCGATGATCTTCGTGGACCTCGAGGGTCAGGCTCAGCCCGGCTGGCCGAGGGAGTCTGCCTCAAGGGTCGCGCGGAGCGCGGTCAGGGTCGAGGCGATGCGGTTCAGCTCGTCGGGGGGAACGGTCGCGGTGAGCGCGGTGAGTTCGCTGGTGACGACGGTACGGGAGGCGGTCAGTTGTTCCTTGCCCTCGGGTGTGAGGCGAAGGACGGACGAGCGGCGGTCCTGGGGGTGTGCGACCCGCACACACCAGCCCGCGGTCACCAGTCGGTCGACGGCCTTGCTGACGGCTCCCACGGTGATGGCCAGCTCGCCGACGATGTCGAGGACGCGGCATTCCGGCACGCGGTCGATGATCTCCAGAAACTCGAACTGCCCCAGGCTCAGATCTTGTTCGGTGCGCAGCCGGGCGTTCACCGCGTTGTAGAGCCGGGTCTCGACGCGGACGAGATCAGTGAAGATCGATGTGATGTGGCTCACGACACCTCCAGTAGATTCCTAGGAATCATCTTCCTTGGAATGTGGTTGACTCTGAGAGATTGATTCCTGGGAATCCATCTTCTCATCCCGATCACTGGAGGCCACCATGTCCCGACAGCAGCGCGAGGCTCTGGATGCCCTGCTCCGTTCCGCTCCGCGCGGCGGGACGCCGCCCACTGTCGAGGAGCAGCGCAGCGGTTTCGCCGCAGCTCTGACCAGGCCCGCGCCGGACGGCGTGGTCACCCGCAGGACCGTCCTGGGCGGGCGGCCGGCCCTGGAGCTGATACCGGCCGAACTCTCCGGCCGCGGCCGGCTGCTCTACCTGCACGGCGGCGGCTACGTCGTCGGCTCACCCCACACCCACGCCGGGCTCGCCGGTGAACTGGCCCTGCGCACCGGGCTGCGAGCGGTGTCGGTGGACTACCGGCTGGCGCCCGAGCACCCCTTCCCCGCGGCCGTCGACGATGGGCTCGCTGCCTACCGCGAGTTGCTGGCAACGGGTACCGACCCGCGGGAACTCGTCGTGGCCGGCGACTCCGCCGGTGGCGGTCTGAGCATCGCCACCCTACTCGCGGCCCGCGAGGCCGGACTCCCGCAACCAGCCGCCGTGGTCACCTTCTCCCCGTGGGTCGACCTCACCCTCACCGGGCAGAGCATGCGCTCCAAAGAGGATGCCGACCCCATCTTCACCGAGGCCGACGTACGCGCCTACGCCGATCTGTACGCTGCATCGGCCGACCGCACACACCCCCTGGCGAGCCCGGTGCTCGCCGACCTCACCGGGCTGCCCCCACTGCTCGTGCAGGTCGGAGCGAACGAGGTGCTGCTCGACGACGCCGTCCGGCTGGCCGGCCGTGCGGGCGCCGACGACGTCGAGGTCACGCTCGAAATCGGGCCCGGCCTTCCCCACGTCTTCCAGCTCAACCACGGCCGGCTCGACGAGGCGGACGCCGCACTCGACCGCGCCGCCCGCTTCCTCACCACACACCTGGGCGTCGAGCGCCTCGAACTCGCCCACTGACGCCTGCCGACCGGGCGAGGACGCCGCCCGATTCCACACATCCTGCTGCCGGGGAACTTCAGGGGGCCGAAGGGAATCTCTTCGGGTAAAGCGAAGAGCCTTGACCCTTCGCCGGCCTCCAGACAGCTCTCCAGCACTACGGCATGCCGCCGGACATCAAGTTTGCGGAGGGTTTTGCGGACGATTCAAATGTCGTGCGTGACTTCGTTACGTGAAGCCGGCTGTCCGCCGGATTGGCTCGGGTGCTCTGCGCATTCGACGCTGTTTCGGATGGTGCGGTCGCACGTGCTCAGCGCTGCGACGAGTTGGTCGTGTTCTCGGGTCGGCAAGGCCCCGGTGTCCAGTGCGCAGGCGTGTAGGAGGGCGTGGCAGTGTTGAAGCTGTCGATTGGTGGCGAGGGCCGTGAGCAGGGGGTGGGCAAGGGTCTCTCGGGCGGCGTAACCGTCGTTGGCGTCGCTGGTGCGCTGGTAGAGGTCCTCTGTGATGCGGCGTGCGGCGGCGTTGTTTGAGGCTGCGGTGATGTCCAGGAGAGTGAGTCCGAGTCGGATGTCGAAGACGGTCGTGCCGTGTTCGCTCGGGTGATCCAGGTAGCCGGTCACGAGTTCGGCCAGGTGGCGGTCGACGGGGCGTCCGAGAGCGCTGCGGCACAGGACGGTCAGGCAGGTGGTGATGAGCTGTTCCCACGGTTCGCCGGGCTGGGTGTCGACGAGGAGTGCGGCGGTGCTGTCGGCGTCGTCGGAGGTGAGGGCTGCGAGGACGGCGACTTGGCGGCCGTCGCGCATGCGCTTTCCGATGCCGTGGTGCTTCTCGATGTGGGCGAGGGCCTCGGTCCACCGCGGGGAAGCCGATGACCGAGTGTGATCGCGCCGCTGGGGATGTACGGGCCGGGTAGCCGGGGGGACTACGGCCCCCGGGAGGATGATCCGTTCGGGCCGTGGATCTGGGGCGGTGACACCCCCTGACCCTCCGGTCCGGGGGTGTTGTGGGCATGCAGAGTGGGGTCGCCACCGGAGCCGAGGGGAGAGCTCTCTTCGCATCGGCGGCCGGCGCGAGGCCCGCGACCTCGGTGGCGGCTGGAAGGCCGGCCGGATGAACGCCGATACGAACAGCTACTGAGAGGTCGGGTGTACGGCCACGACCACGACGCCCCCAACCTGGGCCCGCTGCCGCACCAGACATACGCCGTCCTGGTCGGCGGCCCGCTGGATGAGCTGCTGCTCGACATCACCGGCTGACGGCCGGAGGAGATCGACGTCGGCGTCGCCCTGATCACCGAGCCGGGGCGCCGGCCCGGCCACCGGGCGCTGTACGACCCGCGCCCCGGCGAGCCGCGCCCGGCGGGCGGCCCGGGTGTGGTGTGCCGCTTTCAGTACTCCGGTGACACACCCTGGCCCACCCGGGCGCCGCCGCGAACAGGCCGCAGCGGACGACGCGATGTGAGGAGGCAGCGTAGTCGTCCAGGGCGTCGACATCGGCACGCAGCCTGGCCTCCAGCCCGTGCAGGATCGCCTCGGTGAAAGGCTTCTGCGGATCGCCCTCGACGAACTGCGCCCGCTTCGGATGGCGCAAAGCCCGATGGTGGAGACTCCCTGGCGTCACCGGTCACCGGTCCAGTCACCAGCCTGCCGGTCACCGCCCGATTGAGGCGCTGCCAGGAACGCGCCCGGACCCCGGCGTTGCTGCCCGGGAGTCACACCTCCGGTGCACCTCTGGGTCCCCTGCCGCAACTCCCCGTCCGTGCGCCCTGCGGTGCAATCCCGGTTACCTAGACGCCCAAGTACTCCCTGGGAGGCTTCTTTTCCCTGGTCAGACCTGGTAACAGGCGCGGAGGCAACCAGTTTGGTAACTGGTTGGGTAACAGGTGCTGGGCAAGCCTCCCGAACCCCCTGGGTAAGGCTGGCTTGCCCGGTCGCCGGTCTGGTCACCGGTCTTGTGCGGCGAACTCACCGGTGGCGGAACTCACCGGTGACGTCTCCGGTTGGTGGTGGTGCCGGGTCCGAGGGTGCGCCGGTCCGAAGCCGGCTCGGAGTGCTTGCCGGTGTGGGCCTCGGCGGGTGGGGGTGTCTGGGTGCCCTCGGCGGCGAGGCGGGCCCGGCGCGCCGCGATCGGTGGCGTCGGGGGTGTGGCGGGGCGGGGCCCGAGCCGAGTTGGCGGCGCTCGTTCATCTGTCCAGTCTCCAAGGCCCGTTCCGGGCTGGGCGCGAGACCCGCCGCCGGTACACATGGGGGGAAACAAGGGGGGAGACATCGGGGGAAACAAGGGGGGAACCATGGGGGGAGACATGGGGGAAGCGGGTCCGCCGCTCCCTCGGTGTCGTTCCTGGTCAGACCCGGTATCCCGGTCGGTGACTGGCCGGACTTACTTAGGGGGTGGGGAGGGTTGGGGGTTGGCGGTGCCGTTGGTTCGGTGGGGTCGGAAGTCGGGGTTGGTGGGGGTGGGTGGTGCTGGCGTGACGTGATGATCACGGACGCGGAAGGCGCGGTGCGGGCACGGGGGTTACGGGTTGCGGGGCTTGGGGTGGGTGCTGCCTGATGGTGGCCGGGTGCGGTGGTGCGTCGTCGGACGGGAAGCCGGCCGGGGCGGTGTCTTCGGTGGCGACGTCGTCGGCGGTGCCGGCGGCGGATCCTCAGGCGGCGGAGAAGACGCCGGTCCTGACGGCGTACGCGGCCCTGACAGCGGCGGAGGAGCGCTCGTACGCGGCGGCGAGGGTCGACCCGGAGCTGACGAAGTTGGCGGGGAGTCGAGGGGCGCCAGTAGCAGGAGTCCGCCGGGCGCCCCGCGCCGGGGCGTTCCGCATGCGAACGCCGTTGCCGCATCCGAAACAGGGTGCGGCACCCGGGCAGACAAAGTGTTGAGTCGAACATCCGAAGAAACCTCATTCGGCACTGGTGATCGATTTCAACCCGACTCCGCACAAACCGAGACCGTCACCGCTCAGCCATGGTGCGCCTCATACCGGCGCAGTCACAAAGCCGGTACCGGGCAGGCGGGCAGCACAGCCTGGGTGTCTCGGAGGCAAGGCAGGGCGCTGTACACGCCATTGATTTCCCGGGCCCGAATCGGTCAGCCGATCGCCGAAGTCGAAGGCGGCCTCGAATGCAGCCGAGCCCTGCGTATCCGATCGCAGTCCTGGGTGCTTGCCTGCGTATCGTCCACGTCGTCGTATCGAAGCGGCCCTCTCCGCGAGGTCGATTCGGCCGATTCCCCGCAGCTGCCTCTCGTGTGCGAGATCGTCTGAGCTTGGAAGGCCGTGGCGCCGCGGCGGAGCCGCAGGGGGTTCCGTCTCGTGTGCGTACGACAGTGCATCGTTGCAACTGCCGGGGCGGTGTGGTGTTTGGCGCCGCTGTGTCCGCTGGTTTCGGGGCCGGGTAGCGGCTGACTGGCCTGCATGCGGCGCGCTTTCCCTGCTGACCATGCAGGCACTGAGACGATGGCGCACTATGGGGCAGAATGGTCATAAGTGGGATCCGCCACCACCGCGCCACGTGCTACATCGAGGTCATAGGCGGTCAATTTGGACAGTGTGGGCGCTCATGGCCGTGTTCACGGGGCTTCTGGGTAGCTTCGTTGTCTCCTTTATCGTGCTTTTTCAGGACCAGAACCGTCGCGTGCTGCCGCCCGGACCGTCTACCGCATCCACAACCGCTGAATCGTCGTCATCTCCATCTGAGATGCGGCCTACTCCGAAGTCATCAAAGCCGTCGTCATCCCCGCCGGAGATCTCACCTACCCCGCAGCCATCGGAACCGTCGTCATCCCCGTCGGAGATTCCACCTACCCCGCAGCCGTCAGCGAGTGTTCCGATCGCGATCCCTGGGGGGCCGCCAGTCACCATCGTGGTCACCCTTACGCAACCAGGCACAGGCTCGGCGGATGGTTCGGCCGGACCTTCCTGGGTTGGCGCCCTCGGAACAGCGCTGACCCCGATTGCGGTTGCGGGGATTACCTATTTCCTGGGCCGCCGGGCAGGCGGTGCTGCGGCTGAAGCGGCGGATGACAGCCCCGCGTCCGATCTGGAGCCCGACGTGTGAGCAGTGGCATTGCACAGGAGGCGCTCCCGGCTCCAGGTGCTGCCCGTGGATCCTCAGGCCGCACTCGGTCTCGCCGACCCCCTCGCGGACATGGCTCGCCATCCTCGGTGAGCCGGCTCTCCGCCGCGACGTCCTGACCCGCGCCGGCGAGGCCTTCACCCGGAAGCCGGCCCGGCGAGCGGCAGGGTGACCGTACGACCCAGGGCATTGACGACGCCGGCTACTCCGGCCCCTGGCCGGACACCTGGGACGTCACCGTGCAAGTGTGCGCGGCGCGGTCCGGGTCCACCGTCCACGCGTACGCCGACGTCCGATGGGACGGCCGCCGATATCCTCGACGGGGCGAAGATCCGGGTACAGATCATGCAATCCCGGGACGGCACCGACCCGGTGGTGACCGAGCGAGATTTCCCGCTCAAGGACCGGGTGGAGCGCACGACGCCCAAGGGCGACCACGACGGCCACTTCCGTATGCCGACGATCAGTCACCGCGCCGCCCGTGGCGCCTACTCGGACGGGGTGCTGTTCCTGGACTGGCACAAGGACGGGCGCGGCTACCGGGCCCACGACTACAAGGGATCACCGACCGTCTGAGCCGGCCCGGAGTCACGGCTAGGCTCCGCAGGACCAGCGCGCATGAAGGAGTCCGACGTGTGGCTTTGTACGTGAGGATGGTCAGCATTTCGACACCGGTTTGGGAGGCACGAGGCCCGAGGCAGGACACCGTTTGTTCACGGATTTCGACAGCACGAGGCTGCGGGGCTGACAGGGTCCCGTCCTCCGGTCCCTTGTTCGCGTCGTTGGCGCTGGGCAGCTCTTG
The DNA here is from genome assembly GCF_042889445.1 of Streptomyces sp. NPDC002602. Taxonomy (NCBI): domain Bacteria; kingdom Bacillati; phylum Actinomycetota; class Actinomycetes; order Kitasatosporales; family Streptomycetaceae; genus Streptomyces; species Streptomyces sp. NPDC002602. Next base: position 34,600 of record NZ_JBIAQX010000024.1, on the reverse strand, counting down.
TCGATCAGCACTGACCGCGGCCGAAACGCTGCGACGACTGCGTCCGGTGGTTCGGGCCGATAACGCATGGCAACCGGGCCCCAAGCGAGGCAGGGTGTGGCGTGATGAGCTATCACGACGAGACGTCTCGCACCCTGTCCTACGCCCGCCACGACACGCTGGAAGGGCTGCTGCCGCTCTCTACGTCCAGACAACGCATCCCCGTTGCGCAAGGAGATCGAGCAGGCGTGGCGCGGGCTCGATGTTGTTCCAGCGGAGGTCCAGTTTCTCGAGTGAGGGGAGCTCGGGCAGCCAGTTCGGCAGGGTGTGGAGTCTGTTGCTCCGCAGGTCGAGATGGCGGAGCCGTGAGAGTCCCGCCAGCGCCTCTGGGACGTCCGTCAGGGCGTTCTCTCGTAGGTCAACGTGGCGCAGTTCGGCCAGGTCGCTGACGGATTCTGGTAGGCACGTGAGTGTGTTGCCCCGCAGCCATAGCTCGCGGAGCTGGTGCAGTCTGGCCGATCGATTCGGGGAGTGCGGTGAGTCGATTGTGCTCGGCCCGGAGTTCCACCAGTCCGATCATTTTGCCGATGGTGTCCGGGAGGCTGGTGAGGTGGTTGCCCCCGAGGTTGAGGTATCGGAGGGCGGTGAGCCGGCCGAGCGATCGGGGAATCTGTTTCAGCTGGTTGTCGTGCAGGTACAGGTATTTGGTGAGCGGTAGTTCAGTCAGCTCGTCTGGGATCGAGGCGAGCTTGTTGTGGCCCAGGTCCAGCGTGTGCAACTGCCGTAGCTGTGCAATCTGGGGTGAGATCCGCGTGAGCGCGTTATTCGCGAGGATCAGCACGCGCAGTTCGGTCCGCTGCCATAGCGACTCTGGCAAGGAGCCAAGGTTCTGCTTCCACAGACTCAATGTCGCCGTCACGTCGGCATGCCTCCAAGATTTGGACGGACTCGCTGCCCGCAGCCTACGACCAGTGCGGTCACCGTCAGGCGAGAAGATTCCGCTTCCGGAGGAGCCGGAAGCCCGCGCGGCCGAACATCTGGCGCTTGAGCATCTTGATGCGGTTGACATGACCTTCGACGACGCTCGAGTTCCAGGGGAGGGTGAGGCCGGCGATGACGGCGTCACGGTCGCGGTCGATGCCCGCGGTGAGCGTGTGGAGGCTGGGTAGGTTGTTCTGTCTGACGGCGTCGAGCCAGTCCGGCAGTCGCTCGCCCTGGCGCTCGGTGAGCATGGTCGCGAAGGCCCGCACGTGCCTGGTGAGTGCGTCGATCTCGGGGCAGTTGGCCCGGACGTTCTTCAGCTGGAGGTGTTCGGTCTCGGAGAGCGTTTCGGGGCGGCGGAGGATCCATCCGGCGACGGCCCGCGGCGAGGGCGGCCTTGCGGTGACGGGCCGTGGTGAGGTGCGTTTCTGGCGGAGGTAGGCGCGAACGCGCTGGTAGCTTCCCTGGTAGCCGAGTGGGACGATTTCTTCCCATGGTTTCCAGGCGTTGGTGTGACCTTCGTTCCAGCGGTCGTCGAGGTAGGCCTTGTACTCGTCGAGGACCGAGGTCCTGGTCTGCCACTGACCGGTGCAGAGGTCTTCCGGCGTGGCAGTGTCCGCGTACCGTTCGACGGTTCGGCTCGTCATGCCGAGCTGCCGCTGGATCGCGCGGCGGCTGTGCCCTGCCTTGATCAGGGCATGGATCGTGGCATGCGTGGTCCGGGTCCGGTCGGCGAACCGGTGGCCGGTCGGCCATGGCGAGCCGGACGGCTCCTCTGCGGGCTCGGGCTCCGTCTCGGTCGGTTCAATCGTCTGAGGGACCAGGACGCGCAGGCATGGGCGGTGCTGGGCGATGCTGCGCTCGGCGGCCTCGCTGAGGTTGTGCCAGAGGTGCCACCGGTCCGCGACCTGCACGGCCTGCGGGGCACCGACGGTGGTGCCCCACGAGGCTCCTGCGGCGGTGCACCGCACATCAACACGCACTATTGCGATGTTCACGTCGACCGACAGCACCGCGACGTCCGCGATCGACGGGAACAGCAACTCCTCCAGCCGGAGCAAGATCTCATTCACAGCCCCGAACTGTCTGCCCAGCCACTTCTGCCACTGTTCGTTTGAGGCAACTTCCCGAGGCGTCGCAGGGAGTTCAGCCGTCACTCACAGTGCACGGATCCCACAACCTGAGCCAGAACCACTTCACGTGAACGAAGCCAGCTCACCGCCTGCCACACCAGCCGGGCCGTCCGAGACCGGTTGTGCCCGAGCGGGCGGAAGCCCATGAACCGATCGATCGACACCTGCCCGAGATTACGCAGCGCGCCGGGGAGAGCAGACTCGTTCAGGACCTGGGCAAGGGAGTCGACGGACCGCTCGGACAGCGGGCGCCAGGCGGCGGCATCTCCCATCGGGAGGTTGATGCCGGTACGGAGCACGAAGTCGTCGGTGGGCTTGCCCTCGTTGTCCGCAGTCAGGTGCGGGGCCATGCGGCCCTGGCCCATGGACAGCACGTTCGCAGCCGGCTCCTCACGGGCGAGCCTGAGGAGCCGGTCGCGGTCGGCGGTGGAGTTCTGCCCGCTCAGCCGGATCGGGGCCTTCAGATCCATCAGCAGGGGCGGGGGGCGGTGTTGGCGTCGACCCGGATGACCACCACACTGAGTCCGGAGTCATCGTCGAACGGGACAGGGATGAAGCTCGGCTCCCACGGAGGGTCGAACTTCTCGGCAACCGCTGGCGACCTTGTCGATCGTCTCCTGGGCGTCGGTACCGACGACGCGGTCGGTGCCCGGCTCGACCTTGTCGTTGATGCCCACAAGGATTGTGCCGCCGTAGGTGTTGACCATCGCCGCGATGGTCGTCAGCAGACTCTTGGAGTACTCGCGCTTGAACTCCAGCGTCAGGCTCTCCACCTGGTCCGGCCGCGCGGCAAGGGCACGGATGCGCTCGATCGTCAGGTCCGCAGCCGACGCGACGAACAAGGAGTGACACCTCGAACCTCTATCCGTCACCCGTAGGAGGGGGAGAAAAACGAGGCAATCCAGCCTCCCCACAGACTCGCCTGCGTGTGGGCTCCCAGAATCCACCCGAGAACAGGAATGAGCAGGTAAAAGGGCAGGATCCGGAATGTGAACGCCGTCTTCAGCGGTCGTCGGCGAAGGGCGACAAAGCTTAGAGAGGCCAGGATGGAAGCCACCACGAGTACGCAGATCATCAGGACCTGATCTAACGCACTGAAGGTCTGGGGTTCCATCCTCAAGTAGGCGTATGCCTCTCCGAACATCATGAGGACGACTAGCACTGCGAAGTTCGCAAAGAAGGGCAGATCTCGGCGTACTCGGTCTGTCAGCCGGCGCCGTACAGATGGCCAGTCAGTGTCAAACACCGAGTTGTCCTGGGTATCCGCTCTGGTAGCAGCGTTGTTCGGGTTGTCCAGAGCGTCTCCTGGTCGGGCAACGACTACGGACGTTCGAGGGGAGGGCTGGCCAGGAGAGGCGGTCTCGCCCGTGGCCACGATGCCCTCGCGCAGAGCGTCGAGTTCGTGATCCTGTTCGGCAAGCTGTTCTTCTGCTCGCCGCAGGAGATCGGTGACCTGGTCCCCAGAAAGGAAGGGGGGCTCAGCCGCCACGGCTGAGAGGTTCGACGACGAGATGGCTTCGTCGGTGATGTCGTGAGCTGCGGTCTTCGCGCGGGCGACCTTCTCCTCGGCAGCTAGGCGCAGTCCGTAAGCTTCCCCTGCCGCTCTACGAGCGCGTTCCAGCAGATGGTGAGCATCCCGACGGTATTGGCGAAACTGGCTGAGTTCACGTTCAAGCTCGGCTCGAACCAGCTCGCGGGCGTTATCACGCTGGACCTCAAGTTCGATGCACCGCTCCTGCAGAGCGGAGACTGCATCTTCCAGGGCTGCGCAGCGCTTCTCCGAGGTGGCGAGCTGGCGCATGGCCTCAATCTGCTGAAGCCGAGCGTCGTCCAGCCTCATGAGAACCGTGGTCAGTGGGCTGTCGTTGTGTGAAGGATGCGGCGATCGCACAGTCTTGGCGGCGCCGGCGGTTTCCCCCATCTTGGCTTCGGCCAGCAGATGGTGCCCGAGTTTGCGCTGTCGTTCTCGCATCTGTGGCTCTGTGATGAGCCGGTCGACGACCGTATCCAGAAGGTCGCCGGCTATCAGACGACTGCCATTGCGGTAGCCGGTCCACATGCTTCTGGAGTGGTGGAAAGTCGCTTCCAGTTCACGTATCGGAACCCCTGCAGTGATCTTTCTTAGCCATATCGCCAGCTGGTTAGCCTGCTCCGTACGCCCCTGAAGATCACTCAATGGCCGTGCCATTCACACCTCCGCTGCTTGTTCAGGACAAGGTCCCCAGTTGTCCGCGATCTATTCCAGACCACCTGCGGCAATGCCGACAGTCGAGTCCGGACAACCTCGCTACCCAGAACCCTGGAGGCTCCACAGTTTCCCGCCAGTTCAGGCGGACACAGCGAGGAGAACACGTGACCATCCAGATTGCGCCGCTGGCGGTAGTGCTCATCGTCGTGGGCTGCGCCGTCGGTTTGGCGGTCTTCAAGTACACCGCCGGCACGCACGGCACAGCCGGTCGCGGGGACCTGGTGGCATCGATTGCCTCAGGGGCCGCCGTGGCAACGATCCTCGCGCTGCTGCTTACACCCGGCTTCGGGCAGCCGATGACGCCCACCTCGCCGACGACGAAACCGACTTCGACCGTGTCCCCTCAGTAGGAGGGCCTTGCTCAGGTTCAGGGAGGGGGCTCGCTTCCCCACCGGCGCCCTGTGCCTCCACCTCCTCCACCTACGCCGCGGCGAAATGCGCGACGCCGCGGCACTGGGCAGGGCAGATCGGTGTCCTGGAAGGCGACGACCACCTCGCCCGTGCGCAGCAGCAGGCGCCCGGCGGGGCCATGGGTCCGGGGATGGTGATCTTGTCGTGGGCGAGCAGCCACGCGCCCACCGCGCCCCGATCGAAGGCCGGTGTCGTGGGGGTGCCGCCAGCGGGTGCGGGGAAATCGTCGTGTCGCCGGCGCCAGGTCGTCACCGTGGCCCGGCCCACTCCCGCGATCCGCGCGACATCCGCCGATGTCACGACGTCAACCTCCCCGGCCGGTGCCGGGGCCGGCCGGGCGAGCGGCGACCGTTCACCCGGGCTGAGGCACCGGAGCCGCCCCCAGTCGATTTCGGGGTGCATGGTCGGGAGCAGGGCGACGTCCAGGCCCCGGTACAGGGACACCTCCACGGCCCCGCCCGTAGTCCACGAAGCCGGTTCGTGTTCTGCGCCCGGGCGAAAGCGGAGGGCGCCAAGGCCATCCGCCGCCGGGGCCAGGCTCGCGAGTACTACGCGACCGAGAGATCGTTACCGAACACTGCCCCTGCCGTCTGTCTCCCCCCGCCAGTGGGCGAGGTCGCGTCGGGTGGTGAGGGTGTGGGGGTGGTCCGGGCCCAGCACCCGCATTCGGTCGGCCAGCAGTTCGGCGAGCGCGGCGGCGGCGCCAGCCGGATCCCCCGCCCGCCCGCGCCAGTGGGCGAGGTCGTGTCGGGTGGTGAGGGTGTCGGGGTGGTCCGGGCCCAGCACCCGCAGTCTGTCGGGCAGCAACTGCTCGAAATCGGCCACGGCACCGTCTGCATCCCCTGCTCGCCCGCGCCAGTGGGCGAGGTCGTGTCGGGTGGTGAGGGTGTCGGGGTGGTCCGGGCCCAACACCCGAACCCTGTCGGGCAACAACGCGGCGAGTGAGGCGGCGACACCATCCGCTTGCCCTGCCTCCCCCCGCCACCGGGCGAGGCTGTGTCGGGTGGTGAGGGTGTCGGGGTGGTCCGGGCCCAGCACCCGCAGTCTGTCGGGCAGCAACTGCTCGAAGCCGGCGGCGGCACCGTTCGCGTCCCCCGCCCGCCCCCGCCAGTAGGCGAGGTCGTGTCGGGTGGTGAGGGTGTCGGGGTGGTCCGGGCCCAGCACCCGCAGTCTGTCGGGCAGCAACTGCTCGAAGCCGGCGGCGGCGCCAGCCGGATCCCCCGCCCGCCCGCGCCAGTGGGCGAGGTCGTGTCGGGTGGTGAGGGTGTCGGGGTGGTCCGGGCCCGACACCCGCAGTCTGTCGGGCAGCAACTGCTCGAAATCGGCAGCAGCACCATCTGCACCCCCTGCCTCCCCCCGCCACCGGGCGAGGCTGCTCCGGGTGGTGAGGGTGTCGGGATGGTCCGCGCCCAGCACCCGCAGCATGTCTTCCAGTAACTGCTCGAAGTCGGCGGCACCGCCCACATCCCCCGCCCGTCCCCGCCAGTAGGCAAGGTTGTGCCGAGCGGTGAGGGTGTAGGGGTCATCCGGGCCCAGCACCCGCAGTCTGTCCTCCAGCAACTCGGCGAGCGAGGCGGCTGCTGCTGCTGCGTCTCCCGCCTGCCCCTGCCAATGGGCGAGGTTGCTGCGGGCGGCCAGGGTGTTGGGGTGGTCCGGGCCCAGCACCCGCAGCGTGTCCTCCAGCAACTGCTCGCAGTCGGCGGCGCCGTCCGCGTTCCCCGCCCGCCGCAGCCAGTAGGCGAGGTTATACCTGGCGGTGAGGGTGTTGGGGTGGTCCGGGCCGAGGCGCGTGTGGGCGGTGTCGGCAAGGTGGCGGAAGTATGCGGTGGCGGCGGTGACCTGGCCAGTCGCGCCAAGGCTTGCACCGGTGCGGTAGAGCACGGCGTGGGCCTCGGGCTGGTAGAGGGCCCCTGGCGCGTGGCGGGTGAGGGCGTCGGTGTTGGCGCGCAGGGCTCGGGCAAGGGCGGCGTCCCGCTCCACGTCGGGCCAGGTGGCGGTCAGGGCGTCGGCGACGGTACGCGCGAGCTGGTCGTACCGTTCGGTGGGCAGGGGTTCGCGGGCGGCACGCTGGATCAGCTGGTGCACGTGGACGGCCTGCTGGGGGGTGCCGGGGGTGTGGTCGATCAGGCTCAGGCGGTGCAGCACCCGCAGTGTGTCGTACGCCTGCTCCGCTGTGATGGGCGCGGCCTGGTCGTGCCCTGGTGTGCTGTGGGTGCGGTGTTCGGCGAGGTAGGCCAGTACGGCTGAGCCGGTCAGGACGGGGGCGGGGATGCCGTTGGGGTCGAGCATCGCAGCGACTTCGAGCAGGGGGCGGGCGAGGCCGGCCGGCTGGAGTTGGTCGGCGCGGTTGATGGACAGCGACCAGGCCGCGGCCGTGCTCGTGGTCTGGTCGTCGGGCAGGGCGTCGGCATCAGGGAGCAGATCGGCCAGGCGCCGAGTGTGATCGGCCAGGCGCCGGCGGTAGGTGGCGCAGTCCAGTTCCGCGTCGATGAGGTAGGCGGCTGCCTGGGACAGGGCCAGGGGGAGGTGGCCGAGGTCGGCGGCCAGGTGCGTGAGTTGCTGCTCGGGTTCGTGGCGGCCGCGTTCGACCAGGGCCGCTTGCAGGTATGAGGTGGCCTCGCCGGGGGTGAACATGCCTACCGGTACTTGCCGTCGGCCGGGGCCGCTGAGGGCGGCGTCGCGGCGGCGGGTGGTGACCACCGTGGCGCCGTGCGGGCTGGTCGGCGGCCACAGGTTGGAGAGGTCGGCGGGGGAGGACACGTCGTCAAGGACGATCAGCCAGCGCCGTGGCACCGTTGTGGGCCGGGGTTCGAGCCAGGCCAGGAACGCCCTTGCGGCGTCCTCGGGGTTCTCCGGAGGCACGGGCAGAACCTCGGCAGCGGCCTGCGCGTACCCGGACATGATCGCCGACCGGGTACTGGCGGTGATCCAGACCAGGAGGTCCGCGGTGCCCGAGTGCCAAGCGCGGCGAGCGTAGTCGGCGGCGAGCTGCGTCTTGCCGACTCCACCCGCACCGGCCAGCACCTGGCCGACGAGGACCGCGGCATTCCCGTCGTCCAGGGCCGCGCCTACCTGGTCCACCGCGTGGCGGTGCTGGAAGCAGTCAGCACGGCGCGGGATCACGCCGACCTGGTGCGGCCAGGACACCAGAGGGCGCGTGCTGGGGAAGTAGTTGTTCTGCGTGCTGTGGTCGCCGTACTGGCCGGCGGCGGGTCCGTTGTACGTGTTCCCGCCGCTTCCACGGGTGTGTTCGGGGTCGGCGGTGGGGCCGTTCAAGACCCGGTTCCGAAGTGGTTGTCCATCCGGTTGTTGTTCCCGGTCTGGATTGCGGTGGGGCCGTTGAAGGTGCCCGAGACGTTACCCCCGCCACCTGTGTGCGCGGACTGTTCGTCGATCAGGGCCCGCAGTCCTTCGGCGAGCCGGGCGCGTTCCTGCGTATCGCTCACGCTCTCCAGCAGCACCTCGAAGCGGGTCTGCCAGGAAGCCTCGTGACGGATCCGTACCCGGTCCGCCTCGGCCGGCTCCAGTTCCCGCAGGGCGGTGGCAGTCTGGTCCAGGCGTTCCAGCTCCGTCTGCTCCAGCGCAGGATCCCCGCGGCCCAGCAGCCGGGCCACCCGGGATCGCAGCCCGTTCCACGCGTCAGTACCCGCCGCCTGCACCACCGCGGTGCCGCCTGCCACGGCCACTGCCGCCAACGCCGCCTCCAGCATTCCCGCCACCCCCACGCTCGCGTCTCTGCTCCCGAGACCGTACCGCCGCCTCGGCACGCAGGCAGAGATCGCGCGAAAATGCCCGACAACCACCCGTCTGCCCATGCGCCCAGGCCGGGGTGCGATCGTGTCCGGGCGTGGCCTGGCCGCGTTGGGTAGGGCATGGAGATGGTCGAGCGGTTGCCGTTCGGGATGCGAGCCCCGGTGGCGGTGACGTATGTACCGGTGCGCGGAGTGCGGAGCACTCACGAAGAAGATGAACCCCAGCCTGCCGCGTTCTCCACACGTACGAAAAGCACCTGGTGCGACACCCACATCACGGAGATGCTGCGTAAGGGCGGCCTGGAACCGCTGGAGCCCTTCACGAAACCGAAGGCGTGGCGCCTGACCCGATGCCTGGCATGCGGCTGCGAGGCGCACTACCGCTTCGAGTACACCCTGGAAAAGAACGCGTATGGGGAAGCGACGTGCCGGGCCTGCTACTGGCGACAGTGGGCGCGGAAGGCCCGGCAGGCCATGGGCGCGTACGCGGACCGGAGCCCGGTTCCCGAGGCCGAGGCGCGGGAGCACGCCGAGAAGAACGGATACGACTACCTCAACGCGCTGACCGCCCCGTCTTTCTCCGACGATCCGCACCATGTCCGGTGCCGGTACTGCGGTCGATTGAGTGCCGCGCGGCTCGGGGACATCGGGTTTGGCTGCCAGTGCCAGATTAACCCTCGGCGTGAGCGGCAGACGACCAAGCCCGTCGGTTCCAAGCAACGCGACCTTCTCAAGGACAGCGAACTGCCCGTCCTCGACTGGTGGGACCACGAACAGAACGACACCGCCATCTGGGAGACCGTCACCGTCAAGGCGCGGCGGGAGGCGGCCTGGCGCTGCCCCGACTGCGGCCTGCGGTTCACGAAACGGATCCTCGCTATGGTCAACATGCGCGGGTGTCCGGAGTGCGAACCGAAGCGACGCGCTGAGTGGGAGGCGGAGTACGCCCGCTATCAGACGACGCCGGTCGCGGACGTGCCTGAACTGCTCGCCGCCTGGGACGACGAGGCGGATCCCCGGACCGTGAAGGTCACGGACTACTCGCAGCGTCGGCTACGTTGCCCACGAGGGCACCGCCGTCGCCAGTCACCGCTCCCGTATCTGCGTAACGGCTGCCCGTCCTGCCGCGGCCAGGACACACGCGCGACGCGTCTCAAGGCGATCGAGGCCGACCCCAAGGCTTTCGGACTCAACGCCGAGATCGCCGCACAATGGCACCCGACCAAGAACGGCAAGACTCAGCTGACGAAGGTGTCGCCCGGTTCACGCAAGCTCGTGTGGTGGCGGAATCCAGACTGCGGCCACGAGTGGCAGGAGACACCGGCCCGCCGGGAGCAAGGCCAGCGCCTGCGCTGCCCGGAGTGCCGCACGATCCTCGACTCGCTCGCCCACCACTTCCCTGATCTGGCGGCGGAATGGTCGCCGACCAATCCGTTGTCCGCGTGGCAGGTGCGGCCGAACGGCCAGACCTTGTTCACACCGGCCTGGATCTGTTCCGTAAACCCGGATCATGCATGGCAGGCAGCCCTGTCCTCACGAGCGAACGGCAGGGGCTGCCCCGAGTGCCGGGAACACGGCAAGTCCCGTATAGAGCTTGACCACTGGGCCGCTGCGGAGCGCGCCTTCGGCCGGGCATCGTCCGGCCAGTCGGTGCGGCACGAGGCATTCGCTCGGCGCGCGAACTGGCTCGTCGACATCACGGTCGAGACGGTCGGGGAGCGGAAGCTAGCCATCGAGTACGACGGCTCCTACTGGCACGCGGACAAGGCCGACCGCGACATCGAGAAGTCCCGTGACCTGCTGGCCGCCGGATATCTGGTGGCCAGACTACGCGAGCATCCACTGTCACCACTGCCGATCGACAACCCGAACTACGCGGAGTTCGTCGTGTACTCGGCGATGCCTACGCCGGACGAGACGATCGAGCGTGTGAGAGAGTGGGCGAGCAGGCGGGACGAAGAGCTGGGGGCCCAGCGCTGAGGCCTGTTGCGGTGGAGGCGACCGCCTTCTCCTCTCCCGATGGGACGCCGCCACAAGAGACGATGGACCGGCTCGAGGAACTGCTCAACCGGAGTGTTGGCGCCTACGCCCATTACGCCCATTACGCCCGCGCCATCCTCCTGCTCTCCGACGCCTAGGCCGTCTCTTTCGGATCTTGCCGGGCGGTGCGGACCCGGCCGTCGGCGGCCCTGGTGTCGCTCAGGTTGCCGGTGTCCCACCGGTGTCCGGGGCCGGGCTTACTGCGGACCACCAGGCGATCAGCCGGTCGGCCATCGCATCGGTCCGATGGTTGACGGGGTCCAGCCCGAAGTGGTCCTCCAGCTCGTACCAGAGGAACTCGCCGATCTCCGCCCGCGTGGTGCCACGGTGGAGGCGCTGGAACAAGGGGGCGAGCATGCAGTCGTACTCGTCCGGCGAGAGGTCGGCGACGCCGATCGGATCCCACTCGTTGAGCAGATACCGCAGGTTGTCGGACAGTGCGGCCGACGGAGTCCAGGTAGGCATCGGCCCAGACTGCCACTTCTGGGCGACGGCCGTCGCCGAAATATTGCGGGCCCTTCCTCGTGAGCGCGACGGTCCGGAGGAGTTTCCTTCAGATCATCGGATCGTTGGTCTGGTGTGTCGTTGACTGACGCCCAGTGGGCCCGAATCGAGCCGTTGCTGCCGGATCGGACGCCGAAGCGGGGCGGGCGGTGGCGTGATCACCGGCAGGTGATCGATGCGATCGCGTTCAAATACCGCACCGGCACGCCGTGGATGGATCTGCCCGAGCACTTCGGATCGTGGAAGGGAGCCCACAACCGGCTGCGGAAGTGGGCCGCCGACGGCACCTGGGAGAAGTTCGGGAGCCGTTTCGGCGAGATCCGGAGCCACTGACCGGGTGACCTGGTGGGGCTGGGCGGAGTGTCCGTAGGGGGCTGAGGACGGGGCGTCGGTGGCTTGTGATCGTGGGCCCGGGTCGCCTCCCTGACAAGTCGCGGCCGGGGCCTCGCTCATGGACGTGCCGGGGGGCTGGACCCGTGGGTCCAGCCCTCACAGGCTGACTACCTGACGCTGCTGGTCAGACCGTGGTCCCCGCAGGCGCCGTGGCAGTGCTCAGCCGTGGATCTCCCAGGTGTCCCTCGGCAGCCAGTGGGAGAGGTCGTCGAGCGCCTCGGTGGGGAAGAACACCGGCCGGGTGAGGAGGCGGTCACCTTCCCGTTGCACGTTGATCACCACGCCCAGGGACTCCGAGCCGGGAACGCCCGCGCTCATGTAGGAGAGCTCGTCCTCGGGTGAGCGGGCCTCGGCTCGATCCAGCATCCACTTCTCCAGCACGGAGGGCACCCGGCCGACAAGTGCCGCACCGTCCGCGGAGACCTGCGGTCCGCACAGAGCGTCGACCGCAATGCCCGCGAGCTGTTCATCCCGGTAGTAGAGGTGCAGGCCGAACTCCGGGTACTTGCCTTCCACGACTGTGTAGACGTTCGCGTCTACCTCGCGCCGACGGGTGTGTCGCTCGACCTCGGCAGTGAGGCCGCTCATGGCGTCCGCCACCTCACCGGGGCTCATACCGAAGCGCAGCGGCCCAACACCCACGAACGGTTCCAACAGCCACTGCTGCCGCTCTTCATCCGGCACGACATGCCACCAGCCCTTGAACATGATCACGGAGTCTATGACAGCCGCGGACGCTCACGTGCTGCGCAAGCTCTGCCGTCCACCCGAACGCACGACCATCAAGATCCCGACAGCGTCAGGTAGTCAGTTCGGGGCGGGGAAGAGGGATTCCTGGGTGGCCTGGTAGCGGTAGGACTCGGTGCCGGTCTGGATCAGCGTGCAGCGGAAGGTGATCCGGTCGGCGATGGCCGCGCAGAGGCGGGCGTCGCCGAAGGAGCAGCTGCATCGCGCGCTGAACAACCGTGACGTGTTTGCCTCGCCCTCGCACCGCTGGTCCAACCCGCGGGCCCGCCTGCTGGAGGGCCCCGAGTGGGACGCGGTGTGCGAGGACGTCCTGGCGGCCCTGAGCCTGGACATGCCCGTCGAGGAGCACTTGGCAGAGCTGGTGCGGGGACTGGACGCCGGGTGGAAGCAGCTCGCCGAGCGGCTGGAGGAGGCGGGGCCGGCGGCGAAGGTATCCATCGAGGTGCAGGACGACGGGCGGGTGAACCTGCACGTCGACAAGCTCGGCGCCCTCGGCGAGCCACCCGGCTACGAGGCGCCGACCCGGGCCCGGCTCGTGCACGTCGACCAGTACTACCTGCGCGTCGACACCATCGCCGCGGCGAACGCGCGGCTTGTCGAGGCCCAGGCCGCCGTGCCCATCGTGAAGTTCTGGGGCAACGGCCTGCTCGCCTCGGTGGACGGGCTGCGGTTCGTCGTCCCCGTGCGCACGATCAGCGCGGCGCCGTCGCCGAAGTACTTTGGGTTCAAGCGGGGCATCACCTGGCTCAACGCCGTCAACGACCAGGTCGCGGGCATCGGGCAGATGGTCGTCCCCGGCACCCCGCGCGACTCCCTGCACATCCTGGACGCCCTGCTGAACCTGGACGGCGGAGTGAAGCCGGAGATGGTGGCCACCGACAACGCCTCGTACTCCGACATGGTGTTCGGCCTGTTCAAGATCCTCGGCTACAACTTCAGCCCCCGGTTCCGCGACCTGGACGACCAGCGGTTTTGGCGGGCCGCGATGCCCGGCGTCGAGACCGGCACGTACGGTGTGGTGGAAGAACTGGCCCGCAACCGCGTGAACCTGAACAAGGTAATCGCGCACTGGCCGGACATGCTGAAGGTCGCCGGGTCGCTGGTCACCAACCAGGTCCGCGCGTACGACCTGCTGCGGATGTTCGGGCGCGAGGGGCGTCCGACTCCGCTGGGTACGGCGTTCGCCGAGTACGGTCGGATCGCCAAGACCGAGCACCTGCTGCGCGTGGTCGACCCGGTGGACGACACCTACCGCCGTCAGATGAACAGGCAGCTCACCGTCCAGGAGTTCCGCCACAAGCTGGCCCGGGACGTGTGCCGCCACGGCAAGCGCGGCACCATCCACCAGGCGTACCGCGACGGGATGGAGGACCAGCTCGGCGCGCTCGGCCTGGTCCTCAACGCCATCGTGCTCTGGACGACGAAGTACATCGACGCCGCCGTCGCCCAGCTCCAGGCTGAGGGCCACGAGATCCGCGACGAGGACATCGCCCGCCTCGCCCCGCTCAAGCACCGCAGCCTGAACCTTTATCTGGACACCTTTAGGATCGAAATCGAGGGCGCACTCCCTCGATCAGAGGACGAAGCCCCGTTCATCGATCGTGCGGGACGGCGTACCGAGGAACGTCTCGGGCGTAACGGTGCCGTAGGCGACGTTGAAGGTGTCGAGTCGGTAGTGCCACTGTCCGCCGTAGCTGGCGATGAGCCGGTAGTTGACCTGCCATCGGAGCCATTGGCCGGCGGAAATCCGGGCGGCCGGAGGCCGGCCGCTGCGCGGATGCGTGGCGAAGCTCGACATCTGAGGCGGACGGACTCGCAGGTATCCGTCCGCCTCGCGCAGCGTCACCTCGAGATCTGCGAAGTCCAGCACCCGCTCGTGGGGCTGGAAGCCGTCGGCCTCTCGCATCTGGACCTCGTGCAGGCCGGACGTCAGATCGGGCGGGAGAGGGAACGCCACCGGCGCCCCGTTCCGCACTGCGGCCGCGGATCCGCCGCGGGACGCTTTGGTCCAGGTCGTGCGGACCCGCTGAACGACGACATCCATAGCGTCGATCATCGGTGATGACGGCCGTCGATGCCACGCGGATTATCCGCAGCCCCTGGTCGGTGGATCGCCGTCCTGGCTGGTGGGAGCAGGCTCGCCGAGGTCGGCCAGCAGCTCACGGATCCGGCCGATGATCGCCGTGTGGCGCTCCGCCTCACGCGGCCGGCCGCGTTCGGTGGCATCTTGGATGAGTTGCTGCTCGGTGAGAAGCCGTGCCTGCAGCCGGGGCGCGTACTCGCTGGTGGTGAAGAACTTTGAGCAGCGCAGGTAGAGGTCGCACTCGCAGGGTCCCTCGGCCGGGGTGCGCAGGCAGTGGCCAAGCTCGAGCTCGGTCTTGAGGAAGTTGGTCTTGAGCCAGTGGACGGTGGCCTCGTCGAGCTGGTTGGCCGGCAGGGCCTCGGCGGCCGGGCCGGCGATGCGTCCGCCGGCGGCGACGACCTTCTCGTACTGCTCTTTGAGCACGGGGTCGCTGACGTGGGAGCAGGTCGCCGACATCTGCGCGGTGCGGTGGCCCAGGATGGCCATGATGGTCTGGATCTGGGCGCCGCCCTCGGCGAGCTGCGTGCCGACGGAGTGCCGGAACCGATGGGCCGTGACCGTGTGGTTGCCGTCGCCGTCGACGAGTCCGGCCCTGCTGCAGGCGATCTCCAGCGCGTCGTCGAACAGGAAGAACCTGCCCATCGGCTTGCCGCGTCGCATGAACACGTAGCGGACCGGACGCTGGGCCCAGGGGCCGTGCCGGGCAGCGGCGTTGCCGTCCTTGGCTGTCTGGATCAGGTTCCGCAGCGCGTCGGCGGCCTGCGGATGCAGCGGGATCATGCGTTCGGTGTAGGTCTTGCCGACCGGGATCCGCAGCCGAGGGCAGCCGTCGGGACAGGCGTTCAGGCAGAGCGCCTGAGCTGGACGAGGACGACGAAGACGTGGGCTGAACGCCCGCGTCGGGTGACGCGGGCGACATCAGGAGTGCTCGAAAGCGCAAGCGCCGGTAGGGGAGCTGATGTCAGGCTGCCTGGCTTGTTCAACTAAGCCTTGATGGGTGCGGCCGATCTGGCGGCCCGCTCGATCTTCGCGCAGTGGGCTGCACGGGCTTCCTCGTCGATCTGCTGCTCGTGTTCGGGGCGCATCCCGGTCCGGCCGTCGAGGCCCTCGCGCAGGATGTCGGCGTGCCCGGCGTGCCGGTTGGACTCGCCGAGGACATGGACCATGACGGCGAACAGGTTCGTGTTGAGATAAGGCTCCGGCCACCACGGCACGTGGCCCGGGGCGTCGAGGGGAAGCTCGTTGATTGTCGCGTCCGAGTGTTCCCACGTGCGCCGGTAGAACCCCATGATCTGATCGCGGGTTTCGTCCTCGGCGGCCCACTGATCGCTGCCGTCGGAGTCCTGCCACCGGGGCAGCGGTTCCGGGGAAGGGCGGTCGAAGACCTCGCCGAAGTACCTGGCCTCGACGGTGGCCACGTGTTTGACCAGACCGAGGAGGTTGGTTCCGGTCGCTGTCAAAGGTCGGCGGGCGTCGTATTCGGACAAGCCGTCGAGTTTCCAGAGCAGCGCCTTGCGGTCCCGCCGCAGCCTGCCGTGCAAGTTGTCCTTCGCGAATTCATCGATCATGCGGCATGAGCCTGCCATGGGCTGCTCGTGGCCTCAAGATCCACCAAGGTTCAACCCTGCGACCGAGGATCGAATCCTTGGGAGGGCTTCCACCCCCTTTACCCCGGCGGGGCGGGCCGGGTCGTGACAGGGCACGAGCGGTGTGCCGGAGCCGGGTGCCGGTACCGCCCCCGCGGTCCCGGCGCCCGGTTGCCGACGTCTCAGGCCCTGCGGGAGCGCCACCGCACGCCGACCAGGACGCCCGCGATGAGCAGCAGGCCCACCGCGGCTCCGCCCAGGCCCGCACGGAGCCCCTCGGGGACGTACGAGCACGCCACCCGGTCTGCGCCGCCGGATCCCAGCGGGATGCCGAGCAGGCCCTGGTAGGGGACCGGGGCGCGGGCCGGGCCGCCGTCGACCGAGCACGTCCAGCCGGGGGACGCCGTGGTGGAGAGCACCGCGGTGCCGGTCGAGCCCTTGGGGAGGCGGGCCTCGATGGTGTGTCCGCCGGCGGTGACATCGGTGGCCCCGCCGTCCTTCAGGTGCGCCACGGCCGCGTCGAAGGCGGCCTGGTCGAGGCAGCCCAGCGCGTCGGGCGGCAGGACCTGGCCGTCCTTGGAGGTGCGGACGGAGAAGGTGAAGCGGCCGTCGGCCCCCGCACGGCCCAGATCCTTGATCGGGGCGCTGACCGCGGGAGGCATGGCGGCGAAGCTGTCGCGGCGGCCGGTTCCCTCGGCCCGGACGGTCGCGTTCAGGTCGGGTGCGTAGACGAAGGCGCGTGCGCCGGGGGTGCACTTCCCGGTGAAGGTGGCCCAGCTCTCGGGGCCCTCGCCCGTGCCCTTGGTCAGGGGGAAGCCCTTCCCGGGCGCCGGGGCGGGCGCGGCCGGTGCTCCGACGCGGGTGAGTGGGGGCACGGTGTAGACCTTGGCGCCGAGGGCGGCCTGGCGTCGGGCCCAGACGGAGCCCTCGGGGGCCCCGTAGGCCTGGTCGCTGCCGGTGGCGCGCAGGGTGACCAGGGGCGGGGCGGGCAGGCTGCGCACGGTGACGCGGTCCGCACCGGCCGGTTCGAGGACGGTGCCGACGCCGAGCAGGGCCCGCAGGACCGGGTCGTTCGCGGGCCACAGGTGGCGGCCGCCCATCCCCTGCCCGAGCCCGAGTCCGCGCAGCGCGGTCGCGGTTTCCACGCTGACGTAGCTGCTGTAGTAGGAGCCGCCCTGGCCGCCGACCAGCATCGCGTCGTTGTTGGTGACGAAGATCCCGGATCCGGCGTCGGCCCGGGTGGCGGGCCAGTTGCGGTGTGCGGCCAGCGCCTCCTGCGCGTTCTGGCCGAGCTCGGTCATCGTCAGGGGGTGGCTGGGTCCGCGCCGGCGGGGGTCGTTGGCGACGGCGTTGCCGTAGACGGTGTACGTGGT
Source organism: Streptomyces sp. NPDC002602 (assembly GCF_042889445.1). Classification (NCBI taxonomy): domain Bacteria; kingdom Bacillati; phylum Actinomycetota; class Actinomycetes; order Kitasatosporales; family Streptomycetaceae; genus Streptomyces; species Streptomyces sp. NPDC002602. The sequence goes on along the minus strand of NZ_JBIAQX010000024.1, from coordinate 17,370 downwards.
GCCGGCGAAGACCGAGAAGGCCAGCAGCAGCATGACTCCGATGCGCAGACGGCGGCGCAGCCCGCGAGCGTAGAAGAACAGCAGGACGGCGGTGACGGCGCCGCCGATCAGGACGCCCTTGAGGGCGTGCCGGTTGACCGCCGGGTAGTCGTAGGTGGCCGCGACAAGCAGGGCCAGCAGGCCGGCGCCGCCGAGCAGGGCCCGGGGCCGGGGCATGTGGGCGAGGCAGATCCAGGCGGCCATCGCCAGCATGCCGCTGAACACGAAGGACTCGCGGAAGGGGGCGCCGTGCGGGAGGGCCCCGCCCTGCCAGAGCTTGGCGGTCGGGACGAAGACGAAGGAGAGCCCGGTCAGCACGATGAGCGAGAGCCAGGCGAGGCGTGCGCGGACGTGCACCTTCGTCTGGAAGGGCAGGGTCAGGACGAGGAGGAGGACCAGCACCCCGGCGTAGACGTTCGGCGCGGGAAGGAGCGGGTGGGTACCCGGTATGAGCATCGACAGGAAGGTCAGCGGGTCGGTCTTCACGCTGACCACGTACAGCTCGGTGGGCTGGGCCTGCTTGTTGGCGAAGGCGCACACCAGGATGGCGGGGGCCGCGAGGAGCAGCCCGGTGCCGGTCATGGTCGCGGCCCGCCACAGTGCCCGGCCGCAGGTGCGCCAGTCGGTGTCGGCGAGCAGGAGCCGGACCAGGAACACGAGCATGGTGGCCATGGTGGCCATGGCGGCGGTGTAGAAGTTGGCGTACCAGCAGAGGGCCACGAGGAGACTGCCGAGGACCCAGCGGCGGCCGGTCAGGCACCAGTCGGCGGCTATGCCCAGCATCGGTATCGCGACCAGGCCCCAGGTCCACATCGGGACGACGGTGCCCTCGGTGACTCCCCAGCCGCAGACGGCGTAGCCGACGGAGAGCAGAGAGCGCAGCCAGGGCGAGCCGGGGCGCAGGCGCCCCAGGTACACGGTCATCAGGGCGGCGGCGAGGCCGATGCTGCAGAGGCTGACGAGGTAGGCGGAGAGTTCCGCGTGCTCGCGCGGCAGGACGCCGGCCAGCAGGGAGAACGGATTGCCGAGGTAGGTGAAGAAGTCTCCGAGGAATCCGACGCCGTATCCGCTCTGCCAGTTGAAGAGCAGGTCTCCCTGGGCATTGCCGTGCAGCAGGTCCCAGAGATAGGTGTGGAACGGGACGTACTGATGGCGCAGGTCGTTGGTGGCGCGCGGGATGGAACCGAAGGGGTACACGCCGCGCACCGCGAGACCGGCGCTGTAGGCCGCCATGGATATAAGTGCTGCCACTAAAGCGGAGAGGAATGCAATATTCCGATTCACCCCGCCCACCGGGCCCGCGGCCTCTCTTCGACGTCCCGTCGAGAGGGGTTTTCCAGCGGGCGGCAGCGAAGTGGCGGTCATGTGTGGCAAACCCTCGTGCGTGAATTATCGGCCACATACAGGCCGCCAATCCCCGCACCCTATGTACAACGCAGAAAAATTCATGCATCTAAGGCAGCAAATATGATCGCAATCACGGGAAGGTACGGTCCGAGCCGGATAGAAAATGGACAATCAGCCACTTTTCGCCCGACCTGTCCCCCGGGAGTTCCCGGCCCGGTGGCTCATGAACTCCCGGACGGCGAGGATGGGGGCGGAGATCAGGGTCATTGCGTGAGGGCGGTCGGTCCGGTTCGCCGGTCTCGGGTGTGACGTGACGTCATGTCCTGGCTTGGGGCGAGAAGGGCCCGGGAAGCAGAGCAGGCACGGTGCTGGTGATCATGTGGTTGTCGAGACCCATGAGAACCGAGCGAGACCCTGCCTGCCCGAATATCATCGCCCATGCCGGCCGGGCTGGGACAACTGGCCCTTTCGAATGCCCGGACCACCGAGGAGGACGCCGCTGCCCTGCGGCGCTTCCTGGATCTGGTGCCCGATCCTCGCGGACGGAACGGGCGACGGTATCCGGCGCACGCGCTGCTCTGTGCGGCCGCGGCGGCGGTCCTGACCGGTGCCCGCTCGCTCATCGCGATCAGTTAATGGATCACAGATGCGCCGCAGCACGTCCTGGGACTCCTCGGCTTTCCGGCCGACCCGCTCACCGGCCTGCGGACGGTGCCGCACGCCGCCACCGTCCGCCGCCTGCTCCAGCACGTCGACGGCGACGCGCCGGACACGGCCATCGGCGCATACCTGCAGGCCAGAACCCCACCACCGGCGCCACCCGCACCACCCCCGAAACGGCCGGCCCTACGGGCCATCGCCGTCGACGGCAAGACCGTGCGAGGCTCGCGCACCCCGACCACGACCGCGATCCAATTGCCGGCCGCAATGGACCACCACGGCGTAGTCCTGGCTGGCTTCGTTCACGTCTAACAGCAGCGTTTGTCCACGGGTTTCGGCAGCGCTTGGTCATCAGCCAACTCCTGGATGCTCACGAGAAGTGGTTCTGGCTCACTTTCCGTGGAGCATGCACTCTGAGTGACGATCATCGGGAGAGTGGGCCCCGGGGAAGATGCCCGGAATTGATCCGTACGGGGAGTGGTGTGGCTGACAGTTCGGCCCGTGGAAGAAGTGGTGCTCCGGCTGGAGGAGTTGCTGTTCCCGTCGATATCCGACGTGGTGGTGCTGTCCGTGGCCGTGAACGACGAGGCGGTTCACATCGAGGCCCGAAGCACGATGGCTGGGGCCATCTGTCCCGAATGCGGGACCTGGTCAAGGCGGATTCACAGCTCCTACCTGAGATTTCCCGCTGATGTGCCCAGCGGAGGCAGACGGGTCGCTCTCTGCCTGGGCGTCCGCAGGTTCCTCTGCACGGTCGTCTCGTGCGGGCGGCGGACCTTCGCCGAACAGCTGCCGGGCTTGACCCGTCGGTACGGCCGACGGACCGAGCGCCTGCGGTCGACGCCGACCGCGGTCGGCCTCGCGCTCGCCGGCCGGGCCGGTGCCCGCATGGCGAGAGTCTTCGGCGTGTCCGTCAGCCGCAACACGGTGCTCAGGCTGGTCGAAGCGTTGCCCGACCCCGAAGTTCCAGCCCCGCGGGTAGTCGGCGTCGATGAGTACGCGACCCGCAAAGGCCGTCACTACGGGACGGTCCTGGGCGACGTCGAAAGTCGACGTCCAGTGGATCTGCTGCCCGACCGGGAGGCGTCCAGCCTGGCCGCGTGGCTCGCGAAACGGCCCGGGGTGGAGGTGGTCTGCCGGGATCGGGCTCCGTTCTTCGCCGAGGGTGCCACAGCCGGGGCACCGCAGGCAGTGCAGGTGGCGGACAGGTGGCATCTTTGGCACAACCTGAGTGAGGCTGCAGAGCGGTGCGTCGCAGATCACCGCGGATGCCTGCAGGTCCTGGCGCCAGATCCGGCCCATCCTGCCCCCGATCCGGAGAACTCCTCCGGCTCGCCCTGGCCGAGGGGACACCGCTTCGCCGACCGCACCCGCGTCAACCACGCGACCGTCCACGAACTGCTGGCCGCCGGGCTCAGCCGGAGGGCGATCGGCCGCCAACTCCGGATGACCTCCCACACCGTCAAGCTCTTGGCCGACGCAGCCGCACCGGAGGAACTGTTCCAGGGGCAGTGGCAGGGCCGGCCATCCAAACTTGACGCCTTCAAGCCCTACCTGGATGACCGCTGGAACCAAGGCTGCACGAACGCATGGAGGGTGTGGGAGGAGATCGTGCCGCTCGGCTATCAGGGCAGTTACCAGCGGGTTCGCGCCTATTTCCGGGAGAAGCGGTTCTCACCAGGCCCCGTCACCGCTCGGCCACCGTCACCCCGGGTCGTTGCCGGATGGATCCTCCGCCGGCCGGAGAGCCTCAACGAGACGGAGCACCTTCGACTCAAGGCCGTTCTGGTCCACTGCCCTGAACTGGAGGCCCTCAGCGGCCACGTTCGCTCCTTCGGCCAGATGCTCACCGAGCGCCAGGGCGAACGGCTGCCGCAGTGGCTCGATGCCGTCCGGCAAGATAACCTCCCCTGCCTCCACACACTCGCCGCAGGCATCGACCGCGACCGCGATGCAGTCATGGCCGGTCTCACGCTGCCCTGGAGCTCAGGCGTCGTCGAAGGCCATGTCAACCGGATCAAAATGCTCAAGCGCCAGATGTTCGGCCGCGCAGGCTTCCAGCTCCTTCGCAAGCGCGTCCTACTAGTGTGACTGGGTGTCGCTGTACCGCAGACGTCAAGGCCGCAGCGATCAAGGCTCACTGAGTGTCGGCGCACAGCGTCATGTGACGCAGCGTCGTGTATGCGAGGTACCCGCGCCATGTGTCCACCGTCGGAACCTGGCGGGCGAACTGCTCGTAGGAAGTGCTCCCGTCTAGCACTCCCGTCAGAACTTCGCCATCTTCGCCTCCGGCCCGCTGTGCGGCGCGGGCGCAGGCCATCAGGGCGGCGCCGACCGCCGGGTGGGACGGGCCGTGGGAGTCGGCAGGCCAGTCGGTGGGCCGTACCACCTCCGGTCCCAGCCAGCTGGCCAGGACGTCCGCCACAGTGCTCCACAACTTGAACGGGCACAGTAGGTGCGGGGTCTGGGCTATTCCATCCGGTCTGGCACCGTTCAGTCCCAGGAGGTCAACGAGAGGGCGGCCGAAGAGGGCCCGGGCGTCCCGGTCAAGGTTGTCGGTGCTGTTGGTGGCGTGAACCAGGTTGAAGACGGGGTTCAGGGCCCCGAAATCCCCGCGCAGAGTGCCCGGTCGGGCCCGGTGGGGAAGGACATCCCCACTTCTACCGTGATCGGATGGATCACTACGCGGGTCGGCGGCGCGGCTGCCGCAACCTCACCGACGTCCAGGACGAGTTGGCGCGGCGTCTTCAGTCGCGGGCGGCCCGGCTGCGGGCGGAGGCCGGCCGTGACGGTGGGGACGGCTTGTCGGTGGTGGAGGCGGTCGCGCTGGCGGCGGTCCAGCTCGGTCGCCAACCGCCGGCCCCGACCCCGCAGGGCCGGCCCGCAATCGGCGGCGCGCCGGGTCGTTGAAGAGCCGGGAATGCACACCGACGCGGGCAGACCCTGACCGCGAGTCCGTGTCGGACCCGGGTCCTGATGCCCGATCCCGCCGGGTGGTCGGCCGCGCGGCGGTGTCCGCGTCGGGTGTCAGGACCACCCCGGCCGCCAATCAGGGGCCGATGCCGGCCTGCGGGTTCCGATCGATCCGATCAGCGCCGTCCACCCCTGGGATTCCCCGGTTGAGGCGTTGACCACGGTCACCTTGCCCCAGGCCTTCATGAAGAGCACCGGGGAGGGCCCGAACCGGGCTGTGGTCAGGGTACCGAGACCGCCGGCGCTTGGGGATTGAGCACAGGTTCTCACCTTGTCGTTCAACGTCCGCAGGTGAACGACGTCTCGACTACCAAGTGTCGCCGTGCCCTCAGCTGACGGAGTCAGGGAGATTGGCGTTGCCGGTGTCCGACACCAGCTCCGCGAGTTGGAACAGGTACTCGGACTGCGAGAACCGTCCGTGGACGCGAATGACGTAGGACCGCTCTGAGCACTTGAAGATCTCCCGTCGTTGGACCTTCCACACATCACCTTCGTAGGTGTCCAGGTTCCTCAGGAACGCAGCCATCGCGTCCTCCGGACTACCCGTGAGCTCTTCAAGAATGGCAACGCGATACGACTCCGCAGGCGACCCGCCGACCGGGCTGACCAGGACTATCCACCGGGACATATGGCTCTCAACTCGCTCTTCAGTGATCAGGACCTCGCTGGACTGATCGTTTCAGGCAGCAGTGTCGGCGATCAAGCGCATGGCGGTTCCCGAAGGGGGCGGACCACCGAAGCTCGATCCGACTGCATCAGCTGGTGCGGCGGGGCTTGGTGCCCGTCTTGGCTCACCGATGTCGATGTGGGGCGACCGGAACCGCCGGGGTTCGCGGTCGTTGAAGAGCGCGGGTCGCACACCGCCTCGGGAGCTTCAGGTTCCCCCGGGCCCTCGGGGCGGTCCCGGGTCCTGACATCTGACACGCTCCGCCCCGCCTGTCCTGGCCGGGGAGGGATCTCGCAGCGAGTGGCTGTGTCAGCGTCAGGTGTCAGGACCACCCGCCGGTTAGGTCGGGCAAGCCCCTGTTACCCCGGCTGGGCAATAGGGGGTGCGGGTCTGTCCGCGCTGGTCGGAGTGGGTAACAGGGCCGCCGGTAACAAGCTCGGTAACCGGGTGGGTCACAGCCGACTTGGCCGGGGTCGGCCGTGGCTGCTTGATGCCGGGCAAGCCCCGGCGGGCAAGCCTTCGCCCCCCTGCGGTTTCCCCTCTGGTGCCCCCTGCGGTGACCATCAGGCCTGTGAGTGGTATTTCCGCAGCTCACCGCCCCTTCTGCGCGTATTCTGCCGCCTCGTTCTGCCGCCTCGGCACATCTTTATATCCATGTGGGAGGGGGCGGCCGTGGGAGGGACGCAGGCGCGGCGGTACGGGTCGACGCAGAAGACCAGGGAACAGGTCCTCGAAGCGCTCGGCGTGGTGAAGGTGGCGACGGCCGCGCAGATCCGGGCGTTGATGTGTCCGGGGACGGCTGATGCGGCGACGGCGCGGGGTGGTTGCAAGGATCTGGAGGCTGAGGGCCTGGTGCTCTCTGCCGGGCGGACCACGCGGGTGGAGCCGGACGGGCGGCGGATCACCGAGAAGCTGTGGTCGTTGACGCCTGCGGGGTTGGAGGCTGCCGCGGCGGTGCTGGATCGGGTGCCCCGGGAGATGGGCGGGACCGCGAAGGCGGCGGCGGCCTCCGGGGCGAAGCACGCGGGCAAGGTGACCGACACCCTCGCGGCGTTCCTCCAGACCCCGCCCGAGCCGACCGCGCCCGTGGTCCGCAAGGCCGCGGCGGTGCCTGCGCCGGCTCCCGCGCCGGCGGAACGCCCGCCGGGGCTGGGGCCGATCGGCGCCTGGTCGACGGAGGTCTCGTTGCCGGTCACCGGATCGTTCGCGGCCCCGGGTCGGGGCAGTGTCCGCACCGACATGGTGTTCACCGCCCCACACACGAAACTGCCGCTGCTGTTCGTTGAGGTCGACAACGGGACGGAAGGCCCGCCGATCCTCGCGGAGAAGATCGCCCGGTACCGCCGCTTCCTCGGGCGTTCGGTCGTCCAGGCCGGCCGCGACGTCGTGCTGTGGCGCACCGTGTGGTCGGCGCCGATGGCGGATGCGCACCCGCCGTTGGCGATCGTGTTCACCAGGAAGATGGGCCCGGCCGCGATGGAGACGCGGATGCGGGAGGTCGCTCGCCTGAGTGAGCGGGAGTGGCGGGGCCACTGGTCCACCGGCTACACCGCCCCGGACGGCACGTGGGACGGCTACCGCGACTACAAGGGCACGGTGCCGGTGATCGTGACCGTGCTGGAGCTGCTGGAGCTGCTGGAGCGCGAGGGCCCGCGCGGGCGGATCTGGTGGCGCTACGGCCGCGAGGGCTGGGAGACCCTCGCCGACGCGCTCGCCAACCCCGACGACCACAGCGCCTATTTCGCCCGCGAGGAACGCCGCCGGGCGGTCGAGAAGACGGAGCGCCGCCGGGAGGAGCAGGAGCGCCAGGAGGAGCGCCGGCGCCTGGATGATCCGCAGCAGCCGTCGGCCTTCGTCATCGTCGATCTCGCTTACACGTACTCGTTCTGCCACCTGGACAGGGTGACGACCACGCGCCGCCCAGCCCAGCACCCGGACGGCGCGTCAAATCACAACAGGGCAAACGTTGCCTGCTATGGCACTAGCCACCGCCCGGGCCGGAACGCCTTCCCGATCGCCCCAAACCCACCCCCGTACGCAATTTGTACGATCCAACCGCCGCAGTCGCTCCCGTGCGCCGCCCGTTGTGTCAGGCGGTGGCGGTGGGGCCTTTCCAGTAACGGGCGAGGAGGCCGAAGGAGTAGGTGTCGGTCCATTCGCCGCGGATCAGCGCGTTTTCGACGCCGTGTCCCTCGAGGCGGAAGCCGGTGCGTTCCAGGACGCGGATGGAGGCGGTGTTGCGGGTGTCGCAGTAGGCCCCGAAACGGTGCAGGCCCTGGGTGGCGAGATGGCCGACGGTGGCGTGGACGGCCTCGGTGGCGTAGCCGTGGCCGTGGTGGGCGGGGGCGAGGGTGAAGCCGATGTCGGCCTGCAGCCGGTCTTCGTGGAGGTTGACTCCGAGGTCTCCCACCAGGTGGCCGGGGTTGGCCTGCAGCTCGATTGCGTACTGGAACCAGCCGGGGTCCTCGGGCTGCGCCTCGGCGTATCCGCGGACCGTCTCCGCGGCCTGCGCCGGGGTGAGGGGTGAGTTCCAGCTCTGGTAGCGGGCTATGTCCGGGTCGGACCGGTAGGCGCCGAGGAGCGGGGCGTCGTCGGGCCGGAAACGGCGGAGCAGCAGGCGTGGAGTTTCGATCATCAGGTCAGCGTGCCACGCACGTTGGGGCGTGGGACAGGCGCCGTGAACTACCGCGGCCCCGGCCCCGGGGATTCGGCGGCCGGGGCCGTTGTGCGGGGCGGGCTATCGGCGGGGAGCGGGTTGGTGCTGGTTGTCGCGGGCTTGAACCGTCAGCGCGCGGTGGTGGCGGCGGGCCACGGAGTGCGGGCCGAGGAATAGGGCGGCCGGAATGAAGTGGGGCGCAGGAAGGTGGCGTTCGAGGGCGGGGAGGTAGTTCCAGCGCAGGCCGGGGTGTGCGGAGTGGGCGTAGTGGTGGAGGTCGCCGTAGGGAGCCAGGTCGCGGTCGCGAGTCCGGCAAGGAGCCGGTTGCCGGGGTATTACGGGGTCTGGGACACTTGATCCCATGCCTGGTGCCCAACAACGCGATCCCCAGCCGTCCCGATCCATGCGGCTTGCCGCATGGATCTTTCCCGTGGGGCTGAACGGTCGTCAACGACAGTCCTGGTCAGAGTGGACGAACTGGCGGATCTTCTTGCTGCTCCTCTCGGGGCCCTGCATGCTGATCGGCGCATTCACTTTCCGAGGTCCCGAAGTGACTTGGTGGGAACGAGGCGTCCTTGCTGTGGCAGGGGCCTCGATATCGGCAGTCCTGGCTTGCGCGGTGATCGGATACCGGCAGCTCACGGCCTCGAGCCGGCCGACAGCAAAGCCCCAGGACGCGAGCACAGGTCAGTGACCCCAATCCCCCCGGTGCGCGAACGAATTACGTGCGCTCAACTGGCCAACTAGTGCCGCATCAGGCAACGTTCGCCCGCCCTGTGGGGGACAAATGATGTGCTGGGTATGGCGGTTGCCGCGTAACCTGCCTGGCTGTGGATATGGGACGTGCTGACCGACAGCTCCGCCTGATCGCTGAGGCCATGGAGGTCGCAGGACCTCTAGGGGTTGCGGTGTGGCTTCGCGGTGGATGGGCCATGGATTTCTTTCTCGGCGAGATCACGCGAGACCATGAGGACATCGACTGGTTCGCTTGGGCGGACGATGCCGGGGCCTTGGCGGAAGGGCTTGCTGCTCCATGGCCATCAACCGGTCCCAGGACCGCCGTCTGACCTGCAGCTCGATTTCGCCAAGGACGGGCTGGAGAACAGCTTTACACTCCTGGACCGGGATGCGGCGGGCCGTGTGGTGGTTGCCGGGGGCCCATGGGCCGGTGCGCCCTGGCTTGAGGGAATGCTCGATGCCGGGATGGGCCGTATCGGTGGTCTGCAATGCGCGATCGTCAGTCCGCAGGCCCAGATCGAGATCAAACGGATGATGCCCATCTGGGATCCCTCCCGGCCTCGATGGACCAAGGACGCCGAGGATATCGCCCGGCTGGAGGCGGCCCTCCGCGCACGGGGTAAGCGTCCTGAGTGAGGTTCTTGTGCGTCGGCCGTCCGTTACCGTCGGGCAGTGGCAGAACGAGTACGTGTCCGTGAGATCGATGACGACGGGGACGGCGGCTGCTGCGGATCATCCGCAGGGGCACCGGGTCGGTGGTGACCTGGCGACGGGCCCAGATGGTGCTGTTGTCCGCGCGGGGCATGCCGGTGGTGAAGATCGCTGAGGTGTCGTTCACCAGCGATGACCGGGTCCGGGACGTGATCCACAACTTCAACGCCGATGGCTTCGAGTCGCTGTTTCCGAGGTACTCCGGAGGCCGTCCCAAGGCCTTCACGCTGCCCGAGCGGCGCGAGATCAAGAAGATCGCCAAGTCCAAGCCGACCGAGCACGACCTGCCGTTCTCGACCTGGAGCCTGACCAAGCTGACGGACTTCCTGGTAGCCGAGGGGGTGGTCGACGACATCAGCCACGAGGGCCTGCGCATCCTGCTCCGCGAGGAGGGCGTCTCCTTTCAACGCCTGAAGACCTGGAAGACCTCCCGCGATCCGGACTACGCAACGAAGAAGGCCCGCGTCGAGCACCTGTATGCGATCGCCGACGGCGAGGTCATACCCGAGAACGGTGAGCCCGGAGTTGTTTTCTGCATGGATGAGTTCGGGCCGCTCCACCTGATGCCCCACCCGGGCCGGCAGTGGGCCGAGACCGGCGGCAAGCACAAGAATCCCGACCGTGAACCACGCCGCCGGCGGCGGGCGACCTACAACGGCTACGGCGGGGTGCGGCACCTCTTTGCCGCCCTGGACTTGGCCAAGGACAAGCTCTACGGCCACATCAAGCCGATCAAGAGACGGACGCAGTTCCTGGAGTTCTGCCGCTACCTGCGCAGTCTCTACCCCGACGACGTCCGCATCGCGATCGTCTGCGACAACTTTTCCCCGCACCTGACCACGAAGAGGTGCCAACGGGTCGGCACCTGGGCGGCGGCGAACAACGTCGAGGTCGCCTACACCCTGACGAACAGCTCCTGGTTGAACCGGATCGAGGCGCAGTTCACGGCCCTGCGCTACTTCACACTTGACGGCACCGACCATGCCGACCACAAGCAACAGGCGAGCATGATCCGCCGCTACATCATCTGGCGAAACCGCCACGCCGACGACCGGCGCCTACGCGCCGTCGTCGACAGGGCAAACGTTGCCTGATCCGGCACTAGCTTTTGAGCCATTGATCACTATGCGCGGCGCGGTGCCGGGCGACGGCGTCATTGTTGGAACACCGCACGGTGCAGTAGGCACGTCGACCATTGCGGGAGGTGTCGACAAAGGCCAGGTCGCAGCCGGTTCGTGAACACCTACCGAGACGGCCGGGGCTGGCGAAGCAGACGACGTAGGCGAGTCCCGTCGCTGTGACGGCCTTGATCTGGGCGACGGGCCCCTGGTCGGTGGTGCTGTAGTGCAGGTGCGGGTGCCCGTCGTGGGTGGATATGTAGGGACTGCTAGTGGCCGACCCCAGTAACTCGTTGATCGTGTCGCGGCGATCCTCGAGGGACTGCGGGCCGAAACATGCCTCCAGCCTGCTGCTCCAGTGCTGAACACTCTCGGCTTCCCGTGGCGTGAGCGATGTCCGTTGTATCCCGCGCTGCGTGAGTACGACCTCAAGGGCTTGAGGGGTGTGCGGCGTCGGGAGATTGACCAAATCCGCTGCCAACAGCGCGGCTTCGCCGCCGTAATGGTTGAAGTGCATAGGGCCAGGTAACCATGGTTTGGTGATCACGCCGACTGGGTTTATTGCCACCGGCCGGTGTCTCAGCCGTGCCCGCACCGCAACGAGGGAACAAACACCATGACTGCCATTGCGCATGAAAGCGGTATCGACCAGCAGATCCACAGCCTGGCCGCATCGGTGCATGAAAGCGCCGCGCTGAACAACGAGTTCTATACGCGCTGGATGGCCGGCCCCCTGTCCTACCCCGAGGTCAGTGTCTTCGCCGCCCAGTATCTGGCTCGCACCGTAAACACCAGTGTCATGGTGGCACTGTCTGTCATAAACACCGAAGACCTCAACGCCCGCATAGAGTGCGTGAAAAACATGTACTCCGAGTACGGAAACGGCGACCCGAGCAAGGCCCACCTCGTTCTACTTGAGTCTTTCCTGAGCGACCTGCTCTCAAGGCTCAAGGGGACGCCCGTCTCCGTCGAGGAAGTCCGTAAGGCAGCGGCTGCGGCCCTGCCTACGACCACGGCTTTCAGCAAGGGCCAGCGGGAGCTCTTCACCTCCGAGGACCAGCGCGTCGTCCAGGGGGCACTGCTCGCGCAGGAACACCTTGCGTACTCCATGCTGACTCGGCTGTACGAGGGAGTCCGCAACTACAAGAGTGTCTATGACACCGACGACGACTTCCACGAGGCATGCGAGTACTTCTACATCTACATCGGAGAGGCCGAGAAGGACCACAAGGCCCAAGCGGTCATCTCAGCGGCCGCTGTGTGTCGGGGAGAAGAAGACCTCAAGGCGGTTCGCGAGGGGTTCGACGGGTTCATCTCGCTGACCACCGACTACTGGCAGGGTGTCGCCAACGAGATGCGCCGAGCGGACTGACCTTCGGCACCGGGACCTCGGACAAGCGAGTGGTAGGACGGTAGACCCACGCATGGGAGTCGAACAACCCGATCCGGTACGGCCTTCCAAGCTTTCGCTGGTCGTGGCGCCTTCTCTGGTGCTGCTCCAGGCTTCCAGCCTCCAGGTCGGCTCGGCAGTCGCCAAACATACGTACGGTGTGATCAGTCCGACCGCTCTGGCCGGCATGCGCTTGGTGTTCTCGGCCGGGCTGTTCTGCCTGCTCGTTCGCCCCCGGCTTCGGCAGATCACAGTCCAGCAGTGGCGGGCTGTGATTCTGCTCGGGGTGGTCTTCGCCGGAATGAACATGGCCTACTTCCAGGCCATTCGCCATCTGCCCCTGGGGGTGGCCTCCACGCTCGAACTGTTGGGCCCCCTCCTGCTGTCGGTGGCTCTCTCACGTCGGCTCCAGCACCTGTTGTCAGGGATGCTCGCTGTTGCGTCCGTGTTGCTGTTGACTGCTCCCGGGGGCGAGCTTTCGGCGCTCGGGATCTGTCTCGGTCTGCTGGCCGCCCTGTGCAGGGCGGCCTACGTGGTGCTGAGTCGGCGTGTGGGCGCGCTTTTCGCCGACTGGACGGGCTTGACGGTTGCTCTGGTCATCGGCGCTTGCATCGTGGCTCCCATCGCCGGCGTCACCGACGGCGCCGAGGTGGCCGCGCATCCGAAAGTCCTCGTCACCGGCCTGTTCGTGGCGCTGTTGTCGTCTCTCATTCCGTATTCACTGGACATGGTCACGCTGCGGCGCATCGACGTGCGCGCCTTCGGCGTCCTTCTCGCGCTCAGTCCCGCTGTCGCGGTCGGCGTGGGGTTCTTCATGCTTGACGAGCATTTGACACTGCGCCAGGTATGCGCGATCGCTCTGATCATGATCTCTACCGCGTGGGCGGTTGTGGTCCAGCCTTCCGCCGCCCCGATCTCGTCCTCGGACAGCACGCCAAGCGTCGACGAACGGCACAAGCCGCCCGTCTAGCTGCCACCAAAGATGCGCGTGCTCACCGCGGACCAAGCTCCGGGCCCCGCTGGCGACGCCGGCCGCGCCCGATTGGTGACCGGAGCCTGTGCGCCGTCGCGCCAATGAGCCGGGCCCGACTAAGAAAGGATCTCTCATGGACGTGATGACAGCCGTGATGACCCGCCGGAGCACGCACCGCCTCACCACACCGCCACCAAGCGACGAGGAGTTCTCCTACTTCTTGCGGTCTGCCGCCCTGGCCCCCGACCACGGGGTGCTGCGCCCGTGGAGGTGGATCACGGTCAGGGGTGAGGACCGGCACACGCTGGGGGCAAGTTTTGCCACCACCGCAGCACCCGAGAACAGGGCCAAGACAGCAGCCAAGGCCATGCGGGCCCCGTTGCTGGCCACGCTGGTCTTCACACCGCGCCCCAACCCCAAGGTTCCCGAATGGGAGCAGCCCGCGGCGACCAGCGCTATGTCGCATTCGCTGATGATGCTGCTGCACTCCCGTGGGTTCGGCAGCATCTGGCGGACCGGTCCTCTCATCGAGGACGTCGGCGTGCGGGAAACCCTGGGACTGGACAGCACCGAGCGTCTACTCGGATGGCTGTACATCGGCACCCCCGAGTCGCGGTCGGCGCCGCGGCGCAGGGAACTCACCGACGTGGCCGATCGTCTGACCACCTTCGCCGGCATGGGCGCCGGTGCCCACTCAGCCCGGATGTAATGGTTGAACTGTTCTAGGGCATGGCCGCACGCTGGCTCCATGGCCGTTGACCGGTTAGGTGACAACCACCAGACCACCGACCGCTGTTCCGTTTGCGGGCGGGGGGCAGGTGACGAGACCCGTTGGGTGCTGCTCTCCCAGCATCAGACTTCGCAGGGGCAGGTGGAGTACTGCAGCGCGGAATGTGGATGCATCGTGATCATGCTCGACGGTCACCTGATGCACGCCTTTCAGGAAACGTAGCGCGATCATTCACCAGCATCTTTCCCCGCCGACGCGAGAGCGGCGACTATTTCTTTCATGCATAAACACTCGGCATGGCAGTCGATGGGTGCTTTCTCTGCGCCCCCTCTAGTGGATTCGAATTTCCCGCAATGTGAAACCCCGAAAATCTTTCCGCGTGGTGCGCACTGAGCTAGGATTTCATCGTCATTCAATTCCCCCAACGGAGGATGATATGGAAGAGCAAACGGAAGAGTTCTACGAGACGCCTTCCCTCGTGGAGGTCGGCGAGTTCTCCGAGGACACCCTGGGATACAAGGGATCCGTCTGGGACAACTTCCTCATGTATACCACCTGAGGAGAGTAGTTGTGCGCACCGGGTTCGTAGTGGTACCCGACACTGCTGAGGCGGAACTGGCCAGCAAGTCCCACCCCTTCGTATCCCCGAAGGTAATTTCTCATCCTTCGGGCCGGCCGTGGGTGGTGGGGAATTGGCATTCCGGCGACGTCGTGTCAGCGCAAGCGGGCCCAGTGCGGGTGGTGGTGATCGGCTATTGCACGGTCACCAACGCCAGGCTTTCCGACTTGGCCAAGCGGGTCCGGGAACTGGTGGACGTCGACCGGCTCACCGAATCCCTTCACGGCAGCTTCCACCTCATCGTCTCCGTCAATGGGCGAACCCGCGTTCAGGGAAGCCTGGCCGGTTTTCGCCGTGTCTATCACGCACGTCTTGGAGACGTCCCGCTCGTTGCGGACCGCGCCGACGCGCTGGCGTGTATGACCGCCGCCGACATCGACGAGGAAGCCCTTGCCGTGCGTGTGGTCTGTGGCGCCGCGCTGCCTCCGCCCGTGAGCGAGCAGAGCATGTGGGTGGGTGTGCGCGCCGTTCCTCCGGACCACTATGTGGCGCAAGAGCACCATTCCGCGCGGGAGACCCGCTGGTGGCACCCACCTGCCCCGGATGTGCCGCTTGAGAATGGGGCCCTGCTGGTACGTGAAGCGCTGCTGGCCGGCACCGCCGACCGGCATCCCACGCACGGGCGGCTGAGTTCCGACCTGTCCGGAGGGATGGACTCAACGTCCCTGTGTTTCCTGGCGGCCCGCAGCACCTCGGACCTCCTCACCTTCAGGTGGGCCGAGGCCGAAGCAGGCAACGACGACTCATCGTTCGCCGCCCACGCGGCCCAGTCGTTGCCGCATGCAGAACATCTGGTGGTGCCGCAGAGTGACCTTCCCGACATTTTCGCCGACCACGACAGTGAGGCGGACATCGAACAGCCCTACCTGTTCAGTCGCACACTCGCCCGAACCCGCTACAGTGCCCAACTCCTCGCCCGACACGGGGCACGATGGCATCTAGCCGGCCACGGAGCCGACGAACTGTTCTACAAGTTCCCCGGCTATCTGCACCATCTGCTACGGCGCCACCCAGTGACGGCCGTGCGCCACCTTCGCGCACATCGAGCCTTGAGCCGCTGGCCACTGGCTGCGACAGCCGGCGAGTTGCTTCGCTCCAGCAGCATCACGCGCTGGTGGCACGATCAGGCCGACGGGATCACCAACGCCGCGCTCCCCACGCGATTTCCTCCCCTGGAATGGGGGTTCGTGCCGCTGAGGGCCCCGGAATGGGTCTCAGAAGAAGCCGTGAGCGCAACACGCGCAGTGCTGAGCCGCACCGCACAGACCGCCCAGCCCCTGGCTCCAGACCGCGGCCAACACCAGTTCCTGCACGCCCTGCGATCAAGCGGCCCTGCGTATGCACAGTTGGCCCGCGTATACGCCGAGGCCGGAGTACAACTGCACGTCCCCTACCTGGACGACCGCACGGTCGAGGCGGCACTGAGCGTGCGCCTGCACGAGCCGATCACCCCTTGGCAGTACAAGCCCCTGCTGGCGGCATCGATGCGCGGGATCGTGCCGTACAAGATCCTCGGCCGCCAGACCAAGGGAGAATTCAGTGAGGACGTACGCGTAGGGCTGCGCCGCCATCTGCCCGCCATGCTGAGAATGTTCGACGATTCAGCCCTGGCCGATCGCGGCTTGATCAACGTTGACGTACTGCAACGGACGCTGCTCGCCCCACAGCCCGACTCGTCTCGTCACCTCGCGCTGGAGCGCCTGGTGGGCTGCGAAACATGGCTCCGCGGGGTGACCACGATGAAGTCTCGGAGGAGTGCCGATGTCCGTGTTCCTGCATGGTGACGTGGCGTTGACCGACACCCGACGACGGGGTGGTGCTGCTGCAGCAGCGCACCGGACGGTACTGGCAGCTCAACCGCACCGGGGCCGGCGTCCTGACCGGCTTCTTGCCGGGGAACACGCCGGCAATGTGGCCTCGGAGCTGGCAGCCCGTCACGGGCTCAGCCGCGAACGAGTGCACAACGACATCACCACACTGATAGACCAACTCCGCGCTGCCCGACTGGTGGAGGCGCCATGAGCTCGCCAGTGGCGATGCCCGAACGACAGAGGCTTCCTGTGCGCCGGTGCCTGCGGAGCAATCGCTACTATCGTCACCCTGCCGTTCCGGGCCGTGGCCCGGCTGTTCGGCGGCGCCTCGTTTTCCGCTCACGGACACCACTGACAGGCCAGTCGCGCGGTGACGTGCTTACCGCCCCAAAGCCCAAGCCCGGCTGGTACCCCCGTCCAGCCGGGCTTGCGTCTGCCCGGCCGTATCGGTCCTGTTTGACACCGCGAGCAACTGGATCACTCGTCACGTATCTCTCCCGCACTCCGCGTCCGGCCCTGCCCCCGTGCCGCTCGTACCAGTCGGACTGGTACGAGCGGCACGTTCGTGTGGTCACGGTCGGGCAGGCACACCGTAGTAGTCGGACGGGCGGCCGGAACCCGACCGCGCTTGCCCTCCGGGCCCGGCGGGGGTAGCGGGGGCTGCGGCCGAACACCGCGTGGGAGACGGCGGCCGCGTACTTGGATACCAGGTCGGTGGCGAGGGCCGCGACCCGTTCCACGGTGAGGCCGGAGCGCTCGGCCAGCTCCCCGAGGGACAGGCGGGCACCGGACACTAGTACTCCAGCAGGATTTTGATGTCTGACCTGCGGGTTTCGCTGGGCGGCTGGAGTGTAGCGGGCTGCGGTGTGGTCAGGGGCGGTCTTCGTCGGGCCGTCCATCGATCGTGCGATAACGCCGCAAGTAGTGGCAGCGGCGGG
>NZ_JBIAQX010000023.1:0-86979 GCF_042889445.1 Streptomyces sp. NPDC002602 | reverse complement strand
GAACCATGATTATCAACCTCCGAACAACCGAATGCCCCCACACCCCCAAGCCATGCACACCGGACTTACCTGTTTCTTATCGACGCGGACGGGCAACAGAACGGCCCGCGTCGATGATGCGAAACACCCGCTCCCCGCAGGGTGGCTTGTCCGACAGTCACGCTCCGACGGGGCAAGCGCGGTCTCCCCCAGAGCCTCGGCATCGTCCCTGTGCGCCCAGGCTCGGGCAAGGCGATCGTCGCGGCTCTCCCCCGCTGAGCCTGCCCGTCGACACCGTGGCCCCTGGCGACCGGCGCTCCCACCCCGTACGACAGGCCACCGCCCCGAAGCCCTCACGCAGCCACCCCGGCCAGACCATTAACCATCAGCGAGCAATCGAAGTTTTTCTCACTCGGCCAGGTTAGCTTTCCCTCCGGGGGGAGGTACTCTTTCTGCGCGGCGGCGACCGGGCGGAAGGCTGCCCAGGCGGCTGAGCAAGGTCCGCGATGGCCGTACGAGAACCGAGGAGGAGATGTGGGAGAGGCGACGTGGGTGCGCACATTGCCCGACTTTGACGGCACTCGCGTGATCGTGTGCTCGGGCGAGTTGGACGCCGCCACCACGGGACCCCTGGGGGAGGCCCTGAAGGCGGCCGAACGCGACGGGATCAACAAGACCGTCGTCGACCTGGCCGCAGTGTCCTTCGCCGATTCCGCGCTGCTGAACACCCTGGTCCAGGCGCACCGAAAGCAACGCCTCGTCATCGCCGGCCCCTACCGACCCCAAGTCGCCAGGCTCTTCCAGATCACCGGCACCGACACCTTCTTCGACCCGGTTCGCGATTGAGGCGAACCGCCCACCAACCGCGAGACACCGAGCGGACGGCTCGCCACTGCGCTCACGCGAATCCGGCAGCCGTGCCAGGACGGAAGAGAAGGTGTACACGTGGTGGTACGTCGAAACCCCCGGGAGTCCGCCGTGGCAGCATCCGCGAGACCGACACCGACACCGAGGCGACGGCGAGACGTAGGGACCTGGGCGGCTCTCGCCGCCTTCCTTGCCGTGACGTACTGCGTCGCGGCTCTCGGCGCGCTCGCGTCCGCCGACGCGGGCGAGGTGTACGGATCGCTGGAACGACCGGACTGGGCGCCACCCGCCTGGCTCTTCGGTCCCGTCTGGACCGTCCTGTACACCTTGATCGCGATCGCGGCCTGGCTGGTGTGGCGCCATCCGGACCGCTCCCGCGCGCGTACCGCCCTCGCCTGGTGGTCCGCGCAGCTTCTCCTCAACCTGGCCTGGACACCCTTGTTCTTCGGCGCGCGCCAGTACGGACTCGCCCTGCTGGACATCGGCCTGCTGTCGGCCGCCGTCACCATCACCCTGGTCCGCTTCCGGCGGCTGAGCCGCGCGGCGGCGTTCCTGCTGACCCCCTACCTCCTGTGGGTGGCCTTCGCGACCGCCCTCAACGCCTCCATCTGGCTTCTCAACACCTGAGCTCGATCCGCTCCCCCGACTCAGCCGGTTGATCATCCGGGCCATCGAGTCTGACCACCAACCTCGCGGCGGCTCTCCCCACGGACGCGTGCGACACCTCCCATTCGTTGGTAATTGGAGGCTCTGGATCTCCGAGGGGCCCGGGGCGGCCATCCAGCCCAAGGCGGTCGAGCGCACCTTCCGCACCCGCCCCGACGCACCGATCATGCTCAGCTTCCCCGGCGTCGAGCCCGGTGTCGGCGCTCGCCTTCCGGCCGAGAGCGGTGACGACCGCACCCGCGTCGCCACCGCCGGCGGGCTGGAGGCATACGCGGGGTCGGCCCCGATCACCCGGGCCTCCGGCAAACGCAGGTACGTCGGCCGCC
Source organism: Streptomyces sp. NPDC002602 (assembly GCF_042889445.1). Taxonomy (NCBI): domain Bacteria; kingdom Bacillati; phylum Actinomycetota; class Actinomycetes; order Kitasatosporales; family Streptomycetaceae; genus Streptomyces; species Streptomyces sp. NPDC002602. Next base: position 85,141 of record NZ_JBIAQX010000023.1, on the reverse strand, counting down.
GGTTCGTGAAGAACAACCGGCTCAACCACGCGGGCTGCCTGTGGGCCTTCGCCACCCTCAGCCACTCGCCAGGCGCCAACGCCCATGAACGGCGCCGACGTGAGCCCGGAGACTGGCATGCCCAAGCCCTACGGCACCTGTTCAACCGCCTGCTCGGCCGGCTCCACCACTGCCTCCAGAACCGGGTGCCCTTCGACGCGGCCATCGCCTTCGCACCGTCCGCTGGACCCACTGAGGCTGTCGTGACGTGAATCTCGGTTGGCTGTCCGCACAGCGGACCGCATCATGACCGGATGCCTTCACGAGAACCGCTTCGAGATGAGGAGCTCTGGCAAGCCTGCGTTGATGCCCAGGAACAGCTGGCTCATCGCCATTCTCAGTTCTTCCAGCAGGTCAGGGGCAAGAGCGAGGTACTCAGTGCTGCTCTGTCGGCCGGCCATTGGCAGCGGGCGGCAGCACTGGCATTCCTCGCCGACGTGCATGATGACCTTGCTGTGCTGCCACAGCTTGTCGACCTCGCGATGCTGCCCGGCTGGGCATCACAAGCACGCCGTGCCATCGCCAACATCCCTCGCGAGCAGCTCGTCCCCCGTCTCGAAGAACTTCTCACAGCGCACCTTGACCAGCTCACCGACGAGGACGACGACTACTACGCTCTGTGGGTGGAAGTCCTCGCCGACGCTGAGGCATGGGCGCTACTGGCCCAGTTGGTCAGGGCAGCACGAGCCTCCCCGAACCTCCTGTTGCAGGACGTCGCTGCACGGGTCGCTGACTCGTACGGCGCATTGGTCACGGATGGCGGCGAGACGCCCGCCACAGTCCCCTCGATTCAGGACGTCCCTTGACGGCTTAGCCGCATGAGGTGTCTTGCTTCACCCGCCGGCAGGTCCATGCGCGACTGTCGCGCCCGTGTACGCACACGGCAGGGCCTCCGTCCCGAACGGCGGCCGCACCGACATCGCCGCCCTCCGAGGCCGTCGCGCGCACAGGGCGGGCGCTCTCACGGAAGCCGCCCGGCCGGTCATACGGCCTTGAGGGTGCGTTGGATGGCCGACCCCGTCCATTCGACAACCACGGCATCGTCGCGCAACTCCGCCGGCAAGTGCTCCCGGTCCGCCTCGGATCCGATCAACGTGGGGCAGCCCGGCATGAGTACGGCGGCTCCGAGTCTCTCGGCCGACTCGGCGACGATGTCGAAGATCTCGCCCCATGGGGCCGGTCGATCATCAGACCGGTGAAATCGCCGTGGACGTCGGCCTCACCGCCGTCCGCGGCACGGATGTGTCGGGAACCGCCCTGGCCGGCGACGAGATGAGGACGCAGGACCTCGGAGGCCAGGCTCTCGTCCAGGGCGCGGCCCGCCCTCGCCTGAAGCGCTGCACGAAGACGCTGTGACTCACGTCGCGGCCCTTCCAGCGCAGGCGTGTCCCCTCCGGGAGGCGGAGGGGACACACGGGGTAGGGGTGACCGGCCCGATGATGGTTCCGGACAACCGGTACGTGGGCACGGAGTTGCCGGCACGGCACCACCGGGGGGACCGTGCGCCGCAGCCGATCAGTGGCCGGGCGGGGTCCAGTCCGCGGGCAGGCCGGACTGGGCGAGGACGGTGCCGAGGCTGTAGTGGTCCTCGTCGGAGGTGATCCTGCACCGGCTCCTGTCGAGGTCGAGGAGCGTGGTCATCGGCACGGCGAAGGGCTTGGGCGCGCCCTTGAGGTGGCCGGAGTAGACGGCGTCGACGGTGACGCGGTCGCCGTCGCGGTGGGTGGCGCGCACGGTGACGTGGACGTTGTCGATGAGGCTGTCGGCGCGGGCCTTCCACCCGGCGATCTCCTGACGGCCGTGGAAGGTGACGCCCACGCCCAGGTCCGAGTAGGTGCCGTCGACGGTGAACAGGGCGCCGAGCGCCTGCGGGTCGGTGCCGTTCCAGGCGCGGGCCCAGTCCGTGACGATCCTCGGGGCCCGCCGGTCGGCGCTCGCGGGGTGGGCACCGGCGGCGTGGGCGGTGGTGGCGGTCGTGGCGCAGAGGGCCGCGGCGGCGACCAGCACGGTCATGGCGCGGGACGGGCGGGTGGTCGAGGTCATGGTGATGCTCCTTGGGACGTGGGTGGGGTGTGTGGCTGAGGTGCGGCCGGTGGTGTCCCGGCGCGGACTGCCCGCGGTCGGCGGTCGGCGGTCGAGAACGTGGGGCGGCGGTCGGCGGTCGAGAACGTGGGTGGGGGGTCGGCGGTCCAGAAGGTGGGGCGGGGGCATGACGGCGCTGCCGGTGAGGGCGGCGGACCCCGGCCGGCGTGGCGCCGCGGAGTCCCGGGCGGGCGGTGCAGCCGCTCCCGGCCGAAAGCACCAGTGGGCGGGGGACGCCCGGTCCGCTGTGTTCCTGCAACGTTCATGGCGCACAGACTCGGGCCGGGCCGTGTCCACTTTCCAGACCGGACCGGGTCGGGGAGTGTCCAACGCTGTCCGCACTCGTCCACCCACCCGGCTCTCCCAAAGGCGTGCGCGCCGTACCGGGCCGCACGCGAATGCCGGGCCGGGGCTCTGGTTGCACCGTTCGAGGGGAGATCGACCCCGAACGGCCGAGGGGGGCGAGCCGCTCCCGATCACGCGGGTGCCGCCGAGAAGGGTGAGCCGGTACCTGTGTGCGGCCAAGGACGGGAGAGATCAGTGACCTCAGCTGTGGACAAGGGGCGGGAACCGGGGCCGCAGATCGTCAGAGGGCAGAAGGCCCTGGTGACCGGCGCGAACTCGGGCATCGGCAAGGCGACCGCGATCCGTCTCGGGCAGGCGGGCGCCGATGTCGTCGTGAACTACGTCTTCGGGCCGGAAGAGGCGGAGGAAGTGGTCGAGGAGATCAAGTCCTTCGGGGTGCGGGCGTACGCGCACCAGGCGGACGTCTCCCAGGAGGACCAGGTCGTCGCGATGGTCGACCGCATGGTCGAGGAGTTCGGCACCATCGACATCATGGTGGCCAACGCGGGGCTGCAGCGCGACGCGCCCGTCACCGAGATGACCCTCGCCCAATGGCAGAAGGTGCTGGACGTCAACCTCACCGGGCAGTTCCTCTGCGCCCGTGAGGCGACCAAGGAGTTCCTCCGTCGGGGCGTCGTGCCGGAGGTGTCCCGGTCGGCCGGGAAGATCATCTGTATGAGCTCGGTGCATCAGATCATCCCGTGGTCCGGCCACGTGAACTACGCCTCCTCCAAGGGCGGCGTGCTGATGCTGATGCAGACCTTGGCGCAGGAACTCGCGCCCAGCGGGATCCGGGTCAACGCGGTCGCGCCCGGCGCGATCCGCACCCCCATCAACCGCAGCGCCTGGGACACTCCCGAGGCCGAGGCCGATCTCCTGCGGCTGGTTCCCTACCGGCGTGTGGGCGACCCCGAGGACATCGCCAACGCCGTGACGGTCCTGGCCTCCGACCTGATGGACTACGTCGTCGGCACCACCCTCTACGTCGACGGTGGAATGACGCTCTTCCCCGGCTTCGCCACCGGAGGCTGACCCGACCGTGGACGACCACGTCACACACCGCCGGGTGGTCATCCTCGGCGGGGGCTTCGCCGGCCTGTTCGCCGTACGGGCCCTGCGCAGCGCCCCCGTGGAGGTGACCCTCGTCGACCGATGCGCCCACCACCTCTTCCAGCCGCTCCTGTACCAGTGCGCTTCGGGCATCCTCTCCGAGGGCCAGATCGCCCAGCCGTTGCGGGCCGTCCTGCGCCGCCATCCCCGGGTCCGCTGTCTCCAGGCGACGGCCGACGACGTGGACGTGGCCCGCCGGGTCGTCCGCGCGACCCGTGCGGACGGCGCCGTGCTCGAACTCCCCTACGACGATCTGATCGTGGGGGTCGGGGTCCGGCAGTCCTACTTCGGGAACGACGAGTTCGCGGCGTTCGCCCCCGGGATGAAGACCCTCGAGGACGCCTTGGCCGTACGGACCAAGATCTACCAGGCGTTCGAGATGGCCGAGGCGAGCACGGACCCGCTGGAGCGCGCGCAGTGGCTCACCTTCGCCCTGGTGGGCGGGGGCCCCACCGGGGTCGAGCTGGCCGGGCAGATCCGGGAGATCGCCGGCCACACCCTCGAACGGGAGTTCTCCACCATCGATCCCGGCCAGGCACGGGTCCTGCTCTTCGACGGATCGGACGGAGTGCTCGGCGCCTTCGGACCGGTACTCTCCCGCCGCGCCGCCCGAACCCTGGACGACCTCGGCGTCGAGGTCCACCTTCGGTCGATCGTCACCCGGGTCGACGACCGGGGCCTGACGGTGAGCCACAAGGACGGCGGCAGCGACCGGGTGGAGGCACGCACGGTGCTCTGGACCGCCGGGGTCGAGGCGCCCCCGCTGGCGACGGCGCTGGCGCGGGCGACGGGCGCCGAGCAGGACCGGGCGGGCCGCATCCGTGTCCTGCCCGACCTCAGCATCGCCGGCCATCCGGAGATCCGGGTGGTCGGCGACCTGATGAGCCTGGACAAGCTGCCCGGCCTCGCCGAGGTCGCGATGCAGAGCGGTGCCTACGCGGGCCGCCGGATCCGCCACTTCGTCGAGGGCCGGACCCGTGAGCCCCGCCCCTTCCGGTACCTGGACCTCGGCAGTGCGGCGTACATCTCGCGGAGCAGGGCCGTCGTGAAGATGGGCCGTTTCCACGCCTCCGGGCTGATCGGCTGGCTCATCTGGCTGTTCATCCACATCGTCTTCCTCACCGGATTCCGCAGCCGGGCGGGCGCCCTGCTCAGTTGGGCCGTGGTCTTCGCCTCGGGCTCGCGTCGCGAGCGCGCGTTCACCGCGGCGGGCCCGGACGTCACGGCTGCCGCGCCCCGCTCCCCGTCCAGCCCACCGGCCGACCCCTCGGTCGCCCGGAACGAGCCACGGAGACCCGTATGAGCACCATGGCACGCCTCTTGGCGGATGCCCCCGCGCAACTGCTGCCCGCACGGGAGATGATGGCCTTCACCCTGGCCTCGCACATCATCCTGGTCCCACTGGGAGTGGCGCTGCCGTTCATCACCCTGGTCATGCACTACCGGGGCCTGCGCACCTCCGACCCGGTGGCGCTGCTGCTGGCCCGTCGCTGGTCCGCGGTGATGGCCGTCCAGTTCGCCATCGGCATCATCACCGGCACCGTGCTGTCCTTCGAGTTCGGGCTGCTGTGGCCGGGCATGATGGGCCGTTGGGGCGATGTCTTCGGTCTCGGCTTCGGGATCGAGGCGTGGGCCTTCTTCCTGGAGGCGATCCTGATCGCCATCTACCTCTACGGCTGGCGCCGCCTGAAGCCGAAGACGCACTTCTGGCTCGGCGTCCCGATGCCGATCGCGGCGTTGATGGGCGCGTTCGGCATCATCGCCGCCAACTCGTGGATGAACACCCCCCAGGGCTTCACTCTCGACGCCGACGGCCGGCCCGTGAACGTCAGCGTCCAACAGGCCATCTTCACACCGATGTTCGGCCCGCAGTACTGGCACTTCGTGGTCGCGATGTTCCTCACCGCGGGCTACGTGGTGGCCGGCGTGTACGCGGTCGGCTGGCTGCGCGGACGTCGCGACCGCTATCACCGCCTCGGCTTCACCGTGCCGTTCACCCTCGCCACGATCCTCACCCCCGTGCAGTTCATCCTGGGCGACAACATCGCCCGGCAGGTCTTCCTCAAGCAGCCGATCAAGTTCGCCGCCGCGGAGTTGGTCTGGGAGACGGACACGCACGTGCCCGAGTACCTGTTCGGCCGGCTCCAGGAGGACGGCAGTGTCAAGGGCGGGATCAAGATCCCGTGGCTGGACTCCATCCTGGCCGGCTTCAGTCCCGACACGAAGGTCACCGGGCTGAGTTCGGTACCGGCGTCCGACCGCCCCACCGCCACCCAGGCGACCATCGCGCACTGGGCCTTCGACATCATGGCGACCATCGGGAGCGTGCTGATCCTGCTGGCGCTCTGGTACGCCTGGTGCTGGTGGAAGCACCGCGACCTGCCGAAGTCGCGGTGGTTCTTCCGGTGTGCGGCCGTGGCCGGCGCCGCGAGCCTCGTGACCGTGGAGTGCGGCTGGATCATGACCGAGGTGGGGCGCCAGCCCTGGATCGTCTACCAGAACATGCGGGTCTCCGAAGCGGTGACCGGTACCCCCGCCTCCTCCCTGTGGATCATGTTCGGCCTCGTCGTCGTGATCTACGTCCTGATCTTCGGCGCGTTCCTCGGCGTGCTGCTCAAGATGCGCACCCGCTGGCGGCTCGCGGACGCCGGATCCGCGCGCGTGCTCTCCGACGACCCGGAGACCGACACGCCGTACGGTCCCCGCCCGGAGACGGCCGTCGGCGCGTCAGGTACCCGTCGAGACCCCGGGAGCGAACTGTGACGGCCAGCATCGTCGCCTGGATCCTGCTGCTCGTGATCGCCGCCTACGCCTGTGGCGGCGGGGTCGACTACGGCGCCGGCTTCTGGGATCTGTTGGCCGGCGGGGCCGAGCGCGGCAAACGGCCCCGTTGGCTGATCGACCACGCCATGGCCCCGGTCTGGGAGGTCAACAACGTCTGGCTGATCTTCGCGTTCATCCTGATGTGGACCGGGTTCCCCGTCTTCTTCCAGACGGTGTTCACCGCGCTCTGGCTCCCCCTGGCACTCGCCGCCATCGGCATGGTCCTGCGCGGCGCGGGGTTCGCGCTGCGCAAGCCCACCAGGGGGCTCGCGGGACGCCGGATCTACGGCGCCATGTTCGCCGTCTCGTCCCTGCTCACACCGTTCTTCCTGGGCACGGTCATCGGCTCGGTGGCCTCCGGACGCGTCGCGCCCGGAACCCCCGCCACGGCCCATGCCTGGGCCAACACCACCTCGATCATGGCGGGACTCGTCGCGGTGGCATCCACCGCCTTCCTCGGCGCGGTGTTCCTCACCGTGGACGCCCGCCGGTTCGACGCCCCCGACCTGATGGGTTACTTCCGTCTCCGGGCGTGGATCGGCTGCGGCGCTCTGCTGATCGTCGGCGTGCTCGGCCTGACCGTGACCGACCCCCATGCCTCGTACGTCCATCACGGACTCACCCACGGCGCCGGGCTCGTCCTCCTGCTGATCGCCGTGGTGGCGTTGGCGTTCACCGCCTGGCTGATCTCCGGCAAGGCGGCCGGGTGGGCGCGATACTCCTCCGTCGCCGTGGTGGCACTGCTCGTCGCGGCCTGGGGGTTCGCGCAGCGGCCCTACCTGGTGCCCACCTCGCTGACGGTTCAGCAGGGCGCCGGAGCGAGCGCGCCGCTCCAGTGGATGCTCGTCGTCGCGCTCGTCGCCCTGGTGTTCATCGGCCCCGCGCTGGTCGTCCTGTACCGCCTCGACACCCACGGGGTGCTGGAACCCCTCACCGACGAGGACGTGGCCGAGTGACACCCCGGCGCGTGGAGCGGACCGCGGCGGTCCCCGTCGGCCGCGGCATCGTTCGGGTCGCGGGCCAGGCCGGCACGGCATCCCTGGAGGGCCGCGATGACATCGAGCCAGGTACTGATCGGCGTCGGGCTGATCGTGGCCCTCGCCGTCGGCTGCCAACTGCTGGCGAACCTGATGCGCGTCCCGGCGATCCTCCTGCTGCTGCCGGCCGGATTCGTCGCCGGCGTCCTGACCGACGACGTCAACCCCGAGAAACTGCTGGGTGACGCGTTCTCGCCGCTGGTCTCGCTCGCCGTCGCGGTGATCCTCTACGACGCCGGCCTCGGCCTGGACCTGCGCCATCTCAAGGGCCACACCCGCACGGTCGTGGTGCGGCTCATCTGGCTGGGCGCCCTGGTCACCTTCGTGTCGGCGGCGCTGCTCGCCGTCCCCATCATGAGCGTGTCGCTGAGCGCGGCCGTGATGCTGGGCGCGATCCTCGTGGTCAGCGGCCCGACCGTCGTCGGACCACTGCTCAAGTTCGTCCGCCCGACCGAGCGACTGCAACGCGTCCTCGTCTGGGAGGGTTCCCTGATCGACCCGGTCGGCGGCATCCTCGGCGCGCTCGTCTTCCACGGAGTGCTGGCCGGCGGACAGCCCGGTCTGGCCGCCCAACTGGGCGCGTTCGGCGTCAGCGCGGCGATCGGGCTGATCGGCGGCGCCATCGGCGCGGCGGTGCTCTGGCTGCTGCTCCGCTTCCTCACCCTCGACGAGGTGCTCGGCACGACCACGCAGTTCGCCGCCGTGGTCGCGGTGGCGGCCGGCTGTGACGCCCTGCGGGACGACACCGGTCTCATCGCCGCCGTCGTGATGGGCATGGCCCTGGCCAATCTGCCGGGGCTGGACATGCCGGCACGGCGGCCGTTCTTCGAAACCCTGGTCTCGCTGATCATCGGGCTGCTGTTCATCGGGATCTCCGCCACCGTCACCCCTCAGTCGCTGCGTCACGTCGTGCTGCCGGCCCTCGGCCTCGCCGCTGTCCTCGTTCTCGTGGTCAGACCCCTGGTGGCGTTGCTGTCGACCGTCCGCACCGATGTTCCCTACCGGGAGAGGTGGTTCATCGGTTGGATGGCGCCGCGCGGCATCGTCGCCGCGGCCACCGCCTCCACCTTTTCCGTCGCGCTCGTACAGGCCGGGATCGGGGGCGCGGAGAAGATCCTGCCCACCACCTTCGTCGTGATCGTCGCCACCGTCATGGTCTACGGCCTGACCGCCGTTCCCGCCGCGCGGCTCCTCGCCGTCCGGCGTTCGGCACGCTCGCGGCCACTGCTCGTCGGCGGCGATCCCTGGGTGGTGGCTCTGGGGGGTGCGCTGCGCTCGGCGGGCCTGGACGTCCTGATGTGGGCGGGCCTGGACCGCCAGCGCCAGAGCATCAAGGACGCCGGCCTGGAGCTGGCCCCGGGCGAACTCCTCGCCGCCGCCACCGGAGCCGGAGCCGAGTTGGAGGGGATCACCGATGTCCTCCTCCTCACCGACGAGGACGACTTCAACGCCCTCGCCCTGATGACCCTCAAGGAGACGGCGGACGGCGCCGTCCACCGCCTGATGCCTCCCACCCACAGCCATGGGGTGGTCGCCCCGTACACGGGCAGCGAGGTGCTGTTCTCCGCCGGTCTGAACCGGCCTGAACTGGCCCGTCGGTACGCGGCGGGCGCCCGCATCGTCACCGTCGAGGTGGAGGAGGGGGGCATCCCCGCCGGGTACGACACGCTGTTCCTGGTGCGCCCGGACGGACAACTCACCGCCGCCACCCGGTCGACGCCACCGGCGGCCGCGGCGGGCGATGTCGCTGTACTCCTGACGCCTTCGCCCGAGCCCCACCCCGGCACCGCATCGGCCCCCCGGCCGCCGATTGGTCCAGGGGGATGACGGTCGCGACATTCCCCGGGCGAGCGCGCGCCGGACCTTCCGGAACATGCGGCCGTCCCGTGGTACCAATCATCGGGGCTTGTCGGCCGACGCGTTGCAGATGGCCTCAGCTGCCGAGGAGACGATGAGCATGTCAGCCACCCCCGCCGGACCGGTCGCCCCGCCTCCGCCGGATCCGTTCGCGGTGATCCGCACCCGCGGGTACGCCGTTCTGCTGGTGATGACGGCGCTCCTCGGCATCCCGGTCTCCGCGGCGGCCTTCGGTTTCCTCGCGCTCGTGTCCGAACTCCAGTCGCTGACCTACACCGACCTCCCCCGGGCGCTGGGGTTTCACGGAACGCCGTCGTGGTGGCCGATCCCCCTTCTGGCCCTGGCCGGGCTGCTGGTGGCGCTGACGATCCGGCACCTGCCGGGCGAGGCCGGGCACAAGCCGGCCGAAGGCCTCGTCACCACCGGCGCGCCGAAGCCGATCGACCTCCCCGGTATCGCACTCGCGGCCGTGGCCTCGCTGGGCGCGGGCGTGGTGCTCGGTCCCGAGGCGCCCCTCATCGCGTTGGGCGGTGGCCTGGCCGTCTTCTTCGGCCGGGCGGTGAATCGTGACATCAAGCCCGAGGCGAGCGCCTTGCTGGGCGCCGCCGGGAGTTTCGCGGCCGTCAGCACGCTGCTCGGGTCACCGCTCCTCGGCGCCTTCCTCCTGATGGAGGCGGCCGGTCTGGGCGGCGCGATGATGGCGATCGCCATGGTGCCGGGCCTCCTCTCGGCCGGTATCGGCGCGCTCTTCTTCACCGGTCTGGGATCGTGGACGGGCCTGGGCACCTTCTCGCTGGTCCTCCACCATGTCCCGCAGGCCGCACGCCCGGACCTCGCCGGGTTCGGCTGGGCCATCGTCATCGGGGCACTGGCCGCACTCGCCGGCACCGGGATCCGCCGGATGGGCCTGTCCCTCCAGCACCGGGTCGAGCGCCGACGGGTGCCGGTCACCGTCCTGGTCGGCGCCCTCGTGGGAGTGGTGGCGCTGGTGTACGCCGAGTCGACGGGCAAGGAGGCGTCCGAAGTCCTCTACTCCGGCCAGGACGCGCTCGGGCCGCTGCTGGCCGGCCAAGCGGGCTACTCGGTGGGCGCCCTGGTTCTCCTCGTGCTCTGCAAGGCGCTCGCCTACGCCCTGTCCCTCAGCGGCTTCCGCGGCGGCCCGGTCTTCCCCTCGATGTTCGTGGGGGCGACGTTGGGCCTGGCCATGGCGCACCTCCCCGGGCTGGACGTGACGTCCGGCTTCGCCATGGGTGTCGGTGCGCTGTGCGTGTCCATGCTGAGACTGCCGATGACCTCCGTGTTGCTCGCCACCCTTCTCCTGGGGACGCAGGGCCTCACGGTGATGCCGGTCGTGATCGTGGCGGTCGTGGTCTCCTACGTCCTCACGCTCCGGCTCGCCCCGGCCCCCACTTCGACGCCCGCCCCGACACCGGCGTCCCCGTAGTCGCCGACCACGCCCACCCGCTCCGCCCGCACCCCGACCTGGAGGCCCGATGCCCGAGAGCCCGACCGGACAGCAGTTCCTGCTGCGCAGCGGTGAGCAGAGCGCCGTCGTGGTGGAGCTCGGAGCCGGGCTGCGCGGTTACACCGTCGGCGGGCGGCCCGTCCTGGACGGCTACACCGCCGACGAGCCGATCACGGGGGGTCGTGGGCAGCTCCTCGCCCCCTGGCCGAACCGCGTCAGCGGCGGACGGTACGACTGGAAGGGTGAGGAACTCCAGCTCCCGCTGACCGAACCGGAGGCCGGGAACGCCATCCACGGGCTGCTCCGCTGGGCCTCGTGGGAGCCGCTGCAGCGTGCCGAGGACCGCCTCCTGCTCGCGGCCACCCTCTTCCCGCAGCCCGGCTACCCCTTCCACCTCGGCGTTCGTGCGGAGTATGCGCTCGGGTCCCAGGGGCTGGCGGTCACCGTGACGGCACGCAACCTCGGGGGGAGTGCCGCGCCCTACGGGGTCGGCCAGCACCCCTACCTGACGGTGGGCACCGAACGGGTCGACGAGGCCGTGGTGACCCTCCCGGCCCGGGCGTGGCTGCCGCCCGCCGATCAGGGAGCGCCCCTCACTCCGCGACCCGTGGAGGGCACGGAGTTCGACTTCCGTACGCCTCGCGTGCTCGGCCCGCAGCACCTGGACACCCCGTTCACCGAACTGGAACGGGACTCCGCCGGCCGGGCCGTGGTGCGGATCGCGCACCCTTCGGGTTCCCACGGCAGCGACCTGTGGCTGGGCGAGGGGGCGGCGTACCTCCAGGTGTACACAGGTGACACCCTGCCCGTCCCGGACCGACGGCGAGGCCTCGCCGTGGAGCCCATGTCCTGTCCGCCCGACGCGTTCCGGAGCGGGGCCGGCCTGGTGGAGCTCGCGCCGGGCGACCTGCACACGTTCCGCTGGGGGCTCAGTCCCTGGACCGCGGCTCGCTGAGGAGCGCCGGGTGTCCCCGCGGAGCGCACCGATCAGGGGCGGAGGTCCCAGGGAAGCCTTTCTCCGGCGGTCCCCTGCAATTGCTTCAGCCGTTCCTGATCCTCCTCCAGCAGGGTGAGGATCTCGTACGCGTAACTTGCTGAATTGGTGCTCGCACCGGACAGGACTTCGGCGTAGAGGTGCCACAGTCCCCGACGGACCTCGGCTTCGCATTCGGCCGCGACGTCGCGGCCCCGCAGGGCCGGTACCGGTGCCTGCGTATCAGCAGTGAGGATGAACAGAAGCATCTGTGTGTAGGCGTCACGGCTGTACGCGGGAGTTCGCGAGGCCAGCACGGCCATGATGACCGAGACGACCGGCAGGGACGGCTCAAGGAACATGTCGGCGGGTGACACCACGTGCCGCTCGACACCGTCGTAGCCGATCCCGGCCCCCTTCTCCGCCTGCCCGGCCAACTCGAGGAGCAGCGCCGGAACATGGTCTGCCGTCTCGCCACAACCACAGAGCATCGCGCTCCAGTCGTGACGTCGGATCTCCATCTCGACGAGTTCCAGTGGGTTCATGCCCCTCCTCACGCTCCGCCCCTCTCGGTCCGGTTCGGTCCGAGTCTCGGGCGCGAGGTTGCCGCCGACTTCCACCACTCCCGTCCGCGCCTCGACCCTCGCCCGGCAACCCTACGGCCGGGTCACACATCGCTGCCGCCCCGGGTGCCGGGGGGTGCTCCTCGCGTGTATGTCAGGGGTGCTCCTCGCGTATGAGTCAGCGGCCGGAAGCGCAGGACGGGCACAGCCCGCGGTAGGTGATCTCGACCTCGGACACCGTGAAGCCGAACCTCTCCTCGGGGGGCAGCTCGGCCGGTGTGCCGGTCACGTGCACGTCACGGATGACGCCGCAGTCGGAGCACACCAGGTGCTGGTGCGGATGGTGCGCGTTGGGGTCGAAGCGCTTCGCGCGACCCTGAACGGAGACCTCCACCACCTCGCCGAGCGCCACCAGCTCGCCCAGGGTGTTGTAGACGGTCGCTCGGGCGATCTCGGGCAGCCACTGAACCGCGCGGGCGTGCACCTCGTCGGCCGTGAGGTGCACGTGGTCGCCGTCGAGGACTTCGACGACGACACGCCGCTGGGAAGTCATCCGCCAGCCGCGCCCTCTCAGCCGTTCCAACAGGTCACTCATATCGGCTCACCTTTTCAGGCTCGGCGGGGACAAGGGGAGTCTAGTGCTGTGACCGGAATGGTTCACCGTGTCACGGCGCCAGGCACGCGGGGCCGCTCTTGACGGAAGGCGCTGACGGCCTTGACGGGTCGGTTCGATGGCCCCCGATCCTTTCCATTCGAGATGATCGGAATATCGACTCATTCCGGTTCCCGCGGGCGGGGTCTCGATTCTCCTTTCGACTGCTTGTTGTGCGGAGGTGCCCCGCGTGTTCTCGTAACGGCGAGCTCTCCGGTGCGCGACCATACGGACGCGCCGACACACGCTCGATCATCGGCGTCGTTCGTGCCACAAAGCGCCAAGAGCAAAGCAGCCAACCGATGGAAACACCGACACAGGAAGAAGGACGGACGTGTCCGGCAGCGACAGCGAGAACCCAGTAATTCCTGCCCCGACTCCCGCGCCGACTCGCCCCAGGTCGAATCGTGACTGGTGGCCGAATCAGCTTGATCTTCAGGTTCTGCACCAGCATTCGCCTCAGGCCAATCCGATGGACGAGGGCTTCAGTTACGCGAAGGAATTCGCGACCCTGGACGTCGACGCGCTGAAGCGGGACGTCTTCGAGGTGATGACGGCGTCGCAGGATTGGTGGCCCGCCGACTACGGCCATTACGGGCCGCTCTTCATCCGCATGAGTTGGCACTCCGCCGGTACGTACCGCATCGCGGACGGTCGGGGCGGTGGCGGGGCCGGCGCTCAGCGCTTCGCCCCCCTCAACAGTTGGCCGGACAACGCGAGCCTCGACAAGGCGCGCCGTTTGCTCTGGCCCGTCAAGCAGAAGTACGGCCGGAAGATCTCATGGGCCGACCTCCTGGTGTTCGCCGGCAACTGCGCCATGGAGTCGATGGGGTTCAAGACGTTCGGATTCGCCTTCGGCCGGGAGGACATCTGGGAGCCGGAGGAGATCTTCTGGGGTCCCGAGGACACCTGGCTCGGTGATGAGCGCTACAGCGGCGACCGGGAACTCACCGGTCCTTTCGGGGCCGTGCAGATGGGGCTGATCTACGTCAATCCGGAAGGCCCCAACGGCAATCCGGATCCGGTGGCTTCCGCCCGCGACATTCGCGAGACCTTCGGGCGCATGGCGATGAACGACGAGGAGACGGCCGCGCTCATCATCGGCGGTCACACGTTCGGCAAGTGCCACGGCGCGGTGGACGCCGAGTACATCGGCCCCGAGCCCGAGGCGTGCCCGATCGAGCAGCAAGGCATCGGCTGGAGGAACACCCACGGCAGCGGCGTGGGCGTCGACGCGCTCACCAGCGGGCTGGAGGGTGCGTGGACCTCCGAGCCGACGAAGTGGGACAACGGGTACCTGGACAACCTGTTCCGGTACGACTGGGAGCTGACGACGAGCCCGGCCGGCGCGAAGCAGTGGACGCCCACGGATGCCTCGGCCCGGGACACCGTGCCGGACGCTCATGATCCGTCGAAGCGGCACGCTCCCATGATGCTGACGACGGACCTCGCGCTGAAACTGGATCCGATCTACGGGCCGATCGCGAAGTCCTTCCACGAGAACCCGGACAAGCTCGCGAAGGCGTTCGCCAAGGCCTGGTTCAAGCTGTTGCACCGCGACATGGGCCCGCTGTCGCGCTACCTCGGGCCGTGGATCCCCGAGCCGCAACTGTGGCAGGACCCCGTCCCCGCGGTCGATCACGAGCTGGTGTCGGACGAGGACGTCGTCGACCTCAAGGGCAGGATCCTCGCTTCGGGTTTGTCCGTCTCCCAGTTGGTGAGCACCGCCTGGGCGTCGGCGGCGAGCTTCCGCGGGACCGACAAGCGGGGTGGGGCCAACGGGGCGCGGATCCGGCTCGCTCCGCAGAAGGACTGGGAGGTCAATGACCTGCCCGAGGTGGCCGAGGTGTTGCGGACCCTTGAGGGGATCCAACAGGAGTTCAACGGCTCCCGGACGGACGGAACGAGGGTCTCGCTCGCCGACCTGATCGTGCTGGGCGGGTGCGCGGCCGTCGAGCAGGCCGCGAAGAACGCCGGGCACGACATCGCAGTGCCGTTCGCGCCGGGACGTACGGACGCCTCGCAGGAGCAGACCGACGTGGAGACGTTCGCCGTGCTCGAACCGAAGGCGGACGGGTTCCGCAACCATCTCCCGGCGGGAGAGAAGTTGTCGCCGGAGACGCTTCTGCTGGACCGCGCCAACCTGTTGAACCTGACCGCACCCGAGATGACGGTCCTGATCGGCGGCATGCGGGCCCTGAACACCGGCTTCAGGCAGGTCCCACACGGCGTGTTCACCGACCGCCCGGAGACGTTGACCAACGACTTCTTCGTCAACCTGCTCGACATGGGCACGGTGTGGAAGGCGTCGGACTCGGCGGAGAACGTGTTCGAAGGTCGGGATCACGCGACGGGTGAGCCCAAGTGGACGGCCACCGCGGTCGATCTCGTCTTCGGTTCGCACGCGCAGCTCCGGGGGATCGCGGAGGTGTACGCGTCCAAGGACGCGGGAGAGAAGTTCGCACGTGATTTCGTGGCCGCGTGGAACAAGGTGATGAACCTCGACCGGTTCGACCTCGTCTGATCGCGGTAAGCCGGTCGGCCTCCCACCGGCCGGCCGGCCGGCGCCGCGGCGGCCGGCACCCCGACAGCCGGCACCCGACAGCCGGCGATCGATCTCGGGGGCGTGAACGGTGCTTTGTGCGGGGCGGGCGCGAGGGGTTCCCGTCGAACCGGGCCGGTGGCACCGCGGGAAACCGTCCCGGCCGGACACACGCCGCAGGGGCGCTGACTTTCCGGCCGGGCTCTCGCGCTCGGTGCGGCCGCGTCGTGAGGCCGGACGCTTCCCTCGCGCGGTCGCGGGCAGACGCGGGACAAACAGCCGCCGAAGGGACGCCCATGCTCATCGCCGTGATCGTGCTCCTGCCCGCCCTCCTGTGCGGTGTTCTCGCGCTCGGCAGGTACGAGGAGATCCTCCTCGGGTCGTCGCAGGACGACCGCCCGTCGCAGCCGGCAGCCACCCGGCCCGCCGAGGTGGCACCTGTCGCGGCGCGTCCCGCCCGACACCGTGCGCCCGGTCGGCATTCCAGGCGCGTGCCTCGTCCCGCCCGGCTCAGCGCCTAGGCCGTCTCTTCCGGATCTTGCCTGACCCGCGCCGCCCGGCAAGATCCGAAAGAGACGGCCCAGGTCTCCCGCCGGCAGCCGCAGGACGTCGGGACGCTCCCGCCGGTCATGGTGTGGTGCCCGTGGTTTGGAGCAGTACGCACTCGTCGAAGTTCATACAGCCGCACTCCAGGCAGTCCGCGACCGCCTGCCGCAGGGCCTGGGTCGCTGCGATGTGCTGGTCGAGTTCGGGCAGCTTGCGCGTGGCCATGTCCCGCCACTGGCGGGTGGCGGACGGTGTGGCGTCGCCGGCCGGCAACTGCGTGATCTCCGCGAGGGTGAATCCGGCTCGCTGGGCCATCTTGATCAGGGCGATCCGGCGGACGGTGGTCGCGGGCCACGTTCTGCGTCCGCCTTCCCGGCGAGCGCCGGGCAGTAGGCCGCGCTCTTCCCAGTAGCGCAGTGTCGAAGCGCGCACGCGGGCCTTGTCCGCGAGTTCACCGATGGGCAGGTACCGCATGCCGGCCCTCCTTCTTGTCCGGTTTCAACCACGCGTTCGGCCTTGACTTCAAGCGTGCTTGAAGGACGACCGTGACCCGCATGTTCTCAGTTGCCCCGGGGCGCCTGGTGCCCGGCCCCTACCGCTCGCTGTTCGCCGACCGGACGTTTCGGCGGCTGTTGCCGGTCTTCGCGCTGTCCGATCTGGGTGACGGCATGTCCGTCGTCGCCGTGACGTGGCTGGCGTTCGCGTTGGGGCACGACGGCGGCCGAGGCGCGCTGGCCGGCATGGCCGTCGCCGCCTACGTCCTTCCCGGTGCCCTGGGCGCGCTGATCCTGGGAAGGTGGATGCGGCACCTTTCCGCACGCCGGCTCCTGGTCATCGATTCCGCGTTGCGGGCGGTGTTGCTGGGGGCGATCCCGCTCGCGCACGCGGCGGGGCTGCTCGCGCCGGCCGTGTACGTCGGGCTCTTGGGCGCTTCCTCGCTGCTGCACGCCTGGGGCAAGGCCGGCAAGCACTCCCTGTTCGTCCCCCTGCTCTCCGACGAACAGCGTCTGACGGCCAACAGTGTGCTCAGCACCAGTCTGTGGAGCGCGACCATCGTGGGACCGGCTCTCGCGGGTCTTCTCGTGGGAGCGGTGTCCCCGGCTTGGATCATCGGCTTCGACGCCGCCACGTTCGCCGTGCTCGCTCTTCAGGCCGGCCGCACCGTTGTGCCTCCCACGTCGGAGCCGGTGGCGGCGCCGGTGACCGGCGCGCAGCGAGGGCTGAGCATTCTGCTCCGCCGGCCGGAACTCCTCGGCCTGCTCGTGGTGACCTGGGTGTTCAACCTCGCGTTCGGCCCTGTCGAAGTCGCCCTGCCCCTGTTCGTATCCGGGAACCTCCATGCCGGCGCGGGGCTCCTGGGCTCCTATTGGACCGCGTTCGGCATCGGAGCCGTCATCGGCGCCCTCGCGCTGGGCGCGGCCAAGCGGCTGCCGCTGTGGCCGGCGATACTCGGCATCGTCGCGGGACACGGCATCGGCATGCTCCCCTTCGCCTTCACGCACTCCCCCGCCCCCTCCATGATCGGCTTCGCTTTCGCCGGGCTCCTCTACGGCCCCTATTCCGCGCTCTCCATCACCCTGATCCAGGGCCGGGCACCAGCCGAGGCACTCACGTCGGTGCTCGCAGCACGCGGCGCCGTACTCCTGACGGCCTCGCCTCTCGGAGCGGCGCTCGGCGGCTTCCTCCTCGACCGGACCAGCGCCCCCGCCGTCCTCGTCGGCTGTGGTGCGCTGATGATCGCCGTCGCCCCCGTCGGCGCCGTCGCGTTGAAGCTCTCCGGAGACCACCGGCAGCGACGGCGGCGCTTGCCCGATCAGGGCCGGCAAGCCTGACCCGCCGGCCCGCAGAGCAGCTCGCGACCGCCGACGTGGCGTGCAAGCGGCGGACGGGGCTGACCGGCACAGGAAACGGCGTCGAGCGTGAGCACCGGGCGCGGTTGCCGGACGCGGAGAAGACCGCCATCGGCGAAGCCGTTCTGAAACGCGAGACCCGGCTGACGCGCGTGTCCGAGGTACTCGACGGGATCGGCCGAGCGCGCCCGCCGACCCGCGGGTGACCTGGTCGCGGGGGCTTCGATGCGCGGGAGGTGACGCCGGCGGTCCGGCGCGCCACCTGAACGGACGCACATGGGGGCGGCGGCATCCCGGTAGCCATCACCGGGACACGCGAGGCATCTCCCCTCCCCACGCAAACGGTGAAAGACATGACCCAGCACAGCGCCGAACGCAGGCTGAACGGTCCGCAGACCAGCGGCCGCGAGTACACCGACCTCTCCTCCGCCGAGTTCGCCGTCACCACGGAACTGAACGTGACCGTCCGGCTCAGGGACGGAGTCGAGCTCTTGGCCGATGTCCGCCGTCCCGCGGCGCCGGGCCGGTACCCGGTCCTCGTCGCCGCCTCCCCGTACCCGCGGCAGATCCAGACGTCCGGCATCCCGCTGCCGATCGTCGAAGCCGGGCAGAGCGACTTCTTCGTGCCCCGCGGCTACGTGCACGTGATCGTCAACGAACGGGGCACGGCCGGTTCGGGCGGCCGGTGGAGCATCTTCGACGAGCAGCAGCGTCAGGATCTGTACGACGTAGTCGAATGGGCGGGTACTCGGGACTGGTCGTCCGGGCATGTCGGAATGATCGGCATCAGTTTCTACGCCATGGCCCAGATGGCCGCCGCCACGGCCGCCCCGCCGCACCTGAAGGCGATCTTCCCGGTGGGGCTGAGTTCCGACCTCTACGACCTGGTGCGGCCCGGCGGGCTGATGAACAAGACCTTCATCGGTGGGTGGTCCGTGGCCATGGCCGTCGCCGCGACCCGTTCGGAGCACCTGCTGCGCGGTCCCCTCCTGGAAGCCGCGCGCAAACTGTTCCAGAACCCTCGGGTCCACGCGAAGACCGCGACCATGAACGGGGAAGCGGCACTCGGTCTCCTCCAGGGCGCCATGCGAGGCTCCTACCCGAGCGAGCCGTGGGACGAGATCTGGCAGAACCTCGCGCTCAGCCGCCCCTTCCGGGACGACTGGTGGCAGGAGCGCAGCCTCATGTCGCGGCTGGACGCCATCGGCGTCCCGGTTCATCTCGGGTGCGACTGGGACAACGCCCCCGTGCACCTCCCTTCGACGTTCGACACCTGGGCGGGCTTCCAGCGGCTGGCCGACGACGTGCGGCCCCCGGTACGGATGACGCTCCTCGGCCCCGGAGGCCTCAACTGGCCCTGGGAGAGCCTGCACACCGAGGCCCTCGCCTGGTTCGACCACTGGCTCAAGGGACGTGACACGGGAATCATGGAGGGGCCACCCATCCGCTACGTCCTCACCGGTGGCGGGGACGACCAGTGGCGCACCGCGGACAGGTGGCCGCCGCCCGAGGCGGTACTGACCCCGTTCAAGCTTCAGGCCGACGGCGCCCTGGTCCGGGACGGCCGGACCGACGGGAGCCGCAGCTATCTCGCGCACGCGGAGACCGCGGCTCGTCCGTCGCGAGCCGCGCACCGGCCGGACCTCCCCGACACCCTGAGCTGGACGACTCCCCCACTGGCGGCCGACCTCGATTTCGCCGGCGACATCGAGTTGCGGCTCGACGCGGCCATCACGGACTGCGACACCTCGTGGATCGTGGCCCTGGAGGCCGTGGACGAGGAGGGCAGGTCCCTCGTCATCTCGCCCGGTTGGCTGCGGGCCTCCCTGCGCGAGGCCGACGAGGAGCGGAGCACTCCCGGACGGCCCTCCATGTCGTGCACGACACCGACGGCCGTGCCGCCCGGTGAAACGGTGCACTACCGGATCCCGTTGTGCCCCAACGCCCGCCGGCTGCCGGCCGGTCACCGGCTCCGTCTCACCGTCGGCAGTTCCGATGCGGCCGGCGGCGTACCGAAGGCGCTCGGCATGGAGCACCAGCCGGCCGGCGGGGTGTCCGTCAACACCGTGCACGCCGGTTCCACGCTGTGGCTGCCGGTCCTCGCCCGCGGTTGACACCGCCGCCGACGCCACCGTCCACAACGAGTCACCCAAAGGGATGCTTATGATTTCGTCTGCTTGCTAAGGTGCGTGCTTATGGATGGCATCTCGATGAAGACGATCGGCCTGCTCGGCGGGATGAGCTGGGAGTCGACGGCCGAGTACTACCGGCTGCTGAACGAGTTCACCCGCGAGCGGCTCGGCGGACTCCACTCGGCGCGCTGCGTGCTCTACTCCGTGGACTTCGCGGAGATCGAGCAACTCCAGGCGCAGGGCCGCTGGGACGAGGCGGGCGAGGTGCTGGCCGCGGCCGCCCGGTCGTTGGAGGCCGCGGGCGCCGATCTCGTGCTCCTGTGCACGAACACGATGCACAAGGTCGCCGACCAGGTGCAGGCGGCCGTCTCGGTTCCGCTGCTGCACCTGGCCGACGCCACCGCGGAAGCGGTGCGGGCGCAGGGCCTGCGTCGGGTCGGCCTGCTGGGTACGGCGTTCACGATGGAGCAGGACTTCTACCGGGGGCGCCTCGCGGCGGGTGGACTGGAGGTGTCGGTGCCGGATGCCGACGGGCGGGCCCTGGTGCACCGGGTGATCTACGAGGAGCTGTGCCTCGGTGTCGTGCGGGAGGGATCCCGGACCGCGTACCGGGAGATCATCGCGGGCCTCGTCGCGGCCGGCGCCGAGGGCATCGTCCTCGGCTGTACCGAGATCGAGCTGCTCGTGGGCGCCGAGGACAGTCCGGTGCCCGTCTTTCCCACGGCGCGGATCCACGCGGCGGCCGCCGTGGCGGCCGCGCTCGGCTAGCACTTGGTGGGCACCTGTCCTGCGGGTCGTGCCGAGGGCGTCACGCCGGGGGCCTCATGTCGGGAGCGCCGCGGAAATCATGGTGCGCTCCGGCCTGCTCACGGTTAACCTGCCTCGTCGCGAACAGGCCACGGAGGACCCTCATCATGAGCAGCACAACACCGGCGTTTCCCGAGCGGATCGAGCTTTCGGGAGAAGGTCTCGTCCTGCGCGACTGGACGGAAGCGGACCTGGACTCGATGCCCGGACTCTTCGACCATCCCGACATCGCTTACTGGACACCGATCGTGTCCCCCTTCGACGACGACGCCGCCCGCGTCCGCCTGGGTCGGGCCCGGCAGCTACGGGCGGAAGGCACCACGATCCTTCTCGCCATCACCGTCGACGGAGGCGCTCCGCTCGGCGAGGTGATGCTGCGGCGCGCTCCCGAGGGAACCGAGATCGGTTACGCGATCGGTCCGGCACACCGCGGTCGGGGGCTCGCCGCACGCGCGGTACGGGTGATGTCCGCCTACGCCTTCGAGCAACTGGGCACGGAGCAACTGATCCTGGAGCTGGAGGCCGAGAACGGGGCCAGCGTCTCCGTGGCCACCAAGGCGGGCTTTCGGCTGCTCGACGTACCGCTGATCACCGGCGAGGAGAAGGGCCGGCCCTACAGCCTGCAGACGTGGGGGCTCCCCCGCTCCTGACGTGCCGGAACCGGCGCTGCGGGCCGCTGGCCCCCGCCGAGGCGGCGGATCGACCCGGATCACCGGGTCAGGCTCCCTCCACCGCGGGCCGTACACCCCCTCCCACCTGCGGTTTCGACGTCGGGAGATGCGGGCGGGCCGACCTCGGCGCAGACTCGGGTCTTGGAGGTCCAGCGGCGACGTGGCTGCTGGACTCCCCGCTTCCAGCCGAACGAAGGAAGGTACCCCATGGCTTCCGGATCTGGTCGAATACAGCGCCGGTGCACCATCGCCTGCGCGTCTTCCCTGCTGGTACTCGCGGGAACCGTCGGCGCCACCACGGTGGCCGTCGCGGCCCCGTCCGCACAAACCGTGCTCCCGGCCGCGAGCGACCCGGGCAAGATCCTCGAACTGGTCAACAAGGCACGTACGGATGCCGGCTGCGAGCCCCTGACGGTGGACCCGAAGATCACCGCGGCTGCGCAGGAGTACGCCAACGACACGACGACCAACCACACGGGCTCGGACGGATCCAGCATCAAGGACCGACTGACGAAGGCCGGAGCGACTTTCACCACCGGCTCCGAGAACATCGCCTGGGGCAGCGGCGACGAGAAGACGCACGTGGACGGCTGGCTGAAGAGCGCAGCCCACGCGGGCGCCATCAAGAACTGCAACTTCAAGAAGACGGGCGTCGCCGTGTCCGGTGACAGGATCGTCCAGGTGTTCACGGACTGACCCGGCCTCCCGCCACACCCCACCCGAGCGCGAAACTGACGCCGTACCGCGGTCGCGGTACGGCGTCAGTGCGTGGGGCGGCGCCGCTGAAGAGCGCCGGCGCATGCGAGCCCGGCGTGCGTGGCCGCGCACGCGAAAGCGCCCGGCCGGGTAGTCCCGGCCGGGCGTTTCGTGCGTCTGCTGCCCGCTGGTGGCTCAGTACCAGTGGTGGGCCTGCCAGAAGTTCCACGCACCGACGGGGCTGCCGTAGCGGGAGTTCATGTAGTCCAGGCCCCACTTGATCTGGGTGGCGGGGTTGGTCTTCCAGTCCGAACCGGCGGAGGACATCTTCGAGGCCGGCAGGGCCTGGACCAGGCCGTAGGCGCCCGAGGAGGAGTTCGTGGCGGTGTGGTTCCAGCCGCTCTCGTGAGAGACGATCTTGTTGAAGGCTTCGAACTGCGCCGGGTCCTTGATCATCTGCTGGGCGATCGCCTTGGCGCTCGTCGGGGCCGCCTGGGCGGGAACCGTGGCAAGCATGGAACCGGCGACACCGAGGGCGACGACGGTGCCCGCGAGGGACTTCTTCGAAGCGGCGATGCGGCGGATGACGGAGTGGGACACGGACAGACCTTCCGAAGGGGACAAGGGCGGTCGCGGCATGTCCGAGACATGCGTGAGCCACTCACGCGGTGGAGAGGGGATCGTCGGCGGCGGGTGAAGCACCCGTGCCGCCTTGCGACTCATCCAGTTCTACAGACGCCCCGACGGCCTGGCAACGCCCCCTCCTACTACGCGCCCTCGCAGTCGGGGACCGCGGACTCTCCGGCGGATCTGGGGGCTGGTTGCCAGGAGAGCCGGTGTGAGGCGGCGAGGTCGGCCTCTCGGGGCTACTAGACCGGCTCGTATGTGATGTGGGTCCTATGGGGCGGGTCACCACCAGGGCGCCTGAATCTCACCGAATGTCACTGTTCGGGCACCTTCGAGGGGGTGGGTCGGACGTCCGGATCATCCCGCGATCGAAGGAATCCGCGTCCCCGGGTCGATCGAATCGCGGGCCGCTCGGGCCCAGGATCTCGGCCGACATCAGCCCACCCCCTGGCCCGTGCGGACCGGAATCCGGCACGGGCCAGGGGGTGGCCCCCGAACCGCCTGGTCAGTTGTTCATGTCGTCGTTGAAGCGGTTCGAGCAGTCCTGCTGCTCCTGCCGCGTCTGGGCGTTGTCCAGGCAGGACCGCAGGTCCTTGCCCTCGTCGGAATTGAGGATGGACACCCCGACGGCCACCAGGATCGCCGCGATGACCACGGTCACGGCGCCCAGGACCAGGCCGGTGATGGCCATACCGCGCCGGCCGGCGCCACCGCGGGCTCTGCGGAGGGCGGCTATGCCCAGGCCGATGGCCACCAGTGCCAGCGGAATGCCCACGAACCACAGCCAGAGCAGCAGCAGGGACGCGATGCCCGTGACCAGGGCGGCCACGGCCAGGCCGTTGCCGCCCGTGGCGGGCGCGTAAGCCGGTGCGTGGTGGGCGTGAGTGTCGTTGGGGGAGCTGTACGCGTCGGACACGGGATGTCCCTTCCTGGAGTCGACCGATGGACAACTTCTGCGCTGAGCAGTGGTGTTCAGGCCGTCTGCCACGGTCCGCCCGCCGCAAACCCTCCTTGCCGGATCGTCAGCGGGCGCGACGGATACGGATCGGGCCGCGGGCCCTTGCCGGGTCGACGGGCCGGCCGGCCTGGGTGATCTCCACCTCGCCGGCCGCGAGCAGCCGCCGGGCCGCGTCGCGGGCGGGTTCCATGAGCGCGCGCCAGCCGTCGTCATCCCCGTCGTACACCGCCCGTGCGGCGTCGGAAGGGCAGATCGTCGCGGTCGGGGCGCGACGTTCCAGCAGCTCCAGGATGGCTCGTTCCAAACGCCGATCCGTCTGCCGTTCGATGTCCGTCACTCTGCCAGTGTCGCGCGGACGAGGACGGTGTCCGGACCCGGACCCGGCGGGGACGCCCGCTCGGCGGAGCGCATTCAGGTACGACCCCGACGGCGGCCGAACCACCGGGCGATGTCGTAGGACCTGATCGTTTCTGCATGATCCACTCGCCGACATGACCCCACGCACCCGGCTCGTACCGGCGATCGCCGTCACCGCCGCCCTGTCCTTCGGCGCCCCCCTCGCCACCGCTTCCCCGTCGGCCGCGACGCCGGAGCCGACCCCGGCGCCGCTGACCACGGCCGCCGCCAACGGGGTGCCCGGCACCTACATCGTGACCCTCGGCACGGGTGTGGACGCGGCGAAGCTCGCGCGGCGGCTCAAGCTGAAGCCGACCTTCGTCTACGGCAAGGCCATCAACGGGTTCGCCGCCCCGCTCGACAAGCTGCGGTTGGACATCGTCCGCGCGAACCCGGGCGTGAAGGCGGTGGAACAGGACGTCAAGGTCATGGCCCCGCCGCGGCCGGTCACCGCGCCGGGCACCCGGGCTCCCGCCAAGTCCTGGGGTCTGGATCGGATCGACCAGCGGGAGTGGGACAAGGCCAACGGCCGGGGCGACGGCCAGTTCACCCCCCAGGGCAGCGGTGCCGGGGTGACCGCGTACATCCTCGACACGGGCATCGACTACGCCCACGACGAGTTCGGCGGCCGGGCCACCTTCGGTTTCGACGCGGTGGCCGACGGGCGTCAGGGCCAGGACTGCAACGGCCACGGGACACACGTCGCCGGCACCGTCGCGGGGAAGACGTACGGGGTCGCGCGCGAGGCCGACCTCGTCAGCGTCCGCGTCCTCGACTGCGAGGGCCGGGGCTCGTACTCGGGGATGATCGCCGGATTCGACTGGGTGCTGAAGAACGCCAAGCAGCCGGCCGTGCTGAACGGCTCCCTCGGCGGGGACAGGTCCGTGACCCTCAACAATGCCGCGACCGCGCTGTCCGACGCGGGCGTCCTCCCCGTGATCGCGGCCGGCAACGATTCCAAGGACGCGTGCCAGGTCTCCCCGGCCTCCGCCGACCGTGTGTACACGGTCGGGGCTTCCAACCGGTGGGACGAGGAGACGTCCTTCTCCAACCACGGCGCGTGCCTGGAGATCCATGCGCCGGGCGAGGACATCGTCTCGGCGAAGCTCGGCGGCGGCGCCGTCTCCCTGAACGGCACCTCCATGGCCTCCCCGCACGCCGCCGGCGTCGCCGCGCTCTACAAGCAGGCCCACCCGACCGCGCCGTCCGTGGAAGTCGCCGGGTTCCTCTCCGCCGAGTCGACCAAGGACGCCCTGAGCGCCGTCGGCAAGAGCAGCCCCAACGAGCTGCTCTTCACCAACGGCCTGTAGTCCCCTCCTCCACCGGCGCCCCGACCGCCCTACCGTCCCGCTCGACGGCACTGACGTCCGGGTGCGCCCGCAGCGCTGCCAGTTGCCGCCCGTCCAGGTCGGCGGCGAAGCCGCGCACCGCGCTGCGGTACACGTACCGGGCCTCCGTGACGCCGGTTTCGCGCATCACCCGCTCGGGATCGGCGCCTGGGGCGAGCGTGACGATGTACGTCGTGCGCTCCCCGGCTTCCTGAACGGCGTGGTCGGCGGGGTCGGCGTACGCGGCGGGCGCCAGAGCGACGGGAGCGGCGAGCAGGAGGACGGCGGCCAGTACGGGACGCGGGATCACAAGCGGACGACGCACGGGGAACTCCATGGGGTGAGGGGACGACTGCCACCCCCTCCTTCGGCCACCGGACCCCGCGCCTTGAACATCGGGCCTTGCCGGCCCGTGTACGTCCTGCGCCCGTCCCCCGCCCGCGCCACCCGAGTCGAATCCCAGTGGGGACCTCGTGGAGACGCTGGTGCGCAGGCACGCGTGCGCACCACCGTCCCACCGCCGGCGCCCCTGCGACCCCTGTGCCGCGGCCGCGCCGCCGGCGCCCGGAGTGGCGGCGGCGCCCGGAGTGGCGGCGGCGCCCGGAGTGGCGGCGGCGCCCGGAGTGGCGGCGGCGCCCGGAGTGGCGGCGGCGCCCGGAGTGGCGGCCGCGTAGCTCTACCGGTCGCCGCCGGGCGGCGGAGTCATCGTCCGGAGTCGGCTCTCCAAAGCGCGTACCTCCGCGAGGGAGGGCGCGTACAGCGCCGGGATCTCGGCCGCGAGCTCGCGCATGAGGGCCACCGCCTCCGTGACGGCGGCCAGGGCCTCGGCGAGGTCGATCCCGGCCTCGGCCCGTACCCGGGCGTGGAACGCGAGTGCCAGGGCGAGATCGCCCCGTCGTGCCACGGGGTTGATCGCGGCCTGCTCCCGCATCATCGCCAGGGCCCGGGTGGTGACCTCGGCCGCTTCGCGGAGCCGTCCCAGGTCGGCGAGCGCCGCCGCGAGGAGGGACAGCGCGTCGGCGAACAGCGCACCGTGGACGCCGGGTTCGGCTTGGTCCAGCTCCTGGAGGATGGCGACCGACTCCTCGGTGGCGGCCAGTGAGTCCTCCCGGCTGAAGCGCGTCCGGGCCACGTTGCCGAGTCCCATCGCCAGATCCCGCCGGTGCACCGCCGGATTGACCTGCGCCAACCGTCGGTAGAGCGTCACGGCCTCCTCGGCGCTCCTCAGCGCCCGGCGCTTCTGGTTCCGTGCCGATTGGCGGCGGGCCAGGTTGTTCACCGCGTGAGCGAGGCCGACGGCGTGGCCGGCCGGGTCCGTCGAGCCCAACCGACGGTACAGCGCGACGGATTCCCTGGTGACCTTCAGCGCCTCGGCGTGCAAGCCCAGCCGGGACAGCACCACACCGAACTGACTGAGTGCGTTGGCGAGTTGCGGGCGGTAGGAGGCGTGCGCGCGGGCGAGCCGGCGATACAGGCCGACGGACTCCCGGGTCACGTCGACGGCCTCCTGGGGACGCCCGAGTCCCCACAGGGCGGTACCGAGGCCCAGCAGGGTGGCCCCCAGTGGTGCGGCGAAGGTCGCGTCGGCCTGCCGGCCACGCCCCAGGGTCACGGCTTCCGAGGCGGTGCGCAGACACTCCTCCCAACGCCCCAGCTTCGACAGGGCCTCGCAGCGGAGCACCAGGAGGTAGGCGAGCGACGCGGCCGCGCCCGGGGCGTCGTCGGACCCGCCGGTCCGAGCGCCGGCGATGCGCTCCCGGAAGAGCCGAGCGGCCTCGTCCGTCGCCGCCAGGGCCTCTTCGTACCGGCCGGAGACCACCAGCCTGCTGCTTAGTTCGAAGGCCGACCGGGCCGGGTCGGGCACCTCGTCGTTCCTCGGCGTCTCGTCGGTCATGGCACTCCTCGGCTCGGGGACGGCCGAGTGTGGGCTCGACCCGCCTTACAGAGAAGCGAACTGACGCATCGTCGACTGGTCCCCCCGCGCGCCGATCGACCCCGCCAGTATGCACTCGGGAGCCGTCCCCGGACCGGGAAACGGCCTTCTCCGTCCGCGTCGCGGGGTTCAGGCCACCGCGCCGGTGAGCCCGGCGGTGCGCGTGGTGCGGCGGGCGATGTTCGAGGCCGACGATCCGTCGTACGCCGGCATCATGACGATGACCCGGGACCTCACCGAAGCCGGTGGCGGGCGGGTGTGACCGTCACCTCCACGGGTGTGCACCCGGTGTCGACCAGGCGGACCAACAGGCCGCGATCGCCTCCTCGCCGGCCCATCTCGCGTCGTACGTCGAAGGGTCCGACCGACTCGGGTCGCCGGGTTCCGGCCGGCGCCCGCCGGCCGGTACCCATCCGGTCCCGGCCGGTTCCGTCACCCGGGTCAGACGGCCACGGAGGTGCCGAGCATGGCGGATGCCTGCTGGAGCGGGCTGAGGGCGCGTACGGGCATGGCGACCCGGGGAAGACCGCGGCAGGTGAAGCCGAGCTGGGTCATGGCGCGGAGGACTTCGCCGGCGCTGAAGTCACGGCGGTCCTGGCGGGTGATGACCTGCCCGACCTGCTTGGCGGGGTAGGTACGGCGGCCGATGATCACGGATTCGCCGGTGACCTCTTCGGGCTTGACGCCCTTCATCGTTTCCAGGACGCCGCTCTTGGTGAGGTCGAACGGGAAGCGGGCGATGACGCAGCGCATGATGCCTCACAGGGGAGAAGGTGGACGAGCGGTGGTGCCGAGGTGAGGCGGGTCAGCGTGCGAGGGCGAGGGCGCCCGGGGCGTTGCCTTGTTCGCCGGCGAGGGGAAGGGCGTCGAGCCGGCGGTGGCGCGGCGCGTACACGGGCTCGGGCCGCATGGCCACGGGCGGGGACGTGAGCGCCCCGCGGTCAACGGGGATGTCGCGCAGTCGGACCCGGTCGGTGTAGGCCGGGCCGTCGCGGAAGGCCGTGAGCCCGGGTCGAGTGACGATGCCGGTGCGGTGGCCGTCCTCGTCACGGACGAGGAGGTGACTCGTGCGGGCACTGGCCATGACGTACAGGGCCACCTCGACGGTCATGTCGTCGCAGACCTGGAGTGCGGCCACCTCCGTGGATTCGGCCACCGTCGGGTGTGCGGGGTCGGGCTTCGGCGGGTGGGGTTGCATCTGGACGAGCGTCAAAAGGTACCTCCTGCAGAGATGGGTCAGTTTTCTCATCAGGACGTTCTAGGCCGCCGTGTCGAAGGTGGAGGGCTGCCTCACGTTCGCGCGGCGGGCGGCCGCGGGCGTGGTGGGGCGGCGCCTGCGGCGGGCGGCGGCGGTGCTCTTGGAGCGCTCGACCACCGGGGCGGTGATGGTCACGGGGACGCCGGAGGGAGTCTGGGCGCCGGTGATCCGGTGCAACTCGGCCTCGCCCGAGCGGACCTGGGTGGTCTGGGGGACGATGCCTGCTGCGGCCATGAGCCGGGTCATCTCGCGGCGCTGGTTGGGGGTGACCAGGGTGACGACGCTGCCGGACTCGCCTGCGCGAGCGGTACGGCCGCCGCGGTGGAGGTAGTCCTTGTGGTCGGTCGGCGGGTCCACGTTCACCACGAGGTCGAGGTTGTCGACGTGGATGCCGCGGGCGGCGACGTTCGTGGCGACGAGCACGGTGACGTGTCCGGTCTTGAACTGGGCCAGGGTCCGGGTGCGTTGCGGCTGCGACTTCCCGCCGTGGAGGGCCGCGGCGCGGACTCCGCTGTTCAGGAGGTCCAAGGTGAGGCGGTCCACGGCATGCTTGGTGTCGAGGAACATGATCACTCGGCCTTCGCGTGCCGCGATCTCCGTCGCCGTCCGCTGCTTGTCGGCGCCGTGCACGTGCAGGACGTGGTGCTCCATCGTGGTGACCGCGCCCGCGGACGGGTCCACGGAGTGCACGACCGGGTCGGTGAGGTAGCGGCGCACCAGGAGGTCGACGTTGCGGTCGAGGGTGGCGGAGAAGAGCATCCGCTGGCCTTCGGGGCGGACCTGGTCCAGAAGGGCGGTGACCTGGGGCATGAAGCCCATGTCGGCCATCTGGTCGGCCTCGTCGAGGACCGTGATCGCGACCTGGTTCAGCCGGCAGTCGCCACGGTCGATGAGGTCCTTGAGGCGTCCCGGCGTCGCGACGACCACCTCGACGCCATTGCGCAGGGCAGCGGCCTGGCGGCCGATCGACATGCCGCCGACGACCGTGGTCAGGCGCAGCTTCACCGAGCGGGCGTAGGGCGTGAGGGCGTCGGTGACCTGCTGGGCGAGCTCGCGGGTGGGTACCAGGATCAGGGCCAGGGGCTGGTGGGGTTCGGCGCGCTGTCCGGCGGTGCGGGCCAGCAGGGCCAGGCCGAAGGCCAGGGTCTTGCCCGAGCCGGTGCGGCCGCGGCCGAGCGCGTCGCGGCCGGCGAGGGTGTTGGGCAGGGTCGCGCCCTGAATCGGGAAGGGAACGCTCAGGCCCTGCGCGGTGAGCGCGGCCAGCAGTTCCCCGGGCATGTCGAGGTCTGCGAACGCCTCGACGGCGGGAAGCGCCGGGGTGATCGTTTTGGGCAGGGCGAACTCGCCCTGGAGTGCGGCGGGTCGCCGCCCGTAGCCGCCCGAACGGCTCGGACTCGCCGAACGGTTCGGGGAGGCCGCACCGAAGCGGCTGCCCCGCCCGGACCCTGCGGCCGAGTTGTAGGCGGTGCTGCCGGTGCGGCCGCGTGAGCGAGAGGAGCGGTCGTTCGTACGTGTGGGGTTCATAAAGAACCTTCCTTGACATGGCGCGTATCAAGGAATTCCCGCGGCGGAAGAGCAGCACGGGAAAACACGAGAACGGGCCGTAGGAAATGCGAAAGCGTCTGTTCCATACAGAAACAACTGCGGGCACGGGCGCTTGAAGGGGCGATGCCGGGCAACGCCCTTGGGGCGAAAGTCTGGGCCGCGGCTCGGGACGGAGCGCTTCGGCTGGAGCATGTGGCTCGTTGCTGCGAAAACGTCCGTTTGCCCGGAGGGAGCCCACGGATGGGTGTCATTGCGCAGGAGGGGAACACTGCGGAAGAGGTCCGCAGCTGGGTCCGACACCCCGAGGGATGCGGGTCCCAGCTACGAAGTGCGTGTCGCGTCAGGCGGGAATGATGTTCTCCGCCAGCGGGCCCTTCGGACCCTGCGCGATGTCGTAGGTGACCTTCTGGCCTTCGAGCAGCTCATTGATGCCCGGGGTGGTGATGTTCGCGAAGTGGGCGTAGAGGTCGGCGCCGCCGGCGTCCTGCTCGATGAACCCGAACCCTCTTGCCGCGTTGAACCACTTCACAGTGCCGGACGCCATGTCGAGTCTCCCTTGGGGCAGTACGCCGGGACCCGCGATGTGCGGATGACCGGGTCGCCGCGATGATGCCCCGCCGGGAAATAACCGGAGATAAGCAAGGGCTTCCAGCGGCGAATAAGCCGGTGGAACCGCTTGAAGTTTTGGGAACCACAACTGCAACTGAGATCGACAGTAGCACGCCGTAGCGGTGTGAGTGCGTTCAATAATTGCATTCGGCCCGTTACCGCACATACCTTCCGTGCGGCGGACGTTAAACCCTCATGTCGCCGTCACAGGTATGGCCGTACTCAGGTGAATGGCCCCGGAGGATCCGCTCGCGGTCGCTCACCGCCTGCGAAATGCCCGGGCCCGCGTTCGCCGACCTGCCCGACGCCGCAGCGCACGGATGGGGTGCGGCGCCCGCCGGTACCGGCGGGCCCACCCGTTCCTCAGGAGCCTGCCGGCGGGCCGGTAGATTCGGCTGCCCGGCGGTATTCGTCGTTGATCCGCCGGGCTTCCTCCAGTTGGTCTTCGAGGACGATGATCCGGCAGGCCGCCTCGACCGGAGTGCCTTGGTCAACCAGCTCCCGCGCACGGGCCGCGATGCGCAACTGGTAACGGGAGTAACGCCGGTGACCACCCTCGGAACGCAGTGGGGTGATCAGTCGTGCCTCCCCGATGGCACGGAGGAAACCGGGGGTGGTGCCGAGCATCTCCGCCGCCCGGCCCATCGTGTAAGCCGGGTAGTCGTCGTCGTCAAGACGACCGTACGAACTGTCTGCCGTCATCGCACCTCTCTGTGAAATCCTTGAAACGCGTCGAGGGGCCCTGGTGCCGTACGGCACCAGGGCCCCGAAGGAACTGCCACACCATCTGCCGGCCCTACTGATACGCCGGCCTTCTGTATCCACAGGCCCGACCCATATGCGGTCCGGACTGCGGGGATCGCG
This sequence comes from Streptomyces sp. NPDC002602, assembly GCF_042889445.1. Classification (NCBI taxonomy): domain Bacteria; kingdom Bacillati; phylum Actinomycetota; class Actinomycetes; order Kitasatosporales; family Streptomycetaceae; genus Streptomyces; species Streptomyces sp. NPDC002602. The sequence continues at coordinate 53,433 of NZ_JBIAQX010000023.1, read as the reverse complement.
GTTGCTTGACCGGAGACCACCTCACTGACGAGTGTCCTGCGGTACCCGGGCTCACACATTCCACCCGGGCGATCCTGATGGCGACCAACCCCTCCGTTCTTCCCTCTGAGACCGCTCACTTACCAAACGGGAACTGCGGTACTGAACCACTGCGAACTGCGACTACTTGTCCTGCCAACCCGGCAGTTCGTCTCTGCCAGGCCCTATCGGTCTTGCCGATCTCGGCTACAGGAGAAACCATAACCACACCACCACTCGATGTCTACTCCCGCCAGCATAGATTTTTGCGCGTTCGAAGGTGAGGCAATTGATCTCGAACAGCGACGGGGCAGTCACCGGCGGTTGCGGTGGGCCCTCGGCGGGTCCGCCCGGACGGCCGGTTCGGGCCGGCCGGGGTCCCCCCGGACGGCCCGGTCGGGTCAGACGGGGCCCCGTGATGGTGGCCCGAGAGGACCGTGAGTGATGGTGGCCCGAGAGGACCGCGTCCCGGCTCGCCGGGTGCCGCAGCGTCGGTCGGCTTCACCGCCCCACGAACAGGAAGTCACCGAAGACCACGGATGGGTAGGCCTCGGCGAGCAGCTTGTAGTCCGAGGGCAGCCCCACGCCCAGGCATTCCTCCACCTCGGCCCAGTCGACGCCCGAGGGATCCGTACGCCGGAAACGCGCGAGCTCAGGTGCGACACGCTCCAGGGCGGCAACCGCCGAGGCGGGATCGGTCAGTCGCCGATGCGGTACCCGAGTGTTGATGAGAGCGTCCACGCGGGCAGATTGCCAGGTCGAGGATTCCCCCCTTCACCGGTACCGGCCAAGGGAATCGCCGTCCGAGGGCACGGTCCGCGTCGACCACGGAGCCCCCGCGCGATCCCGCCGATCGGTCGGGACGGGCCGGAGATCACGTACACCCACGAGGCATCGCCACGGCCGTCTGGCAGCTCCGCGTCCTCATGCTGGGCGCATTCGGGCGTTCCGACAACGCGGCGAGGTGCCGGGGCAGGCGTCGTGCGCCCGCCGGGGACTGCGGGACGGCCCCTAGGCTGTGGCGCATGGAGTCCTACACCATGGGTCAGGCGTCCGAACTGCTGGGCGTGAGTGTCGACACGGTCCGGCGATGGGCGGACGCGGAGCGGTTCCCCACTCATCGCGAGGGCAATCGCCGCATCGTCGACGGCCCCGACCTCGCCGCGTTCTGCGTGGAGATCGCCCAGGAGAGCGCCGAGGACGACACCTCCTCCACCTCGGCCCGCAACGCGTTCCCGGGCATCGTGACCGGTATCAAACTCGGTGATGTCGCCGCCCAGGTGGAGATCCAGGCCGGCCCTCACCGGGTGGTGTCCCTGCTGACGCGTGAGGCGGTCGAGGAACTCGGCCTGCGGGCGGGTGTGCAGGTCACGGCGCGGGTGAAGTCGACCAGCGTGCATGTCGACCGCGGTTGACCCCGCCGCCGTGAAATGGGGAACGCGGCTGCCCGGTGACGGGCCGCGCGAGGAGGTCGAGCGCCTGAGCCGTAGTCGACGTCACCGGCCTCGGCCGAGGCCTCCGGGCAGCCGTGTGCCGGCGGGGGCGGCGACGGTGTCGCGCAGGTGGTCGTCGATCGCGGCGAAGGTCGCTCCGGGTTGTTCCAGTTGCGGGAGGTGGCCCGCCTCGGGGATGACGTGGAGCCGGCCGTCGCCGAAGGCTTCGGCGTAGGCGGCGCCGTAGGCGGGACTCGCGATGCGGTCGCTCTCGCCCCAGAGCAGGAGAGCGGGAATCTCGACACGCCGCAGCCGGCGGAGCAGCTCCGGGTCGTGCATGTAGGGGTCGCCGGCAAGGACGCGAAGGGTGGTCATGTTGTCGCGCTGGAGGGCGACTTGGTCGGCCGTAAGCGTCTCGGTGGCGCGGTGGAAGCGCGCCGGATCGTGCCAGGCGTACTCGGCCACACCGCGGGCGTCGAGGGCGAAGAAGTCCCTGATCGGCTCGCCCTCGACGTGGACGCCGACGGGGTCGATGAGAACGAGCCCGGTCAGGATTCCGGCGGTGTCCCGTACGGCCATCTCCGCGGCGATCCAACCGCCGATCGAAGAGCCGACGACCAGGACGTCGCGCAGCCCCCGGTCTTGGAGGTACCGCAGGTAGGCGACGGCGAGATCGTCGATGCCGGTCAGCCATCCCGGGCGGTGGGCGCCGTCCCATCCCGGATGGACGGGCGTGATGGCGTGTGCGGTCCGTGCGAGGTGGGAGGCGAGGCCGGCGACCGTGGCCGGCCCCCCGCCGCCGTGCAGGATCAGGCAGGGCCTGCCGGTTCCGCTTTCCGTCAGGGTGAGGGACAGGTCCGGGTACAGCGCGACGCTCTTGTTTGTGGGCATGCCAAAACCCTAACTAAACTTGTTGAGTTAAACAACCTTAGTCATGCCTTAGGGTGGACCCATGCCCGATGAACCACAGCTCCTTGGCAGAGCGGTGAAGCAGGCCCAGTACAGGCAACACCGCGCACTGGACAGCCGCCTCGCCGCCGCCGGCACGACACTGGCGCAATGGGATGCTCTCCGCGCGATCAGTCGGACACCCGGCGCATCGGCCCGCACCCTCGCCTCGGCGACATTCCAGAGCGAGCAGGCCTTCGGTACCCTCGCCGGCCGGCTCACCACCCTGGGGCTGATCGAGCGGAGGCCTGGAGTCGGCCGGCGCATCGAGCACTACCTCACGTCCTCCGGCGAGGAGGTCCTGGGCACAGGACACCGGATCGCCGACGAGGTCCTCGCCACGTGCTACTCGGACCTGTCCCCGGCCGACCGGGCCACCTTGCTCCACCTGCTCCAGCGCATCCACGGCATCGACGGCGGCGCGGAAGCTTAGGCCGGCCCGTCACGAGAGCTGTTGTCGGCGCCGAAGGGCGTCCCGTCCCCACCGACTCCACCGACTACCGGGCGCTCGCGGAGGGCCTGACGATCACCTCGTTCACGTCCACCCCGGGCGGCTGGGAGACGACGTGGGCGATGGCGTCCGCGATGGCCGAGGCGGGCAGCGCCACGGCTCGGTAGGTCTTCATGGCCTCCCGGGCGGCCGGGTCGGAGATGCTGTCGGCGAGTTCGGACTCGGTCACCCCCGGCGAGACCAACGTGACCCTGAGGTCCCCGCCGGACTCCTGGCGCAGCCCCTCCGAGATCGCGCGGACGGCGAACTTGGTGGCGCAGTACACGGCGGCGGTGGGCGAGACCTCGTACGCGCCGACGGAGGCGATGTTCACGATGTGGCCCGCGCCCTGGGCGCGCATCGCCGGCAGGGCGGCGGCGATTCCGTGGAGGACTCCTCGTACGTTGACGTCGATCATGCGGTCCCACTCGTCGGTCTTCAGCGCTTCCAGAGGGGACAGCGGCATCACGCCCGCGTTGTTCACGAGGACGTCGATCCGGCCGAACTCGGCGCGCGCGGCGTCGACGAACGCACGCGTGTCCTGCGCGTCGGTGACGTCCAGCGCGCGGAAGGCGGCGGTCCCGCCCTCCCCGATGATCTTCTCTGTCAGTCGTTCCAGGCGGTCGGTCCGGCGTGCGCCGAGGAGCACCCGGTGCCCGTCGGCTGCCAGCCGGAGCGCGGTCGCCTCCCCGATACCGCTGCTCGCGCCGGTGATCGCCACGACTTTGCCGGTCTGCGTCATGCTCGGTTCTCCTTGAAGGGGAAAGGTTTCGAGGTCGGCGGGACACGTCGTCGACGTGCTCCCGGCCGTGTTGTCCTCCGGAGTCTGGGGCGCGGGAGGAGCGGCAGCCAGGGCGGTTCGTGCCGGGGTACGACGCACCCAGGCACACCACCGGGAACGCCACTAGCCTGTGGGGTGTGACCAGCAACGAACTCGGAGACTTCCTGCGCGCGCACCGCGCACGCCTGCGGCCAGGCGACGTGGGACTGGCCTCCTACGGTCGGCGCCGAGTGGCGGGACTGCGCCGCGAGGAGGTCGCCGTCCTCGCCGGCATGAACACCGACTACTACGCCCGCCTGGAACAAGGCCGCGAGCGTGGCCCCTCCGCGCAGATCCTCGACGTGATCGGCGACGCCCTGTGCATGGACGTCGAGGCGCGCGAGCATCTGTACCGGCTCGCGGGTGCCGTGCCGGACGGCCATCGGGCGCCACCGAGGGAAACCGCCGGTGTGATGCTGAGGCGACTGCTGGACGGGTTCACCGGCACACCGGCGTTCGTCCTGAACCCGGCCACGGACTTCCTGGCGGCGAACGCCCTGGCAGACGCGCTGTTCTCACCGTTCGAGGAAGTGGACAACCTCGCCCGCATGATCTTCCTTGATCCGGCGGCCCGCGTCTTCTTCGCGCACTGGGACCGGGCGGCCGAGGCGGTCGTGGCCGGCCTGCGCCAGGCGACCGGCGTCGACCCGCGTTACGCGCGGCTGTCGGAGCTGGTGCGCCTCCTGCGCGGAGCGAGCGAGGAGTTCGCCGCGCTGTGGTCCTCACAGACCGTCTACGGCAAGTCCCACGACGCCAAGGAACTCGTCCACCCCGAGGTCGGGCCCCTCTCGCTCACCTACCACTCCTTCGACGTCCGAGGAGCCGTCGGCCAGCAGGTCGTCATCTACCACGCCGAACCGGAGAGCCCCAGCGCCCAGGCCCTCTCCCTGCTCGGCAGCCTCGGGGCCACACGGCGCCGGGAGTCCTCGGCGGAGCGGTAGTCCGGAACGGTCGTCCGCGCCCGTGTTCGGCGCGGTCACCGCGCCTGGTCAGGGGACTCGGCAGTCGTGGAAGCGGCCGGAGTGGATGTGCCCGAAGGACGCCGGAAGCCGCTCGACGCCTTTGCCGGGGGCGACGGTCAGACTCCGTCCCTTGTAGCCGGCCTGGTTGTAGACGGTGACGCACCGGCCCCGGAGGACACCGTCGGCGCGCCGGGTGCCGGAGCCGTTCCACAGCGACGATCCGTCGTTGAATCCCACGTACGCGGTCGTCTCCGGGTACCGCGGCATGTCCTGCGCCACCAGGCTCACCACCCCGGTGTACGCGGGACCGGTCCATCCGCACACCCAGCCCGGCGTACAGCGCTCGGCGGGCGCGGTGGAACCGGACCCGGCCTGTGCCGCGGGGGCGAAGGCGAGGGCGAGAACCAGGCATGCGGCGCCGAGAACGCCGGTCCTGCCGGTCCGTCCCCGGACACCCCACCGGCCGGCCCTGCGCGTCGCGGCTTCTGCGGGTGCGGTCACGGCGATCACTCCGCTCTGGCCTGCCGTTCGTCGGTCCGCCCGACGAGGGATTGCTGCACGCTTCCATCGCACCTCCCCTCCGCGTAGATCGCACCCCGACCCGACCGGATCCGACTCGGCCGATCCCGATCCGACCGTGCTCGCGGCCTACGGACCGCAGGTCGCGGCAGGGATCACGGCAGCGGTCGCGGTCAGGACGAGGGCCGCCTGGTCGTCATCGATGCCGCCCGCGCCACCGAAGGCCCGGACGGCGCGGATCAGGGCGTCCATGACCTCCGGTGCGGTGTCCAGTCCGGGTGTGGCCAGGGCGTTGGCGAGGCGTTCCTCGCCGAACTGCTCGTCGTCCTCGTTGCGGGCCTCGGTGATGCCGTCGGTGTAGAGCAGCAGGCTCTGGGTGGGCCGCAGGCGGATGTGGCGGGCGCCGAGGTCCGGGGTGCGGGTGATTCCCAGGAGCAGGCCCTCGCCCGCGACGGGACGCGGCGTCCGCCCGGCACCGACGAGGAGCGGGTGGGTGTGGCCGGCTCGGACGAGGGTGATGTCGAGGCCGCCGTCGGCGACGGGTGTCCGGTGGCCGTAGACGAGGGTGACGAAGCCGGTCCCGTGGCTGCTGGGGCGGTCGAGGAGCGCCTTGTTGACCGCGCGGACCACGGCTTCGGGGTCCGGGAGCAGCGGGGCGACGGCGCGGGCGGTGTGGCGTACGAGGGCGGTCGTGGTGGCGGCGGTGGCGCCGCGTCCGCAGACGTCGCCGAGCATGAACGCCCAGGTGCCTTCCTCCAGGGGGAACACGTCGTAGAAGTCGCCGCCGATGTTGAGGCCTTCGCCCGCGGGGTGATAGTAGGTGGCGATGTCGGCGCCGGGCACGTTCGGGACCTCGGGCAGCAGGAGCCCGGATTGGAGGTCGCGGGCGAGCGCGGCCCGCTGGGTGTACTGGCGGGCGTTGAGGGCCGCGGAGGCGGCACGGCGGGCGAGTTCCTCGGCCAGCGCGACGGTGTGTCCGTCGAAGGCGTCATCGCCGGTGGTGAGCAGGGTCATGACGCCGAAGGCCGAGCCGCGGTCGAGCAGCGGGACGCACAGGTAGCCGGTGACGTTCAGGTCCTTCCACGGGCCCGGGCCGGTGGGGGTGCGGCGGGCGACCTCGCTCAGGCCGGTGGCGAGGACCCGGGCCACGGCGTCGTCGTCGGCGTCGTAGACGGGGTTGTGGGAGGCGAGGAGCCGCTCTTCGCGGGGGGAGGGTGCGGTCGTGGCGACGCGCTTGACGCGGCCGGCGTCGATCACGTCGACCGTGCAGAGCGGCGCCAGGGCCGGGGCGCACGCGGTGGTCAGACGTCGGAGGGTCTCGGTGTGGTCGAGGTCGGAGGTGAGGGAGGTGCTGGCCGCCAGCAGGAACGCGAGGTCCCTGCGTGCGGCTTCCTCCCGGGCCTCGGCGGTGGCGCGGGCCTGTTCGGCCTGGTGCCGCTCGATGGCGAGGGCCGCGGTGTCGGCGAACATCCGGGCGAGGGCGAGGTCGGACTCCTGTGGCGCGCGGGGAACGCGGTGGTACATGGCGAAGGTGCCCAGCAGCGACTTGTCCCTGGCCAGGATCGGGGTGGACCAGCAGGCTGCCACGCCCGCCTTCCCGGCCAGGTCGCGGAAGTCGTCCCAGAAGGGGTCGGTGGCGATGTCACTGACGATGACGGGTTGCCGCCGGTGTGCGGCGGTGCCGCAGGAGCCGACGCCCTCGCCCGCGGCGATGCCGTCGATGGCCTGGTTGTAGAAGTCGGGGAGGCTGGGGGCGGCGCCGTGGTGCAGGTGCCGGCCCTCGCTGTCGGCGAGGAGGACGGAGACCAGGACTTCCTCGGGGGCGAGTTCCTCGATGGTGCGGGCCATGCCGTCCAGCACCTGCTCCAACGGCGCCTGGCGGGCGATCTGTTCGAGCAGGGCGCGGTGTTCGGCGGTGAGCCGTTGGGCCTGCTTGACCTGCGTGGTCTCCACTCCGGTGACGAGTACGCCCATGACGTTGCCGGCGGCGTCGAGGCGTGGCTCGTACGTGAAGTCGAAGTAGGCCTCGCGCGCCGCGGGGCCGTGGTCCAGGACGGTGCGGGTGTCCGGCCCGGTGTGGCGTTCGCCGGCCCGGTAGACCCGGTCCAGGAGTTTGAGGAAGCCCTGTGCCTCCGGTTGGGGCATCACCTCTTTCAGCGGGATCCTCGTGCGCACGCGCTCTCCGGCGCCGATCGCGCTGAAGAAGGCGGCGTTGGCTTCCTCCACCATGTGCGCGGGGCCGGCCAGGGACGCGAAGACGGCCGTGGACTGGCCGAAGAGAGCCCGCAGGTCGTGCTCCGGGCGGCCGTCCACCCCGTCGATCTCACCTTCGACTTCACGTTCGAAGCCACTGTCGGGGTCGCTTCCCGGCCCGGCGGTCGCCGGGGGCTGCTGTCCTGGACCTCGGGTCATCGTCCTGTCGACCTCTCGCTTGCCCGACGCGCTGGAGGCGCGGCGGCCTCGCTGCCGGATTCTCGTGGACCGGCGCCGGACAACAGGGCGCTCTCCGGTGTGGGGTGTACGGCGATCGCCCGATCCAGGCCGGTCAGCGCGAAGACCCGCGCCACCGAGCCCGGGGCCGCCGCGAGGCGCAGCACACCGCCGTGCGCGGACAACTTCTGGTGGATCCTGATCAGGCCGCCGATGCCGGAGGAGTCACAGAAGGCGAGGGTCGTGCAGTCGACCACGACGAGCTCCGGTTGGTCGGGGCCGGTGAGGACCAGGTCGGCAGCCTCCCGGAGCTGGACGGCGCTGTCGTGGTCGAGCTCTCCGTGGAGGGCGAACACGCATGCCCGCGCGGTGCGCCGGACGTCCACCGAGAACACCTTTGGCCACCTCCGCCTCGTCGTGACCGGTACCGGCTGATCATAGGCACCGTGCCGTCGGGGTCAGGGTCCGGCCGGCCGTGCGGGTGAGGGCGCCGACGGGCGGTCGACGTCCACGCGGCTGACGTCTCACATCCGGCGACTCGCGTCGACCCGACGCCTGCCTGCCCGCCCGATCGCGGGCCATGCCGTCCCGAAGGGGTGACGGTTCTCACGGTGCGGGCCTTCGCATCGGAGGAGACGGTGTGTGCGTCCGGTGTGCGTCCGGTGGGGGACGGCGCCGCGCGGGGGGCCTGGTTGCCAAGGGAGCAACGGATGGAGGATGGTTGCCGGAAGGCAAGGATGTTTCCTTCGAGACGATGAGGTGAGGGGTTCGCGCAGCGGGCCTTCTACGTTTGGTGAATTCCACCCAGTCATCTGCCGGTTCGACCGCGGTGGGCATTCCGTGGGGTGAGGCCCCCTACCCGGTACTGGTGGCGGACGCCGAGGCGGACCTGGTGTTCGTCAACGCGGCCGCCGGTCTGGTCTTCCCGGGCGCCCGCTCGGGATCGGCTCTCTCCGACGCGGTGCCCGCCTGGCTGTCGTCGGCGCACGCCCGGTACCTCGCGGCGGTTCCGGCGCAGCGCCCCGGCGTCGACCGGGACCCCGTGGTGCAGGGCCCGGTCGGTGACCGCACCTTCGAGGCGCACCCGACGGTGCGCGAGGACGGCACGGTCGTGTGGTGGCTGGTCGACGACACCGACCACCGCCTGGCCCGGGAAGCCCTGCGGATGGAACAGGAGCGCACGGCGTTCCTGACCCAAGCCTCCAACCTCCTCCTCTCCTCCCTCAATCTGGACCGGTGCATGGACGTCACGGCGCAGATGGCGGCGGAGCACCTCGCGGACGCGGCGTTGGTGATCGCCCCGACGCATGGGCGTGAACTGCCGGTCGTGGCCTGTCTTCGCGGTGGAACACCGTCGAAGTTCGGTGTGGCCGCCGACCCCGATGAGGTACCGGGTCTCGGAGAGGCGCTCCAGGGCTTCCCGCCGGTTCCCTCCCGCTGGATCGATCCCGATGCCGCTCCCTCGTGGCTCATTCCCGACGGTTTCGGGCCGGTGGGGTCGATCGTCATCACTCCCCTGCCCGGGCACGGGGTGCCCGCCGGCGCCTTGGTCCTCCTTCGCCATGCCGACGGCGCCGCGTTCACGGAGGGCGAGGAGGTCTTCGCCCGACTGTTCGCCGCCCGTGCGGGCGCCGCGATGTCGGCCGCCCGTCTGTACGCGGAGCAGGCCTCGATCACCGAGACGCTGATGCGGGAGTTGCTGCCCCCGTCGCTGCACCAGGTCTCCGGCGTCGAGTACGCGGGCGGCTACCGGCCCTCCCTGGACCACGAGCGGATCGGCGGGGACTTCTACGACGTCCACCCCCCGGCGGTGGAGGGCGACGCCTCGCTCGTCGTACTCGGAGACGTGTGCGGCAAGGGCCTGGAGGCGGCGGTGATGACGGGGAAGATCCGCAACACCCTGCACGCCCTGTTGCCCATGGCGGACGACCACCAGCGCATGTTGAGCCTGCTGAACACCGCGCTCCTGAACACGCATGACGCCCGCTTCGCGACCATGGTCCTGGCGTCCGCGGCACGCGAGGGCAACGCCGTGCGACTGCGACTGACCAGTGCCGGACATCCGGCGCCCCTGATCCTGCGCTCCGACGGGCGGGTCGAGGAGGCTCCCACCCAGGGCACCCTCGTCGGTGCGCTGCCTTCCATCACCGCGAAGACGGCGCAGGTCACGCTCGCACCCGGCGAGACCTGCGTCCTCTACACGGACGGAATCAGCGAGGCGCGCGGCGGCCCGCTCGGTGGGACGATGTTCGGCGAGGCCCGGCTGCGCCGCGCGCTCTCGGAGTGCGCGGGCATGCCCGCCGAAGCCGTCGTGGAGCGGGTGCAGATGCTCGCCTCCCAGTGGGTGGGGACGGGCCGGCACGACGACATGGCCGTCGTGGTGATCTCCGCGCCGCGCACCAACCATCTGAGCGCCGTGGACGGCCACACCCGGGGAAGGTTCACCGCGTGAGCCGACGGAGCACCGAATCGACCGCGCCGGAGCAGTTGGCGAAGGAGTTGTGGGAAGGGATCCTCGGCCTCGACGAGGCGGCGGTGATCGCGGCCGTTCTCCGGGCCCTGGACGAGGGCGTGGACGCCGAGAGCGTCCTGCTCGACGTCATCGCCCCGCTCCAGGGGCGGGTGGGCGAGGAGTGGGCCGCCAACCGCATCACGGTCGCCCAGGAGCACGCCGCCACCGCGATCAACGAGCGGGCCGTCGCCGCGCTCGCCCAACACCCGGCGGCGCACCGGACGCGCACCCGGGGCCGGGTCACGGTGGCCTGCGTGGACGGCGAATGGCACGCCCTGCCGGCCCGACTCCTCGCCGAGGTGCTGCGGCTGCGCGGCTGGCACGTCGACTACCTCGGCGCCCAGGTCCCCACGCCGCACCTCGTCGCGCACCTGCACCGCACCGGTCCGAACGCCGTCGCCCTCTCCGGTTCGATAGCCACCCGCCTGCCCACCGCGCACGCGACGATCACGGCCTGTCAGGCCGCCGGCACACCCGTGCTCGTGGGCGGAGCCGCCTTCGGACCCGACGGGCGGTACGCCCGGCTGCTGGGTGCGGACGCCTGGGCCCCCGACGCCCGCGCCGCCGCCGACGACCTGGCCCGCGCCCCGCTGCCGCGCCCCCAGCCGGACCACCAGGCCATCGACGACCTCCCCCACCTGAGCGACCAGGAGTACACGCTCGTCGCCCGGACCCGCCCGCAGCTCGTACGGATGGTCTTCACCGGGCTGGAGGACGCCTACCCGGCGATGCGCGGCTACAGCGAAACGCAACGCGAGCGCACCGCCGAGGACCTGGCCCACATCGTGGAGTTCCTCGCCGTCGCCCTCTACACCGACGACGAGGACCTGTTCGCCGGATTCATCCGGTGGACCGCCGACGTCCTGACCTCGCGCGGTGTCCCCGCCGACTCGCTCCTGCCGGCCCTGGCACTCCTGGGCCGCGAACTGAAGGACTTCCCCCGCGCCGCCGGCATCCTGCGATCCGGCTCCGCCCGCTTGACCAGTAGCCCTCTCACCGCCGCCGGGACCGCCGAATGACCAGCCTGCCCACCAGCCCGCTGCACCTGACGTGCATCGACACGAGGGAAACCGTGCGCTTCGAACTGCGCGGCGACCTGGACCACGACAGCGCGGACCGCCTCCTGGACGCCGTCACTCGCCTGCTGACCGAGCGGACCGACCTGCGGGACGTGCACCTGCACTGCGCGGAGCTGTCCGCCGTCGACTCGACCGGCCTGTCGGTGCTGCTGATGGTCAGGCGCCGCACCGGTGCGGCGGGCGTACGTCTGCACCTCGACGACCGTCCGACGAAGCTGGACCGGCTCCTGCAAGTCACCGGTACGCTGGACCACCTCACGGACACAGGGGGCACGTCCGGATCCTCCACCGCGGAGAGACCGTCCGCCGCTTCGGAGAAGTCCATACCGGCCCGCTCCGGCAACCCGGACACCGGCGTCTGACGCCGGGTCGCGCCGGGACGTCGAGCGATCCGGTCGTGTGGAGGGAACACGGATGCCAGTACCAGCCACCGACCCGCACAGCATCGGCCACGAGGCGCGTTCCGTCGGCGACATCGTCGAACTCCTCGACGTCATATGGGAGAACGCACGCCAGAGCACCGCGGCCGCCCCGGCGTCCACGTCACAGCTCCGCCTGATGTACCTGGTCGACCGCCGGCCCGGCATCCGCATGCGCGCCCTGGCCGAGCTCCTCGGAGCGGCCGCCCCCTCCGTCACCCGGCTGTGCGACCGCCTTGAGGCCCTCGCGTTCATCGAGCGCCACCCCTGCCCGGAGAGCGGCCGTGAGATCACGCTCAGGTTGACCGCCGCCGGGCGGAAACACCTGGCGCGGATACGCGAGAGCCGGGAGCAGACGCTCTCCCGGGCCCTCTCGTCGATGACCTCGGACAACCGCCGCGCCCTGGCCACCGGACTCGCCGCCCTGAACCTCGGCATCACGGCGGCCGCAGGCTTCCCGCAGCAGAAGAACCCGCCCCACGACGGGGCCCGCGACGGGGCCCCGTGACGGCGGACGCATGCGTCCCGCCCGCAGGCTTCCGGGGCGCTCCGGAGTCGGAACGGCTCACGCCACAACCCATCGGCCCGGTTCCGCGTCCCTCCCACCGAGCCATCTCCTGCCGGCCGGCGCGGAGCGGCGCCAACCCGGGAGGCAATCATCAGTACGTTCACCTCTGACCGGCCCGACCAGGGCGCACGGCCCCGCCGGACGATCGGATTCGGCAGGGTGCTGCTGGGTGGCGTGGCGGGGATCCTGCTGACCGTCACGGTGACGACGGTTCTGTGGTGGCCGCAGAGGGACGTGACCTACCGCAGCGCCGCCCCCTCGGAAGTGGTCTACCCCGACGAGGCGGCCCACTTCCTGGCGCTCGTGCACGAACACACCCTGTCCGGGCGGCACTCCTACCAGATGGTGATCGGCAGGGAGCCCAGCCCGTCCTACGGGCACTGGGTGGACGTCGACCCCGTCCTGGGGGCGGAGGGGATCGAGTCCACCACGTGGACGGAGTCCGGGGTGCGTGTCCGCTTCCCGACCGGTCACGAGATCTTCGTCCCCGCCCGCCCCTTCCTGTACGGCAGGTGACCTCCCCGCCCGCCTGCCCGGCTCCGTCACGGGCCGGGGGCGGAGGGCCGGGTCGGGCAGAGGGCCGGGTCGGGCGGAGGGCGGCCGGGTCAGGCGCGGCGTGCCCATTCCTCGGCGAGCAGGCGGTAGGAGCGGACCCGGTCCGCGTGGTCGTGCGTGATGGTGGTGATCAGCAGTTCATCCGCCCCGGTAGCCTCCTGGAGCCGGTCGAGGTGGTCGGCGACCGTCCGGGCCGAGCCCACGAACTGTGTGTCCACCCGGTCCGCCACCAGCTCCCGGTCCGCGTCCGTCCACGGCAGCGCGCGTGCCTCGTCGGGCGTCGGGTAGGGGATGGCGCCCTCGGCGGTTCGGATGCTGCGCACCCAGGGCGCGTACCCGGTGGCCAGTTCGCGGGCCGTGTCGTCGTCCTCGGCCACCACGACGTCGGCGGACACGGTCAGGTACGGCCGGTCCAGTTCGTCCGAGGGCTTGAACGCGGCGCGATAGCCCTCCGCGGCCTCCAGCACCGAGGCGGGACTGACGTGGTAGTTCGCCGCGAAGCGCAAACCGTTGCGGCCGGCGGTCTCCGCGCTCACCCCACCGCTGCTGCCCAGGACCCACACCTGTACGTCGGCTCCCTCACCGGGGACGGCGTGCGCCTCCACGCCCTCCGGGGAGCGGCACTCGCCGCGGAGCAGGGCCAGTACGTCGGACACCTGCTCGGCGTAGTCCTGCGGGGTGGCTCCCGGAAGGTTCAGCAGTCGCTGCTGGAGGGCGACGCGCGGGTGTCCGAGGAGGTGGGCGAAGGAGAACCGGGGCGGGATCAGCAGGCCGCCCGCGGTCCTTCCCTCGAAGGGCGGCTCGGCGTCGGGCGCGGGCTTCGGCGGGCGGCCGGCCGAACGGCCCAGCCCCAGGTCGAGGCGGCCCGGGTGCAGCGCGTCGATCAGACCGAACTCCTCGACCGTGGACAGCGCGGTGCGGTGCCCCAGTTGGACGGCGCCCGAGCCGATGCGGATCGTGGTGGTCGCGGAGGCGGTCAGCGCGAGCACCACCGCCGGGGAGGTTCCGGCGACGCCCGGGTTGAGGTGGTGCTCGGCGAACCAGTAGCGGGCGTAGCCGAAGGACTCCGTCCGCCGGGCGAGGTCGATGGTGTGGTGCAGGGCCTCGCCGGCGGTGGAGCCGGAGGCGATCGGTATGAGGTCGAGGACGCCGAGGGGGATGCCGGACATGGCCGTGCTCCTTAAAGGTCGGGGGCGGAGGGGAAGACGGGGTCCGGGATCGAGCGGCGCAGCACCGGCGCGACCTGCGACTGGAACAGTTCGAGGGAGGCCAGGTGCTCGGCGTCGGTGAGCCCGCCGGCTTCGGCCTGGAGGTGCAGGACCGTGTGGCCGAACTCTTCGTGGTAGCGGTGCACCTTGTCGATCACCTGTTGCGGGCTGCCGATCAGGGCCGAACTCCGTTCGACGAAGTCCTCCAGGGTCGCGAAGACCGGCTCGACGCCCTGCGCCCGGTGGGCGGCGAGGTAGCGCTCGAACGACGGCCGGTACGCGGCCACCGCCTGCTGCGAGGTGGCCGCGGTGTGGAAGCCGGCCGTACCGGCGCCCACGACCGCGTGCGCCGGGTCGTGTCCGTGGTGTTCCCAGCGTTCGCGGTAGTGGCGGATCAACTCGGCGTACGGACCGATCGGATGGGTGACGTTCGCCGAGAACAGCGGATCGCCGTGGCGCGCCGCGAGGTCGACGGACTCCCGGCTCGTGGCACTGCCGTGCCAGACGCGCAGGGTCCGCTGGTAGGGCCGGGGAAGCACCTCGGCGCCGGTCAGGGCGGGGCGAAAGCGCGGCCGCGCGGTCACCTTGTCCTCGTGCCAGAACCGGCGGAACAGCTCGTACCCCTCGGAGTTGCGTTCCCACTGGTCGTCGGGGCCCACGTCGAACAGTTCGCGCTGTGCCGTGCCGTTCCCCTTGCCGATCATCAGCTCCAGGCGGCCGTCGCTGAGATGGTCGAGCGTCGCGTAGTCCTCGTACGTCCGCACCGGGTCGAGCAGGCTGAGCGTGGTCACCGCCGTGTACAGGCGGATCTCGTGGGTCAGCGCGGCGATGTGGCTGAGCACCACGGGTGGGGACGACGACAGGAACGGTCGCTCGTGGCGTTCGCCGACCCCGAATCCGTCGAAGCCGAGTTGCTCGGCCCGCACCGCGGCGGAGACGACCTGCCGGAAGCGCTCACGGGTGGGTGTCGGGGCCCCCGTCGCCGGGTCGGCGCTGTCCGTGATCAGGGTGATGGCGAGGAACTTCACGAGGCCGCGACCTCCCGGTCCACGCCGGGTACGGAGATCCCCAGGTGGTCGCGCAGGGTGGTGCCCTCGTACTCGGCACGGAACACACCCCGCTCCTGGAGCAGCGGGACGACGGTGTCGGCGAAGACGTCCAGGCCGCCGGGGGTCAGGTGCGGGACGAGGATGAAACCGTCGGCGGCGTCCTGTTGGACCAGCGAGTCGATGGACTCGGCCACCGTGGCGGCGGTGCCGACGAAGGTCTGGCGGGCGGTGGTCGCGATCACGAGTTCGCGGATGGAGAGGTTCTTGGCCTCGGCCAGTTCGCGCCACTCCCGTGCCGTGGCCAGGGGGTCGCGGAACTGTCGTACGCTCGCGCGCCCGAGGGCGATGGTGTTCTCGCCGACCTCGGGGTCGACGTCGGGGAGGGGGCCGTCCGGGTCGTAGGCGGACAGGTCACGGTTCCAGACGTGCTCCAGGTACTTGATGGCGGTCTGCCCGCTGACCTGGAGGCGGCGGATCTCGTGGGCGTTCTCGTGGGCCTCGGCGTCGGTGTCGCCGAGCACGAAGGTGGCGGCGGGCAGGATCTTCAGCTGGTCGGGTGTTCGGCCGTACGCGGCGAGCCGCCTCTTGACGTCCGAGTAGAACGCGCGGCCCTCGTCCAGGGTCGCGTGCCGGCCGAAGATCGCGTCGGCGCCGGAGGCGGCGAACTCGCGCCCCTCGTCGGAGTCGCCGGCCTGGAAGATCACCGGCCGGCCCTGCGGGCTGCGGGGCACGTTGAAGTGGCCCTCGATGTCGAAGTGTTGCCCGTGGTGGGCGAAGGCTCCGGCGCGGGCGTCCCGCAGGAACGTGCCGGTCGCGGCGTCGGCGGCGATCTCCGAGCCGTTCCACGAGTCGAACAGTTCGTTGGCGGTGGACAGGAACTCGCGGGCGCGGGAGTAGCGCTCCTCGCGGGGCAGGAACCCGCCGCGCCGGAAGTTCTCCCCGGTGAAGGCGTCCCAGGAGGTGACCACGTTCCACGCGGCGCGCCCCTCGGAGAGGTGGTCGAGGGAGGCGAACTGGCGGGCCACCTCGTACGGCTCGTTGAAGGTCGAGTTGATGGTGCCCGTCAGGCCGAGCCGCTCGGTGACGGCCGCGAGGGCGGCGAGGACGGTGAAGGTGTCGGGGCGGCCCACCACGTCCAAGTCGTATATCCGGCCGCCCTGTTCGCGCAGTCGCAGTCCCTCGGCGAGGAAGAGGAAGTCGAACTTGGCGCGTTCGGCGGTGCGCGCGAAGTGCGTGAACGAGTCGAAGTCGATGTGGCTGCCCGCCGCCGGGTCGCCCCAGACGGTGGTGTTGTTGACGCCCGGGAAGTGGGCCGCGAGGTGGATCTGCTTGAGCGGCTTGGTGCTCATGGTTCGGTTCGTCCTTCCGGGTCTTGCGGGTCAGGCGGCGGTGCCGGCGGAGGACGGCGTGGCGTAACGGTTGGCCGGGTGGGGGTCCAGCCCCAGCAGCCCGCGCAGGGTGTCCGCCTCGTAGGCGGTGCGGAAGAGACCGCGCCGCTGGAGTTCGGGCACCAGCCCGCGGGTGATGGCGGGCAGATCGTGCGCGATCACGCCGGGCCGCAGCCGGAAGCCCGACAACCCTGCCGAACGTCGCTCCACGAGCAGGTCGGCGAGCTGGGCGGCGGTGCCGGTGAACACCTCGGAGTCGTCCTCGTACGGGTGTCCCGCGAGCGCGTCGAGGCGTTCCTTGCGGGCGGTCGCCGCCGGCCCGTCCTCGTCGAGGAAGACGGTCAGCTCCCCGAAGAGGTGCAGGGGCTCCTCTCCCAGGCCGACCGCCTCCCGGGCCCGCCGGATCGCGGCGACGGCGGACGCCGCCTCCCCGGCGTCGCGCGCGCTCACGTATCCGATGTCGGCGGAGTGGGCGACGAGACGGTACGCGTCCTTCCCGTCCCCGGAGGCGCCGACGGCACTCACCACGGGCCGCCCTTGCGGGGGGCGCGGGGTGATCGAGGGCCCGCGGACGCTGAAGTGACGTCCCTCGAAGTCGATGTAGTGCAGCTTGTCCCGGTCGATGAACCGGCCGGTGGCCACGTCACGGATCTCCGCGTCGTCCTCCCAGCTGTCCCACAGCCGCCGGATCACCTCGACGTGGTCCGCGGCCTCCTCGTACAGTTCCGCGCCGGACAGCGGGGCGGACCTGCGGCCGAAGTGCCGCTCCTCGTGGGGCAGTCCGGAGACCTGGACGTGCACGCCGGCCCGGCCGCGGCTGACGTGGTCGAGGGTGGCGACGGCCTTGGAGACGTGGAAGGGCTCGGTGTGGGTGGTGGTCACGCTCGGGACCAGTCCGATGTGCCGGGTCAGCGGCGCGATGCGGGCGGCGGTCAGGACGGCGTCCAGCCGCCCCCGGACGAGGTCCGTGCGTCCGTCCGGGCCGTCGGCGGAGGTGGACTGAAGGGCGAGCCCGTCGTCGAAGGTGACGAAGTCGAGCAGTCCGGCCTCGGCCTCTGCGACGGCATCGGCCCAGTGGCGGGCGGTGAACACGGCCTCGGGGCGCGCCCCGGGTTCACGCCAGGCGGCGGGATGCCGGCCGGCGCCGTCGAGCGCGACGGCCAGGTGGAACGGTGTGGAAGAGGACGTGGGGGCGGAAGAGGACGGGGCGTCAGAAGGTGACGGGGATGCGGACACGTCGGAATGCGCCTTCCTGATCGGCGTACGGAAGAGGAGCCGGTGCGGGGTCGCGAATTCGTCCCGTCAGCCATTTCTTCGAAAAACGCTACGCCCGATGGAGGGGCCATACAATGACCGCAATATTAAGAGAACTTGGCAGCAATGTTGTCCGGTGCGCCCGGTGCCCGCAGGGCCGTGAAGAAAGGCCTGCGGCGCACGGTGAAGCCGATCGATTCGTAGAGCCGGACCGCCGCGGTATTGCTCGCTGCCGTGTGCAGGAACGGCACCTCCCCCCGCTCTCGGATCCCCGCGGCGACGGCGCGCACCAGGCGCGTCGCCAGCCCCCTGCCGCGGTGTCCGGGGCGGGTGCACACGGCGCTGATCTCCGTCCAGCCGGGCGGGTGCAGTCGCTCGCCGGCCATGGCGACCAGCCGGCCCTGGTCGCGGATGCCGAGGTAGGTGCCCAGTTCGACGGTGCGGGGCAGGAAGGGCCCCGGTTTCGTCAACTCGATCAGTTCCAGGATCTCGGGGACGTCGGCGGCGCCGAGTCGTACCGCCTCGGGAGCGGGTTCGGCGCGCAGCGAGGTGTCGACCAGTTGGACTCCCTCGATCTCTCCGACCACCTCCCAGCCGTCCGGCGGGGTCAGTATCCCGGCCAGGGTCACGCTCCCGTCGGCTGCGGTCAGGGAACGCAGACCGTCCCAGGATCGGGGGTCCGCCGGATCGGCGATCGCGGCGAACGGGGCGACGCCCGGGGCGTAGCGGGCGGCGTGGCCGCCGGCCCGCTCGGCGAAGGCCGCGTGCGGGCCGGACAGTGAGGCCCAGGCCGGGTTGTCGAGGACGTGCGGGGTGAGCGAGGTGGGGGTGGCGGCGCTCATGGGGATGAGGCCCTCCTTCCGTGGGGCGGCCCGGGCCGGCGTCGGCCCGCGGGGGTCAGGAGTTGGTGACGGGCAGGCCGGGCGGGTTGACCTCGGAGGCGGTCACGGCCTCGTCGGGAAGGTTCCACGCGGTGAGGAGCCGCGCGTACTGGCCGTTCTTGATCAGGTGATTGATCGCCTCGGCGACGGGCTTGGCCACACCGCTGTCCTTCTTCGACGTCGCGGCGATCAGTCCCTGGAGGGACTCGCCGGCGCCGGAGAACGAACCGGCGTTGCGCGTCGGGGCATTGCCGCTCGCGGCCTGGGTGATGTGGTAGGCGATCGCGGGGTTCGGCCCGAAGTTGAGGTCGATCTTCTTGCCGCTCAGCGCCAGGTTGACGCTGTTGGAGTCCGGGAAGTACTTGACTTCGATGTCCTTGCCCTCGGACCGGAGCTTCTTCTGCCACTCCAGGAGGATCTTCTCCTGGTTGGTGCCGGAGCTGACGGCCACCGTCTTGCCCGCGAGGTTGCGGTAGTCGCCGTTGAAGTTCCAGGTGTTCCCCTTGAGCGCCTCGAAGGCGAGGTTGTCCTTCCGGTAAGAGGCGAAGTCGTACTTCTTCTTGCGTTCCTCGGTGACCGTGACGTTGGTGAACGCCACGTCGACCTTGCCGCTGTCGATGCCGACGAAGAGGTTCTCCCAGGTGAAGTTCTTGACCACGGGCTTGAGCCCCAGGGTCGCGGCGACCAGCCGGCCGAGGTCCGGCTCCGCGCCCGTGAAGGTCTTCTGGTCGGTGCCGACGTAGGCGAGGGGCGGATATCCGGCGGGCAGTGCGCCGACCCCGATCACCAGTTCACCGCGGTCGCGTACGTCCTTCGGCAGTTGGGCGCGCAGGGATTCCACGGCCGGGGTGGAAAGTTCGGCCTGGTGGGCGGCCCCGTTGGAGACGGCGCCGATGGTCACCCGGCCCGTCACGGCACCGGTGTCGGTGGCGTTCGCGTCACCGCCGCACGCGGTGAGCCCCGAGGCGAGGGCGGCGGTGGCGGTCGCCGCGCCGAGGCCGCGGACGAGTCTGGTGCGCAGGGTGGACTGGCGTTGCATGGCGTTCCTTTGTCGAGGGTTGGGTGAGGTGGGGGGACGGAGAGGGGAAGGGGGCACGGGAGCCCCGCGAAGAAGGGGAGGTCAGAGCACCTTGCTCAGGAACTCCCGCGTGCTCGGGTGCGCCGGATGGTCCAGTACCTGTCCGGGCGGGCCCTGTTCGACGATGCGGCCCTCGTGGAGGAAGACGATCTCGTCGGCCACCTCGCGGGCGAAGCCGACCTCGTGGGTCACGATCACGAGGGTGGTGCCGCCGGTGGCCAGGTCCTTGATGACGGACAGCACCTCGCCGACCAGTTCGGGGTCGAGCGCGGAGGTGGGTTCGTCGAAGAGGATGACCCCCGGCCGCAGCGCGAGGGCCCGGGCGATGGCGACCCGCTGCTGCTGCCCGCCGGACAGTTGCCTCGGGTAGGCGCCGGTACGGTCCCCCAGCCCGACGCGCTGCAACAGTTCGCGCGCCAGGGCCTGCGCCTGCGGCCGGCCCAGTCTGCCGGTGGCCACCGGGGCGGCCGCGACGTTGTCCAGCAGGGTCAGGTGCGGGAAGAGGTTGAAGTTCTGGAAGACGAAGCCGATCCGGCTGCGCTGGGCGAGGATGGCGCGTTCGCTCAGTTCCTTGAGCCGGTCCCCGTGGCGCTGGACGCCGATCAGCTCGCCGCCGACGCTGACGTGGCCCGCCTCGGGTTTCTCCAGGTGGTTCAGGACGCGCAGCAGGGTGGATTTCCCGGAGCCGGAGCGGCCCAGGATCACGGTCACGGTGCCCGGTGCGACGGTCAGGCTGACCCCGTCGAGGACTCGTTGGCCTCCGTACCACTTGTGGACGTCGTGCACCTCGATGGCGGTGGGCCGGACGGTCGCGGCGAGGTCGGTCGCGGTCAGGTCGGTCGCGGTCATCGGCCCGTCTCCTTCCGATGGCGGATCCGCAGGTCACGAAGGCCCGTTCGGGCCCGCTGAAGGGGGGTGGGCGGTACGGTGCGCAGCGCGCCGCGGGCGTAGTACCGCTCGACGTGGAACTGCACGACGGAGACCACGCTGGTGAGGATCACGTACCAGACGGTCGCCACCAGCAGCAGGGGCACCACGTCGCCCGGATAGGTGCCGGCCAGGCTCTGCACGGAGCCGAACAGGTCGAGCAGGGACACGTAGAAGACGAGCGAGGTGGCCTTGAGCAGGCCGATCAGCTGGTTGACGTACGAGGGGACGATCGACCGGAGCGCCTGCGGGAAGACGATCCGGGCGAACTGGTAGCGCCTGGGCAGGCCCAGCGCCGCCGCCGCCTCGTGCTGGCCCTGGTCGACCGAGAGGACACCGGCCCGGACGATCTCGGCCGCGTACGCCGCTTCGCACAGGCTCAGGCCGACCACGGCGACGACGATGTCGGTGGCGAGCCGGGACTCGTCGAAGGTGAAGAACGCGGGCCCGAAGGGCACGCCGACGCTGAGGGTGGGATAGAGCGCGCCGAGGTTGTAGAGGAAGAGCAGGACGACGATCAGCGGCACGGAACGGAAGAGCCAGATGTACGTCCAGCTCACCGACCGCAGTATCGGACTGCCGGAGAGCCGGCCGACGGCGAGCAGGACGCCGCCCGCCAGGCCGGCGACCGCGCTGTACGCGGCCACCTGGAGGGTGATGAGCAGCCCCTCCAGGACGACCGGGCGAAGGAACCAGTACGCGAAACGGTCCCACTGGTAGAAGGGATTGGTGGTCAGCCCGTGGGCCGCCTGCGAGATCAGCACCAGGACGACGATGCCGGCGACCCAGCGGCCGGGACGGCGCAGCGGGAGGACCCGCGCGGCCGGGCCGGGCGGCGCCGAGGGGGTGACGGGCGCGGAGAGGAGCAGCGATTCGGTCAAGGACACTCCAGCGGCTGCGACAAAGAACAGAATCGGGAAAAGCAGCCGTCATGCCGGACAGAGAGGCCGCCGATGTCTTTTATCTGCGGCGTAAGCTAGGCAGCCCCGAGAAGGGGTGTCAACGGTCTGCATATCGGGAAACGGAGAAGCGCGTACCGATTTCATCCGCCGTACACACAATGCCTTCCGGTGAAATGAATCGGGGTCGTGACGGCCGCGATTTCAGGTCACCGGCCGCCCGGGGCGGTCGCCGTCCGCAGCCGGGCGCGCACGCCCGCCAGTTGGACGCGCAGCCGCCGCAGGGGCGTGGGGGGCAGGTCGCGGGCCGTGCCGCGGCCGTAGTACCGCTCGACGTGGTACTGGCCCGCGCTCAGTACGGTGGTGACGGCGACGTACCAGAGGGTGGCCACCATCAGCAGCGGGATGACCTGGTAGTTCTGGTTGTAGACCAACTGCACGGAGTACAGCAGGTCGTGGACGGCCAGCACGCTGACGATGCTGGTGCCCTTGAGCGTGCCGATCAGCATGTTCCCGGCGGTCGGCACGATCGACCGCATCGCCTGCGGTACGACGATCCGGCGCAGGGTCCGGCGCCTGCTCAGACCGAGCGCCTGCGCGGCCTCGGTCTGTCCGGGATCCACGGAGAGGATCCCGCCACGCACCACCTCGGCGGCGTAGGCGCTCTCGTGCAGGGTCAGGCCGATGACGGCGGTGAGGGTCGGACCGAGCAGGTTGACCGTCTTGACGGAGAAGAGTTCGGGCCCGAAGGGGATGCCGAGGCCGAGGGTGGGGTACAGGGCGCCGATGTTGAACCAGAACAGCAGTTGCACCAGCAGGGGTGTGGACCGGAAGATCCACACGTATCCCCAGCTCAGCGTGCGCAGCACCGGGTTGCCGGAGAGCCTCATCACCGCCAGTAGGGTGCCGAGCAGGAAACCGAGCACCATGACCGCGCCGGTCAGCCACAGCGTGAGCAGCAGCCCGTCGAGCACGGCGGTGGTGGTGAAGTACCGTCCCACCACGTCCCATTGGAAGGCGTCGTTGCGGACGACGGAAACCAGCACCATGGAGAAGACCAGCAGAGCGGCGGCGGCGGACAGCCAACGGCCCACGTGCCGGCGGGGCACGATGGGCGGCACCTCGGCGTCGGGGCCCTGTTCCGCCCCCGCGGGCTTGGTCACGGGACCGACCGGGGGAACGGGATCGGGAGCAGGGGCGGGAAGGGGGCGGGACACGTCGGAGGCGTCGGACACGTCGGAAGGGGTGGCCATGGGGAGGCTCTCCAGGGGAGGGAGGCGGGCGCGGATGACGGCCCGGCGGCGCGGGGCCGCCGGGATCGGGTACTCGTGTCGTCACGCTCGCCGCGTCCCTCAACGCGGCCGGAACGGCTTGCGCGCACGGCGGAACCGGTCCACCGTCGAGCTTATGCGCCCGAGGCACGCCGGTGTCAACCATGAGCGTTCGCAGGCCGAGGCCGCACGCCGAGCCCGCACGCCGAGGCCGTCCGGCATGCGGGACCTTGCTTGACGAAGCGCATCACGTACTGCTCAAGTAGACGCATGAATGCCCATCAGCGCTTGTTCTCGCGCGACTACATCGACTTCGGTCGGGTGTGGTCCGCGGCGTGTTGCGCCTGACGCGGCAGCGGGCTGTCTGACCGGCCCTTCCCTCCCTCGGTGACCCCGTCGCGGGCCGAGTTCTCCCTTCGCGTCACCAGCGCGCGCGTGCCTCGGCCCGCGTGAGAAAGCGCTGCCGCCGCGAGCCCGGACGCGCGCTGCCGCGCGACCCCGATCGAACATCCCGACGCCCCGCGTCGTCACGCCCGCACCTCCCCGTACCGTCCCGCGCCACCCGCGCGTGCGTTCATTCGCCGTGCCCACAACCACCGCCGCAAGCACGGCAGTTCAGCGCTGCCCGCATGCCGGCGCCCATCACCGTTCCCGAGAGGCCACCCCATGCCCGTGGAATTCCTCGGCATAGCCGCGACCAACGACGGCTCCGAAACCACCGCACGCTCCGGCGCGGCCTTCGACAAGGAGTACACGCTCCGGCTCGCCCGGGCGCACGAGGACCACGGCTGGGACCGGGTCCTGTTCGCCTACGGCTCCGGCTCCCCGGACCCCGCCCCGGCGGCCGCGTACATCGCGAGCAGACTGGACCGCCTCCAGATCCTCCTCGCCCACCGACCGAACGTCTCGTACCCCACCTTCGCCGCCAAGACCTTCGCCACCCTCGACCAGATCAGCGAGGGCCGGCTTGCCGTGCACTTCATCACCGGCGGCAACGACCACGAACAGGGGCGCGAGGGCGACACCCTCACCAAGGACGAGCGCTACGCCCGCACCCTTGAGTACATCCGGATCGTCAAGAAGATCTGGACCTCCCGCGAGCCCTTCGACCACGACGGCGAGCACTATCGCTTCCACGACTTCGCAAGCGATGTCTTCCCCGTTCAACAGCCGCGCCCCGCCGTCTCGTTCGGAGGCTCCTCGGACGCCGCGTACGCCGCCGGAGGGGCGGAGGCGGACATCTACTGCCTGTGGGGCGAACCGCTGGAACAGACCGCCCAGCAGATCGACGCGGTGAAGGCGGCGGCGGAGGCCGCGGGCCGCACGGACGTGCCCCGCATCCAGGTCGCGTTCCGTCCGATCATCGCCCCGACCGAGGAACTGGCCTGGGAGAAGGCCCACCGAACGGTGGGAGCCATCAAGCAGCGCCGGGAGGCGGGCCTGGCACGGCACCACCGCAACGGCGTCCTTCAGGCGGCGGCCCCCCAGAACACCGGATCACAGCGCCTGATCGCCATCGCCGAGGCCGGTGAGCGCTACGACAGGGCGCTGTGGACCCCGACCGCGGCCGCCACTGGGGGCGCTGGCAACTCCAACGCCCTGGTCGGTACCCCGGAGACGGTCGCCCAGGCCCTGTTGGACTACTACGACCTCGGCGTCGACATCCTCTCGGCCCGCGGCTACGACCTGCTGGGCGACGCCGTCGACTTCGGCCGGTACGTGATCCCGCTCGTCCGCGAGGAAGTCGCGAAGCGCGACGCCGCGCGTGGGGCCCGACAGGACGCCGCGCGCCCGGCACGCTCCGCCCGCGAGAACCTCACGGCGGTGCGCGGATGACCTCCGCGATGCGCGCACCCCGCCTGTTCACGGCGTACCGCCGCGTGCGCGTCCTCCGCCCCGGCGCCCCACGTGCCCGCCCCGCCGCCGCGCCCCGCCCGGTCACCAGAGCCGGCCCGGTCACCGCACCCCGCCCGCTCACCGCACCCCGCTCGACCACCACACCCCGCCACGGAAAGGCCTCCCCGCTGTGAACCTCCCCGGGAACGGGACCCGCACCCGCCTGCGTACCGTCGCCGCCCTCATCCTCGTGCCCCTGTTGACGCTGACGGCGGCCTGCGGATCCGACGCCGGGACGCCGGCGGCGGGCGCCCCGGTCTCCCCCGCGCCGGCCGATGACCCGGTCGCCGACGTACGCACCGTGGACTCGATCGCCGCGCTGCTTCCTTCCGGCGTTCGTACGGCGGGCACCCTGCGGGTCGGCAGCTCCGTCGGGGCTCCTCCCTCGGCGTACTACCCGAACGGGCAGGACAAGCCGCCCGCGGGTCAGGACATCGACATCGCCGACGCGGTGGCCAAGGTCCTCGGCGTGAAGCTGGAACGGCAGGACGCCTCCTTCGAGACGATCCTCCCCGCCCTCGGCAGCGGCAAGTACGACTTCGGCACGGGCAACTTCGGCGTCACCGCGGAACGACTGAAGACCATCGACTTCGTGACGTACATCAACGACGGCCAGGGCTTCGCGGTCAAGACGGGCAGCACCACGCTGACCGACAAGGTCGACGATCTGACCCGGTTGTGCGGGTTGACCATCGGCACCGGGGCGGGCACGACCTTCGAGAAGACCCTCACCGCGCAGAAGGGCGTGTGCGCGGCGGCCGGCAAGAAGCCGTACGAGGTCAAGGTCTTCTCCGAGAACGGGGCCGTCACCACCGCCCTCCAGCAAGGTCGCATCGACGTCGTCATGTCGACGATCAACGGCCTGCGCTACCAGGCGGCGCAGCCCGCCTCGCAGTCCACCTTCCTCGGCGAGTACCACCGTCTCGACGTCGGCTTCGCCTTCAAGAAGGGTTCCCCGCTGACCCCCGCCTTCCAGGCCGCCGTCAACGAGCTGATCAAGAACGGGACGTACCAGCGGATCCTGAAGAAGTGGGGCACCACCGACTCCAGGATCGACACGTCGCAGACCAACCCGGCCGAACACACGTGAGCGCCGCCCCCGGCCCCGTCGGCCCCCGCACCGAGAAGGAGGAGCCGTGAGCGAGGTCATGGTCGACGTCCAGGGCGTCCACAAGAGTTTCGGGGCGGTGGAGGTGCTGCGCGGCGTGGACCTGAGGGTCCGCGCCGGCGAGGTCACGGTGATCCTCGGCCCCTCCGGTTCGGGGAAGTCCACACTGCTGCGCACCATCAACCACCTGGAGAAGGTCAACCGCGGCCGGATCAGCGTGGGAGGCGAGCTGATCGGCTACCGCAGCTCCCGGGGCAAGCTGCACGAGCTGAGGGAGAGGGAGGTTCTGAGGCAGCGCACGCACATCGGGTTCGTCTTCCAGAACTTCAACCTCTTCCCCCACCTCACCGTGCTGGCCAACCTCGTCGAGGCGCCGCTCTCCGCGCTGCGCCGGCCGCGCAAGGAGGCGGAGGAGACGGCCCGCAGGCTGTTGGAGCGGGTCGGTCTGGCCGACCGGGCCGACGCCTACCCGCGCCAGTTGTCCGGCGGACAGCAGCAGCGAGTGGCCATCGCCCGCGCGCTCGCCCTCGAACCCAAGGTGCTGCTCTTCGACGAGCCGACCTCGGCGCTCGATCCGGAGTTGGTCGGTGAGGTCCTGGACGTCATCAAGGATCTGGCCCGCGCCGGGACCACCATGATCGTGGTGACCCACGAGATCGGCTTCGCGCGCGAGGTCGCCGACACCGTCGTGTTCATGGACGGCGGAGTCGTGGTCGAGCAGGGTCCGCCCGCGGCCGTCCTGGACGACCCGCGGCACGCCCGCACCCGCGCCTTCCTCTCCAAGGTGCTCTAGTGCTGTGACCGGAATGGTTTGCCGGGTCGCGGTGTCCGGTGCGGTGCATCGCAAGGCGGAGGACTGCCTCTCGTGCTGGACGTACGTGAGCGGTCCGACAACGCGGCGAGGTGCGGTGCCGGGCGACGCGGGTCAGGCAAGATCCGAAAGAGACGGCCCAGGCCGTCTCTTTCGGGCCGAGGCCGAACAGCGGGGAATCGACGGCGGGGAGTCCGAGGAGGCGCGTCCGCAGTGCGGCACCCTCGGCGGTGCGGACGAGGTGCTCGGCGCGGCGGTCGGTGGAGTGTGGATGCTCCTCGACCAAGCCGAGCGTCGGCGGCCTGCTGGTGGAACACGGCGATCGCGCGCTTCCGATCGACACGGGCGACGGCCCTGCGCGGCGACCCCTTGGACGCCTGATCCGTCGAGGCCGGGTGTCCCGGATGCCCGATGGTCGGCGCCTTGGACGTCGGCCATCGCGGTCCGCTCGCCCTTCACCGGAAGGGCGACCGCTCCTCGGTGGGGTACGACCGATCACGACCTGGAGGTGAATCCGGAAAGACGGCCGGAAGGGTGTTCTACGCTGTGCGCGACGAGGACCACAGCGATCCGCCGACGAGACCGAGGACCCCCGCCCGATGAGCCCGAAGCAGCAGCGCGGCGAAGCCACCGTCGAACAGGTCCTGGACGCGGCCCTTCGCATCTACGCCTCGTCGGGGGAGGCAGGTCTCACGCTCGGCGCCATCACCAAGGCCGGCAGGGTCAGTTCGGGAAGCATCTACCACCACTTCGGCAGTCTCGACGGCGTGCTCGCCGCCCTCGCCCACCGCTCCCTGGGCCAACTCCTGCAGACACTGCTGACGGCGTTGACCCGGACGACCGACGCACGTTCCGGCATTCAAGCCGTCGTCCTGGCCTACCTGGACTTCGCACAGGCCCATCCGGACGCGGCCCGCCTCATGCACTCCGTCACCGCGGATCGCGAGGGCATGGCCCACGCGGGGGAGATCCGCGACTCCCAGGAGGCCCGGCTGACACCCATCGCCCTCTGGATCCAGGGGCACCGGGATTCCGGCGAACTCGCCGAACTCTCCACCCCCATGATCGAGTCCCTCGTCATGGGTCCGGTCGTCGGTGTGGTCCGCCGCTGGCTCACCGTGGGGGATCTGGATCTGGAGGAAGCCGCCGGCGCGCTGCCCGAGCACATCTGGCGGTCGGTGCGCCGCTAGCCCGGACCTCGTGCGGCTGATGTCCCCACGGAACGCGGCCGCTCCGGGGTGACGGCCGCTTGGTCGACGCCCGCCTGATGGGCCGGTTCCCACTTCGCCCGGTCGTACGGATCGGAGCCGAAGGCACCGCCGACCTCGGATGGCCACGGCGGCGGACTCCGTGCGGCCTCAGCCCTCCCGCTCCCCGGCGAGGAAGTCGGCCACCAACTCTGGTGGGTTGGCGGCGCGGGTCAGCTCGAACATCTCGTCCGGGGCGAACATGTCGTAGAGGATCACGGGCACGGAGCGCCCCAGAACGGCCACCAGATGCCCTCCCTCGTGGAGTTCCCTGGCGAGGTCCACGCAGAGGGCGCGGAACGCGGCGTCGAGTCGCTCGGCGCGCTCCTCGTCGTCCTCGTCCTGGTCCTGGTCCGCGCTCTCGCTCTCGGGGAGTCCGTCCTCCCACCACACCCCCTCGGCCACGGCTTCCCGGTGGTGCAGCTCCGAGCCCCGGGCGTCATGGACGCGGTCGTGTCCGAGGACTCGGACGCCCTCCAAGGCGGAGGGCGGGAAGTACGCGTAGCTCCAGCGGGCCTCCCATTCATCGGGCGGATCCGCCCGGTTCAGCTGCTGGTCGACGTGGTCCTCCGTGAGGTATCCGAACGCCAGGTACGGGAGGCGCGGGTCTTGGTCGACGCTGTCGATACGGAAGGTGACGGCATGGATCGCGGGCTTCAGAGCATCGGGGATCTCGCCCAACTCCTGCACGATCCCCTTCTGCATGTGCTGTCGGAAGGTGGTCAAGAGGTCTCCTTGGCTGTCGATCCGGCACCGCACCGGCGTCGGAGGCGAAGGGCGGCGACGGTGTGAACCGACCGCTGCCTGATCGCGGTGACGATCGTACCGAGCCGGGTTCGGGCGCTCACGGGCCTGCTCGACCCGGCGATCAGCCGGACGCCGCATGAGGGAGGTCGGCGGCGCCCTTCGTGACGTTCGCGGAACGCCGGACACACGCGGAACGCGTCTCATACGCTGAGCCGGTGCCCGTGCGACACAGGGGGGAACATGGCCACCGCTCCGACCTTGGTACGCAGGGGTCAATCGGCCTGGTTGCTGCTCGTCGCGAGTGCCGCGGTCGTGTTGCCCTTGGCCGCGTTCGGACGCCATGCGACGCCGCTGCCCGAACTGATGCCCGCCATCGTGGGCGACGTGCTCGCGAGCGCCGCCATTCCGGGCGTCATCGCCCTCAGCCAGTACATGCTGGTGCGCACCGGACGGATGGAGCTCTCCGTCGTCGGTGTCGCGAGCCTGAGTTCGGCCGTCATCGGCGTCAACAGCGCGCACGGGAGCGCGGGAACGCTCGTCGGCCTGCTCGCCGCCGCCCTCCTCGCCCTCCCCTTCGCGCTGATCAGCGCCTTTCTCGCGGTGAAGGCGGACATCGGCTACGCGATGGTCGCCGCCGTCGCCGTGGTGCTGGGGGCGGAGCAGTTGGTGACCGAGGTGGCTCCGGAGAACGTCAACGCGGACGCGGGGCTGATGACCGTGCTGGGGGCCGGCACGTACGTACCCGTCGCGTTCCTCGTCGCCGCCGCGCTGTTCGCCGGCGTCGCCTGGTGCGCGCCCCGACAGCAGGCGGCACTCGCCACCGGGACCGTCGGATGGGTCCGGATCGCCTTCGTGCTCTACGTCCCCGCCTTCCTCCTGGCCGTACTGGCGGGCATGCTCTACACCGCGCGCGTCCAGGCGGCCACACCGCAGGGCCTGGGAGAGAAGTTCGTCCTGATCTGTGTGCTGGCGGTCGTCGCGGGCGGGGCGAGCCTCAAGGCCCACCGCGCGTCCCTGGCGGACGTGGCGGTCGGGAGCCTGTTCGCCGGCTCCTTCACGACGTTCCTCTACGCCGAGGGCGTCAGTGCCTCCCGTTTCAACGTGTACGTCGCGGTGGCGTGCATCGCCTTCATCCTGCTCGACTGCCTGCGTCTGCGACGCGTACCGGCCGTGGGCACACCACCCGTGGGCGCGACGGTCTGACCTGCCGGAGCGACCCCGGGCGGACGTACGCCGCCCGCCCCGTGCCGGCTCGTTCCGGGCATGCCCTTCGCTTCCACCTCGACCCGACGGCGCCGCCCGGCCGCGTGTGCGGCGCCCGCCCTCACTCCGCTTCGCCGCTCCCGGCCGCGCCCGGGGTGGTCTCGTTGTAGCGCAGCAGGTACGCGGCGAAGCGGTCCAGGTCCTCGCGCGGCCAGTCCACGAGCCGCTCGCGGAACATCTCGCGCCGGTTGCGCGTCACCTGGGCCAGGACCGCGGCCCCTTCGGACGTGAGCTCCAGTACCTGCACCCGGTGATCCTCGGCGTCGGAGCAGCGCTCGACCAGCCCCGCTCGTTCCAGCGCCGCGACCTGGCGACTGACCGTCGACTTGTCCAGCGCGTAGTGGGCGGCGAGGTCCGCGGCCCGGCAGCCCCGGCGCTCCTCCAGATGGCTGAGCAGCGTGAAGGACACGAGGGAGAGCTCCGGATGCATTCGCGCGGCCGCCGCCCGCGCGCGCCTGGCGAAGGAGGTCATCTCACGCTGAATCGTCTCGATGGCCGCGGCTCGGCGCTCGCCCTCCGCATGGCTTCCGCCGGCCGACTCCGTCGTACCGGCCGCGTTCGTCGTACCGGCTGTCTCCGCCGTCACAGTGACCTCCCTCGTCTTTAGTTGTATAGTACAACCGGAACGAACGTTGTATATACCAACTACCTGCCGACACTGACTGCACTCGCAGCCCGCGCCGACTCCGGAGGTCCTGTCGCATGTCCGGTCGCACACCCGCCCACCACCACGCAGGGGGCCCCACCACCCCGGGGACCCTGCGCACCGCCGCCGACGGTGCCGTCGCCGGGCTGCGCGGCCCCGCGACGCGTCACGTACTCACCCACCTGCTGACCCCGTTGCTGATGTGCCTCGGCATGGGCCTGGCCTACATGGGCGCCTTCGTCCAGCCGGAGCCGCACCACATGCCCGTGGCGATCGTCGGCGAGGGCCCGCAGGCGATGGTCTTCGCGCAGACGATCAAGAACGAGGCCGGCGACGCCCTCGACGTCCGCACGCTCGCCCACCGCTCCGACGCCGTCGCCGAGCTTGAGGACCGCCACATCACTGGCGCCTACGTGCCGAGCGAGTCGACACCCGAGCTGATCGTGGCCACGGCCGCCTCCGACACGGGCGCCACGGTGGTCGAGAAGATCTTCACGCCGATCGCCGCGAGCCACGGCGCCCCGCTCAAGGTCACCGATGTCGTCGGCAACGTCGACGACGACCCGACCGGACAGGGACTGTTCTTCCTGCTCGTCGCGGTCAGCATCGGTTCATACGCCTCGGTGGCCGTGCTGGGCGGCGCGGGAGCCGCGCTGCGCATGCGCGGCCGCGCCCTGCTGGCCGTCGGCGTCTCCGGTGTCGTCAGCGCCATCGGCGCGCTGCTGGCCGGGCCCGTCTTCCACCTGGCGCACCACGGCCTCGCCGAAGTGTGGGGCCTGAGCTGGCTCTACTCCGCGGGCATCCTCTTCATCGGCGTCGGCCTGCACACCTTCCTGAAGAGGTGGACGACCCTCGCCATGATGGTGCTCTTCGTGATGCTCAACTTCACCAGCTCCGGCGGCCTGTTCCGGCCCGAGCTGCAGAACGGTTTCTTCGGCGCCCTGAACTCCTTCTGGAACGGCGCCGGCTACGTGGACGGCCTGCGCGGCATCCTCTACTTCGGCCACGACGGCGTCCTGCGCGACGTCCTGACCCTCGCCGCCTGGCTGCTCGTCGGTCTGACCCTCACGCTCGTGGCCGCCGCCGCCGAACGGCGCCGCGCGGAGAACGAGACCAAGACCGCCTCCGCCACCCCTGCACGGGCGGCGGAAGAGGAGGAGATGGAGGAGGCGGTCGGCGTCTGAGACCACCCCGGGCCCACACCCTCACCGGGGCTCAGCGCCGCGGCGCGCGCCCGTCACATCGCCCGTGCGACGACCACACCGTCACCCCTGCCGCCCCGGCTCTGACCCGGGGCGACGTGGGTGACGGTTCGTCAAGCTCCGCTGTCAGTGGCTCCCCATAGTGTGGAGACATCACTCGGGGAGCCTCGGCGAAGGAGCAGAATCATGTCCGCCAACAAGATCCAGCACAAGGTGAATCACGTCGCGTTGGTAGTGGACTGTTCGGGTTCCATGCAGCCGCATCAGGATCAACTGATCCGTGTCGTGGACGAGTTCGTGGCGGGCCTGAAGGCCGAGTCGGACAAGCTCGGCCATGAGACCCGGATCAGCCTCTACTCCTTCGACCACAAGGTGGAGAACCTGGTCTGGGACATGGATGTGAAGCATCTGCCGTCCATGCGGGGTCTGTACAAGGTCAAGAACGGCGCCACGGCCCTCATCGAAGCGTCCCTCAAGTCACTGGACGACCTGGGCCACATCTGGGAGGCGTACGGAGAGCACAGCTTCCTCCAGATCGTGGTGACGGACGGCGAGGAGAACGCCTCCGGCGGCGACCGACGGCACGATGGCGACATGACCGTCCTCGGCCCCTGGCTCGACAAGATCGCGATGAAGATGGGCTCGCTTCCGAGTCACTGGACTTCCGCGATCCTCGTTCCGAACTCCCTGGCCAAACGAACCGCTCAGAACTACGGCTTCCCGGCCGGGAACACGGCCATCTGGAACGCGGATTCCCAGGAGGGCGTCGAGGAGGCGATCGGTACGGTGCGCGCTGCCGCCACCGGCTTCCTCCGTGGCCGCGAGAAGGGCGTGCGGGGTACGAAGAACCTGTTCGCGGTCGGCCAGGACATATCGGTCGACGACGTGCGGGCGAACCTCGAACCGGTGCCGTCCGACAAGTACCGGCTGCTGAAGGTCGACACGGAGGTCGAGATTCGGTCCTTCGTCGATTCGCACCCGGACGTGACGTACGAACGCGGCTCCTGCTACTACCAGTTGGGCACCCGGGTCCAGGTTCAGCACGACAAGGACGTCATCGTGGTCGAGAAGGACACCGACCGCGCGTACACGGGCGATGCGGCACGCGGTCTCCTGTTCGGCACGGGCATCCAGGGGACCGTCTCGGTGAAGGCGGGGCACAACCCCAAGTTGGAGGTGTACGTGCAGAGTCGGTCGGTGAACAGGAAGCTCAAGCCCAAGACGCGGCTGCTCATCATGCTCTGAGCTTGATCTTCACCTTCGGACATCACGGAGAGTCGTGGGTCCGCCCAGCCAGGGCGAACGCTCACGGTTGGATGGCCTCCGCAGGAGGTCGGGCGGGGTCACAGTGCGCGGGTGCGAGGCGCAGTCGGCACGGTGGACAACATCAGGCAGTGGGCCGGGACGGCTCCCCGAACGGGGGCGGCTCAGGCGTGGTCGTACTTCATGCCGATACCGAGGGTGCTCCGCATCGGGAGGAGCCCGGAACCGACGATGTCGAGCACCGGCGGTACGAGGAGTTCGGCCAGCCGAGCCGCCTCGTCGGTCGTGAGCGCCTCCCAGGGCGCCGCGGCGAGCTCGTCGGTGAGCTTCTCGATCGAGGTGCGGATCCGCAGGCCCTCTTCGGTGACGCTCCCGTCCACTCCCAACAGGCCACGGCTGAGCAGTCGTTCGCGGGCGGCGCCCCACTCCTCGTCGGTCCACTGCCTGCTGCTGAACACCTCTTCCGGCGCGGCGCCGGCGGCGGCGTGCGAGACCAGGGCCTCGGTGGGGCCGATGTCGTGCGCCTGAAGGGCGACGATGTGACCGTCGCCCCGGTGTTCGCGCAGGATGGTGGCGGCCTGCCAGAGCACCATGTGGGGACCCTCGAGCCAAGGCAGCGCGGCGTTCGCGGCGGCCATGGGGCGACCCGCGGTGTTCGCCGACTCGGCGGCGCGTCGGGCGAGTTCCGCAGCCTCGCGCAGGTCCGTCGAGTCGACCCGGTCGCCGAGGAGCTTGCGCAGTGCGCGGTCCACGACGGCGCCGCGGGCCCCCAGGACCCGCTCGGCCGTGGCCGTGCGCCAGGCCGTCGCGATATGCCGCTCCACCATCCGCGGGCTGAAGCTGTAGAAGAGGGCGTTCACCAGCCCCGGGCCCACCGGACCGAGCGGCGCGGCCCGATAGGCGAAGTAGCCCGGCCAGCGCTCGTCGGTGGCGTAGCCCAGCGCCGCCGCCTGCTCGAACGCCTCCGGCGCGTAGTAGAGCGTGGCATGTACCGGTTCAAACAACTGCCACATCTGTCGGATCGTGCCGAGGCTGTGCGTCATGCCGATTCCTTCACTGCCGCTGTCGCGCACCCAAGAACTTGACAATGCCTAGATTGCGGCGCCGAAGCCATCCTGTCAATGACTAGATCTGCGGTAGCCTGCTGCCCATGGCCGCGACACCCACTTACCATCACGGAGATCTGCGCCGCGCCGTCATCTCCGCCGCACTCCAGGTCATTCGCGACGACGGTGTCGCGGCGATCAGCCTTCGCGACCTCGCCCGCCGCGCCCAGGTCTCCCACGCCGCACCCGCCCATCACTTCAAGGACAAGGCCGGGCTGCTGACCGCGATCGCCGCGGAGGGTTTCGATCTACTGGCCGACAGCCTGACCTCCGTGCCGACCGACACCGCGCGCAAGCTGCGCGAAATGGGGGCGCGGTACGTCGAGTTCGCCGTCGGACATCCCGCCCACTTCGAGGTGATGTTCCGCCCGCAACTGCTGCACGGCGACGACCCGGAACTGGCCGCCGCCAAGGAGCGCACCTCCCGTGCGCTGCGCTCGGGCATCGAGGAACTGCCCGTCGCGAAGCGCCCCGACGCGCAACGCGCCGGCCTGGCGGCCTGGTCGCTCGCCCACGGCTTCGCCGCTCTCCAGCTCAGCGGCAGCCTCCCGATCCTGGACGACGATCCCTCCGAGACCTTCCGCACGCTCTTCGCCAACCACCCCGCCACGGAACTGCCTTGAGCCGGAACGCCCTTGACGGGCACGTGGGCCACGGAGGGCGGTTCGTACCGGCGTCGCGAGCGACCACACCCTCCGGACCCGGCGCCCCCTCGGGGCGTTCGCGGCCGCACTCGCGCCTCACATCGGTCAGATCACCGAATGGTCAGAGAATCAGACCGGTTTGTCTTCATTTGGCAATCTTGGGGCGTTTTGCTAGAAAACGCTCTGCGCGCGGGCCAAAGTATGGGTT
The DNA here is from genome assembly GCF_042889445.1 of Streptomyces sp. NPDC002602. NCBI lineage: Bacteria > Bacillati > Actinomycetota > Actinomycetes > Kitasatosporales > Streptomycetaceae > Streptomyces > Streptomyces sp. NPDC002602. The sequence goes on along the minus strand of NZ_JBIAQX010000023.1, from coordinate 18,584 downwards.
CCCGGCAGCAAGCCGGGGACCCGCACGTCCTTGAGGTGACATCTTCATGTCCGCTTCTCTCAACACCCGCCGTGTCGTCGCCACCCTCGTGGCCTCCGTCGCCGCCCTGGCCTCGGCCGCACTGCCGGCGGCAGCCGACGGCCACGGCCACGGCCGTGACCACGACTCGACCGGCAAGCACTCCACCATCGCCATCGGCAAGGTGCAGTACGACAGCCCCGGCCGCAACGACCGCAGCAACCGCAGCCTGAACGGCGAGTGGGTCGAGGTGAAGAACACCGGCAGGAGGGCCGTTGAGCTGCGCGGCTACACGCTGACCGACAAGCAGGGCAACCGCTACCGCTTCCGCGGCCTGCTCCTCGACGGCCACTCCACCGTCAAGGTGCACACCGGCAAGGGCAGGAACACCCTCCGCGACGTCTACCAGGACCGGACCAACTACGTCTGGGACCAGCGCGACTCGGCCACCCTGCGCAACGAGCACGGCCGCATCCTGGACAGCAAGAACTGGGGCCGGGGCGGTCGTCAGGGCGGGCGCTAGTCACCACACGAGGTCGTCGCGCGAGGTCGTCGCGCGAAGTTCATCGCACGGAGCCGCCACACGACCCGCGAGCCACGCGGGTCGACGCGCCGGGCCCCCGTCCCTTCGAGGGACGGGGGCCCGGCGCGTTCCCCGGCCCCGTCCCGGCGAACCGCAGCGCCCCCGCGGCTCGCATCGGACCTCGCGTCAGATCTCGACGGCCGGATAGGACTCGACGTAGCGGTCGCCATCGGCGCCGTGATAGGCGCAGGTGCGCGCGTGCAGATCGACGTCGTACCAGATCACACCGGCGTTCCAGCATCCCTGGACGAACTCGGGAAAGGTGCTTTCTCCCGCCTGGTCGCGCCGGAGGGCCGCCAGGAGTGCCTCGCGGTCGAAGGGGGCGACGTCGACCATTCCCGTGATCAAGGGTTCACCTTGCACGGCGACGGGGCCGACGTCGGTGAGGTAGAGCATCGCGTTCGACGGCACGGCCATACGGCAGCGGCTGACGCCTGCCCGGCGGAGCGTCTCGGCGAGGTAGGGGAAACCGCCCACCCTGGGGCGGATGGCGGCCGCGTGTTCCAAGGCCGCCTGCAGGTGGGTCAGGGCGCTGCCCATGATCTTCTCCGGATGTCGTGGGGGTGATGTCCGAGTGGACCTCTCACGGGTAAGATGACAACAGATTTCCAAACAGACATCATGTTGTCAAATATGGGTGGTGTGGTCACATGGCCGACGAGATGGCGCTCCTGGTCGCGGACGTGTTCGAGGCGGCAGGTGTCCTGCGCAGGACGGGCGAAGGGATCGCCGCCACGGAGGGGCAGACACAAGCACGTTGGCAACTGTTGAGCGTGGCGTCCGAGAATCCGCTCACCGTTCCCCAGGCCGCCCGCCGCCTCGGCGTCGCCCGCCAAGGCGTGCAGCGCGTCGCCAACGACCTCGTCCACGAGGGACTGGCTGCCTTCCACGCCAACCCCGACCACAAGGGTTCCCCCCTCCTGGCGCTGACCGGGAACGGACACCGAACCCTGGAGGCGATCACTTCTCGTGCGACCCGAGCCCACGGTGTGATCGCCGAGGGCATCTCCCCGAGCGAACTCACCGCCGCGCGCGACCTGCTGCGCCGGCTGATCGAACAAGCCCGCCGGCACCAGGATCACGGGCCGGTGGGCGAGACCCCGTGACGCCGGTCGGCTCTCGCCCCAAGGCGCCGCTGCCCCACCGGTACGGCCGCGTTTGCGAGAAGACGGCTCGCGCGTGACCGCCCGGTGCGGTGCCGGGGGCTGGATGGCCGGCAGAGCCGCGTACTCTGGCCCCGAAACGGGGGCGTCATGGCATCACTCGGAGTCTTGTTCGCGGCCGCTGTCTGGGGTGTTCCGCTGGTCAGCCTGCTGGGCGGGGTGATGGTCGTGTCGGCCGCCACGCGTTGGCGCCGCCGAACGATCAGCGCCCTCGAGAGGGCCGAGGCAGAGGAAGCCCCACCTGTTCGGCCTCAGGAACCAGAGCCTGCCCACACGCCACGCTCCTGATCTCCGGCCCCCCGGACCGGTCCGGCGAGGGGCCCGAGAGCGTCGGCCGCGCGCCCGCGGTCCCTGCCGGCCGAAACCGACGTCGAGGCCGGTCTTGACGGCGTCGGCCGCGCGCCCGCCGTTGCGGCCCGGCGCCCTCCCTGCGGGACCCCTCCCGATGATCGTGGCCGGCACACACCCTGCGATATGGACGCTCCGCACGGCCTCCACGGCCGACACGGACGACACGGACGAGGCGGCCGACCCGGACGGACTCGGGCCCTCCGGTCGACCGCCTTCCCGCACACGTGGTGTGACACCGGCCCTGGTGTCCGGTGGATTGATCCCGAGGAGGTCCCGGCCGGCCAACGGGCGTGCGGCGGGACCAGTCGACGGGCACCGCGTTCGCGCCCTGTCACCGTCCGCGGGCGCGCCCGTCCCGGTACCCGGTCAGATCACCTGGTGGGGCTCCCGGGTGTGCCGAGGGTTCGCCGGACGGCGCTGCGGAGCCAATGATGGGCCCTGTCGGCCGCATGGCGGGGGTGCCAGGCCATGCCGACGCTCACGGGCGGCATGGCCAGGGGGATGTCCAGGAGGTGCAGCCCGAGGGCGACCGCGTCGGCGGTGAGGGGTGAGGGGGCGGCGCCGGGGAGCGCGGCGGGTACGAGGCAGACGACGTCGCCACGAGCGGCGAGGGTCATGGCGGCCAGGTGACTGGGCAGGACGATGCCCACCCGCCGACGAAGGTTCCGCTCGGCCAGGGCGACGTCGAGGGGGCCGGTGAACCGGCCGCGGCGGCTCACCGCGACGTGTTGGGCGGCGGCGAGCCGGGCCGGGGTCACGGGTCCTTCGGTCAGCGGATGGCCGGGCCTGACGGCCGCCATCATGCGGAGGCAGACCAACTCCTCGACCCTCGTCTCGGGGTCCACGTGGTCGATGGCCCCGACCTCCAGGTCGATCCGGCCGTCACGCAGCGCGGGGCCGGCCTCCAACTCCTCGGCCCGGAGCCGGAACGAGACCCCCGGCGCCTCCTGTTCGGCCAGGCGCAACAGTCCGGGGGCCAGTGCCGCGCCTATCAGGTCGGCGGTCTGAAGGGTGAAGGTGGTGCGCAGGGTGGCGAGTTCGACGCCGGTGTCGGGGCTGAGCAGGGCCCCGAGACGCTGCACCACGGCCGCGGCTTCCTCCCGCAGGGCCAGGGCGCGCGGGGTGGGAACCATGGCCTGCCCGGCCCGGACCAGGAGCGGATCCTGCAAAGTGCGGCGCAGGCGGGCGAGCGTGCGGCTCATGGCGGCCGGCGAGGTGTGCAGGCGGGCGGCGGCCCGAGTGACGCTGTTCTCGGCCAGCAGGGCGTCCAACGCGATGGCGAGATTGGCATCGAGGGTCAGATCCGGGCTGCTCACCAGCATTATTCCACTTCAGTCAATGATTGCGTGCCGATGTTCCCATTGTGGCAGCACCGGGATCCTCCGCAGGATGAGGGGCGTACCGACCGGCACGACCTGCGAGGTTTTCATGATCGTCATCACTGCTCCCACCGGGAACATCGGCCGTTCCCTGCTCTCCCGGCTCCTGGAGTCCGCCCCCGCCGCGGGCGAGGAGCTGCGCGTGATCGTGCGCGACCCCGCCCGGCTCCCGGACGCGGCTCACGGACGCGTCGAGGTGATCACCGGCTCGCACGGGGACGCCGAGGTGGTCGACCGGGCCTTCGAGGGTGCGGACGCCGTCTTCTGGCTCGTCCCCCCGGACGCCTCCCTGACCCCGCAGGACGCCTACAGCCACTTCAGCGGGCCCGCCGCGAAGGCGCTCGCCGCCCACGGCGTCGGCCATGTCGTCGGCGTCTCCGCACTCGGCCGCGGCACCCCGCTCGCCGACCGGGCCGGCCTCGTCACCGCTTCCCTCGCCATGGACGACCTCATCGCCGACAGCGGCGTCGCCTACCGGTCCCTGGCCAACCCGTCCTTCTTCGAGAACCTCCTTGAGGAGTCCGACTCGATCCGCGACAAGGGCGTCTTCGTCGACGTGGTCGACGGCGACCGCAAGGCTCCCTTCGTCGCCTGCTCCGACATCGCGGCCGTCGCCGCCGGCCTGCTGCTGGACCGCTCGTGGACGGGCACCGACACTGTCCCGGTCCTCGGGCCGCGGGACCTGTCCCCCAACGACGTGGCCCGCATCATGACCGAACAGTTCGGCCGCCCCGTCCGTTACGAACGCCGGCCGCACGACGAGCTGTACACCACCCTCGTCGGCTACGGCCTCAACGAGGCGTTCGTCCAAGGCATCGTCGACATGAAGCGAGCCAAGGACCAGGGCCTCGACGCCGGCGTCGCCCGCACCCCGGACACCTCCTCCCCCACCGACTTCGAGCAGTGGTGCGCCCAGACCCTCAAGCCCGCCGTCCTCTCCTGAAGCCCACCACCCGTAAGCCCACCAACCGTAAGCCCACCAACCGTCGCCGGAACGCAGCCGGCTGCCCGACACACCATCACCACACGCCACTTCGGAGGCACCTTCATGGCCGCTGAAACGACCCAACCGCCGGTCACGGCGTTCATGCTCGTCAAGACCACACCCGAGTGGCTCGCCCTGACCGTCCAGGAACGGGTCGACGTCTTCACCACCCAGGTCCTGCCCGTGATCGAGGCCAAGACCACCGGTGTCCGGTCACGCTTCTACGACACCGAGTTCTACTCGGCGCGCGTCACCGACGTCTGGATGTGGGAGGCCGAGGACCACCACGCCTACCAGCTCCTCATCGACGCACTGCGCGAAACCCCCTTCTGGGACCGTTACTTCGAGGTGGTCGACCTCCTCGTCGGCACCGAGAACGGCTACGCCCGCACCTACGGCCTCGAACCCGTCGCCACCATCACCACCTGACACACCACCCGTTCCCGCGGGATCGCTCCGATGCCCTCCGGCCACGAACGGCCGGAGGGCATCGGGCTCTGAGGACCACCGGAGGGCATCGGGCCCTGCGGACCAGAGGAGCATGAGGAACCAGAGGAGCGACCGGCGGCCCGACCCACTCGACGACCTCGAAGCAGCCGTCCGGCACCATGTTCTCGTGATCCTCCTCCCCGGCAACCGTGACCGCGACGCCGTCGACCCCGCGCGGACCCGCCTGGTGGCGACCGGGGCCGCGGTTCTCATCCTCGGCGCCGGGCTGGGACTCAGGACCGTGGCAGTGGGGAGCGTCGCCAAGTACGGCGGGGACGCGCTGTACACCGTGCTGCTCCTCGCCCTGTTCGTCGTGGTCGCGCCGAGGTCAACGCCCTTGCGGGCCGCCGTGGTTGCGTTGACCGCCAGTTGGGCGGTCGAGTTCCTCCAGCTCAGCGCGATCCCCGCGGAACTCTCCGAGCGCAGCGCCATCGCCCGCCTCGTCCTCGGATCCACCTTCAATGCACCGGACTTGTTCTGGTACGTGGTCGGCGCGGCGGCCGGCTGCCTCGTCCACACCGCTCTGAGGTCCTGCTCCCCGAGCGACTCGTGACCTCGAGATGAGCCGACGGCCCGGCATGGAGACGGCGTTCGCGTTCGTCGTAGAGTCGGGGGGATGAACCGAGACAATACTTCAGAGATCCCAGGTACCTCCGGCTCCGACCCCGAGCTGCCGATGCTGACCGCCACCCAGGCCGCGTACCTGAGGGAACTGGCCGCCCCCCACTTCCAGGACGGCCACCAACAGCCCCTCCTCAACCTCGGGTACACGTGCGGCCGGGCTCCGGAGAGCCGTTGGCCCGAACTGGTGGCCGCCCACTTCGCGGCCCTACGGCAGGCGAGCACCGGCGGCGAGAGCGCCGAGGAGCTCCTGCGCGGCACGCACGCCCGGCTGTTGCCCCTGGCCTCGCTGACGCAGGACCTCGTCGACGGCATGCGCTACGCACGCGTGGTCGCCGACGGGCTCGTCTTCGCCTACGCGCTCGACGGACCCACCAGCGTGCGGATCCTCACCGACGCGGACGTGGAGCGGGCCGTACCGCAGGAGTTGGGGCGGGCCGCGTACGCCAACCTGCTGGGTGTGCCCGTGACGCATGAGGAAGTGTCCCTCGGAGGCCGGGCGCGCCTGCACTCCCTGCACGGTGACTCACCTTTCGTCGCGAGCAAGGCGCTGTTCCTCTCCGAGGTGGCCCGGCAGGTGACCGGCGAGCCGCTGCCGCGCGACGGCGCCCTCGTGATCGTGCCGAACCGGCACCTGCTGGCCTACCACCCGATCACCGACGGTTCCGTGGTCGATGCCCTCAACGGCCTGGCCTCGTACGCCCTCAGCGCTTACGAGGAGGGGCCGGGGCAGTTGTCCCCCCGGGTCTACTGGTGGCACGACGGCGCCCTGACATCGCTCACCGTCATCGATGAGGACACCCGCACGTTCTCCCTGCGGCCGCCGGCGCGGCTGCTCGGCCTGATGAAGGGCCTGGTCCGGCTGGACCGGGCGGGGCGGATCGCCACGCCCGCCGCGGCGCAGGCCCCGGAGATCGCCGCACTCGGCCGCGGCGCGGCCGAGTCGACGGCCCGTCTGGCGGGCGGGCACGCGGACCCGGCGGCTCTGGGCGAGGCTTTCGCCGCCGTCCTGGCCCTCGGCCACGCCCGCTGCGCCGATGACCCGGACGTCGCGAACATCGACACCTGGGACGCCTGGGCCACGGCCGTGCAGCTCGGCTCCGCGCTGTTCACCGGTGCGGGCCCGCAGGAATGCCATCTGGGCGAGGACCTCGTGACACGGTTGCCCGCGATGGCCGCCGAGCCTCCCGCCGACGCCCGGGCCTGGCTCGACGCCGTCTACCTCGCGATGGCGTGCCGTCAGATGGACCGGATCGACCGCCTGTGCCGAGTGCCGTTGGCGAGGCTCCGCGAGGACGACTCCGTCGACGAGTACGTGCTGCACTGGATCGACACCCTGCAGACGTACTTCTCCGACCGCCCGACGGCCGACGCCGTGCCGAAGCTGGTCGCCGTCATGAAGACGTCCGTGCCCGAGGCCGTGGCGCAGGCTCCCGCGGACTTCGTGAACCGTGTCGACTACCACCCGGCCGCACTCTTCCACCGCCTCATCTCGGGCGACCACGAGGCGTTCACCGAAGCCCTCGCCGAAGCCCTCGCGGACCACGGCGGCCACTGGGGCGATTCGGGGGCGCCGCGCGCCCGAGTGGCACTCGGGCCGCTCGCGATGGCGTGCCTCGCCTACGACCACGGCTTCCCCGTCGATCCGAAGCAGCCGTTCCTGCCCGCCCACCTCCTCAACCGGCAGCGGATCGAGGACATACCCTGACGGCCGCGCCCATCTCCGCGCCCCCCTGACCCTCTGACGCGGGGCGTCGAGCGGCGGGGCCGGTCGAACCACCCGTGCCCGTCGAACCGTCCGCCGGCTCCCGCTCCCGCGCACGCCGGAGTGGAGCCGGCGGGCACCGCACCGGGACGGCGGGGCCCGTGTCAGCCGCCGGGAGCCAGACCGGCCAGCAGGACCTCCAGGGCCAGTTCCGTGGCCTCGGCGAGGGGGGTCTCGTCGAGGAGCGAAGCGACCGCGAGCGTCGCGAGGCCGTGCACGGTGGAGAAGGCGACCTGTGCGAGCTGAACGGGTTCGCCCGGGCGCACCGCTCCCGCCTCCTGCCCCTCCGCCATGAGCCGCGCGACGATGAGCAGGCTCTCGTGCCCCAGCTCGCGCAGCTCGTCGCTGGAATCCTCGGCGTGCTTGACGGCGAACATCAGCTCCAGCAGTGCCGTGTGCCCCACCGCGAAATCCACGTACGTCCGGCCCAGCTCGGCCAGTCTTGCCCCGACCCCGCCGCCCCCTTCCCCGGCGGCCGAGCGCAGGCGGGTGTTGAGGGTGGTGAAGCCGCTGACGGCGAGTGCGTCCAGGAGCGCTTGTCGGTCGCGGAAGTGGCGCGCGGGGGCGGCATGGCTCACGCCGAGTTCGCGGGCCAGGCCGCGCAGGGTCAGGCCTTCCGCTCCCGATGTGGTGAGGATGGTCTCCGCCCGCTCCAGCAGGGCGGCCCTGAGATTCCCGTGGTGGTACGGACCGTCGGCCAAGGCGGTCTCCTCTGCCTCGATGTTGTCATTGACTACAATGATGTCGGTGCCTACATTGAGTATGACGCAACCCATGGAAGTGGAGCAGCCGACATGTCGATGATGTACCGGGGCACGGTGGCCCTGATCACCGGGGCGAGTGCGGGACTCGGCGCCGAGTTCGCCCGCCAGTGGGCCGAGCGCGGCGCCGACGTGGTGCTGGTGGCCAGACGTCTGGATCGGCTCACGGAACTGGCGCGGGACCTGGAGAAGCGGTACGGGATCAGCGCCACGCCGATGGCCGCGGACCTGTCCCTGCCCGGCGCGGGCGCCGCCCTGCGCGCCGAGCTCGACGACCGCGGCATCCGGATCCAGACTCTCGTCAACAACGCGGGATTCGGCAGCCACGGCCCCTTCCTGGAGCAGGACCCGGCGCAGGTCGACCGGATGGTCCAGCTCAACATCGCGGCGGTGGCCGGGTTGACCCGCGCCTTCCTGCCCGACCTGGTCGCCGACGGCCGGGGTGCGCTGGTCACGATCGCGAGCACGGCCGCCTATCAGCCCACTCCGGCGATGGCGGTCTACGGCGCGAGCAAGGCCTTCGTCCTCAGCTTCACCGAAGCGCTCGCCTACGAGACCCGCGGCAGCTCCCTGCGCGTCCTCGCCCTGTCCCCGGGACCGACCAGCACCGAGTTCTTCGACGTCGTCGGAAGTCAGGACGCGGTCGTCGGCAAGGTCGCCACCTCGGAGCAGGTCGTCTCCACAGCCCGCCGGGCCCTCGAACGTGGCACGACCCCGCCGAGTGTGGTCGCGGGCCTCGGCAACCGCCTCTCCGCCCTGGCCTCCGGCCTGGCCCCTCGCCGGCTCGCCCTCGCCGTCGCCGGTCGGGCCCTGAAGGCCTGACCGCGCGGTTCCCGGTCAACGGCGCGGTGCCGCCGGGGCGGGGATCGCGCGCCGACGGGGAGGGTGCACGCGGGTTCAGCCGCCCGGCGAGGGTCGCGGTGACGCGTTCGGCGACGGCACGCCGCAGCTCGGGGGTGAGCCCGGTGCGGGGTGGCTCCGCCGATCATGGCCGTCGGCAACGCTCCGAGGGCGACGGCCTCGCTCGGTGGGGTCGGCGTCGTCGCGACCATCCGGCCGGGGAGCGGTCCTCAAGGATCGGACGGGGCCCGACCCGCGCCGGCGGGAGCGATGTTCTGGTTGGCGTGGAAGAAGTTGTCCGGGTCGTACGTCCTCTTGATCTCCGCCAGCCTGTCGTAGTGGTCGCGGTACGTCGCGCGCACCCGGTCCTGGTCCTCCCCCGCGCCGATGAAGTTCACGTACGTGCCGCCCATCGAGTGCGGGCGCAGTTCCTCCCAGTAGTCCACGGCCCACTGCCTGATCAGCTCCGCGTTCGCGGGGTCCGGGTCGATGCCGCCGATCACGCCCGACCAGACCGCGTCGCGGTAGGCCCATGCCGTCTCGTCCTTGCCGACCCGGGCAGCGGCGCCGTCGATCGGGTAGAGGTGCATGGTCGACAGGCCGGTCGGGAGGTTCTCGGCGTACTTGAGGTGGACGTCCAGGGACCCGTCGGTGATCTGGTCGAAGAAGTGCCCGCGCCAGTACCACTGCAAGCCCTTGGGGATCAGTTCGTCGAACATGGCCTGCAGGACGGGGTACGGCATCGGGGTCGCGAAGTGGAAGGCGGGCGGCCCCGGTTCGCTCACGCGGGCCAGGACATCGCCGAGATCGTCGGGGTCACCGGTCCAGCACCAGACGACGGCGCACATCTTGTGCCCGTGGATCTCCTCGGGGAACGGCGGGCCCGGCGGCACCGCCAGCGCGGCGAAGAAGCCGTTCAGCTCCACGGGCGCCGCCGGCAGGAACTCGCGGTACCAGCGCAGCACTTCGCGCGTGGCGTCGACCGGCCAGAGCGTGATGGACACGCCCACCGTGTCGACCGGGTGCAGTCGGAAGGTGAAGGAGGTCACCACGCCGAAGTTCCCTCCGCCGCCCCTCAGCGCCCAGAACAGGTCCGGGTGCTCCGAGGCGCTCGCCGTGACGAACGTGCCGTCGGCGAGGACCACGTCGGCGGCCAGCAGGTTGTCGATGGTGAGGCCGAACCTTCGGGTCAGGTGGCCGTGGCCGCCGCCCAGGGTCAGACCGCCGACTCCCGTCGTCGACATGATCCCGGCGGGCGTGGCCAGGCCGAAGCCGTGGGTCGCGTGGTCGAGGTCGCCGAGTTGGGTGCCCCCGCCCACGATGGCGGTCCTCGCCTGCGGATCCACCCGCACCCAGCGCATCGGCGACAGGTCGAGCGTGATCCCGTCGTCGAGCAGGCACAGGCCGGGGCCGCTGTGGCCCCCGCCGCGTACGGCGAGGTCGAGGCCACTGTCGCGGACCAGGCCGATCGCGGCCCTCACGTCCGCCGCGTCCGCGCACCGCACGAAGGCGGCCGGTCGCCGGTCGATCATCGCGTTGTAGAGCTTGCGGGTTTCGTTGTACTCCGGGTCTTGCGGGCCGATGACCGGGCCGCGCAGCGCGGTCCGCATCGCCTCCAGCGTCGTGCTGTTCATGGCGATCTCCTGACAGCGGGCACTTCCAGCGTCCCGCCGCACGGCGGGCCCCGCAATCGGGCACGTCCGGGCCCCGCGCCCCGTCCCGATCGGTCCGCTCGGAGACGGACGAGGGCCACGAGTCGGCCCCTCGTTCGGGTGCGGTCGGCTCGCGCTCGCCCCCGGACCGCAGTGTCGTTGTGCGCAGGAACGCGTACCGCGATCGCCATGTCCACGGCATCGGCTGCGACGGGGCGCCCGACGGCGGAGGAGAACGGCGGAACATGTCCATACCCGGATCCATGAGAGGCCGTACCCGGCACTACGCGGCGACGCTCACCGTGACGGCCATCGGCTCCACGCTCTTCCTCGGGCCGACACTCGCCCCCGCCGACGGCATGCCGTCGCCGTCGGTGACCGCGCCCGCGTCGACGGCCGGCCGGGGGCGACTGGACTGGCGTGCCTGCGTGCCCGGCAGCCCGTTCGACTGCGCCGACTTCAAGGTGCCGCTGGACCATGACAAACCCCGCGGGCGCGCCATCGACCTGGCGGTGGTCCGACGGAAGGCGACCGACCCGGGACGGCGCGTCGGCACCCTGTTCTTCAACCCCGGCGGCCCCGGCGGGCCCGGGACGGTACAGATGCCGGCCAACTACGGCGACTTCCCGAAGGAGCTGCGGGAGCGGTTCGACATCGTCAGCTGGGACCCCCGCGGCATCGGCAACAGCACCGCGGTGAACTGCTTCGACAGCCCCGAGAAGGCCGCCGCCTGGGCTTCGGGCAAGCCGGTCGGCTTCCCGGTGGGCGCGAAGGAGCGGGCGTCCTGGATCGCCGCGTACAAGGATCTGGGGCAACGCTGCCACGAGCGCGACCCCGAACTCCTGCGCCACGTGTCGACCGCGGACACCGCCCAGGACCTCGAACTGCTCCGCAGGGCGGCAGGCGACCAACAGCTCAACTACCTCGGCGTCTCCTACGGCACCTTCCTTGGCGCCACGTACGCCAACCTGTTCCCCGACAAGGTCCGCGCCATGGTCCTCGACAGCAACATCGACCCACAGGCCTGGACGAATCACGCCTCCTCGGGCGAACCGCGTTCCACGACGCTCCTGCGCATGGGCTCGGACCGCACCGCGGCGGCCACGCTGGACCGCTTCCTCACCCTCTGCGGCTCCACCACGACGGCCCGCTGCGCCTTCTCCGCCGGCAGCCCGAAAGCGACCCGCGAGAAGTTCGACGGGCTGACGAAACGCCTCCGGGAGCGTCCGGTGGGCGAGTGGACGTACTCCAGGACGGTCGCGGACGTGGTGAGCGGCCTCTACATCGTCCACCCGGGGTGGACGGATCTCGCCGGTCGGCTCCAGGACCTGTGGCGGGGCCGCGTGCCCGCGCGCCCCGTGTTCCCTCCCCCGCCCCCGGTCGCGCAGCCGAATCCCTACCTGGGCGAGGAGCAGGCGTCCGCCGTGTGGTGCGGCGACAGCCCCAATCCGCGCGACCCCGCCGTCTACCACTCCCTGGAGGAGGACAGCGCCACTCGCGCGGGTGACGCGGGACGGTACTGGACCTGGGCCGGGGAGCCGTGTGCCACCTGGCCGGCCCGCTCCGCGAACCGCCACACCGGCCCCTGGGACAGGCCCACGGCGCACCCCGTGCTGGTGGTCGGCACCACGTACGACCCCTCCACGCCGTACTCGGACGCCCAGGCCATGGCGAAGGAGCTGGGCCGTGCCCGCCTGCTCACCCACGACGGGTACGGGCACACCGCGCTGTTCAACAACTCCAGCAGGTGCGTCAACGCCTACGAGAGCCGGTACTTCGTCGACGGAACCCTGCCGCCGCCCGGAACGACGTGCCGCCCCGACACGCCGCCCTTCTCCTCGCCCCGCCCGCTCGCGGGCGTGGCCGCCGGCGGGGCGTTCCGGGGTGACTGAGCCCGCCCGGCGTCCTCGGCGCTCGCCCTTCCCCGAAGTCATCCCGGCCCGCGCCGTCCCCACCCCGCCCCCGCGCGATGCGGCGAGGAGCCATACTGGAACTCCGCGTGGGGGAGCTTGTTCGAGCCCCCGCGCATCGGGCCGGCCGGGTGGCGGCGACTGACTGCCGAGAATTCGAGGGGAGCCGTTCATGACAACGGCGAAAGACCTGTTCTTCCTGGCCATGGAGCGGCAGGTGAACCAGCCCGTGGGACAGGGCGACCTGTCGCTCGCGCTCGCGGGTGCCGAGCTGATCGACCTCCTCGACGCCGGGGCCGTCACCCTGGACGGCGACCGGATCGTGCCGGAGCGGGATCCTTCACCGGATGACCGTCTCCTCGGCGAGGCAGCGGAGTTCCTCGTGCGCCGGGTACCCCACGAGCGGGTCGAGGAGTGGCTGTGGCGCAGGGGCGGGGACCTCTCCGGGAGTTATCAGGCCGCCTTGGAGAAGGACGGCCAACTGGCCCCGCGGCGAGGGGGTTTGTCGCCCTTCGGCGCCGATCGCCTGGAACTGGTCGATTCGCCCTCCCGGAGCCGGGCCCTGAGTCGCTGGGAGGCCGCCGAGCCGGTCCTCGTCGCCCTCGCCTCGGCCGTGGGGATCGAGAGCGGGCAGTCCGACGACGAGATGAGCCCCGGCGACGACGCGGTGACGACCGTGCTGGCCGTCGTCAACGACGCGGTCATGGAGCTGGAAGCCGTACGTCAGAGGCGGACCATCGAGAACTCGGCCTTCGCCAACCTCTGGCGGGGCCCGTGAGGGGAGTTCGACACGGCGGCGGTGTGGGTGAGTGGTCGCCGGAGGTGGCGACCGAGCCGATCTGCGGCTGAACGGGTGAACCGGGAGAACCCGCGAAACCTGTGCGGGGCCCACGCGTTGATCAAGGCACTTGTCACCGTCCGCTCGTGCACCAGAGAGATCAATGATGATTAAGAAGATGATGGCCACCGCCGCCGCCACCGCCTCCATCCTCGGCGCGGGCGCCGCCGTGGCCGCCCCGGCCATGGCCATCGGCAACGACAACGGCGTCAACACCGTCAACGGCAACGGTGCCTCGCAGATCTACGGCAACCAGAAGACCGCCGGCGACCAGAGCCCGCAGCTCAGCCTCGTCCAGGGCACCCTGAACAAGCCCTGCATCGGCCTGCCGGCCAAGGTCAACGCCCAGTCCCTGGTGGCCGTGCTCGCCAACGTCGGTGTCCAGGACGTCAACGTCCTGTCCAACCCGCAGAACCAGCAGTGCACCGAGAACTCCACCCAGGCCAAGGGCGACGAGCCGCTCTCGCACATCCTGGACAACATTCCGGTCCTGTCCGGCAACCTGTCGGCCGGCAGCTGACGCACCACTCCCCCCGCCGGCCGGGGCCTCCGACGCCTGCGCGAGTGCCCACGAGGCCCCGGCTTACCCATCCCGTACACGGCTTCGCATCGTTCGTCGGCGCGCACCACGCGCCGCGCGAGGGGCCGTTCACACGGGATACCCGCCGGCACGCAGAGGAGCCTTCCACCTTTCGGGGTGGGAGGCTCCTCTGCGTGCGCGACGCCCTCCGCGAGGCGGGGCGCCCCGATGCGGTGTCCCGGGAGCGTCAGGGGACCCGACAGCGCCATAATCGGCGGATGTTGAACATCGGATCGATCGTGTTGGGTGTTTCGGACGTACGGCGTGCGGTGGCGTTCTGGACGCGGGCCCTGGCCTACGTGCCGCGCGACGAGGTGGAGGAGGACTGGGCCGTGTTGGCGCCGGCGACGGGGGGCGGGGTCCACCTCGCGCTCGGACTGAGCCGGACGCCGGTACAGGAACATCCGCGGATCCACCTGGACCTGTATGCCGCGGACGCGGCCGATCAGGCCGCGGAGGTGGACCGGCTGGTGTCCCTGGGCGCCGAGCGGGTCGACTGGGACCTCTACCCCGCCGACCCCGACTTCGTCGTTCTCGCCGACCCCGACGGCAATCGCTTCTGTGTCATCGACACGAGTCGTGGCTGACGAGGAAGTGTCACCCCGTCGGGCCACAGGATGTGACGCGCCGGGTCCGGGCGCCGTTGTTGCCCGCATGGACGACACTCTCGAACTACTCGACATCCTTCTCGACGGCGTCACCGGACAACGACTGAAGTTGATCAGCGAGGACGAGGCCCGGGCCTTGATCGTCCTCCTCGGGTTCCTCGACGGCGACCGGCAGGACCCGGAGGTCCGCGGCGCGGCAGCCGAGATGCGATCGCGTCTCGGCTCCCGCCTCGGCCGACCGGCCACCCTGTCGGACGCCTCGTCGGCCGACGCCGTTCGCAATCCCTGACACCCCTCGTTCTCACTTCGATCTCACTGTGGAGCAGTCGATGGCCGTACACCGTGTCGTGCCGAACATCGTTTCCGAGGCCGCGCAGGAAAGTCGTGATTTCTACGGCCTGTTGGGCTTCGAGGAGGTGATGAACCACGGTTGGATCATGACGCTCGCCTCACCGTCCAGTCCGACGGCGCAGATCAGCTTCATGAGCGCCGACAAGACCGCACCGGTCGATCCCGACCTGAGCATCGAGGTGGACGATGTGGACGCGGTCCACGCGGCCGTGTTGGAACAAGGGGCCGAGATCGTCCACCCCTTGCAGAACGAGGAATGGGGAGTGCGGCGCTTCATGGTCCGCGATCCCAACGGCCGCGTCGTCAACGTGCTCGGCCACATCTGACGTCCGAAGGGTCGTCGGGGAGCCGGCGCACGCCAGGGTCCGGATGCGGCGAGCGGGCCTCCTGCCGCGAGGCCCGCTCTCCGGGGTCGGATCAGAACGCGAAGACGGCGTTCCCGTTCAGGGTCGCGGACATGGCGCAGGCGTTGGAGAAGGTGTGCTTCCAGGCGACGCGGCTGCCTTGCCACACACCGTCCGCGGTGACGGTGACCGGGTCGTAGTGCATCGGACACGCGCGGCCGGGGTTGGGGGCGGCCAGCAGGCGGTCGAAGGAGCCGCCGGTGGCCTTCAGGGCCGTACAGGCGGCCTTGGGGTCGGGGTGCGTTCCCTGCGCGCTCGGCGCGCAGCTGAGGGTGGACGCCCGGACGACGGTCGCCGCGGAGTCGTCCCCCTGGGCGATGGCGAAGACCATGGCGGACGGGGCGTACAGGCTCGCGGGCTGTGCCTCTGCCACGCCGGCGACACCGGCAAGGCAGAGGAGGGCAGCGGCGGAGACAGCAGCGAAGCGGTGACGCACGACAAGCTCACTTTCGATTCAAAGGTTGAGCGCGATAATTGTTTGCGCTATCGCGATTCGGTGAGGCCAACCCTGTCTGATCCGAAGGGGAGTTGCACATCGATGGCCGCTTTACGGACACACCGTCCGCATACCGGAGACCGAATGGTCGTTCGGGCAGCTCAGGGGGTACGTGCGCGCTCCGTAGCGGCATGTCGACAGGGGGTCACATCGGTCGGGACGTGCCGTCCTGAGGCTTCTGACCTGCTGCCGGCCGCACGCGGTTCACCGGACGGCCATTCAGCTTGGCCGGATCGGTACGATCCGAACACCCGGCCGAGACCCGCGACGCCTCGACGGGGCGCCTCGACGGGCACGGGGGCCGGGCAGATGCGGTCGGGTGCTCGCGCGGCCGGCGCGGCGACCCCCATCCCTGCGGGCGAAAACCGAGCCGAGGGCGAGAGAACGGCCGTGACCGGCCATTTCACTGCCGGACGGGGTCGCCGAGGACGGCGGGGCATGGGCCGTTCGGAGGCAGGACGAGATGTCGTCCCGCCGAGTCGGGGCTACGTTCCGCTGGTATGACGTACGCACCAGGCCACCACGAGTCCGGTCCCACTCGCCGCACCCTCCTCGTCGCCGGCGCGGGGGCGGGGGCGGCGCTCGCCGCCGGCTGCGCCCCCGGGGGCGAGCGCGGCGCTCCGGCGGCCACGGTCAGCGGTTCCCCCTCGCCCCGACCGGCCGCGGACCCCACTCCCGGGGCGATGACGCTCTTCAAGGACCCGGCGTACAACTTCAACGGTCTGCTCGCGCTGGGTGCCGCCGGGGCCGGGGCCAGTGAGGTCGGCGAGGTCCTCACCGCCGTGAACGCGATCAACGGGGCCGGCCTCTCCGCGCAGACGTACGTCGACACGTTCCGCAAGCTCGGCGACAAGCTCCTCAAACCGCCGCCGGGCGCGCCGGCCGACGACCAGACCAAGCGGTTCCGGGCCCTGCGCGCCGCCCAGTACTACGGGCAGGCGCTGTTCTTCGTCCTCGGTTCGAAGGATCCGGGGTCGGAGGAGCAGTTGTACACGTCGGGGCGCGATGCCTGGGACGCGTTCTGCGACCGGTGCGATCCCGCCCCGGTCAAGGCCTCGGTACCGTACGGCACGACGCCGCTGCCGGTGTGGTTCTTCCGCCCCGACGAGTCGAACGCTCCCCGTCCCACCGTGATCCTGACCAACGGGAGCGACGGGCAGAACGTCGACATGTGGACGTACGGCGTACCGGCCGCGCTCGAACGCGGTTGGAACGCTCTCGTCTACGACGGGCCGGGGCAGGGGCAACTGCTCTTCGTCGACCGGGTGGTGTTCACCCCCACCTGGGAGAAGGTCGTCACCCCGCTCGTCGACTGGCTGTCCGCCCGTCCCGACGTGAACCCCGGCAAGATCGCTCTGACCGGTCTGAGCATGGCGGGGGACCTCGCTCCCCGGGCGGCGGCCTTCGAGCACCGGATCGCCGCGTTGGTGGCCATGCCGGGCTGTGTCGAACCGTGGCTGGGCTTCCCGCCCGAGATCCGGGAGATCCTCACCCCCAGCAAGGAGGAGACGAACGACATCTGGAACAAGAAGGTCGTTCCCGAGCTTCCCCCGGACGCCGCCGCCGTGATGAAGAAGCGCTTCGAGCCCTTCTCGATTCCGGCGATGCTCCAAGCCCGGCAGGGCAAGCTGTTCACCGACTTCTACACCCCCGCGACCCGCATCCAGGCACTGGCGATCACCTCGGTCGTCAGCCGGATCAAGGCACCGACACTGGTCCTGGACTACGACGACGAGCAGTTCTACCCCGGCCAGCCGCGCCAGATGTACGACAAGCTCACCTCGCCCAAGGACTACCTGAAGCTGACCGCCGCGGAGGGCGCGCAGCTCCACTGTTCCCCGATGGCCCCGCAGCTGCACTGCGAGGTCGTCTTCGACTGGCTCCAGGACACCCTGTCGGGGAACTGACCCCGCCCCCGACCGTCCCGGCGGCCGGTGGTACCAATTCCTACGTGAAGGAACAGACTCAGGGCTCGACCGTCCGCGTGTTCGTGGCGCTCGCCCCGCCCGACGAGGCGAAGGACGAGCTGGCGCGGGAGCTGCGGCCCGCCTACGAGGCGTACCCCCGCATGCGGTGGAACCGCATCGAGGACTGGCACATCACCTTGGCGTTCCTCGGCGAGCTGCCGGTCTCGGCCGTGCCGCTGCTGCGGCCGCCGCTCGCCGCGCTGGCCGCCGTACGTCGACCCCTGCGCCTGGCCATGCGCGGCGGCGGGCACTTCGACGAGCGGGTGTTGTGGAGCGGGATCGAGGGGGACCTGGAGGGGCTGCACGGACTCGCCACCGAGGTGCGCGCCCTGGTCAGGGAGTGCGGCGTGGACTTCGAGGAGCGGCCGCTGCGGCCTCATCTGACGCTGGCCCGATCCCGTCGGAACGACCCCTCCAGCGTCGTGAAGGTGGCCGCCGAACTCGCCGGGTTCACCGGCCGTGCCTGGCAGACGGAACGCCTGCACCTGGTGGGCAGCAACATCGGGCGCGGCCCGGGAGCGATCCACTACCGCGACATCGAGGCGTGGGGCTTCGACGGACACTGAAACGGTGGGCGGGCGGGAGTGCCTGCCGAGGCGGGTGCCGTCGGGGCGCGGGTCGCGCCGCGCCCCGACGGTGGAGGTGGGGGCCGGTTCCAAGAGCCCCTCACGGGGTGATTCGGAACTCGACCGCGATCGGATGGGTGTGGATCGCGGGCTCGTTACCCGGTGAGCATTCCGGTGCGCAGGCGGGTGAGGGTGCGGGTCAGGAGGCGGGAGACCTGCATCTGGGAGATGCCGAGTTCCGCGCCGATCTCGGCCTG
>NZ_JBIAQX010000022.1:76270-97108 GCF_042889445.1 Streptomyces sp. NPDC002602 | reverse complement strand
AACTCCCACAAGCCGTCCGGCACCATCCGCTGCACAAGCCCAGTCGTCACCACACCAGACTGCCGCAAGATCACACCAAACGAAATGGCGTCTTACCGGCGCACGATCGTGACGGTGCGTCAACTCGCCCCGCTGTTCGCGGTATCGAAGTCGGCGGCGGAATCATCGATCACCTGAGGCCGATGCCGGGGACGTCGAGCGGATCAGGAGTGGGTGCAGCGGGTCCAGGCTCGGCCGGCGATGACCGCCCAAGTGGAGACATGAGATGCGCGTGGGGTCTTCAGCCCCTACGGAGACGGTCCGGACTCTGCGGGCTTTCTCCGGCCGTGCGGGACGCGGTGGGGTCGGCCACGTTCGGGTTTTTCCTGCACGGCGACGCTCTGTGTGGCTACTGTCGCTACCAGTGAGACAGCGGGTGGGGTGGGTTTCGGCCCGGCACAGGAGAATTCCGCACCGTTCAGGGCGGCAAGACGGCCGACACCGCGACCCGGCACTCGCCCTGCCCAGGCCAAGCCGAAGGGCTTTCTCCGAGTGGACCCATGGGAGGGGACGGATGACTCCAGCACCGAGGTTCTGGTCGCTGCAAGCCGAGGCGTGGCGTCAGGCTTGGAGGAACCTCCGCGATGTGTGGGACGGGAGGTCGCGCGTAGGGTTCTGGGTTACCCTCGGCGCGGCCGTCGTTGTGATCGGCGCCCTGATCGGTGCTGCCAACTGGTGGGTGGCGAGAGACGCGATCGTCATCACTTCCCTGGAGGAAGGGAGCGCGGTGCCTCGCTGCCTGCCGTCGTTCGGCGGGAAGGGCCAATTGGCACAGGGCCATCAGCTGTGGGTCACGGTGCAGTTCCGCGACCGCAACGGTGACAGCCGTGCCCTCTTCACGCGTCGGGCTTTGATGAGCAACGGGAAGTGGCATGCGGAGAAGATCGATGTCGGTGGCGAGAGTCAGGCGCTGAGCGCGTACACGATCACCGCGGTCGATGTCGACCGAGCCACGGACAGCATGTTGCGCTCCACCGTGGTGGACATGTCCTTCAGCGACGCGGAAACGCAGGGCAAGGGACGGGACCTGTGGCGCCTTTCGTTTGAGGACTACCCATCCGGGGCGCGCCCCGTGGCTGACGTCACGGTGACCCGCGCGCAAGGTGACCAGGGCAGTTGCAACGAGCTCATCGACAAGGCACGCCAGAAGCGGTGAGATCAAGCCGTCGCCCTCAGCACGGTGGTGTCCGGGCCGGGCTTTCGGCGGACGGTGGGAATGCCGTCGACCCGTCGAGGCGGGGGCGCCACCCGAGCGGGGGAGTCGCCGCGCACCCCGACCACCAAGGGCCCGGAACCTCCCACGAGCCGAGCCGCCCACGGACGGAGACGGGCTCCACCCGACGCGGCGGCGGAGCCGGCGGGGCCACCCACCCCATGGCCGCCGACGAGTCCCGCCCCGGGCGGCGCGGGGCCGCCCGGTGTACCGACAGAGTGCGTCCGCGTGCCGCCGCACGGCCGACGGTCGTTCGCCGCGCCGTCACCTGGAACCCGCATCCTCGCCGGACAGACCGATCCACTTCGCTCCCGGGGATGTCCACTCCATGACCGCACCGCTTGCGCAGTCCGAAGAGCCGCCGAACCTGCCTGCGCCCGCGCGTTTGGACGAGGTGAAGGGATGGTTCTGGCCGGCCGATCAGATCCTCTTCGATTGGTTCCTGAGCCGCCAGAACGCCGACCCGTCGGGTGGCGGGGACCTCCTGGAACTCGGCGCCTATCTGGGCAAGAGCGCCATCTTCCTCGGCGGATACCTCAAGGAGGGAGAGGAGTTCACGGTCTGCGACCTCTTCGATTCCCCGGCCGAGGACGACAGCAACGACGACGAGATGCGACGCTCGTACGCCACCCTGACGCGCCGGGCGTTCGAGGCCAACTACCGGGCATTCCACGATGAGTTGCCCACGGTGGTGCAGGCGGTGACGGCGGTCCTCCCCGACCGTGTCCGGCCCGCCTCCTGTCGTTTCGTCCACGTGGACGCCTCGCACCTGTACGCGCACGTGCACGCGGACGTGGAGACCTCGCGGCTGCTGGCCGCCCCCGGAGCGGTCGTCGTCTTCGACGACTTCAGGGCGGAACACTGCCCGGGCGTCGCGGCGGCCGTCTGGGGAGCCGTGGACGCGCGGCGGTTGCACGTCCTGTGCATCACCCAGCACAAGATGTACGCGACGTGGGACCACCCCGACACGCTGCGCACGGAACTGGCCGTGTTCCTGGCGGGCCGCGAGGATCTGTGGCACGGGGTGGAGGAGGTTGCCGGCGCACCCCTGATCCGGATCACCGGCCGGAAGGCGGTCCCCCCGCCCCACCCCCGCTCCCGCCACGAGGCGGCGGACCCCGGCCCGGTCCCGGAGCCGGTTCCTGCCCCCGCGGCGGTACCGTCGCGGCGCACCCCGCCCCGGCGGGGCCCGCTGGCCCGCCGGCTGGCCAGAGATCTCCTTCCCCCGGTCCTGACCCGCACGGTGCGCCGCTGGCTGTAGGCACCGGGTGTCGTCATCGTCGCGGATCCAGGCAGGTTCTTGGGTGCGCCACCGGCAGGCGAACGTTTCGGCACCGTAGGCGTGGATGCCGACCCGACACACAGACGCGTCCGCCGATATCGCGTCCACCAGGTGGCGTGGGGCACGGGCTTCAGTACCGGAACGGACGAGCCCCCGTCAGGGACCACGCACGTGCGAACCGGCCGGAGCGCACTGTCAGGAGGTCGACGCCGCCGACAGAGGTACCGTCAGCCCTGGTTTCGGCCGTCCAGAGAAACGCTGCGTACCTTCGCGCGGGGTCGACGACGGGCTGCCGGTGGATCGTGATGGCGGGCAGGTCGTCGGCCTTGGCCTGTCGCTCGATCAGGTCGGCCAACTCGGAGGGGCCGTGCGCGTCACCACCCGGTCCGGCGCCCGAGAACAGGTCGAAGTCGTCCGTCACCACGTCAGCGGCCGGCTCGGCCCGGCCGTTGCGAAGTCGAACCCAGCGGTGGCACAGGTCCTCGATCGTGGCAGGGTCGGTCGGAGGGGCCGCATCGGGTTCTGGATCGGATCGCTCACAACGCCGCTCCGCCACGAACGTCCAGTTCTCCCGTATGCGGTCGTCCGCGAGAACGTTGACGTCGATGCCGGTCAGTACCTGACCGTCGGGCTTCCTCACATCCCACAGGTAGGCGAATCGGTCACCGGCGTCGACGAGTACTCGCGGGCTGAAGACGTTCACGTGGCGCGCGCGGTACCCGATGACGAACTGTTCCTGCTCGTGCGGGCCGACCACCGTGTCCAGACTGGCTCCGTGATCCGACCACTGCAGGCAATCGTCGGACATCAGGCCGTACGCCAGAGAGGGGTCCTCGTTCCACATGCGGCACCACGTGATCATGCGCTTCTCGTTGTCCATGGTGAACAGCATTGCGGCCCCTCGCGACACCGTCCTGTCGGTGTTTCAGGTCACAGAGCGAAGGGTTCGGCATCCAAGCGCTTCAACTCGGCCTTCCACTGCGGTTCCCGGGAGGCCACTCGTTCGTCCGACAGTTCCAACGAGGTGATCCGGTCGAGCTGGAAGCCGCGGACCGCCGACCGCACCCGGCACCACGCCGTCAGATACCAGCCACTGGGTCCCCACAGGAGGCCCAACGGCTCGACGTCGCGTGTTGTCGCCGCGCCGGCCCGGTCGGTGTAGGTGAGGTGCAGGACATGCCCGGAGACCACTGCCTCGACGATGATCTCGCTCAACTTGGCGCTCTGGCCGGGCGCGTGGTCCCCGACCCGGTACACCAGCCGCGCGAGCGCCTCCTCCCGCTGTCGCACGTCGGCGGGCAGCACTGCCAGCACCTTCTGACCGGCGCGGTGTGCGGCTGCCGCGAACGGCGTGGACGCCGCTGTGCGAAGTGCGACGCTGACGGCGAGGGCCTCAGTGGCGCTGAGGGTCACGGGCGGCAGCGTACGGTCCCGGTCCAGGCTGTATCCACCAGCCCGGCCGGAGTCACTGCGGATCGGCAGGCCCGACTGCCGCAACGCTTCGAGATCCCGCTCCAGTGTGCGCACGCTGACCTCGAACCGCCGTGCCAGCCACGGAGCACTGCGCGGCCGGGGCGCTATCGCTCGTAGCTCCTCGACCAGCGCATACAGGCGATCGGTGCGGTTCACTGCCTCAGCCTAACCGCCGCCACCGAGTCGAGCCGATCCCCGAGTCGAGCCGATAACCGGGTCGGTGCGGTCAACTGACCAGGCCGGAGACGACCGTCGCCTTGATTTCCACGGTCGCCGTGGACGCACCCGAGCTCGCCGACACCGGCACCCTGCGCGGCGACGTACGAGCCCTTCTCGTCGAGGCCTGGCGGGCTCGCTTCCAGAGCGGGTCGTCCAGCGTTTGCGGCCGGTGCCGGTGCCGGCACCTGCCGGGTGGAGGGGCATCACCGTGAGTCAGACGTACTGCGGGGTGGCGTTCTCGGAGGGAAAGTGGCCTCGGGCCCGGACGGCCCGGCGGATGCGCCTCAGTCGGGTCGGTGGAGACGGGCTTGAGGGCCTCGGCGATCTTGTCCCGGTTCCGGCGGCCCGCGTAGCGGAACGACGTCCGCAGCAGATGGACCACACAGGGCTGGACGACGGCTTGGGGCCGGGCCTCTCCGACCGCGGCGGAACGAGTTGGCGCATCGTCAGGTTCGTGGGACGGCTCAGCCACTGTGATCACATCAGTCACGCCAAGATCATCTCGTTGTGACCAGCAGTATTGGGAAATCGCCGGGGGCGATGAGATGGGTGTTGGCTTTGCGAGCACAAGACTTCGGGCAGTGAATTATGTGGCCCTTATCGGCCGACCTGGCCATAACCCGTGCGCCGTAGCGGCAGTTGCTCCACCTGAAATTCGACCAAGCGGAATGCGTTCGCACGGCCCTCCGCGTGGGATTCTCGTAAGGTGGCACCGAGTCACGCTCCGAGAAGCTGATAGTTTTGCCATGCTGCTTTGGTGGGATTGTCGGCGTCATGTCGCCTGTCCCGGGCGCAGCTTCGATTACGGCCATGGGAATTCACCGGTGCGGTGTGAGCTCCGCTCGGCGAGGGGCGGCGGCCACCTGCCTCCCGGCTTGCCAGGTCGATGCCTGCGGTCAGTTGCCCGAGGTCAGATGTCTGCGGTCAGTTGCCTGCGGTCAGATGCCAACACCCCAGGCTCCTCGCCGGTTCTCCCTCGCGACGTGGACCGCAATCCTCGCCCGGAATCCGGTGAGGCTCGGTCGCGAGCGTGCTCTGCCCGAGGTCGCCAGAAGTGGAACCGGAATGCAATCGTCGGGTGCCGGTTTCCTTCGTCCATGGAGTCGGATGTCGGTCCCCATTGCTCCTCGTCCATTTACGAGTCCCCGGCTGCACATCCAACGAGAAACCCCCTCGAGCCTCGATCGCACGGCGATCTACAGCGTGGGGGTTCACGCGCCAAAACGGCCAAATGTGGTGATCGGCCTGCCTGGGTCATTGACAATCCCGTCCCTGTGAGGGAACTGTGAGCCCGATCTTGCTCCATTTCCAGTTCACAGCGAGGACTTCCGCCTTGAGGAGAGCAGCTTCCCTTTTGTGGCTATCGAGGCCGGAGGCCTCGCCACACGAGCATGTCTTTCGGACATGGTTACGTCCGATTACCGGCGTCGCCGTACTGTCATTGGGCCTTGGATTCCTTGGGGTGCCGACCGCGGCCGCCGTCAGCGACCACCGGACCTTCGGGCCCGCCGACGAGAGCTGGCCCGCCTCACCACCCAAGACCCCGACGGCAGACGAAGCGGCGCTCGATACGGCACGAACCCAAGCCAAGAGCACGGGCAAGCCGATCGTCGTAGGCTTTCTGACCACGGCGACTTCACAGACCGTCGCCAACCCCGACGGTACGCTCAGCACCGACGCCTCGATCGCTCCGCAGCGAGTGCAGAAGGTCGACGGCGCCTGGCGAGCCATCGACGCCACCCTGCGCACCAACTCCGACGGCACGGTCACACCGACTGCCGTGCCGTCGAAGTTGGCGTTCTCCGGTGGCGGTGACGGGCCGATGGCAATCATGGTCACGGGCGACGGCAAGAAACTGGCCATCAAAGCGCCGTTCACGCTGCCCAAGCCCCAACTGGACGGCGACAGCGCCCTGTACAGGAACGTTCTGCCCGATGTCGATCTGGAACTGACCGCCACGACGCTCGGTGGCTGGCGTCAGGTTCTGGTGGTGCGCACCGCGCAGGCCGCGGCGAACCCCACTGTCAAGAAGCTGCATCTCGATGTGGTGGCCGACGGGTTGACGGTGAGTGCGGACACGGCGGGTAACCTCAGGGCCGCAGACGCCAACGGGAAAACCCGGTTCACCGCCCCCGACCCGGTGATGTGGGACTCCGCCGTGCGAGCCGCCTCCGAGAAGCCTCCGGCCGGCCTCCCCACCCAGGCCGTGTCCGCCGACGAGCCGACCAGGGGATCCACCTCGGATGGACCCGGGGCCGGGGCGACCGTCGCCAAGGTGGCCGCGAGCGTCGCCGAGGGCGGAATCGACTTGGTCCCCGATACCCGGGTGCTCGGTCAGGGCACCGGCCCCTGGTACATCGACCCGGGCTGGAACCCGTCAACGGACAGCAACGGCGTACAGGCTTGGGCCCAGGTCCAGGAGGGGTACCCGACCACCAACGAGTACAACGGAACGCAGTACGGCCAGGACGCGCCGGCGACTGGCTACTGCGGCTACATCACGAGCGCGCCCCCGTGCCAGGAGGGGCGCACCCGGGCCTACTTTCAGGTCGGCATCGAGAGTTTCCTGCGCAACCGGGCGGCGGTGGTGTTGGAAGCCCGGTTGAAGGCGACCATCATCGCCTCCTCCAGCCCGTCCACCCCGACACCTCTGAGCCTGTATGACACGGGTTCCATCAGCGATCCGACCAGCTGGAACCGGCAACCGTGCGGCGTGGATTCCGTCATGGCGGGCTGTCGTAACATCGGCAAGCTGTGGGTATCGGGTACCGGCGAGATCGACTACGGGGTCCGCGACACCATCCGGACGGCCGTAGCCAACGGCTGGCCCAACTTCACCTTCGGCTTTGCACCTGACGACGAGTACAACAAGTACTACCGCCAGCGCTTCAACTCCAAGAACGGCGAAGCCCCGCACCTCGTCATCACGTACGACATCAAGCCCACCGTGAGCAATCCCCGCACGGGGCCGGCGCCCGGATTCGCGAGTACCGACAGCTACGCCCCCTGCAGCCCGTTGGGCAGCCCCGGCTGGCTCGGCGCCAACACCGACACCGCACTCACCGTGAACGCCAACTCGCCCACCGGCGAGACCCTCAGCACCAAGTTCAAGCTCTGGGACAACGACAACGGCAACAGCACCTCGAACTTCTCCACCGGATGGGCATCCAGTGGCGACGTCACCATCAATGCCGGCAGCCTGGCCGACGGTCATCGCTACGGCTGGCAGGCACAGACCACGGACGACACGCTGACCAGTGACGTCACCAGCCCCTGCTTCTTCCAGGTCGATCGCACGCCGCCCACCGCCGCAGTGGTGTCCACGGACTTCCCGGCCGCGGGGACGCTCAACGCCAAACCGCTCAAGTACGCCGGGGAAGCCGGCACGATCACCCTCACCGGGACCGATCCCAGCCCCGTCGGCGGTGGCCGTTCCTCGGGGTTGGCCTGCGCCCGCTGGACCGCCGACCCGGTCAAGGCCGCCGCGACCGGCTGGAAGTGCACCGACACCTCGGCGGGCATCGTCAAGCTCACCAACGGCACGGCCGACATCAAGGTCACACCCGCGCAGTGGGGCACGAACTTCCTCTACCTACAGACGCAGGACGACGCGGGCAACCTGTCCCAGCCCGCCGCATACGGCTACTACGCACCGTCCAACCCGAACAATCCCACCAAGCCCGTCTTCGGCGACGTCAGCGGTGACAACTTCCCGGACGTCCTGCTGCCCGACTCGGCAGGCGATCTACGTCGGATCGGCGGCGGCACCGACCCCAACACCGCTCCCGGCGCACCCTTCAAGACGGCCGACGACACCGACCCCCGGGCCGCCTTCAAATCGTCGCCGTCCGGGAACGGCTGGACGAACACCCAGGTCACGCACCGGGGCAGTCTCGGCTACAAGAACGTCGATGATCTGATCGCCCACCAGCCCGGCGACGCCAGGCTCTACCTCTATCCCAACGACGCCAAGAGCGGACGGTTCGACGGCCAAGGCCGCGTCGTGGTGAGCAAGCCGACCAGTTGCGTCGCGTCGGACGGTTCCACCAGCCTGCCGTGTTCCGAGTACGGCTACGGATCCGACTGGTCGAAGGTCACCCAGATCGCGGCCTTCGGCGCCCTGAACGGCGACTCCGCCATCCAGGCCGGCTCCGGCCTGTACAACCTTCACCGCTCCAGCATGCTCTTCGTGGAGAACGGGCGGCTGTGGTTGGGCCAGGCGGGTTTTCCCGATCAGTTCGATCCCCGGGCGATCCTGCTCTCCGCCAATGACCAGAACTGGGACGGCTATGAGTTGATCACCCCGGGCCGCGCCAAGAAGACCGACCTCCCGACGTTGTGGGCCCGCTCGAAGTCCGACGGCACCATACGCGTCCTCCCGGTCAAGGGGACACCGCAGGCCCCCGATCTGAGCGGGTTCACGAACCCCGCCCAGGGCACTGCCCTGGCCACCATCGATCCCGCACGCTTCCCACGCGTCGGCTCCGACGGTGACCTCACCGGCGACGGCATCCCGGACCTGTGGGCCGTGGACACCAACCAGCGGCTCGCTTCCTGGAACGGCATCGGGCCCGCACTCACCGCGCAGAGCCCGCACCCCGATGTCACCGCCCTCGCCACGGCCATGACGCCCCAAGGCAACCTGCACAGGCCGACGGCGGCATGGTCACTGACCGGCCAGACCGCCGACGGCACCGTGGTCAGCGAGGTGGGTTCCTACCCCGCCTCCGCGTCCAACCTCAGCTGGCCGACGGGAATCATCGACGGACGCCGCGTCGACTACGCGGCCTTCAACGGCCCGCAGTCGACGCTCGTCACCAGTGCGTCGGTGATCGACACCCGCAAGAGTTTCACCATCAGTACCTGGGCGAAGGCCTCGGGCGCGGGTGGCGTGATCGTCAGCCAGGACAACACCAGCACCCAGCGCAGCGACTTCCTCCTCTACCCCGACCCCGACGGCAGCACCTGGCGCTTCGCCCTCACCAACCCGACGAAAGGTGCCTCCGGCTGGCAGTACGACAACACGGACGTCATCAACGCCCAAGCCCGTGTCAATCCCGACGTCTGGACGCGACTCACGGCCGTCTACGACGCGATCACAGGGAGGATGAGCCTCTACGCGAACGGCGTACTGGTCGGCTCCGGGCAACACAACAAGGCCAACAGCCCCGCACCGAGCGGGCCCCTCGTCTTCGGCCGCTACCAGGCCAAGGGCGCTCCCAATCCAATGGGCCAAGGCTTGTACGGAGGTGTCGGCAACCTCGCCGTCTACCCGTACGCGGCTTCCGTCACGGCCCCCGACGCGACCAGCCCCGTCACCGTCGCCAGCGCCGCCACCACGTGCATGGACACCGAGGACGGACAGGCCGCAGACAGCACCAAGATCCAGATCTACACCTGCAACCAGACCGCCGCGCAACAGTTCGGCCCGCGTGACGACGGAACCCTCCGAGTCCTGGGCAAGTGCGTCGAGGCCGCCAACAGCGGCACCGCCAACGGGACCCTCATCCAGCTCATGACCTGTAAGGGCACCCCCAACCAGCAGTGGCAGGCCCTCGCCGGCGGCGGCTACCTCAACCTCAACGCCCAGCGCTGCTTGGACCGTCCCAACAACGTCCTCACGAACAAGACCCAACTGCAGTTGTGGGACTGCCGCGACATCGACGCCCAGCGCTGGACCACCACCAGCCTCGGCACTGCGGCGCTGTCCGCCCCCACCCCTGTGCCCGACAACGGCAAGGCGCCCACGCTGCCTGCCGGCGGCCTGCTCCACAACGCCAACAGTCGTTCCTGTCTGGAGATCGACAACTCCGGCAAGGACAATGGAGCGGTGGCGCAGCAATGGGCCTGCCTGGGACAGGCCGGAGCCAAATGGAAATTCCGGGCCACCACCACCGAGGGCGTGTACGAGATCGTCAACGCCAACAGCGGAAAGTGCCTGGAGATCAGCAACTCCGGCTCCGAAAACGGTGCTCGCGCCCAGCAGTGGACCTGTGGGGGCATCGCGTCCCAACAATGGACCATCCAGTCCATCGGTACCACCGGCAATCTGAACATCACCAACGTCAATAGCGGCAAGACCCTGGAAATCGGAGACTCCAGCAAGGCGGATGGCGCCCCGGCCCAGCAGTGGTCGCACGCCCCCGACCCCAACCACCCGACCCAGAGCTGGTACCTGTAACCAGGAAGGTCGCACCTCTCGTTGAGGGGGTGGCGCCTCACGACGTGGCCGAGAGGGCCTGAATTCAACGCATCAGGCCCTCTCCGGCCGGAAACGTTCAGTCAGACGTGTTCGGCCGTCCGATGCCAGTGATCCATCAAATGACCGCAATCCTGGCCCGTCGCGTGAGATCCATCGGGTGGGAAAACGCAAGGAAATCCTGCCGGAACGGATCTCCCCTTGTTCAGGGGCGATCGGTCCTGAATCCGAAAGATCCGAACCTTTCTCATCTATTTCCCGTGGGGGGATTTTGTTGTCTCGTCAGGGCGGTTCGTTATCGCGCGTGCGCGCGAAGCGACCACGAATCGCGATGGTCGCCGTGCTCGCGGTGCTCATCTCGGGCCTGGGCTTGCCCGCGGCCGAAGCGGCGGCGAAGCCGCCGAAGGTGTGGGTACCACCGAAAACGGCGCTACCGCAGACCAAGCCGGTCAAGGGCTCGAACGCCAAACCTGCCGCCGCCAAAGCACCGGCCGGCAAGCCGTGGAAGCCGGACGCGAAGGCGAAGGCTCCGACCGGGTCGGCGACCGTCCCGTTCGCCTCGGCCGACACGTCACGAACTACCGCTGAAGCAGACCTCGTTCGAGCCGGTGAGTTACCGGTATGGCTTTCCGCGGGTACGGGCAAGGGCTCTTCGTCGAAGCCCTCCGAGCCCGCGACGTCCCCTTCCGGAACCAGCGGCGCTGAGGGTTCGCTGCGGGTGGAGGTGAAGGACGAGGCGAAAACGCGCGCGGCTGGTGTCGCGGGCGCGCTCGTCGCGCTCACCGACGCGCGGGGATCCGCGGCATCGGGCAAGGTACAAGTCGGATTCGACCTCTCCGCATGGTCGAAGACGACCGGTGCGAACTGGGGCGACCGCGCGCGGGTGGTGCGGCTGCCCGACTGCGCACTGACCAATCCGGGTGCGGCGGGCTGTACGACCCGTACTCCCGTCGCCTCGCACCGGGATGCCTCGGGCCGTCTGATCGTCGAGGTCGACGTCCCCAAGGCGACCGCGAACACTTCGAGTTCGCTGAAGTCCGCACCGCGTGCCCGGTCGGCGCCCGAGGCGGAGCCTCGGGTGCTGGCGCCCCAGGCCGTGGCCCTTGCGGTGGAGCCGGGCCCCTCGGGGGCGAGCGGTGACTTCACCGCCGCGCCGCTGCTGCCTTCCGCTTCCTGGCAGGCGGGCGCGAACGCCGCGAACTTCACCTACGGCTACACCGTCGAAGTCCCCTCCTCCATCGCCGGCCCCGGCCCGGAATTGGGCTTGGGCTACGACTCCTCGTCCATCGACGGCAGGACCGCGTCGACGAACGCCCAGGCGAGCGGTTTCGGCGAGGGCTGGGACTGGAGCCCGGGCGCGATCTCCCGGTCCTACAAGGGGTGCAAGGACGCGGGAATCGCGGAGTCGGGTGACGAATGCTGGGCGGGCGACATCCTGTCGTTGAGTCTGGCGGGTCACGCGGGTCAGATCGTCCGTGACGACGCGACGTGCCTGTACCACCTCCAGGGCGAGGACGGGACGAAGGTCGAGCGCCTGACCGGGCAGCGCAACACGGCGTGGAAGGGTGAGGGTTTCAAGGTCACCACGAGCGACGGAACCCAGTACTACTTCGGCTCCAACCGCCTGCCGGGCGGTGACGGTACGGACCCGGAGGCCAAGTCGGTCTCCACGGTCCCGGTGTACTTCAACAGCGGTCAGGACAAGTGCTTCGGCGCCTCCACACCGGCGAACGGCACTTGGCAGCAGCTGGGTTGGCAGTGGAACCTCGACTATGTCGTGGACCCGCACCAGAACCTCGTGTCCTACCGCTACGAGCAGGAGGACAACCACTACGGACGTGGCGGCGGTCAGAACAACGGCACCGGCACGTCCACGAAGTACCAGCGTGGTTCATACCCGACCTGGATCGGCTACGGTCAGCGCCTGCCCGAGCAGATCGCCGCGAAGGGCACGGCCACACCTGCCGCCCAGATCACGATCAAGAACGCCGAGCGCTGCGTCGCCGGTGGGGCGATCACCTGTGATCCGGCCCAGCGGGTCAAGGCGAACGCGAAGTCCTGGCCCGACACCCCGATCGACCAGGAATGCCAGGCCACCGGGCAGTGCCTGAACCTGTCGCCGACCTACTTCACCACGAAGAAGTTCACCAGGATCTACACCGAGGTGTGGTCCGGCACCGGGTGGATCGAGGTCGACGCCTACGACTTCACCCACTCCTTCCAGGACCCGGGTGACGGCACCTCCCCGTCCCTGTGGCTCGACAAGATCACGCGGACCGGTTCGAACGGCAAGACGGCGATCAAGATGCCCGCCGTCTCCTTCCAGGCGGTACAGATCCCCAACCGCGTGGATGGCACCGTCAAACGCCCGGACGGAACGAACGCCTCAGCCCCCGGCTACCGACGCCCGCGGATCCAGACGATCACCACCGAGACCGGTGGCCTGATCAACGTCGCCTACAAGGCGCCCGAGTGCTCGCGTCTGAAGGGAACCATGCCGTCCTCGGAGGACGGCAACACGATGGCCTGCATGCCGGTCAAGTGGTACCTGCCCGGCCAGTCCTACCCGGACCCCGTCAACGACTGGTTCAACAAGGTCGTCGTACAGTCGGTCACCCAGCAGGACATGGTGGCCGGCCAAGTCGCCACGGTCACCGACTACGAGTACGGCGGCGGCATCGCGTGGCACCGCAACGACTCGGAGTTCACCGACCCCAAGACGCGTACGTGGGACCAGTTCCGCGGCTTCGCCACGGTCACCACCCGTACGGGCAACGGCAACGCCACCGAGGCTCCCCGGACCAAGAGCGTCACCACCTACCTGCGTGGCATGGACGGTGACGTCCTCGCCAACGGCAGCAAGCGCAGCGTCACCGTCGCGGACGCGCAAGGCGGCAACATCAAGGACGAGGGGGTCCTCTCCGGCTTCGTCCGCCAGAACCAGACCTACGACCGTGACGGCGGTGTGGTCGTCTCCGACGAGGTCACCACCCCGTGGATCGGCCCGGTCACCGCGACCCGCGCCCAGGCCGGTGGAATGCCCGCGATCACGGCCCGCGCGTTGAACACCGGCAAGGTCGCCACGCGAGCGAAGCTCGCCAACGGCACCTGGCGCACGGCCGAGCGCTCGTCGACGTACGACAACACGCTCACCACCCGCCCGGTCCAGGTCGACGACCAGGGCGACGTCTCCCGCACGGACCAGCGTCTGTGCACCACCTTCGAGTACCCCACCGGCCCCGACGGCGCGGTCGCCGAAGTCGCCTCCCGCACGCTCGTCCTGTCCGGCGCGTGCGGGCAGACCCCGACCGCGGCGAACACGATCGGCGACACCCGCTCCTACTTCGACAACCTCGCCCACGGCAAGGTCGGCGTGACCGCCGACGGCACCGGCACCGAGATCCTCGAGAAGTACGACACGGCCGGCAAGCCCGTCTACCGCCTCAACTCCACTTCCACCTACGACGCCTACGGCCGCGTCACCAGCAACACCAACAAGGTCCGCACCGACGCCACCCACCCCGGCGGCGCCGTCACCACGACCGCGTACTCCCCGGCCACCGGCACCCTGCCGAACACGGTCACCCACACCAACCCGCTGGGCTGGAAGTCGGTCACCACCCTCGACCTCGGCCGCTCGCAGCCGCTCAAGACCACCGACGAGAACAACCACGTCGCCGAACGCGACTACGACGCCCTCGGCCGCGTCGTGGCCATCTGGCAACCGGGCCAGGAGCGGGCCCAATCCGCCTTGCCGGTGCGCAGGTTCTCGTACGCGATGAACGGCACGAACGCCCCGTCCTCCGTTCTGAGCCAGGCGCTCATGAACAACGACGGCTACACCTCCAGCTACTCCATCTACGACGGTCTCGGCCGGATTCGTCAGACCCAGGCCGACACCCCATCGGGCGTCGCCGGCAGGATGATCACGGACGCGCTGTTCGACTCGCACGGCTGGCAGGTCAAGACCAGCGCCGCCTACTACACGAACGACGGCTCGCCTTCCGCGGCGGTGTTCCTGCTCAACGGCGGGGTCCAGCCCGACAGCAAGATCCCGTCCCAGACCGTCCAGGTCTTCGACGGCCTCGGCCGCACGACGGCGTCGATCTTCCAGTCGTACGGCGTGGAGCAGTCCCGCTCCAAGACCGAGTACCCGGGCGCGGACGAGGTCCGCACCA
This sequence comes from Streptomyces sp. NPDC002602, assembly GCF_042889445.1. NCBI lineage: Bacteria > Bacillati > Actinomycetota > Actinomycetes > Kitasatosporales > Streptomycetaceae > Streptomyces > Streptomyces sp. NPDC002602. Next base: position 82,505 of record NZ_JBIAQX010000022.1, on the reverse strand, counting down.
CCCCGCCGGCCGGCGGCTTCGCCTCGGCGACCGTGACCAACGGCCTCACCTCGGTGCTGCGCCAGTACAAGGCGAACACGCCCACCGGCGCCTACGACGAGACGACGTACGTCTCCAACACCCAGGGCCAGGAGCTGTCGCGGAAGGACTCCGCCGGTAACGAATGGACCTTCACCTACGACCTGCTCGGCCGTCAGGTGAAGACCACGGACCCGGACTCGGGTACCGCCACCACTGTCTACGACGACAGTCGGAACCTCACCACGACCACGGACGCCCGAGGGAAGAGCGCCACCACCCTCGCCGACCTCCTCGGCCGCACGGTCGCGACCTACGAGGGCACGGCCGTCGACCCGGCCAAGCAGGTCGGCGCGTTCACCTACGATGCCAAGGCCCTGGGCAAGCCCGACGCCACCACCCGCTACGTGGGCGGCACATCGGGCAGCGCCTACCGTACGGAAGTCACGGGCTACGACGGCGGCTACCGTCCGCGCGGCACCAAAGTCACCATCCCGGCGGCCGAGAAGCAACTGGCCGGCACCTACACCACGACACACACCTACGATGCCTACGGTCAGCTCCAGACGACCGACCTGCCCGACGTCCCCAAGGCCGGACTGGGCGTCGAAACCCTGAGCTTCGGAAACAACATCGCGGGCAGCTTCACCTCACTCGGTGGCAAGATCGGCTCCATCCGAACCCCGTACGTCGTGGACATGCGCTACGACCCTTACGGGCGGGCGATACGCACGACCGTCGGCGACACCGGTGCACAGGTCGTCGCGACGGTCGACTACGACGCCGGCACAGGCCGTCCGGTGCGTTCCATCCTGGACAAGCAGAACGCCCCGACCGCGAGCGTCGACGTCCTGGACTACACCTACGACCGGGCCGGTCAGCTCACCTCGATCGGTGACACCCAGGACGGCGCCACCCGTGACCTGCAGTGCTTCACGCACGATTACCTGGGCCGGCTGACCCAGGCCTGGACCGACACCGGTACCCAGACCACCGCCCCCCAGCCCAGCGTCCGCGGCATCGGCGGCTGCGCCAACAGCACCGGCCCCGCCGTCGACGGCACGGGCAAGCCCAGCGTGGGTGGCCCGGCTCCGTACTGGCAGCAATACACCTACGACAACCTCGGCAACCGCAAGAAGCTGGTCAAGAAGGACGTCACCGGCAAGGCGGCCAAGGACACGACGGTCACCCAGACCTTCGGTACCGGCCCCAACACCCCGTCCTCCGACCCGAAGACGGGCGGCGGCACGGGCGGCCCGCACGCACTGATGACCTCCACGGAAACCGGCACCGCGGGCACGAAGGTCACCTCCTACACCTACGACGCCGCCGGAAACACCGCCGCTGTCACCAGCACCCCGGGCACCAAGTCCTTGACCTGGAACGGCCAGGGCAAACTCGACAAGATCGTCGGTACCGGTGAGAGCGCCGGCACCAGCTACCTCTACGACACCGGCGGCAACCAACTCATCCGCCGCGACCCCACCAGCACGACCCTCAACATCGGCAGCGACCAGATCACCCTGGACACCGTCACCGGCAAGGTCTCCGACGTCCGCACCTACGCGGCCCCCGGCGGGCTCTCCATCACCCGAACCACCACCGCCGGCGCGTCCACGTTCACCTACCAGAGCTCCGACCACCACGGCACCGGCGGCGTCCAGTTCAATGCCGCGGACCTCACTCACATCCGTCGCCACGCCGACCCCTTCGGCAACGAACGCGGCACCCAGCCCGCCCCCGGCGTCTGGGCCGGAGACAAGGGCTTCGTCGGCGGCACCAAGGAGAAATCCACCGGCTTCACCCTCCTCGGAGCACGCGAATACGACCCCGCCACCGGGCGGTTCGTGAGCCCCGACCCGATCATCAACGCGGCCAACCCGCAGCAGTGGAACGCATACGCCTACTCCGAGAACAACCCGGTCAACAAGTCCGACGCGACGGGCTTGGAGAGCTGTTTCGGATTCGGGTTCTGCTCGGGCAGCAACGGTACTGACACAGGGTCCACGTACGACTCGGACTACGGCGACAAGCACGACTCCGGCGACAGCGGCCCATCAGACAAACCACTCAGGGAATCCACGAAGAAGGTCTCCGAGACCAAGGCCAAGCGCGACAAGCTCATCGACGAAGTCGTCGACGTCGTCGGCGACCTGATCGGCTACAACGACGCCCGCGACTGCTTCACCAAGGGCGACGTCATGGCCTGCATCAATACGGCCCTCAACTTCGTCCCCTGGGGCAAGCTCTTCAAGGCCGTGAAGGTCGGCATCAAGGCCTTCCAGATCTACAAACGCCTCAACAAGGCCTACGACGCGATCCACGAAGCAGAACGCGGCGCAGCCAAGGCCGCCGAGGCCTACAGCACAGCCAAAAAGGCGTTCAAGGAGGCCCGGGACGCGGAGGCCAAGGCAGCGAAGGCGGGAGCGGAGAAGGCCGGCAAGGAAACGGCGAGCGACGCGGCCGGCACAGAAACTCACGCGGTCGGCGAAAAAGCCGATGCCGAAGTCGGCGCCGGCAGATCCGAGTCCTCCGCCGCAGACGCCTGCGCGAGGACAAACAGCTTCCCCACCGGCACCGAAGTCCACATGGCCGATGGCACCGCCAAGGCCATCCAGGACATCCGCGTCGGCGACATCGTCATGGCCACCGACCCTCAGACGGGCGAAACCCGTCCGAAGAAGGTCACTGCCACCATCACCACCCCCGACGACAAGGAATTCACCGACCTCACCCTCACTGACGACGCGGCCCCCCGCGGCCCGCCGGAACAGATCACGTCCACCCGTCACCACCCCTACTGGAGCGAAACCCGCCACCAGTGGACCGATGCGGGCGACCTCACCCCCGGCGAACAACTCCGCCGGCCCGACGGCGCCACCCTCACGGTCAAGACCACGCGCAACTACCCCTACGCCGTCACCACGCACAACCTCACCGTCGACGACTTCCATACGTACTATGTGCTCGCGGGCGCCACTCCCGTCCTCGTTCACAACTGTGGTGATGTAGAGCCGGCACTTCAGAACAAAAATACGGCAGGCTCTGGCCCGAAGCTTCCCATGACGATGGACTGCGTTTGTCAGATCGCCAAAAAGTATGGGATTGACATTTCGAACATCAAGGTGAAGATCGACAAGAGTCGCATGGGGTACTACGGATCAACTTCCCCCGACAGTGTCATCACTCTGACGCGAAGCGCCTTCCGCAATGAGGAGCAGCTGGCGCGAACACTCGCGCATGAGCGCTTTCATGTTGATCAAATCAGGTCTGGAATGGGTTACCCGAACGACTATAATTCTGGAAATGCATGGGAGACGGCTGCTCAAGGCTTCGAAGACCATTGGTGGGAAACAATCGGGAGTGGGTTGAGGTGAACATGGGATCGGAGCTGTCGAGCTGGGTTCACGAGTACGAGCAGGCGTACATGCATCCTGATGTGGTGCCGTCTCGCAGTTGCCCGAGTTGCGGGATGAAGGAGCTCCGGTTGATCTTCATCGTCGACGGCATGGGAGCCGAGTCGGGGGTGTCGGTATTCTGGTGCAATTCCTGCCTTAGTGGCTTGGTGCCAAATCGTGCAGCGCTGCCCGCTTTGGGGAGCAGGGTCCTGAAAGGGGCCGAGGAGGTTCCCAATTTTCGGCTGGTAGTCGACTCTGCTGTCGATTAGCCCTCCCGGCTGCATGCTGAGGTGGATTGAACTGGGCTATTCCCTCGGGGGTGCGGATATCCCGCGCTTCTCGTAGCCCAGTTGGCCGGTCCTTACGGTTCGCTGATTCGAGTCGGCGTGATCTGGCTGCATGGAACTGGTGGTCGATTTCACTCGGCTGCGCGATCAATGGCCCCCTCCACAACTCTGTTGCGGAGGGGGCCATTGATGTTTGACGGCAATATCAGCGGACGGCTGCCGTGGCGGGTGGGTCGTCGCGGTCGACGACGAGGTCGATGCCGTGTTCCAGCCACAGGGGGCCGGTCGAGTGCTGTAGGTCGTGGAAATGGATGCGGCGCAGTCCTGCGCGTCTGAGGAATGCCGCGAAACGGCGGGTCATGTTGGCCGCTCTCAAGGGCCACCCCGTGTGGACGCTTGCGGCCCAGGCCTCTTCCGGTCAGCGATCTTGTCTTCCGTGGCCGCCGGAGAGCGGACAGAGTTGGTTTCGCCACCGCACGGAACACCGGGTGGCACATCGGATCGCGTGACCGCTGTTCCTGCAGGGCAGCCGTCGACGACCGCTCCGATGTGTGATCGGCCGCTGCCGCTGCCGCTGCCGCTGCCGCTGCCGCTGCACCGCCGGCCTCACACGCCTCACGAATTCTCTCGGCTATCACCTTTTGGGGGACTACCATGCCTGCGAACAAGACAGCGATCCGCACAGCCTCGCTTTTGCTGGTCACGGCGATCGCGTCGGTCAGCCTCGTGACGGGAACGGCGCACGCCGACTCCATCCAGTCCAACTGGCAGGACGCGACCTGGACCGGAACCCTGGGCAAGGGCGCCGCCCCGGGTGGACAGGTGAGCCGCCAGCAGGCGGTCGACCGGGCGAAGGACTGGGCGGCCAACGCGGTTCCCTACAGCAGGAACGGTCTGAATTCGCCGTACAGCTGGTACTCGGACGCGGCGACGGGCGGCCGTTACCGACAGGACTGCTCGGGCCTGATCTCGATGGCCTGGCAACTGCCCGAGAGCCGTAACACCTGGTCCCTGCGCGACGTGTCGACGCAGATCAGCCGCTCCGAGCTGAAGCCTGGTGACGCGCTCAACAACACCGACACGCACGTGATTCTCTTCGCGGGGTGGAAGGACCAGGCGGCCGGCACGTTCTACTTCTACTCCGAGAGCGGCCGCAGCGTGCCCACCCAGCGCTACGTGGGCGACTTCAACGCCAGAATGCTGTCGGGCCACCCGACGAGCGGATACAAGGCCTACCGATACGACAAGATCGTCGATGGCTCCGTCACCCCCGAACCGGGCGGCAACCAGCCGAACGCGACCCCCGCCGTTGCCTCCGTCACCGGCCCCGCCAGCACCGCGATCGTCACCGGCGAGATCGCGCTGACCGCCTCGGTGTCCGAAACCGTGGGAACCCCCACCGGCGCGGAGTTCTTCGTCGATGGTGAATCCGTCGGCAATGTCGATGCCTCCACCACCAGCTACGCGGTGTCCGTGGACACCGCCGAGCTGTCCGACGGCCCCCACACCATCACGGTCCGGGCGAAGAACGCCGCAGGCCAGGTCGGTCAAGCCTCCGCCGCCCGGGGATTCTTCGTCGCCAACAAGGCGGTCCCTGCCACGACGACCGGTGACTTCGACGGCGACGGCAAGGATGACATCGCCGTCCTCTACAACAACGGCCAGAACGCCGCCGGGAAGAACATCACCGCGTTGTGGAAGTTCACCAGCAACGGAAACGGCTTCAACGCCCCGGTGAAGGCCTGGGACAACGACAACGCGAGCACCGGCTCCTGGAACGCCGACCGCAGCAAGCTGACCGTCGGCGACTTCAACGGCGACGGCAAGGCCGACGTGGGCGTGCTCTACAACAACGGCCAGAACACCACCGGGAAGAACATCACCGCGTTGTGGACGTTCACCAGCAACGGCAACGGCTTCAACGCCCCGGTGAAGGCCTGGGACAACGACGACGCGACCACCGGTTCGTGGAACTGGGAGCGCAGCAAGCCGGTCGCCGGGGACTTCAACGGTGACGGCAAGGCCGACGTCGGCGTCCTCTACAACGAGGGGCAGGATGCCGGCGGCGTGAACCGCACCGCCTTCCACATCCTCTACGCCTTCGACGGCGGCATCCACGGGCCCAAGCGGGCCTGGGACAACGACGACAAGACCACCGGTTCGTGGAACTGGGAGCGCAGCAAGCCGGTCGCCGGGGACTTCAACGGTGACGGCAAGGCCGACCTCGGCGTCTTCTACAACGAGGGCGAGGACGCGAAGGGCATGAACCACTCCGCCTTCCACATCGGCTACGGCCGCACCGACGGCATCGCCGCTCCCAAGCGGGCCTGGGACAACAACGACACCACCACCGGTTCGTGGAGCTGGGAGCGCAGCAAGGCGGTCGCGGGCGACTTCAACGGTGACGGCAAGGCCGACCTCGGCGTCTTCTACGACGAGGGCGAGGACGCGAAGGGCATGAACCACTCCGCCTTCCACATCGGCTACGGCCGCACCGACGGCATCGCCGCTCCCAAGCGGGCCTGGGACAAC
>NZ_JBIAQX010000022.1:72897-76173 GCF_042889445.1 Streptomyces sp. NPDC002602 | reverse complement strand
AACAACGACACCACCACCGGCTCCTGGAACGCCGACCGCAGCAAGCTCGTGGCCGGCGACTTCAACGCCGACGGCAAGGACGACTTGGGCGTCCTCTACAACAACGGTGAGGACCAGCAGGGCAAGAACAACGCCTCGCTGTTCACCTTCAACGGCCGCAACGACGGCGCCTTCGGTGTCCACGGCCCGGCAAAGGCCTGGGACAACAGCACCACCGGTAGCTGGAACTGGTACCGCAGCGACCTCGGCTGACCTTGCACCGCCGCCGATGGCCCTCGCCCCCGCCCGGGTGCGAGGGTCATCGGCACATCGGCTCAACAGGGTTTGGCGGGCAGCCAACCGTGCTGGACCGCTCTGACACCGGCTTCGAACCGACTTCTTGCGCCGAGCCGCTCCATGAGATCGTTCGCGATCCGGCGAGCCGTACGCGCTGAGACACCCAGCCGCTTGGCGATCGTCTCGTCCGTGTGCCCCTCCGACAAAAGGGTGACCGTGGTGGCTTCCTGCGCACTGAGACCGTGGATGTTCCTCACCGGCGCCTCACCGAGAGGTTGGGCCGCGGCCCACACACTCTCGTACAGCGCACACAACGCGGTCAGGGTTCCCTGCCCGGTGAGGACCACAGCGCCGCCGGCGGTGTCATCACTGCTCACCGGGATCACCGCGGTCGAACGGTCCACGATGATCAGACGAGTGGGCAGGGACGCCGCAGTGCGGACCTGGCCGCCCAGCGAGGCGGTCCAGCTCGCGTACTCCACCGTGGGCCTGTGATGACGGACGCTGTCCAGGTAGACCACGCGGGTGCGCACTCCGCGTCCCAGAAGTTCGGCATCCAGGGGTCGGGACGACGAGATGTTGTCCTCCGTCTGAGGACCGCCCGGCGCGAACGTCATGACCTCATGGCGCACGTCCCGGGTCAGGCGGGTAAGGCAGTCTCGGATCTGGTCCAGCCCGATCAACTGCTCGACCCCGGGGCTGGCACTGGCCGGCCGGAGGTCGGCGTACTCGGCGATCAGCTGTGCGGCGACCGCGCGGGAGGTCTCCAGCCGCTGTTGCTGGGCCGCGAGCTCGGCCTGCTGGCGGGCCATCAGGACTTCCATCCCGATGTCCGGCGAGACGGCGCGCAGCCCTCCGCCTTCAGCCGACGGCCTGACCAGGGCGAGTGCGCTGAGGACGTCGAGCCCGTCACGTACCTGTTGTTCCGTTGTTTCGATCCGGGCGGCGATCGCGGCCACGCCGCCTCTCGGATCGGCCAGCATGGCTCGATACACGGCCTCCGCCATCGGATCGAGCCCCAGTGCAGTCAGCATGAAGTTCCCCCCAGGACATGCTCATTCTCCACACGAAAAGATCATGATATGCCTGCGGCGGGGTTGGGTAGAAAGAGGAATCATGTATCTCGTACACGCGCATCTTCGGCCGCCGGCTCGGGGTGCCGAAACCCCTTTCCACCTGCGTGCCCTCGTCTATGAGTCCGCACGGCCCGAGGACGCCGTCGAGCACGTCAGCGTCCATGTCGAAGCGGCGCCTGGTCCGGTACTCGGTCTTTTCGTTCTGGCCGACTCGCTCGCGCAGGCGGAATCGAACGCGGAGGCGGTGTGCGCCCGGCTGCTCAGCGGCCACCCCGAACTGACGGGCTGGACCCTCGTACACGCCCAGGTCCCCCTCCTCGCACTCGACTGACTCGACTGACTCGGCGGATGGACGGAAACGGCAGCGGCCGTTTCCGTCCACCCGCAAGCCCTTCCACCCCTCCTGACCTGCGACGAAAGTAGTTCTTGCCGGAACGGTCACCGATCCGGCAGGCACTTGGACCAGAAGGCGTCACCGCGGGACGCGACCTGTTCAGGACACAAGCCCCACTCGTCGTCAGCTCTCAGGAACGGAAACCCTCGTGATTCGCATGCGCATCCTCCAGGCCGCCGCGGTCCTCTCCCTTGCCGTCGTCGCCCCGCTCTTCGCCGCCGGAGCGGCGGCCGCGGCGCCCATCGGGTCCGTTCTCCCGGTGACGACGCAGAACAACATGGGCTGGCAGTAGCAGCGGCTCAAAGCCCTCCTGGCCTCTCCCGTCCCGGTAGCCCACCGCGGCGCCGCCCAGCACAGGAACTCGTATGCCCTTCTTCGGAAAGCCCGCCGCGCTGATCACCCTCACCGCCGGCCTCAGCCTCTCCCTCTTCGCCACCCCCGCGTCCGCGGCCTCGCTCGCCACCTGGGAGCGGGTGGCCCACTGCGAGAGCACCGACAACTGGAAGATCATCTCCCGTAACGGCCTGTACTACGGCGGCCTGCAGATCAGCAAGCCCACCTGGGACGCCTACGGGGGCAGGCAGTACGCCCCCTACGCCAACCAGGCCACGAAGCAGCAGCAGATCCTCATAGCCGAGAAGATCCTCAGGGGAGCCGGCGAGAAGCAATGGGACTGCGCGGCGGAGGCCGGCCTCACCAATGACGGAATCGACCCCTATCCCAAGCCGACCCCGCCCATCGCCGGGATCTCCGCCCCTGATGCCCGTACGGTCCTCACCGGCACCGCCACACTCACGGCCTCCGTGACCGACCAGGTGGGCACCCCGCTCTCCGCCACCTTCCTGCTCGACGGCAGCGAGGTGGGCACGGTGACCGGAACCGGCCCCACCTACAACCTGCAGGTCGACACCTCCGCGCTCCCCGACGGCCCTCACACCCTGGAAGTCCGTGCGGCGAACGACGCCGGACAGACGGGCCCCCTGTCCTCCAAGGTTTCCGTCTTCACCGCCAACCGAGCCGCCGCCACGCAGACCACCGGCGACTTCAACGGCGATGGCAAGGACGACATCGCCATCCTGTACGGCAACGGACAACAGGCGGACGGCAGCAACCAGACCGCACTGTGGACCCTCTTGAGCAAGGGAACGACGGGATTCGCCGACCCGGTCAAGACCTGGGACAACCTCGCCTCCGGCACGGGCTCCTGGGACTGGAACCGCTCCAAGGTCACCACCGGCGACTTCAACGGCGATGGCCGAACCGACATCGGCGTCCTCTACAACAACGGACAGCAAGCCGGCGGCGTCAACCAAAGCACCCTGTGGACCTTCACCAGCACCGGCGCCGGCTTCGCACCCCCCGTGAAGGCCTGGCAGAGCTCGGAAAGCTGGAACTGGGACCGTTCCAAGCTCACCGCCGGTGACTTCAATGGCGACGGCAAGAGCGACATCGGTGTCCTGTACAACGTGGGGGAGCAGCGGGACGGCTCCCACCAGACGGCGTTGTGGACGTTCACCAGCACCGGTGCCG
>NZ_JBIAQX010000022.1:0-72801 GCF_042889445.1 Streptomyces sp. NPDC002602 | reverse complement strand
AAGAGCGACATCGGTGTCCTGTACAACGTGGGGGAGCAGCGGGACGGCTCCCACCAGACGGCGTTGTGGACGTTCACCAGCACCGGTGCCGGATTCGACGGGCCGCAGTTGAAGTGGGACAACGACGACCGCACCACCGGGTCGTGGAACTGGGACCGTTCCAAGCTCACCGCCGGTGACTTCGACGGTGACGGCAAGAGCGACATCGGTGTCCTGTACAACGTGGGGGAGCAGCGGGACGGCTCCCACCAGACGGCGTTGTGGACGTTCACCAGCACCGGTGCCGGATTCGGCGGGCCGCAGTTGAAGTGGGACAACGACGACCGCACCACCGGGTCGTGGAACTGGGACCGTTCCAAGCTCACCGCCGGTGACTTCGACGGTGACGGCAAGACCGACATCGGCATCCTCTACAACAACGGCCGGCAGAGCGACGGCACCAACAAGACCGCGCTGTGGACCGCCATCAGCACCGGCAAGGGATTCGGCGCCCCGGTGAAGAAGTGGGAGAACTCCGGCAGTTGGAACGCCGACGCCTCCAAGGTGACCGCCGGCGACTTCGACGGCGACGGCCGCACCGACGTGGGGATCCTGTACAACTACGGCCAGGACACCCAGGGAGCGAACCGCACCGGCCTGTGGACCTTCACCAGCACCGGCACCGGCTTCAACGATCCCACCATGCTCTGGGACAGCGCCAACCGCAGCGTCTCCTGGAATTGGTACCGCAGCGACCTCGTCTGACCCCGCCACGGAGAACCGGCCCCGCCACACCCCAACGATCAGGGAGTGAACCGCCCATGCGATCCGCCCTCAGAGTGTTCTTCGCCGCCCTCGTCTGCCTCGGACTCTTCTTCACCGCCGCCCCCGGCCCCGCGCGGGCGGACACTCCCGACGCGACCAACTGGCCCAGCCCGAGATTCATCACCTACAACGTCTGCGGCGCGGCCTGCGACATCTACAACGGATCCAAGACCGGATGGCGCGACAACGTCGTCAGTGCCATGGACAACTGGGACGCCGACCTGGTGATGCTTCAGGAGATGTGTTACGGACAGTGGACGCTGCTGCGGGACGCGCTGCAGAACCGTACCGACGGCGGTCAGAGCTACGACTCCGTCTGGGGGGCGGCCCTGCCCTCCGTGACCAAATGCGCGAAGTGGGGCTCTGACACCCGCTACGGTCTGGCCATCTTCTCCAAGGGAAGCCCCGGCACGATCAACAACGCGAGCCGCAGCGTCACCATGCTCCCCAATCCGGCCCAGGGCGAACAACGCATCATGCTGTGCGCCCGTGCCACCGTCTCTTCGCGATACGTCCGTGCCTGCAACACCCACCTCGACTTCAAGGGAGACAACCCCCGCGCACAGGTCGCCAAGGTCGCCGAGGTGGCCCGCGGATACGCCGACCAAGGAGACCCGGTGGTGCTCGCCGGAGACTTCAACATGCTTCCCAAGGACCCCCGGATGGACCCCCTCTACAACCACACCGGGGGGACCGGGGTCTTCCAAGAGGTCGACGAGAACGACCAAGCGGAGTTCTCCGGTTCGGACTGCCCCCCGTCCGGCGAAGTCTGCCGAAGCGGAGAAGCCACCGTCGAACGAGCCAGCGGATGCTCACCCCACGCCAGCCCCGAAGGCAAGATCGACTACATCTTCCTGAGCTACTACTGGTTCCAGACCGTGCGCGGAGACGCGGCCGCCTGTACCCCCGGCATGTCGGACCACCACCTCCTGCGCGGCGCCGCGGCCTGGGAACACTGACGCACCGAGGACCGTTGAGGCCCTCCGACAGAGTCGAACACCCGAACTCGACGTCCCGTTCCGGATTCTCGCGGTCCCCTTCGGCCACATCGCCCCGGCTTCAATCCACGGCTCCTGCGCCCTGTGGGGCATCGGAGCCCGGCGACACGGCCAGGGCGACGGAAACCCGTATGCCGGAGTTCACCGGCAGGCCGGACGTCCTCACGGGCGTCGACTCCGATACCCGTGAAGCCGCCCTGCCGGCCACCACAACGGCTACGGGTGGCCGGTGCCGCCTGCATGGGCCTCCCGGGGGTCGTCGGCGGAGCGGTGCCCCGCCCGGAGCTCCCGCCGAAGCGCGCGCAGCGCTGTGCGCTCCTCCGCGCGACATCGCCTCCAGGCACGCCGTCGCTCGCGCGTGACGAAGAGGACGAGGCCCAGGGAGAGGAGGACGCCTACGGCGAGCGTGGCCATGAGCCAGGGGAAGCAGGACAGCCGGACCGTGTTGCTGTTCACGGTCTTGACCGCGCCGCCGGGGACGGTCGCGGTCACGCCGGCGGTGACCTCCAGCCGGCCGACGGCCGGGAGGTCGGTGAGGCGCCCGGTGACGGTGGCGGTGCCACCGGGGATCACGTAGATCCCCGCAGGCGTGAGCGGGACGGTACGGGGGGAGCCGCCGCCGGTGATGTTCAGCGTTCCGGCGAAGGTGTAGAGGACGTTGCCCGTGTTGCGTACGGTCACGGTGAACTCCTCGCCACCGCCGGAGGGACGGTGTTCCAGTGCCGTGAGAGAAACCCGGAGGTCGGCTTCGCCGGGGACCCTGAGCTCGACGATGCGGGCGATGCGGGTCTCCGTGTTCACCCCGCCGCTGACCGCCGGGGTGCGCAGTGAGGTGACCAGGCTGCCGACGTAGCTGCCCGGCGGTGTGCCGTCGGGCACGGCCAGGGAGAAGCGGACCGTGGCGCGGCTCTTCGGCTGGACGGTGACGGTGGCTTCGGAGTCCAGCTTCAGCCAGGCGCCCACCGCGGTCATCTTCTGGCCCTCTTGAGCGGGGGCCAGGCCACCGCCCGTGGCATGGGTGACGTCGGCGCCGTAGAGGTGGAAGGTCCGGGCCTCGTCGCTCTGGTTGTAGATGACCGCGGAGTCCTCGATCCGGGCGCCGGCCTTCAACGCGTACCCGAAGTGCCCGCCGGTCAGCGTGGTCAGGCCGTAGAGCCCGGCCCGTACGCCGAACGGCGCGCCCGCGGTGGGTTCCGGTGGGGCGGGTGATGGTGCGGGGGCCGGCGCCGCCTGCGCGCCCGGCGCCGGACCGAGCACGATGCCCGTGAGGAGGAGACTCCACACCAGGGCGGGGAACCGCGCCCGACGGGTGGCGGCGGCGCCGCCATGGGCGCGCAGACGACTGTTCACGGGATCAGCCGGTGATCGTGTACTGGAGGGTGCCGCCGTACGAGCCGGGGACCGTCTCCGAGGGGATGTTCCACTGCGCCGTCGAGCCGTCGTGGCTGAAGACGCCGCGGGTGCCGCCGTCGCCGCTCGCCATCGTGACGGCGGGGGAGAGGCTGGTGCCCGGCCGGGGGTCCTCGCCCTCGGGGAAGCGGCCGCCGGGGCCGGCCTGGGCGATGCCCGTCCACCGGCCGCCGGTGCCTTGGACGTGCCCGCCGACCGTGATCCTCAGGTTGCTCCACGGGATGGTGTCCGTGCCGCTGACCAGGTCGGTGGTGGCGACGGTCACCGACCAGGGGGCGGTGGTGGACAGGGTGTCGGTGTACTTGAACGTGCCCAGCCCGGCCGGAGTGCCGGCGGTGCCGGGGGTCAGGGTGCCGAAGTTGACCGCCGGCAGTTTCACCTCCATGGACAGAACGCCTGGCGGCTGCTCGACCTTCATCGCCATCGACTGTGCGGTGCGGTTCGGCTTCGAGGTGTTCAGCAGCACCTGCGCCGCGACGCCCTTGGCGGTGGAGGCGGCCGCCAGGTCGGGTCGGCCGTCTCCGTTGAGGTCGCCGACCGCGTACGCACCCGCGCCGCCGCTCTTGACGTCGTACGGGGGGCCGGCGTTGCGGAAGGTGCCCGTGCCGTCGCCGAGAAGGACGGTGGGCTGGTTGTCGGGGCCGTTGTTGGTGACCAGGTCCGGCTTGCCGTCGGTGTTGACGTCGGCGATGGACACGCCCTCCAGGGCATTGCCGCCGACCGGGTAGGTGACGGGAGCGCCGAACGCCCCGGCGCCCTCGCCCAGGAACAGGGTGATCGTCCGGTCGGTGTGCGCGATCGCCACATCCGGCTTGCCGTCGCCGCTCACGTCGCCGAGCGCGATGCCTCGGCCGAGGAAGACGCCGTCCGCGAAGCGGGTGGCCGGGCCGAGACGGCCCTTGCCGTCACCGAGGAGGACGGAGATGTCGGAGGTGCCCATGTTCACGGTGACCACATCGAGCCTGCCGTCGCCGTTCACATCCCCGGCCTTGACGCCGAAGGGGCGCACCTGGCCTGCCGAGTAGCCACTGGGCAGGCCACCGCCGACATAGAAGTTGCTCGCGGTGCCCAGGGCGCCGGTGCCGTCATTGGTCCAGAGGGAGACGTTGTCGCCGTTGGTGTTGGCGGTCAGCACGTCGGGCTTCCGGTCGCCGTTCATGTCGGCGACCGTGATGTCGACGGGGAACATGGCGTCGGTCGACTGGTTGACCAACGTCGGCGCGAAGTACGAGGTGGCCGGGGCGAACCCGCCCTTGCCGTCGCCCAACAGCTCGACGATGCTGCCCATGCTCTCGACCCCGTGCTGGGTGGGCCGCCCGGTGGTGGCCGCCGCGACGACCGCGTCCAGCCTGCCGTCGCCGTTGAGGTCGGCGAGGGCGACAGCCGTCGGGTAGGTGCCGGTGTCGAGGCCGAACGAGGCCCCGGGGCCGAAGCCACCCTTGCCGTCACCGAGGGCGGCCACCAGGGTGTTCGACCCCCGCACGGGGGTGACGAGGTCGGCCTTGCCGTCGCCGTTCAGGTCGCCCAGTGCCGGGGCGGTGCCCTTGCCGGAGCCCGCCGGGAGCGGGACGGCGGTCGCGCCGGCGAAGGAGACCGTGGGATCGGGCGCGGCCTGGGCGGCCGGGGCCAGACACAGTCCGGCGACGAGCGCGGCGGCGGAGGCGAGCACGAGCCCGGCTCTGCGTGGTGCGGATGTCTTCAACGTACCTACCCCTTGAGGATGTTGCGGCACGCCGACGGGAGGAATCGACCTGCGGTGCAGCCGAGTGATGGGAGAGTCGGCTGCAGTCAACACCGCCGCGTCGGAGAAGTTCAGTGGTTGTCCCACCAGTTCTGATCTCGGCACCGGAGCCGTGACCTGGTGAAACCTACGAGTGGTCAGTCGGCTGCGGGCGGAGTTGCCACACCCGGGACACGCGGTCGCGCTCACAGCCGGGAGGTGCGGCGCGTGAGCGGTCCCGCCCCGACGCACTACCCGGGTACCGGATCACTTGCGTCCGGATCACCGACCCTGATGTGATCGCCGCCGGCGGGATGGACCTCATCCCCCGCTCGTCGCCTCCGCCGAACAAGTCGATGCCGTCGAGGGCACTCCCGTTACACGCGCCCGGGGCGACGTGCGGGTGACCCGGGACCTCGCCGGCGGCCCCGAACCGAGGCCCACGGACGCCGTGCACGCGCCCCAGCCCTGTCCTGGTGCTGTGACACGGTGAACCTTTCCGGTCACAGCACTAGCATCCGTGTGTACGGGCAGACCCGAGCTCCCTCAAAGGGGACAAGAGCCTTTGAGGAGTGCTGGATGAACACGGCCAAGCCGGGCGCGCTCGGTGGAGCGAGCAACGAGGCCGGAGCCGGCCACCGAGCCGGGATAGCGGCTCTCGCAGCCGTCTACGGACTGCTGGAGGAGCCGATTCCATGGCTCCGCTCCGACGCCGTTCCCGTGAAGCTGCGCATGGAAGCAGATCTCCACGTGGACGACGTCGTCGTTGACCTCGCCGACGGCACGACGGCGTTCATGCAAGCCAAGCTGTCTCCCAACGCGGCGGCCTTCAACGCGACCGTCGACCAGTGGTGCCGCGCGGTCGTATCCGGGGAGTGCCGCCCCGGCGACGAACTGCTCTTCGTCGTCACCAGGACCGACGAGGCACTGGCCCGCACGGCACAGGCTCTGACGACGTACCAGAGCGGTGCGTCGCTGACCTCACCAGCGGCTCGACGGCTCGACGCCCTGCGCGGCCTGGCAGCCGGGCACGGCCTGGATCATGCCGACACGGAACGGCTCCTGGCCGCGGCGAAGGTGATCGCCTTGGACGCCCGGGACAATGGCCCGGACGAGGCCTTGGGATCGGCATGCCTGAACGCCGCCATCGTCCCCACAGGACATGGCCGAACAGCCTTCCGCACCATGAAGGCAGCAGCGCGAGGCCAGGCCGAGCAGCGCACCGCATCGGACGTCTCAGGCTGGTATACCTGGCTCACCAGCGCGAGGATTCCCCTGATCGCAGACGCGGCAGGCACACCGGCCGCCCGGCTCCAAGCCATGGACCAGGCGCTTGCCGAGCATCGGATGAGGTGGGCGGCCCAGCAGGACACCCTGCCGCTCGCCGACCTTGGCCGCGGCCTGACATCGATGACCGTTCCCGGCACGACCCGACAACTCAGAGCCCTCGCACCTGCACGGAAGACCGGCCGTAGCGCCCTCGTGGATGCCGTACGCCGCCAGGGTCGCCTCTTCCTTGTCGGATCTCCCGGATCGGGCAAGACCGTCGCCTCTCGTCTCCTGGCGGCGTACTGGGCCGGACACCACCTCGCGCCGGTGCCCGTGTGGCTTCGAATGAAGGACCTGGTCCCGTTCCTCACCCCGGCCGGCCCGTACCGGCTCCAAGCAGCCGACCTCGTCCGCGCGGCCATCGGCACCACGAACCCCCCGCTCATCGAGGCGCTCTCGGCACGCGTCACCACTGGCGATGCACTCATCCTTCTCGACGCCCTCGACGAAGTCCACGAGCGTCAGGACGCCGTGGTGGAAGCGGTCGCCACGCTGCTCGACCAACTGCCCGCCGGCCTCGACATCGTCGTCACCTCCAGGCACTCCTCCCAGTCGGTAGCCGCTCGCCTCGACCTTCCCGTCTACGAGCTCCGCCCTCCGAACGACCTCACCCACACCCTCGACCACCTCCTGGACACCGCCGTCGCAGCACGTGCCGCCACCCGTTCGCACGGCCAAGAGCCGGTCGAAGACCTCCGCCGGCGCGTCGAACGCTCCCGCCGCGCGGAATCCGACCTGTGGAACGTCCCCCTCATGGCCACACTGATGGTGCTGCTCATCGTCGACCGCCCGGCGGCAGCCCTGCTCGGGAACCGCGCCCGTCTGCTCACCGACGTGATCGACAGCAGCGTCCGCGAATGGGAAATGCGCCGTCCCTCCGCCCAGACCCTGCCGGACACCGACCCTCAGCTGACCGCCGACATCCTGATCGACTGTTTCGACGACATCGCACACACCACCAACACCGTTGCCCCGGCGACCTGGCACGACGCCCACCAGGCCGTCAGCGCCCGTCTCCAACAGCACTGGGGCAAACCACCGGGCACAGCAGCGGCCATCGCACGCCGCACCCTGGAGTACTGGGACGCCACAGCCGGCGTATTCGTCACCGACACACCCCAGGGAAACCTCACCGCCCGCACACGCCTGTTCGCCGAGATCGGCGAGGCACGCTGGGCCATGCGCAACCCGTCCCGCATCACCGCGTGGATGCAGAGCACACTCGCAGACCCCGAACGTCAAGAAACAGCCCGACTCGCCGCCAGCCTTTCCCCACAGGCCGCGGAAGCCTTCATCCAACAGGCGCTGCTCGACGGAGGGGAATCGCTTGACCTGGTGCACGATGCTCTGGCCGACGGAACCGTCTTCGACAGCACCGCACTGCACGCGTACCACGATGCCCAGCTGACCCGACTCCCGACCGTTGCGGACCGAAACCTGCCGTCCCCGGACGCGGTGATCGACCTTGACACCGGGAGTTCCCCACGAGCCGAGCTCGCGGCCCGCCTTGCCGAGGAAGACCTCGATGCCGCTCATACGCGGCAGCTCATCGACACGGCAGACACCTTGGGACCCGAGCAGAAGGCTGTCATCACCGCGTTGTGTACGCAGAGACAAATCATCAGACGTGGCACCGAGCCCACTCCACGAGAACTCGACACCCTGGAGGCAGGACTTGCCGCAGCGGCGCGTGGAACTCCGGGCAGTGGACCGGAGATCACCGGAGCCGATCCACTTGCCCGGTTCGCGGTCGAGCACGTGCTGCCCACGCGGCCCAGTGTGCTGCCCCACCTGGTCGCAACCGCCCATCACGTCACCCTGGACACCTTCGAGTGGCTGGAGAGCGAACTACCCAAGCGAGGACACCACGGAGCGCTTGGCTCCATCATCTCGCAGATGACCGGGAACCTCTTCGCCACCCTCATCGACTCATACAAGAAGACGGCTGTCCCCTTCGAGTTCCTCGCAGACCTCAACAGCACGACCGCACCACTCACCACCACACAGGTGTGGCACCTGGACGAGGCCGCCGCTCTCACCACCGCCCTCAGGACAAGGGACCACCCCGTGGGCACCGTTGCCCACGCCGTCACCCACCATGCCGAGCTGACACGGAACCTTCTCCGCCTGATCACCGAGGCCGGCGGCCTGGACGGTGCACTGGTCAGCGCACAATTGCGCAGCCTGCGCGAGGAGACCCCACAACGTCCGGACTGGGGACTCCTCTCCCTGCCCAGCACCCGAACACCCCACCCCCGGCTCCGGCTCGACACGATCGACACCGACCTCGTCATCAAGACTCTCACCGCAGGCAATTCCTGGCTCACGCACCTCACCCTGCTGCTCGCCGCCGAAGCCACCACGTCACCGGACTTCGCAGATCGCGTGCTCACGGCACTCCCCGACGTCGCCCCGTTCGGTCGCCTGAACACAGCCGCACTCCTGGCCCACCGCTGGCCCGCCCTTCGCCTGCCGATGGAGGATCCCCTCGTCAGGGCCGGCGCCGCACGCATCACCGCCGCCGCACTCAGCGATGCCCGGCAGCACCGTGACGCCCGATACCTCCTGGCTGATCCCGACCTACTCGTACGGCATGCCGCAGCAAGGGAGCTGCACGACCCCTCACCTGGCGACCGGACCGTCCTCGCGACAGCCCTGGCATCCCCAGCGCTGCAATGGACCTGCGGAACATGCGGTGCCACCACACCCGTCGACGGCGAGAGCTGTCCTCAGAGCCATCCCCAACCCAAGCCCAGCTTCCCTGACGGTCGATCTGCTCGGGTGGAGACCGAACCAACGCAAGTGTGAGGAGCGCTGATCGCAGTCAACTCATCGACAGATCTTGACCATTGCTCTCGCTGACTATCAGGTCCGCGCTGTCGCCTTCCCCTCATCTTTCCGTAGAGGAAATCGGGTATTCAGAGGCGATACGCCTATGCCGTCGCCCGCTGGACACGGTAGCTCCAGCGGGTGAGTGACCGGACGACGCTTTCGGCGCCGATGGGGTTCGCGCTGTGGACGAAGACAAATCCGATCCGAAAGGGCCGTCCGTTGAAGGCGGCCTCTTCCAAGAGGGTCACCACCGGCATGATGGTGTCGTCGCCGCCGAGATCGTGGTCAAGCCACAGCTCGTCAATGAAGCTGTCGCGGTGCTCTTCCATGAGCTGGATGCCCTCGCGGCTGGTGCGGGCGATCCGCGTGGCCCTGGGGAGCGGTCGGAGGTCGTCGATGCCGAGGATGACGGGCGCCGGTTCGGTGAGGGCTTCTTTCACCGGATCAGTGTTACAGCAGGCAGGCGGGACAACCACGGGGTATTGAGGCCCTGATGGGCGGACCGCCGCTGTCCTTGATCAAGGTGCGTCGTTCCCTGCTGGTGATGGGCGAGCCCGAGTGCCGAGCCGGACCTGGAGCAGTGGCTGCCGGCGGGGCGGCGCGCGGAGCGGGGGTCCGGGAAGGGCCTGTGTCTCCAAACGGGTAGGTGGAGGCGCAAGCCCCATCCGGTGTCGGGAAGGAGCGGTTCCCGGGGCCATTCCTCGTCCCCCTCCTCCTCGTCCTCGTCCGCGACGCCGCGGGTCAGTCCTGCCGCAGCACCAGTTCCAGTAGACCGGGAAAGCGCGCCTCGAACTCCGGCCGCCTCAGCCGGTTGAGCCGCTTGGGCCCCGCATCGCGCTGCTCCAGCAGCCCGGCGTCCCGCAGGACCGCGAAATGCCTGCTCAGGGTCGCCTTCCCCACCGGTACGTCGAAACTCCCGCAGGAGCGTTCCCAGTCGTCGGACCCGGCCAGTTCGCGTACGAGCGTGCGCCGGACCGGGTCGGCGAGTGCGAGCAGAGCCGCCTCCAGGGGCACCTCGGCCGGATCCGTGTGGACCGGCGGGAGCCGGTGGCCCGGGCCGGGGGGCGCGTCCGCTGTGGTCATGGCGGTTCTCCGTCCGTCGGGGTGGCCGGAACCCGGCGGCCACCGATTGCAGAGTGTTCGATGGTGTGCGTACACTCCTGAATGTTCGTCTCGTAACGAACATTCTACGGGTGTCCGCCCCTTCCCGCGCCACCCGTCCGACGGCACGGACCGCCCCGCGATCCGCTCCCCGCCCCCTCATCCCAACCCCCTCCTCCGGCACGGAAGGACGAGCACGTGACTCACCATGAACCCGCCCCCGCGGCCCGGCCCGGACCCACCCTCTTCGCCGCCTGCCTGGGCTTCGTGGTCGTCATCCTCGACGTCAGCGTGGTCAACGTCGCCACCAAGGCACTCACCGCCGACCTCGGCGGCAGCCTCGCCGGCCTGGAATGGGTGATCAACGGTTACACCCTCACCTTCGCCGCCTTCCTCCTCACCGCGGGAGCACTGGGGGACCGCTTCGACCCCCGGCGCATCTTCGTCTCGGGCTTCGCGCTCTTCGCCGTGACCTCCCTGGCCTGCGGTGCCGCCCCCACGCTCGTCACCCTCATCGCCGCCCGCGTCCTGCAGGGGGTCGGCGCCGCACTGATCGTGCCGTCCTCGCTCTCCCTGGTGAACAGCAACTTCCCCGACCCGGCCCGGCGCACCAAGGCCGTCAGCCTCTGGGCGGCCGCCGGCGGCCTCGCACTGGCCCTCGGCCCCGTCGTCGGCGGACTCCTCGTCGACTCCCTCGGCTGGCGTTCGATCTTCTACGTCAACGTTCCCATCGCCGCCGTCGGCATCCTGCTCACCCAGCGCTACGCCCGGGCCGCCCCGCCGCGAGACCCCTCCCGCCGCCGTACGCTCGACCTGCCCGGCCAACTGCTCGCCATCGCCGGCCTCGGCGCGCTGACCGGCGCCATCGTCGAAGCCAACACCCGGGGCTGGGGCGACGCGCTCGTCATCACCTGTCTCGTCGTCTTCGCGGCCGCCCTGGTCGGCTTCCTCGCCGTCGAACGCCGCGGCGCCGACCCGATGTTGCCCCTGCACCTGTTCCGCCGACGGGCGTTCAGCGCCACCTCACTCATCGGCGTCCTGCTCAACTTCGCCTTCTACGGCCTCATCTTCGTCTTCAGCCTTTTCTTCCAGCAGGTATGGGAGTTCTCGCCCATCTCCGCCGGACTCGCCTTCCTGCCCATGACCGGCGCCATCATGGCCGCCAACCTGGCCTGCGGGTCCCTGGTCAAGAGGTTCGGCGCGCGCGGCGTGCTGCTCACCGGCAACCTCCTCGCCGCCCTCGGCTACCTGGCCGTCATCCCGGCCGTCGGATCCGGCTCGTACCCGGCGGTGATCGTCCAGTTCCTCGTCGCGGGAATCGGCATCGGCCTCGTGGTTCCCGCCATGACCAACGCCATGCTCGGCGCGGTGGACCCGGTCAACGCGGGCATCGCCTCCGGCGTGCTCAACGCCTCCCGCCAGTTGGGCGGGCTCATCGGTGTCGCCGTCATGGGCCTCCTCGTCGGGCAGGCCGCCGCCGGACACTTCGTGACCGGGCTGCGCGCCGCCCTCGTCTCCGCCGCGATCGCGCTGGCCGTCGCCGCCGTACTGAGCGCCACCGGGATCCGCAGGGCCCAGGCCCCCGCTCCCGCCGCCCGCGCCGCCGCGACCCCGGCCGCAGCGAGCCGCTGAACCGCGGCAGCCGTACGGGGACGGTGCACCGAGATCCGGCGCGCGCCGGACCACACGGCTCACCGAACCGCCCCCGCTCCCGGCCGACCCAAGCCCCCGCTACCCGCCGACGCGTGCCCGTGCACCTGCCGACCCAAGCCCGCGCACCCGTTACGGGTGCTCTCGCGCTTGGCGGTCAGGATGGCTGGACTTGGTCGAAGAGGGCGAGGGCTTCGGCGGGGTTCGGGCTCACGAGGCGTTCCAGGCCGGCCGTCGTGATCTTCGCCCACCTGCCGGCCCGTGCCCACATCTGTTCCTCGAAGGCGCGGACGGTCTCGTCCAGATCTTCAGGGCCGGTGGCGATGGCCTCGGCGAGTTCGGCGCCTTCCAGCATCGCGAGGTTCGCGCCCGCCCCCAAGGGGGGCATCAGGTGGGCGGCGTCGCCCAGCAGCGTCACCCCGAAGACGTGGGTCCAGGTGTGGGACTCGGGCAGGACGTAAAGGGGCCGGTGGATGAATGCGGTGCCGTGGCGGAGGAGGTCGAGGACGGGAGCGGCCCAGCCGTCGAACAGAGCCAGCAGGCTCGATCGCACGGCCTCGGCGTCGGCCAGGTCCAGGTGCGTGTGCCAGTCCAGTGGCGCGCGGAACTGGGCGTACACCTTGACGTGGCCTCCGCTGTTGCGCTGGGCGACGAGAGCCCGGTTCACGCCGTACACGGCCACGGAACCGTCGCCGATCAGCCGGGCGAGGTCAGGGTGGCGGGTGTCGACGTCGTCGAGGGAGGTCTCGACGTAGGTGACGCCGGTGTAGTGAGGTGTCGCCGGCGAGACCGCCGGGCGGATCCGCGACCAGGCGCCGTCCGCGCCGACCACGAGGTCGAACGTCTCCTGCCGCCCGTCCGCGAAGTGGACCAGTACGCCATCCCGGGTTCCCGGCACCACCCGCGTCACGCCCCGACCCCACTGGATGTCGAGAGGGCCGAGCAGCAGGTCACGGAGTTGCCCGCGGTCGATCTCGGGATTGGCCCGGTCGTCCGGCCGGGGTCGCCAGTCGCGCAGGACGGTCCCGTCCGTGTCCAGGATGCGCATGGCCTGCCCCTCGGGTCGAGCCAGCGCCAGGAACTCCCCCAACAGCCCCGCCTTGTCCAGCGCGAGTTGGCCCAGCCCTTCATGCAGGTCCAGCGTGCCGCCCGGGGGGCGGGCGTCGGGGGCGGGATCGCGTTCGAGGACGGTGACGGGGTGGCCATGGCGGTGCAGGACGCGGGCGAAGGTAAGGCCGGCAGGACCACTACCGACCACTGCGATGCGATGTCTCATACCGATACACTGTATTGCCCGGAGACGGTGAATGGGAACGGTACGGTATGGGCATGAGTATCTGGGACCGGCCGGAGCCGCCGACTCGCCCCGTCCCGCTGGACCGGGATCGGATTGTCGCCGCCGCCATCGCACTGGCCGACGAGGGCGGACTGGAGGCGGTGTCGGTACGCAAGGTCGCGGCCCGCCTGGACGCCGGTCCGATGCGGCTGTACAGGTACATCTCCACCAAGGAAGAGCTGTTCGACCTCATGGTGGACGAGGTCCAGGCCGAGATCCTCCCCGAGGAACAGCCCGGTGACTGGCGGGAGGCGCTGCGCATCCTCGCCCACCGCACCAGGCAGGCCGCTCTCCGTCACGAATGGCTGGCCGACCTGCTCGGCGGCCGCCCGGCCCTCGGTCCGAACGGCCTCGCCGTGACCGAGGCCACGCTGGCCGCCCTCGACGGCCTCGCCGACGTCGACACCGTCATGCGCGCCGTGGAAACCGTCAGCGCCTACTTCATCGGCGCGATCAGGCGCGAGATCGCAAACCTGCGGGCCGAGCACGCCACGGGCCTGTCCAAGCACGACTGGCAGCGCGCCCACGGCCCGCATGTGACAAGAATGTTGGCCACGGGGCGCTTCCCGGCGCTGGCCAAAGCCGTGTACGACGGCACGGACGTGGACGCCGAGACATCCTTCGCGACCGGCCTGGACTGGGTCCTCGACGCCGTGGCCGCCAAGCTCACCCGGCCGCCGGCGTGACGCTCGGCTCTTGGCGAAGGTGAGCGGGTCGGGGTCGCGCGGACCTGATCGGTGGTGAGCGACCGCCGACGTGGAAAGCGGTTGCTTTGATGGGCGGTCAGCACTGGCCTGGTTGTCGATGCGCCGCAACCAGCAGGGAAACGCCTCCGAGATGCTGCGGCGACTAGGCCGTCTCTTTCGGATCTTGCCGGTCAAGCCCGCGTCGTCCGGTGCCGTGCATCGCAAGGCGGAGAGGCTCCCGAGTACTGGACGTCCTCGGGTGCCTCGACAACGCGGCGAGGTGCGGTGCCGGGCGACGCGGGCCAGGCAAGATCCGAAAGAGACGGCCTAGGCCTTGGACGGCTACCGCTGACGCACGATGCCTTTCACGAACTCCAGCCCTGGCGGGCAGCGGCTCATCCGGAGGGCCCGCCCTCTTGCGCGAGATCGGTATCCCGGTCGCCGCTGCCCGCGGCGCCGCCATTCCACGGCAACTCCTTGAACTGCCTGCCCCCGTCGTCGCGGACGTTCTGGGCCACCACGACAAGACCACCAGCCGCCTCCTCAAGGAGACCGGCGGGACGTGGAGCCGATACGCCGCGGGCGACCACCTACGGTCACCATCCGGCTGGACGGCACGGCGAACTGACGGGGGCTCAACAGACGAGCTCACCAGTGCCAAGACCGTGGAAGCGGTCCTGCTTCCCGTCCTCCTGAGCCCCTGAGGGATCCTTGCCCACGTGCTTACAGTGCAGATGAACGATGCGGCGACGGCCCTCCTCAGCGCATGGACAGGACTCGCACCGACACAGCCACCACAGGGACTGACAGCCGGCCTCCGTGATCTCACCGCCAACGGCATCGCTCTTCACGGGGACGCCGTGGTGCTGACCGATACCGTCCGTCACCTGCGCGACACCGGACCCGGAGACTTCATCGACCTCACCGCGTGGGAGTGCAGCGTCAACAGCTTCCACCTTGAGGACTTCGTGCCCGTGACCGTCGACGTCCTGGACGACGGCGAGCCCGTCATCGCCGAGGCCGATCAGAGGCTACTGCCGGCCCAAGGCCTCACGCTGGCCTTGCACATCTGCCATCTCGGCGGTTCAGCCGAACCTCCACTCCAGATCCGATGCATCGTCAGCGCGAGTACCACCAACGGGACCTTCCGCTTCCACCGCATCCGCGCAGGCCGGCAAGAGCACCATCCGGACCTGGACAAGTACACGCTGGAGAAGATGATCGTCATCGACACGGGCTCGCCGCGTTCCTGACCTGACCCGGCAGAAGCTCCCCAATCCTCCAGCCGCATCCCGTCCCAAACCACGAACAGTCACCACCAGGCTTCCTGCGGCTGCGAATGCGCGACAGTTGATTACGCGAGCTCACCAGGACCAACGTCGACCCCCACACCCTGGATCCTCAGTCCTCGGCGATCCATTGGGCGAGGGAGATCAGGGTGGCTTCGACGCTGTTCGTCATGTGGTCGCGGAGTGCGTCGAGATCGCCGCGGGTGCTGCCCAGCACCGGGTCGAGGCGGAGGAGTCGCCAGGACTGCTCGACGACGGTTCCGCGTCCCTGGGGGTGGAAGGTCCAGCTCCACCGCACGATGCCGTCCTCGGCGCCGCCGACCACGAAGGCGAAGACGCTGCCGTGGTCGGCTCGTACGACCTGGGAGCGGGTGGCCCATTCCCTGCCGTCCCTCCGATTGCGGCCGCTGAACCAGGCACCGACCCGAGGGCCGGCGCCCTGGTCGAACCTGACGTCGGTCGCGTCGGGGCTCCAGCGGCCGATCGCGGACACGTCACTGACCAGGTCATAGACCCGGGCGGGGGCGGCATCGACCCATGCGCGCCTCGTGAAGGCGAAGGCCGATGCGTCCAGAGCCTCGAAGAGGTCGTGTTGGCTGGTGGTGGCGCTCAAGGCGTCCTCCTGGGTGCGTGCGCTGGGCGCGTATGACGTGGGTGCCGGGTCGGCGACACCCACGTCATCACCGGTCGTGCCGGGGAACCAGACCCACCGGTGCCTATCCCCAGCTGGGGCAGGTTGCGCGTTCCGAGTCGGCCCATACTCGGATCCATGACCGGAAAATCGCAGCTCGGGGACTTCCTGCAAGCGCGGCGCTCCCAACTGCGCCCCGAGGATGTCGGGGTGCCCACCTATGGGGAGCGCCGACGTGTACCGGGTCTTCGGCGCGAGGAGTTGGCGCTGCTGGCGGGCGTGAGCGCCTCCTACTACACCCGCCTGGAGCAGGGGCAGTCGCTGAGCGCGTCGCCCGAGGTGTTGGACGCGATCGCCGGGGCTCTGCGGCTGGACGACTCCGAGCGGCGGTACCTGCACGACCTGGTCCGGGCGGACAGACGTCGCACGCAGGGCCGGAGGCCCGCGCCGGAGCGTGTGACGGAGGCGACGGCCCAGTTGCTGGACGTGCTGGCGGAGGTTCCCGCGATCGTGCTCGGCCTGCGCAGTGATGTGCTCGCGTGGAACCGTGCGGGGCACGCGCTGTTCGCCGGGCACCTGGACCGTGAGGCCCCGGACCTGGTGGGGCAGCGCCCCAACATGGCCAGACTGGTGTTCCTCGACTGTCATACCCGCGAGCTGTACGCGGACTGGCCGAGCAAGGCCAGGGCGGTGGTGGGGAACCTGCGCGTGGTGGCGGCCCAGCATCCGCAGGACACCGCGTTGCACGCGCTGCTGGGTGAACTGAGCGCCAAAAGCGCGGAGTTCTCCTCGATGTGGGCCGATCATCGGGTCAAGGAGTGCACCGTCGCCACCTACGAGATGCGGCACCCGCTGGTCGGCCCGCTGACCGTCGTTCAGCAAACCATGAACCACGGGCCGGGCCCCCACACGGTGGTTGCCACCACGGAGGCGGGCTCGCCCTCGCGAGCCGCACTGGCCCTGCTCGCCCAGACCATCACCCAGGACACCACCGCGGCCGACCCGGCGCGGAGGGGGCGCCGGGCCGGTACTGCCTGACCTCCCACCGTGTCACCGGGCCCTCTACCGACAACGGCGGGCACCCGTCCCCACCCGGTACGGCCGACGGCCTGTCACCCGGCCTGTCACTTGGTTTGTCACTCGGCCTGTGACCGGGCCTGTCGCCCGGCCTGTCGCCCGGCTGGTCGCTCAGCCGGTCGCTCGGCCTGCCACCGGGCCGGTCTCTCGGCGGGTCATTCGGCGGGTCATTCGACCGATCACCGCCGGGAGCAGTTCCGGGGCCGTGTGCCCCCGCCTCCTCCCAGCCCGCCCACCGAACGGAGAAGCACCATGCAGGACACCCACGAGATCACCCTGGGAGATGTCACCATCACCCGGATCGAGGAGACGCACGGGCCGATCATGCCCACGAGCCAGTTCTTCCCGGACCTGCCCGAGCAGGCATGGAAGGACCAGCGCGCCATGCTCGTCCCCGACCACCTGGGCGCCGACGACGCCATGGTCCATGCGGCGATGCAGACATGGCTGCTGCGCAGCGAGGGCAGCACCATCCTGGTCGACACCGGCGTCGGCAACGACAAGACCCGCCCGGCCGTCGCCGCGTGGGACCACCTGCGGCTGGACTACCTCGGAAACCTCGTACGCGCCGGTGTACGGCCCGAGGACGTCGACCTGGTGATCAACACCCACCTGCACGTCGACCACGTCGGCTGGAACACCCGCCTGGTCGACGGCTACTGGGTACCCACGTTCCCGAACGCCACCTACCTGATGCCCAAGGCCGACTTCGAGTTCTGGAACCCGGCGAACAATCCGGACATCACCGGCGGCGTCAACGAGAACGTCTTCGAGGACAGCGTCGCCCCCGTGCACGCCGCGGGCCAGGTGCGGCTGTGGGAGGAAGGCCACACCATAGACGGCAGCCTGCGGTTGGAGGCAGCCCCCGGCCACACGCCCGGATCCAGCGTGGTCACGCTGGCTTCCGGCAGCGACCGGGCCCTGTTCGCCGGCGATCTGATGCACACCCCGCTGCAGGTCACGCACCCCGACCACAACAGCTGCTTCTGCCAGGACCCCGCCCAGTCCCGCAGCACCCGCCGCAGGCTCCTCGGCTGGGCCGCCGACACGGGTGCCCTCGTCCTACCCGCACACTTCAGCGGCCACAGCGCCCTGGAGGTCGAGCACCAGGGCAGCGGATTCGCGATCAAGAAGTGGGCGCCGATCACCCGGTACTGACCCCGATTCCAGCCCGCCGCCGCTCCGGGGTGGCCGGAGCGGCGGCACCCACAAGAGCAGCCGGCAGTTGGCAGCCGGCAACCAGGAACGGGCAACCGGCAGCCGGCAACCAGGTACCAGCAACCAGGAGATCAGAGATGGCACCCGCCGATCCCACCACCGTCACCACCACCTCGGGCACCGTCCGCGGTCGCCGCCACGAACACGGGACCGTCTTCCTCGATGTGCCCTACGGCGCACCGCCCGTCGGCCGCGGACGGTTCGCCGCGCCGACCCCACACCAACGGTGGACGGGGATCCGTGACACCACGCGGCCGGGACCGACCGCGCCCCAGCCCGCCCGGGACTCCTTCGGCACCCTCGACATGTCGCCCTACTTCGGCCCGGGTTGGCAGCGGGGGGACGACTACCTCACCGTCAACATCTGGGCCCCGCGGCCGGATGGGACGCCCCGGCCGGTGATGGTGTTCGTGCACGGCGGAGGGTTCGTCGCGGGCTCCAACCGTGCACCGCTCTACGACGGCACGGCCTTCGCCCGCGACGGCGTCGTACTGATCACCGTGAACTACCGCCTGGGCATCCCCGGCTTCCTGCACCTGCCCGACGCCCCGGACAACCGCGGCATGCTCGACGTCCTGGCCGCCCTGCACTGGATCCGTGAGAACGCCGCCGGCTTCGGCGCCGACCCCGAGAACCTCACGCTCTTCGGCCAGTCCGCCGGAGCCGTCATCGTCGGCGGCGTCCTCGCCGACCCGGCCTCGACAGGACTGTTCCGACGGGCGATCATCCAGAGCGGCAGCGGCACCGGAGCGTTCACCCCCAACCAGGCCCGCATCGTCACCGCTGCGGTCGGACGCGGGCTGGGCCTCGAACCCACGGCCAAGGCCCTGGCCGACATACCCGACGAGCACCTCGTCGCCGTCACGGCCGGCCTGACCGGCTTGGACCTGCGCACTTCCACCCACCACGACCCGCTCGGCGGGATCACCTTCTTCAGCCTGGTCAGCGAGCAGCAACCGGCCACCGCGGTCGCCGCCGGCCAGGGAGGCGAGATCGACCTCCTGATCGGCGCCAATCGCGACGAGGGCGCCCTCTACCTGGCCCCGTCGGGACTTCTCGCGAGCACCACCGATGCCGATGTCCGGGACACCGCGGCAAAGTTCCACCCCGACCCCGACGAAGCCGTCCGGGCCTACCGGACACGGCACCCCGCCGCCTCAGCCGCCGACCTGCGCACCGCCATCCTCGGCGACGGGCTGTTCACGGACGGCACCCGGCAGATGGCCGCCGCACACGCGAGCGCCACGACCGGACGGACGTACCTCTACGAATTCGCCTGGCGCTCCGACGCGATCGACGGACAACTGGGCGCCTGCCATGTCATGGAGTTGCCGTTCGTCTTCGACCGCCTGTCCTTGCCATCGCTGCGCGGCCAACGAGGACTCCTCGGCAACGCCGAACCGCCCGCCCCACTCGCCACTCGTATGCACCACTCGTGGATACGGTTCGCCGAGACCGGCAATCCCGGCTGGCCCGTCCACGAACCGACCGGGCCTCACGTCCAGCACCTTGGCGCCGCCTGACCGCCAACCGCCGGCGCCAACCGCCGGCACCGTGCGACGGCGCCGGCACACCGCCGGGTGGACGGCAGTGTCAGGCGGCCACGTCGAGGGAGAAGGCGTCGGTTGACCGGCGGATCGCGTCGACGGTGGCCACGATGTCGGCCGGAGGCCGCGCCCGCGTCGTGGCGTACACCTCCTGGGTGAGTTCCCGGCCGTCGGCGTCCACGACCGGGACCCATCTGAAGGTGGATGCCTTCGGGCCGGCGAGGATGTTCCCCTCCTTGAAGGGGTCGGCGATGTCCGAGGGGATGACCACCGTGCCGTGCCTGTCCTCGCCGAACGCAACGAGGGCCTTGCTGCTGTACGCGTCGAGTTTCACCATCGGCGCGGGAAGGCCCGCCGCACGGACCCTGCGGTTGAGGAGTCGACGTGACCGCGTCGGGCCCGGCGGCACCAACAGCGGCCCCTGATGGATCAGCTCGTCCAGTCCGATGCGGTCACGGACATCGGAGCCGGGCACCATCGCTTCCAGCCGCGACGTGTACAGGCGGTGCTCCTTCAATTCCTCTCGCCGCCTGCTGGGTTCGGGCGGGGGGCCGACCACGAGGTCGATCTCACCGCCCGCGAGGGCGCCGATGACGTGGCTCTCGAAAATGATCGTGGATCGATCCTGCTCGCCCAGGATGCGGCTGTGCACGGTCATCTGGCTCCGCTCGAGTTCCAGGATCACGGGCGAAATGAAGAACGCGTGCTGAGGGAGGAAGGCCAGCGTGAGTGTTCGGGTACCGAGCCTACTCGCGCCCTTCCAGAGTTCGACCATGGTCCGCGCGTAGCGCAGGAGACTCTCACCGAGGTCTGTCGGAACCTGTTTGCCATTGTGTTCGACCAGAAGTTGCCGACCGCCGAATGCGCTCCGTAGTTCCTGAAGGTTCTGGCGGACCGATGAGGGGGACCCCTCGCCCGTCATCTCACCGAGTAGCCGGGCAGCGCTGGTGATCGTTCCTTCGTCGACGACGGCGATGAAATTGCGCAGCCGCTGGAGGGTGATCTTCGCGTGCGGAGAGTTTTCTGCCATCTCCCAAGGATGCATGTCGCGGGCCGCCCTTTTCGGCGAACAGCGGAGGAAGTCCGACCAGCGGCAGAAAGTCTCACACCCCGGCAGGAGAACTGTGCTGGCACGCCTCAGCAGCAGTACTCCTATCGGCGTGAGACATCTACCGTTGCGGGGGCGTGCGGCATTGGGAGGGTGTGAGTCGGGGCCGCCGACGTCACCGGCGGCCCCAACCACGAAGCCGACATCAGCCCTGAGGAGCCGTCATGTCGACACGGAGCCATCTTAGGACGACCACCGACACCGGGGACAGTGGCACTCAGTCCAGACCTCCCCAGCTCATGCTTCAGACCTGGGTCGGCATCCAGCCGGCGTGGGCCGTCAGCCACTACTTCTGGCCGGACGCCGGCCTTGCCGTCTACGCCTGCTTCCCTGTCGGGCTCGGAATCGCGTTCGCGGCACGGCGCTTCAGCTGGGTCACCACCCCGACCGCTCTCAGCCTGATCGTGGCAACCCTCATGTCGATGATCGTCGACACCGCCGGCGCGGAATCCATCGCCGGCGCGGCGATGACCCTGCTCTACTTCGCCGGCGAGATCAAGGCCCGCGTTCTCAGGCTCGCCTCGACCCTGTCGGACTCACTGGGCAAGCGCATCGCGTACCAGGTGAGGGACGACCTCCTGTCGCACACGCCTTCCATCCCGTCGGACGCGCGTGCCGAACCCCCGCCGAGTCCCCGCTCCACTCCCTAGTGCTGTGACCGGAAGGGCCACAGCACTAGGCCGTCTGACCACAGTCCTCCCTCCGCCCGATATCCGGGGTCCGTTCCGCATCGCCGTAAGGAGCCTTCACGCCATGCCGCTCAGCCGAGAGCACACGCTCGCACTGCCGCCGATCCCGTCATCGGAATGTCTCGCCTGGAACAGCGCCGACTTGGTGTTCAAAGAGTTCGGCATCAGCGAAGGCGATCCGGCACTGGTGGCCGCCCGTCGGATCGTCAGCTCGCTCATGCTCAGGGCTTCCAGCCGGAGCACGAACCCCCTGGACACGGTATCCATCACCTACTCCGCCACAGCGGACCACATTTCGGTGGCATTGACGGAGAAAACGCCACCCTCTCCTGCCTCCACGTGCGCCATCGGTCGGGACCGGCCGCGTACCGCCGCCCACAGCATGCAGGAACTGGTGGCCGCCGCGGCCGAGATGAGCGGCACCCTCACGGTTTTCCACCCGGAGGAAGGCCTCGACACGATCATCCACGTGCAACTGCCGTTGACACGGCGGTGAAGCGAACCGGTGAATTCCGAGATCTCCTTTCACTCTGCCGGCCCGAGGAGTCGAACCATGCCCATTCATTTCACGGTTGACGGCTTTCTGGACGAACGCGGAAATCTAAGGGTGTGGTGCTGCTTCTGCGTCGACTGGCACGCACACGCCGCCGTGGGCCTTCGCCCCGCGGACCGCGTCCTGCTCACACCGCACTGCTTCGCACCGGACAGCCCCTATTTGCAGAGCACGGGACTCACGGCCGTCGTCAGCCCGGTTCCGTGGTCGGAGGTGAGGGACACCGTCCGACAAGCGACCCGGAGCCAGCATCGGGCGATAGCACAAGGCGTGCTGTCCTCCGACACCACTGACCTCCGCAGGCAGACCGTGACCGTTCCCGCGGCCCGTTCCTGAAGGGTGCGCCCGACAGTCCCGCTCCGGGTCCGCTCCCGCGTCGCCGAGTGCCCAGTGCACGCCTACGGCGTACAGGTCGACGGTGGCGGGCGTGACCGGGAACAAACGGCCGGCCGAAGCCTGGTCGGGCAGGTCGCGTGCGGCGCGAGCGGCGCGTGCGGCTTCGCGGATCAGGGCGAGAGCCTGATCGCGATCGTCGGCGATGGCCGCCGTGTACGCGGTGGAGGCTGCCATCGCCGCCTACCAGGCGGGCCTGACGGGGTGCGGGGGTGCGACGGCTGACTCCTGGCTGTTCGTCGGCGATGAACGGCAGGCCCCCGTCCGCCCGATTCGACTACGCTGATGGAGCTGTCGCACGTGAACGAAGGACGCATATGGCTCGCCCCTACCGCCCCGGACCGAAACAGTTCGTCTTCGCTGTCGGTGACGGCAACGACCGACAGGTCTCCGTGGGCGACCCTCAGGAAGCCTATGTAGCGTTCTCCGCGTTCTTCCGTGATCGAGATTCCGACACCTACACCATCAGTGACGAGCCGTCGGGGCAGAGTCTGGTACTCATGCCCGGGCAAGGTGTGATCTCCCGGACCAAGGATGCGGACGACCGACCTCGGTCGGAATACCTCCAGGTCGACAGGGGAAATCGCTTCCTGCCGAGCGCAATGCTGTTCTTCGAGAACGGATACGCGGGCCTCGACCGCTTCGGCCAGTGGTTCTCCGACCTCGCCGACCTCGACGCGTCACCGGAGACTCGGGGTGCCGCCCGTGCCGCCGCGATCACGACGGAAGCGGCGGCGATCGAAGAAGTCGCCCGGATCTGGGCAGATTCGGGCTACGTGGACCCGAGCGACCGGTACTACGTCTTCTTCGACTCGCATGATGTCGACGAAGACCGAGCCGAACGAGCCGTACTGCTCACGTTGATCGAGTTCCTCGGTATCGAACGAGTCGACGCCCCGGCCGAGGCCGCCGGGGGCGAAGTCTGGGTGCGCACCGACACACGCCTCGACGTCGAATGCGCGCGGTGGTCGTGAACAGACGGTGCGGGGTGGGGCTGCGACATCGCCGTGATGCCGGCCGGTGGCCGTTCCGGGGAAGACTGAGTCGATGAGGGACATCGTTTTCACGCGCAGCAGCGGCTGGATCCCGAACGTGATCCGCGAGGACGGCGAGCTGAAGCTGACGCTCGGTGCCGGGGCCGACGCCAACCACGAGCCTCGCACCTTCACGTTCCCGATCGGCGAAGCCCATCTTGCGGTGATCCGGGAGGACCTGGCCAGACACCTGCTGCTGTGGAGTGCGGTCCTCCCGCTGTGCGACGCCGCCGGAACCCGGGGCCGGCTCGACGAGAACGCTGCCGTCGCGCTCCTGGACCCGATCCTCCTTGCCGCGCCCACGGACGTCGACGCGTTCTTCCAGCACATCCGGTGGGACAGGAGCCCGCTCATCGCCCACGGGGCCGACATCGGTCTGCTCGAGCGCGGGCAGGTATGCGCGGCGATGAGCGCGGCGACGGAGACGTCGAACGGGAAACGAGCTCAGGAGTACCACGCGGACCGCCGTCGCGCCCAGCGCGGAGCAGTACTCGGTCCACTCGACGCCGCGATTCTGAGGTACACGGGCCAGTATCTGCACGGCGCGACGGTTCCGAGGCGGATTCCCGACGCGGTCGACCCCGCGCTGCTGCCCGAGGTCATGCGGGTGATCGCCACTGCGGAGCAGGCGTGCGCCGGGATACGGATCGGCCGCGATCCGCGACGGGGAAACCGTGCCACGGACAGGCGCGACTGGGATCGGATGGAGACGACGGTCAGGGCCGCCGTGCGCAGTGCACACCCTGAGCTCGTCGACGACGCGGTGCGTACCGTGAGCTTCCTGATGTGCTCGGAGGCCGCGGAGCGCTCCAGGAGCACACCCGTGGAGGATGACGAGGAGGCTGCCGACCACCGCGCCGACGTCGGCGGGAGTGCGAGGAAGACGGCCCTGTCGTTCACCGACGACAAGGGCGTCGAGAAGAAGTGGCTACGGGAGAGTCCCCGCACTGCCGCCGCGGAGTTCTGGGAGTTCGTCGGCGATCGCTCTGCCGCGGACAACGAAGTGTTCACCATCGAGGACGAGGAGATGGGCGAAGGGATCCAGCTCCACTTCTACGCGGACTCCATCGCCCGGGTCACGACGCTGCGCGAGGGTAGAGGCGGGTCGGATCCGGAGTACCGGGTCGAGTACGGCCTGGTCGACGGGATCGGCGCGTACCGGACCCTGGTGAGCGCCTTCGTCCGCGGCGGCTGCGCCGCACTCGAACAGCACGGTCCCTGGATGTCGGATGTCGCCGAGTTCGAGCGCGCGCGTCGGCGGCGCGACGCCCGGTAGTCCCGGCGGGAGCCCGGTCGGGTATCACCCGAGAACGGTCGCGCACCGGGCTCCCCGGGCCCGGGCACGGGGCTCCCCGGACCGCGCACCGGGCTCCGCGCACCGCGTTCCCCGGGCCCGTGCACGGGTTCAGATGCGCGAGTTGCGCAGCGACTGCCACGCGGCACCGGCCAGCGCCCGCGTCGCCCGCGGGATCGACAGATGCTCGTGCTCGCGGTACAGGGCCCAGTTGTACTGCACGAGCGACAGTTTGTTGGAGGACAGCGACCCCGCCTGGTGGGCCCTGTATACCGCGAGCGGCTCAGCCAGGCCGCGGGCGTCAGCGCCGTCCCGCATGATCGACAGCCAGAGGGCGTAGTCCTGGCGCTTGCGCATCTCCGGCATCAGCCTCGTGCCCAGGACATTGCGGTCGTACATGGCCGTGAGAGCACCGATGTGGTCTTGGACCAGCATCGCGCGGTAGTCCACGTGCTCCCGCGCACGGATCACTCGGCCGTTCGGGACCCAGTCGGTGCTCTCGCCGTCGTAGTCGGCGTCCATCTTGAA
The DNA here is from genome assembly GCF_042889445.1 of Streptomyces sp. NPDC002602. Lineage (NCBI taxonomy): Bacteria > Bacillati > Actinomycetota > Actinomycetes > Kitasatosporales > Streptomycetaceae > Streptomyces > Streptomyces sp. NPDC002602. The sequence goes on along the minus strand of NZ_JBIAQX010000022.1, from coordinate 47,574 downwards.
GTACGAGGTGAACGTCAAAGGCGCATCGGCTTCCGCGGCGAAGGCGAGCTGCTTCTCGGTCTTCTCCGGAAGCCACATGTCGTCGCTGTCGAGGAAGGCGATGTAGTCCCCGCGGGCCCGCTCGATCGCGAGGTTTCGGGCCTGGCCCGCACCGCCCTGTTCGGGTGCCGACTCCGGCAGGACGCGTTCGTCCTGCTCGGCGAACTCGCGGAGCAGGTCCAGGGAGCCATCGGAGGACTGGTCGTCGGTGACCAGCAGCTCCAGGTCGCCATGGGTCTGTGTGAGCACCGATCGGACGGCTGCGCCGAGAGTGGCTGCCGAGTTGTACACGGGCATCACGACAGACACCAGGGGCACAGCGGTTCTCCTTGCCAGATCAGGAACGACGGTCCATTCAAGCATCGCAATCGAGCAGGAGCTGCCACGCAGACGGTTGTCGCTGGTCAGGGCCGGCCGGCTACGCCTTCGCGGTGCATCCCCGCGGGGGCGGCTGCACGGGTGCGGCTGCACGGGCCCCGGAGGTGTCGTCGGTCAACGGCGCACCCGATAGCGCAGGTGAAGCACCCGGTTGCCCTGAATCACCACGTCAGGATCCTCCAACAGGTGCTGCGCGTGGACCGACCCGAAGTAGCGCTTGCCGGAACCGAACACGACGGGTACGACGTCCATGCGCACCTCATCGATCAGACCTGCGGCAAGCACCTGGCCACCGACGTCGCCGGCGGCGACCTCGACCACGCGGTCACCCGCAAGCTCCTGCGCCTTGGCCATGGCTGCCTGGACGCCGTCGACGAAGTGAAACGGCGCCTCGGAGTCCCAGCCCTCGGGCTCCGGCCGGTGCGTCACGACGACCACGTGGTCGATCCCGCCCGGAGGCTTCCCGTCCCAGCCGTCCGTCAAATCGAAGACGTGCCGGCCGACGATCGTGACTCCGATCTGGTCCCAGTACGGCCGGGTGTAGTCGTAGGACGTCTGCGACACCTTCACCTCACCGCTCTCGTCCAACGGGACGTCTCCGCTGGACAACCAGTCGAACAGCGGTCCGGGCTGGTCATTCTCGTCCGCGACGAAGCCGTCCACCGACACCGAGCTGTACATGACCACCTTGCCCACGGGGCTCTCCTCTGCTTTGGGGTGCCCCAAATTAGCGTGTCGTGAGCTTGTCGCTCAGGTAAGAAATCGATCGGGCGGCAGCGGCCGGTAGGCCGGCGCGTAGCCGGGATGTTCGCGCAGGAACCGCCGCCGGACTTCGACGTACCGGGTCGGCGTGAGCCCGGTGAACGCGCGGACCTCGTGGCCCAAGTGGGCCTGGTCGAAGTACGGCCTCGGGACTGGTGGGCTCGCATGGTGAGGTGTCGCGAATCCTCCGGCGACCTCCGGCTTGGGCAGCGTGAGTTGTCGGTGGTGCCTGCTGATCACTCTGCGCGGTCGTGACCGGGCGCGTAGGGCGGGATCGTCCAGCGCATCGCCGAGACCTCAAGGCCCTGGCTTCCCAGTGTCCGGTGCTGCATGACGCACTCCCCTGAAGGAAGTCTGGAAGGTGATGTCTGGCGAGCCGTTGTGTCAGTGCGCTGCGGCGGCCAGTCCGGCGCGGTGGATGCGGGTGTGCTCGGCGACGCGCCGGCCGAGGTGGCGGGCGGTGGTCAGGTCCGCGTCGTGGACCGCGGGGGTGTCGTTGAAGCTCTGGGCGCCGGCGCCGAGGTAGAAGCCGAGGCGGTTGTCGTCCTGGGGGCTGGAGGTGGTGGTGTTCCAGCCCGGGAGGAGGTTCAGGCTCACCCAGAGCATTCCGTGCTGGGCCGCCAGGAGCGAGAGGTACTGCAGGGTGTGCAGTTTGTCGCCGCTCATGGAGCCGGAGTTGGTGAATCCCGCCGCGAGCTTGTCGCTCCAGGCGCGGGTCATCCAGCGCTTGCTGGTGGCCTCGGCGAAGGCGTGGAACGCCCCGGACGCGGTGCCCATGTAGGTGGGAGTGCCGAAGATGATGGCGTCCGCGGCGTCCATCAGTTCCCAGTCGGCGTCGCTGAGGGAGGCGACGTCCACGCGGTGGACGTGCGTCCCGGCGATGGAGCGCGCGCCGTCGGCGACGGCTGTGGCGATCTGCGCGGTGTGGCCGTAGCCGGAATGCGACGCGATGACGATCGAGATGTCGGACATGGGTGTTCCTCTCCTGCCGTGATGGCGGCGTGTTCGGTGGTGGTCAGGCGGACGACGCGTTGCCCGCTGTGGCGGTCGGCCGCACGGCTCCACGAGTGGGGGCCGACGGCACCGGCCGGGGTGCGGGGCATGCCCAGATGTCGCGGGTCGGCGCCGACCACCATCAGCATGGATCGCTGTTCCGGTTTAAACCGTAGCATCGATAAGGCGCTGATTCGCAATCTGCGATATCGTTGTTCCATGAACGAGGGACGACGCGCCGCGCGGCGCCAGGTGCTGCAGGTGGCCGCCAAGCTTTTGGAGGAGGGCGGCAGCGAGGCGGTCTCCACGCGCGCGGTCGCCGCAGCCGCGGGCATCACGGCCCCCGCGCTCTACCGGATGTTCGACGACAAGGACGGACTCCTGGCCGAACTGGCCGCCTACGGGTTCGAGATGTACCTGGCCGAGAAACGGGAGGCACTGGCGCTGACCCCCGACGACCCGGTGGCCGACCTCTACCGCGGCTGGGACCTGCACGTCGACTTCGGAGTGCGGCACCCCGCGTTTTACGTGCTCATGTACGGCACGGTGCAGCCCGGGCGGCGACCCCCGGCCGCGGACGAGGCGCACGCCCTGCTGGTGACACTGCTGGGCCGGGCGGCCGAGGCCGGGCGCCTCCGGGTTCCGGTGAAGCAGGCGACCCCCGTCATCCACGCGGCGACAACGGGCGCCACGCTGGCACTGATCGGCGAAGAGCCCTCGCAGCGGGACCTGACCACGTCGGCACGATTGCGGGACACCGTTATCGCCTCGATCACCACGGACCCGCCCGCCTCATCCGGGTCCGACCTGGCCTCGCACGCACTCGCCCTCGACGCCGCACTGGAAACCGCGCTCACCACCAAACCCGCGGCTGCCGACGCGGGGTTGACTCTGCGAGACACCGAAACGGCGCTGCTCCGCGAATGGCTTCAGCAACTGGCAGGCTGAACCGGGCCGCCTCGGTGGGCGTTCAGTCACGGAGGTCGGCTGCAAGGCCCTCCAGCAGTTGGCTGCCCTTCGCCACGAGCCGGATCATCCAGCCGTACGCACCTCACGGCCTACGTCGCCACAAGGGCTTGCAGTCCGGCCGGTGACAACAAGCCTGCCTAGGTGACACTGTCGCGCTTCGGGTCGGCTGATGGCGTCGTGCGCACCGGCTCGTCTGGACGGTGACCAGGTCGCGAAGGCAAATGTCCTTTTTGGATTGTTGCGATCCGAATTAGTGCCGTCTCGGATATTTCTCGCGTATTGCCGGTCGATTACTGGTGCAACGTTTCGCCTGCCCGTCCATTCGAAGTGAGCGAGCGTTTTAAGTCATGGCGCATTACGTACAGGCGGCTTGAGTGCGTGGTGCACTGATAATGCGCAGGACCGGCTTCTGTGTCGATCCTGCGCATATATCTAGTCTGCCTGTGTGGCTATTGGGGCTGGATGGATGTGAGGGTTCCCGCGAGGGAGCCGGGCGGGAACTTGATGTGGCTGGCCTCAAGCAGGCGTCGGACCGACGGGAACTCGTACGAGCGGTAGCCGGTGACCACGATGTTGCTCTTCTTCAGCGATGCCATGGCCGCCTCGACCGAGCCGATGCTCAGACTGAGCGCGGCGGCCAAGTCGTGCTGCGAAGGCCCCTCGATCATGAAGTCGTGCCGTTTCCCCGGGACGGCGCAGTGCATCAACAGGTGCGTGAGGAGGCCGGCGAGGCGCTGCTCCGACTTGTAGGCGAGGCGGTTGTAGATGCGCTCGCTCGCCTCCATGCGGTCGGTGACGGACACTCCGATCGCCTTGAGCAGAGCGGAGTTCGCCTCCGCCATCGCGCGCAGGCGCTCCAGCGGGAGGCACAGGGTCCAGGTTTCGGTCAGGCAGGTGGTCAGGGGTGCCGGGATCCTCTCGTCGAACACCTCGGTACACCCCAGGACCGCTCCCGCGCCGAGAATGCGCACGGTGGAGGCAGGGGCGGCCGTGCACTCCCGTACGCACCCGCTGAGCACGATGTGGACCGTGCCGCCCACGCCCACCCCGCGCAGGTTGGTGCCGCGGCTGTAGGCACGCGATGTTCGCATGGTCTCCCGCAGGTTCTGGCGCAGGTCCTGGGGGAGTTCGCGTAGGAACGGGTTGAGGTCGAAGACCGAGCTCAGGCGCTTGGCCGAACCGGGTCGGCGCACGATCCTCCCGGTGGAGACGTTGATGTCGTGGAAGGTCGAGCCGAGTTGGAGCGGTTCGTTGGGTTTCCAGAACGCCATTACCGCTGCACCCCGCTTGTGACCGGGGCCGCGGGGGGAGGCGCCGCCCCTTCCGGGTGCAGTGCCTCCAGGATGGGCGGGAGGGTGAACAGCACAGCCACGAACGAGCCCACGACGACCGCGATTCGGGCGGGCGTCGAGGACAGCACCTTCACGGTGAAGGCGATGAGAGCTGCAGTGATTCCGAAGATCACGACAGCCGCAAGCAAAAAGGTTCCCATTGCACTCTCTTTTGTTGAACATTGGCCGGTCTGGCGCAGACAGGGCGTGCGTCGGATTGGTCGTCCGGCGAACAAAGGCGGCCCTGCAGTAACCAAAGACGATAACTCAGAGCGGCAGCACCCATGACGCTGCTATCCAGGCTAGAAGCTCTACCCAAAGCTCGATGGCGATCGACCGTTGCCCGCTTCTCATAAACCCCAGAAATAATGGGTTCCTGGGCGTTTGGTTCGCAAATTCCCCAGAAGGCGGGAGTTACCGGCTGGTAAAATCCGTTACATTGACGTCGCTGACGTTGAACCTTGGCCGGTCTGGCGCAGCACGTCGGGGCGACGGTCCCGGGTTGGTACCCCGGGATCGCCCCGGCACCCGTAGATCCTCCCGTCGCCGCGGCGCGAGGTGGCGGACGCGGTGACTCCGAATTCTCGCCATGCGATACAGCGCCGATCAACCGCCCCTGCGCACACCCCACTTATGGGGGAGGTCGTGGTTCTGGAGCGATCATGGATCGTCACTCTGAGTGCCTGTAAGGCTTCAGGTTCGCCAAGGGGCATTACCCACGAAGGGGCGAAGCGCCTTGTCAGGACCATGAAAGAGACCGACGTCACAGGCGGGCCCATGGTCGGATCGACCGCCCCGATCTCTGAGCACGCTGGTCATCCCTTGATCGAAACCAGGCCGGACGGTTCTTGCGCGTGGCGATCATCGCCATCGCCCGCACGACGGCCTCACCTCGCCGGCCCACCAACTCATGGCCATGGTTGCCGCGGCGCAGGGCTACTACGCGACGGCCGCTCGCCGAACGTCCTGTGGCACTGCGCCTGCGCCTGCACCTGGCTGGGCTTCAAGGCGCGTAACGGCAACGAGCTGTCATGCCCGGTGGCGCCCTTGCCGCCACCGGCTGAGGCGGGAACGGCGGCCAGGGCAAGTGCTGCGACAGCGAGCGCGGAGGAAGCGAGGATTTCATCTCCCCCGGTCCGTTCTCGGTGACGGTCGGCTTGGAGGCAGCCGGCTGAGGCGGCTGTCGCATCCGCCGATGACCGTGCGGACATGACGGCATGTCGTGGCTGAGCCCGTTCCTCGCGGAGCGGCCGCCGCTGAAACGGCTCGACCGTCCACCGACTGCGAGTCGCACCCGGCGCACGCAGAGTGCCAAGAAGTCCCGTTCGGAATGGTGCTCAACCGGTGTCGCGGCCACAGCCGCCGTGCTCCTGGTACCCCATGGGCGACAACCCCCAACTGCGAGCGCACGAACTTTCGCCCTGGTCTGCCAGTTCCGCTCTTCTGTGCGAAGAATCGTGCAGAACGATTGTTACGGAATTCTGTGCTCCGGTTGGGTGGTGGGGTGGTTGAGTGCGCCCGGTGGTGCGCCGGTGCGCGATGATCGCCTGTTCCGTGTGCGCGCCGGGTGGGTGCAACGCTCAGTGAATGTCAGGGGCACGATCACGTGGATTGTGTGTACTGCGCAGGTGAGGGTGACGGAAATGTCCGTGGTCGGTAACCGGCCTCGTCGGGGGCTGCGGTGGGTCGGGGGGGCGGGTCGAGAGTGTGGTCCTCGGCTCAACCGCGGGCCGGGCACCCGCATCCGGTACGTGATTCGTATCGGCGGGTGGACTCCTGTTCTTGAGGGGGCATCACCTTATGTCTGCTTCGTCGAACGTTCGTCGTGTCGCCGCGACCGTCCTCGCCGCCGGCGCCATCGTCTCGGCCGCCGCGCTGCCCGCGACGGCCGCGGACCGGGGCCACCAGCAGCCGCGGGTGGAGATCAGCCGGGTCCAGGCCGACAGCCCCGGACGCGACGACCACTCCAACCGCTCCCTGAACAACGAGTGGGTCGAAATCCGCAACACCACCCGCCAGCCCGTCAACCTCCGCGGCTGGACCCTGCGCGACGCCGACGGCAACCGCTACCGCTTCCACGACATCCGCATCGCCGGCCGCGCCACCATCCGCGTCCACACCGGCGTCGGCCGCGACTCCCGCACCGACGTCTTCCAGGGCAAGCGGGAGTACATCTGGGGCAACCGAGGCGACACCGCCACCCTCCGCGACGACCGAGGCCGCACCGTCGACACCGACACCTGGGGCCGCCGCCGCTGAACGGGTTACGGCCCGCCGCCCGTGAACGGACGGCAGCCGAACCCGCGATGATCGTGTGCCGGGCAGCCCACCAGCCGCCCGGCACACACCTGTGCTCAAGGCGTGTCACGGTGAAGCCTGAGGCGGCGGACGCTCCCTACCTCGCGCAGAGGACCCTCGCCCTGATACCGGACATGGGTGGAGGAGCCGGCGCTGTACGTAGAGGTAGTTGCCCGCTCCTCCGGCGGCCAGGCTGTTCGCGAGTGCCTCCCTCTCCGGTTCGGTGAGCCGCGTCGTGCGCAACTGGCGGCGGGCGTAGGAGAGGAGGTCGGCGGCGGGTTCCGGTGCGTCGTCGACGAGGTCGATGACGACGGCGTCGGCCAGGCTCTCCACGGCCGCGGTGACGCGGGCGTCGTGCCGTGAGGTGAGTACGAATCTCAGCGGTAGTCGGTCGGTGCCCTGGAGGACGAGCTCCGCGATGGTGCGGCGGCCCCGGTAGGTGAGGGCCTCGTCCAGGGCCTCGACGACGGCAGATCTGGACGTGACGGGCACCCGGATACCCGAACTGCACTGCCGTCAGGGATGCCGGTGGCGTCCGATCCACCGGGGGAGACGCCGCCTTCGGAAGGCACCGGACCGCGAGGGTGACGGCGTCGCCGGCGAGTGACACGGCCAACCCTGGTACGGGCGTGGAGGAGGTCAGGCGATCGTGGCGATGGACCAGGGTTGCTTTCCGCCGTGCCGAATCGGCCCGTGAGGAGTTACTCCAGAGGCGGCATCGTTTGGGTGGCCGCGCCCCGAGTGATGAGGAAGTCAGTGCACTCTCAGCAGCCCCATCAGCCGTACGCGCAGTCTCCGCAGGAGGGACAGGGCGTGGGCTACCAGGGACCTCCGATCATCATCAACAACTCCGTGGTGGCATCCGCCACGGCGTACAGCCGCTACGGAGGGAGGCGGCGGCAGTCGGCCGGCCTGCACGTGGTTCTGTTCTTCTGCACGGCGGGAATCGGAAACGTGATCTACGCGAAGTACATCTCGTCGTGGAACCGACGAAACGGCTTGTGACAGCCGGCACGTCCTACCGGGTCCAGGCGATGCCGAGTTCGGCGAGGGCTGAACGCTGGTCATTGCCATCCGTGTTGGAACCAGTAGCGGCGTGGAGCGTTGCCCCGGGCACCGGAGCGTCGACCGGGCCACCGCCGCAGTCGATGAACCTGTGCGACAGGCGCCGGCCAAGCGGCCTCACCCCGGCGGGTGAGACCGCCGTGCACATCACCAGGGCACTACGCCGGCGTCCTCGAAGAACTGGCCGCTCGGGCCGTCGTCGGGCAGGGTCGCGAGTTTGATGGCGATCGCCGCGCCTTGTTCGGGGGTGCGTACGCCGTGGAAGCCGTTGAGGTCGGTCGCGACGTAGCCGGGGCAGCCGGCGTTGATCAGGATGTTCGTGCCGCTCAGCTCCCGGGCGTACTGGAGGGTGACGGCGTTCAGGAACGTCTTCGACGGCGCGTACGCCACGGCGATCGGACCCGTCGTCTGCTCAGCAGTGGTTCCTGACTGCCGGGTGAGGGAGCCGACGCTGCTGGACATGTTGACGATCCGCGGTGAGGGGGAGCGACGCAGCAGCGGCATCATCGCGTTGGTGACGCGGATGACGCCGATCACGTTGGTCTCCACGACCGTACGGATGGTGGTGGGATCGACCCGGGTGGGCTCCTGCGGCATGCCGCCGGCGATGCCGGCGTTGTTGACGAGCACATCGAGGCGCCCGGCCTGTTCCTCGATCAGCCGTGCGGCTGCGGTCACGCTCGCGTCGTCGGTCACGTCCAGCGGTACGCCGAACGCGTCGACGCCGGCCGCACGCAGTCTCTCCACCGCCACCTCACGGCGCTGATCGTCGCGAGCGCCGACTCCGACGCTCCAGCCGAGGGCGCCCAGGCCCATGGCGATCTCGTAGCCGATTCCCTTGTTCGCGCCGGTGACCAGCGCAATCGTTCGCTCACTCATGGGCACCATGCTGCTCTCCGACCCCGGCCGGGGTCCAAGACCGATCGGGTGTGCAGCGATACCGGCAAGGTATTGATCCGGAGTACCTTGGCGGCATGGAGACCCGGGAACTGCGATATTTCGTCGCTGTCGCTGAAGAGCTGCACTTCGGGCGCGCCGCGCAGCGGCTCGGGATCGCACAGCCGCCCCTGTCACGGGCGATCCAGCAGCTCGAACGCCGGCTCGGGGCAACCCTGCTGGATCGGACCAGCCGCACCGTCACGCTGACCGAGGCCGGCTCGGTGCTGCTGGCCGAGGGTCAGGCGGCCCTCGACGCGGTCGACGCCGCCGAGCGCCGGACCCGCCGCGCTGCCCTTGCCGCGGCCGGCCGGCCCGGCCTGGTCCTGGTCACGAAGGCCAGCGCGTCCAGAGAACTGCTGGCGAAACTGCTCGACGCGTACGCCGCCGAACCCGGCGCGGTCCCCGTCGACGTCATCCTGTGCGGCCCGGCCGAGCAGGAACGACTGCTGCGCGAGGGCCGGGCCGACGTGGCGCTGCTGCACCGTCCGTTCGACTCGACGGCCGGGCTCCACACCGAAGAGCTCAGCACGGAAGGCCAGGTGGTGGTCCTGCCGGCCGGGCATCCGCTCACCGTTCGGGCCCATGTGCACATGGCTGACATCACGGGGCTGCCAGGCCTGCCCCTGCCACGCTGGCCCAACCCGGACGGCACCTACCCGCCCGGCCCCGGCCCGCGGGTCCGCGACCACGCGCAGTTGTTGCAGCTCGTCGCGCTCGGCCGTGCCTGCGCGGTCTCACCGGAGTCGTGCCGAGCCCAACTGCACGGTGACCTCGCCGCCGTGCCCGTGCTGGACGCGCCGAAAGTCACCACCGTGATCGCCTGGCCACCGCACAGTCGGTCCAGAGCCGTCGCCGACATCGTCCGGACCGCGATACGTCTCCCGTAGTTCCAACACGCCTGGCCAGGTGCCACCCATGGTCGGCCGGGTCGCTTTCCGGGGCGTCGGTCAGGTGGGTGACGCCGGCGTCCAGGTTGGCGGGCGTCGGTCAGGTTGCCGAGGCGAGCACGGTTCGTGGCGGCGAGCACGTACAGCCGGCACCAAGCCTTCCGGTGGGGTTCCTGGCCGTGAACGCCGGAGCCTGCACCCCGCCCCCGGGCCCGGTGATGCGCAGGCCGAGCGGATGCGAGCCCAAGCCAGTCACGGCGAGGCGGGAGTCGCATCGCTCGGCTGAGCGATCACCCCTCGGCGATGATCTGAGCCATCAGCCGGTCGTACTCGGCCACCGCAGCCGGCAGGTGGTCGAAGCAACTCCTCCAGAACTCGTCACGGGCTGAGGGAACTGCCCTGCCGACCCAGGCCACGCAACAATGTGTCGACCACGAGGGTTGCCAGTTCATCGACATTGTCGGCTTCGTCCGAACGATTCCGGGCGGCTTCGTGAATGAGGGCGTAATAGACGCGGCGAGCCCACGCCAGGTCAGTGTCAGGGCGTAGCACACCGGCTTCCAGTGCGCGCTGGAACAGGCGGTCGCACTGATCGAGCACATCGGCATGTGCTCGTGCCACGTCGGGGTCCTCCGGTGTGGTCCTGCTCATTGCGAACCCCCACCCGATCTTGACCCGGAGGACGTTGGCGGTCGCTTGGTAGAGGGCGATCAGTGGTGGAGCGCTGTCGGGATGGGCACTCGTCACGGCTTCGTGGAACTGCCGCGTTGCCCAGGCTGTCAGAGCGTCCACCAGGGACTCGCGGCTGCTGAACCGGCGGTGCACGGTCGTCCGAGCGACGCCCGCCGCCTCCGCGATCTGCTCCATCGTGGCCGCCGGATTGGAGCTGAGGACACGCTCGGCAGCCTCCAGGATTGCCTTCACGGTCCGCTCCGCGTCCGCACGCAGTGGCCGCTGCTGACTCTTCCGATCCACGAGGCTCCCTCTCCCGACTCTCCGAGAAGAGTACGGGATAGTCGCCATTCATCCGTAACTTGCGACATCAATGTTGCAAGTTCTAGGGTTGTTGCGTCGAGTAAGACTCATCTCTGGATAGGGGTGCTCCATGGACCTGCAACTGACCGACAAGGCCGCTGTCGTGACCGGCGCGAGCCGGGGGATCGGCTTGGCCATCGTCTCCGCACTGGTGAGTGAGGGCATGCGGGTGGTGGCCGCGGCACGGACGATCACACCGGAGCTCAAGGCCACCGGCGCGATCGGCGTGTCCGTGGACCTTTCGAAAGCCGACGCCCCTGCCCTGCTCGTCGCTCAGGCCGAAGCCGAGCTCGGCGGGCTGGATCTCCTGGTCAACAACGTCGGAGGCGGCGACGCCGGGGAGGGCCAGACGGGCGGCTTCCTCACCTTCACTGATCAGCAGTGGTACGACGCGTTCGACCTGAATTTCCTCGCCTCGGTCCGCACTACCCGGGCCGCGCTGCCTCACCTCACCAACAGCCGCGGCGCCATCGTCAACATCTCCTCCAACGGAGCCAGGACCCCCCACGCGGGCCCTGTCACCTACACCACCGCCAAGGCTGCACTGACCGCGTTCGGCAAGGCGCTGGCCGAGGAGTTCGGCCCCCAGGGCGTGCGCGTCAACACCGTCTCGCCTGGGCCCGTCCGTACGGACATGTGGGAAAGCCCCGACGGCTACGGAGCCGAGCTGGCCAAGTCGATGGGCCTGGAACACGAACAGCTCCTGGCCCATCTCCCCACCGCCATGGGCATGGTCACCGGCAGGCTCGTAAACCCCGACGAGGTCGCCGCCCTTGTCGCCTACCTCGCCTCGCCCCTCGCCGGCAGCACCACCGGAGCGGACCACATCATCGACGGAGGCGCGACAAAGACAGTGTGACCACAGACGCGGTGCCGCCCAGATCCAGCATGCGCCCCGGTCCAACCCACCCGGGCTGGACCGGCGCAGCACCTCGCTCAGGCTTCACTCGTCGGCGGCGAAGAAGGCCGAAGGCGACGCCGAGGTCACCACACAGCTCGTCCACACAGCTCGTCCACACGGCTTGTCCACACAGCTCGTCCACACGGCTCGTTCGGGACCGGCACCGGTCCTGCCCGGGCCGGGCCGGAGCCCAGTGAGGTGGTCAGTCTGGATGCCTGCCGGGCCGTCCGCCTCCCCACCGACCAGCGTCCCCTGCCCGCTCTCGATCGCTGGGACCAGCTGCTGAACCGCTCCAGGAAGGACGCGCCATGACCGGCCTGCACCACAACCTGACCGAGACCGCCCCCGACGCGGCGATCGACACCGCCTGCCGAGTCTTGCGGCTGCCCACCATGCCAGCCCGGTTTCCCGCCCTGGTCGCCCGCGCCGAACGCGAACGCCTTTCCCACCGAGGGTTTCTGGCCGAGCCGCTGATGTCCGAGTGCGAGGATCGCGACCGGCGCCGACGAGAAGCAACTGTCCAAGACGATCGCCCGCTTCGGACGCGTCGATCTGCTTTGCATCTATGAGCTGGGCTACCTCGAGCTTGACCGGCGCGGCGCCGAGATGCCGTTCCAAATTCTGACGGAGAGGGAGGAGAAGAACAGCGTGGCCATCGCCTCCAACGTATCGTTCGGAGGCTGGACCAGGACGTTCACCGATCCGCGGCTCTGGGCGGCCGCGGCCATCGTCGACCGGCTCACCTTCAACGGCACCATCATCGAGACCGGAACCGAGTCCCACCGCCTCGCACAGACCAAGGCCGAACAACAGAAGAACCACTCATGGCCGAGCCCGGCGCTCTCGTGCTCGCCAAAGGGATCAAGCCCTACTCCGATCCTGGGAATCCGACCTTCTTCGCGGAGAGCGGAGACAGAGTCATGGGTCCGTACCAGCCCTGCTTGACCAGCGCGACCTGCGAGGGCAGGGGAAGGACCGGATGGATGTCCACGCCTCGCGACCAGTTCGCGAGCAGTCCCTCGGTGGTGTTCACAGCGGATACGACCATGGTGATGCGGGCCTGCCCCTTACCCCAGGTGTTCCACAGAGCCCATCCTTCCTCACGGGGCTCCACACCTATGCGCAGGCAAGCCTGCTCATACGTCTCGTTCAGCTCGGACGGCATGATTCCCGGCCGGATGACCACCACACCCGCCAACTCGACCAGGGCCCGGTCCTCCTCGACGCAGCCGTCTCCAGGAAAATGGTAGTGCCGCAGAGCCCGGGCAAGCGCGTTCACAGACCGCTGCAGACCGGTCGCGTTCTCAGGGTCTGGGGCATAGGAAAGCCATCCCTCCCGAAGAGCGGCGGACCGGACCTCTCGGGCAAGTCTCTCAATCTCTCTCAGGTGTTCTGTCTCTGTCAGGTCAGATCGGGTCATGGCGCGAAGTCTGACAGCTGGTGGCGTCCGCGTCGCCAGGCTTTAGGGCGCCGACGGCCGAGTCCCGGGGCCGGAACAGACCGGAACCCGGAGCAGCTTCAAGCCGGATCAATCGCGGCCTCACTCACAAAGCGGAGCCGTCCTTGCCACCGGCGAGGCGTACACCCGCCCAGCACACCACAAGGTCGGCACGAAACTCCGGAGAAGCGGCCGAATAGCCGGCTCAGGGTTTCTACGGCCGCGCGGCAACAGCATCGACGCCGGACGCCCGCAGCTTGCGGGCCAGGAACTCCATCTCAGGCATCGTGCCCAAGTGGGCTCCCGCCAAGACCTCCCTCAGCAGGGTCTTGACTTCCACCAGACCTATGCCAAGTTCTGCCCGCAGAACCCGCATGATCGCAGCGTTCCTCGCTGATGGATCCACCTGGAGGCGGGCCGGCCCCCGCTCGGAGAGCAGCCGTATCCGTAGTTCGGAAGGCAGATCACCGCCGCAGTCAGCCATCGCAAACCCGCAGGCTGAACACCTGGACTCGGTGTCCCAGCGCAAGGAGCCGTGGACCAGGGCTTGGACGCCCCAGCACTCCGACTCCGCACCGCAGTCCTGGCACCCAGCCGAGTACCTGATGGACTCGAAGACCGCCTGATCCATACCCACCCCTTCAAGGAGTTGAGGTTAGACGACAGGCTGAGCGCATGCGATACGAGGAGAAGGCGAAGCTCACCGCCGCGAAAGTCCTGGTCCCGTTGGCCATCCTTGTCGCCTCACCAGTGCTGCTGATGGCTGGAGCGCCGGTCCGCCGCCGCTACCTCCGCTACGTCTACCGGGATGAGGCCCCGGCGATCCTGGACAAGGAGCAGGGCCGAATCAGTGTCCACTGGTTCGTGGTCATGAGCCCGCTTCTCGCATGGCTCTGCCGGCCCACAGAGACACTCGCCCGGCTCATCTCGCGCCGAGGTTGAACGGCAAAGCTGAGCACGGAACGTGGCACCTGACAGGTGTCCCGACCCCGCCCTCCCAGGCGGCGTGAGCAGGATTGCCGTCACCGAAGGTGCACCGGCTCCTGTCACCTTGAGATCGTTCGTGGTCTTGACTCTCGACGCAGAGAGCCCCGAGGAGACGAGTTGATCACGGAGTACCCGCAGAAGCTGCGCGAGCGCTACATTGCCGCCACCGTCATGCCGGTCGCGGTCGCGGTCGCGGTCGCGGTCGCGGTCGCGGTCCCTGTCCCTGTCCCTGTCCCTGTCCCTGTCCCGGTCGCGGTCCCGGTCCCGGTCCCGGAGCCGTGGCAGCCGGTGCTGGACCACAGGACCGCCATCGGGGGTCTGCTCGGCATTGGCTTCGCCGTCCATCCCGACAGCGGGCACGACCTCGTCATGGTCGTGCTCAGGGATGGCCATGGACTCCTCGAGGCGGTCACCGACGAGGACTTTGACGATTGAGCGGACAGCCGGACAGCCGGACAGCCGGGCAGCCGGGCAGCCGGGCAGCCGGGCAGGCGGACAGCCGGGCAGCAGGCGAAGGAGCGGCAGCCAGTGGTGGCGTCGAGGAGGCGTTCGTCGGCCGTCACACCCGGTGTCAGAGGGCGTTGAGAGCCCGCGACGGGCAGCAGTCGGATGCGCACCGCCTCCCGCGTCTCCCACTCCTCGAGCAACGACACCAGCGACGCGGACCCCGCGGCCGACCCGAAGGTGATCGCCCTTGCTCCGCCGCCCGACCCCGCTCGCCGCCCACACCGGCGAGCGGGGCCCTCGCCTCACCGCGCTCGACGGGGCCCCCGCGCTGGGCGCGGCGCTCGCGCTCGACGAGGCCCCCGTGCTCGACGGGGCGTTCGCGGATCCTTCGGTGACCGACGTCCGCTGGTTCTGGCGGCCCGTCGGGTGGCGCCGATCAGCCCCTCCCGATCCGCCTGCGACGCTCCCACCTGCCCGAGGCGGACCTTCCGCACCTCCCCCTCAGGCGTGCGGCTGCTGTACGAGGCTGCGCGGGTCCGCCGGGCGGGGCACGAAGACGGGGGAGTCCGACTGGTAGAAGAGGTCGATGTCGGCCTCCTCACCGCCGACGATCAGCGTGTCCCAGGCGCCGCTCTCCCGCAGGGTGCGCAGGGTGGCCGGGGAGATGGACGCGAGGTGGGAGCGGAGTTCGTCGTCGGTGGGCAAACCCGGCAGCCGGGACCCCAGCCGGTCGCGGATCCCGGCCATCCGGTCCAGCAGCGCCTCCAGGTCGCTCCCGTCCGCGGTGCGGGAACCGGCCCCGGCCCCGGCCCCGGCCTCCGCCCCCGCGCTGCGCGCGATGATGTCCCTGATGGCACGGGTGACACCCTGGTCGTCCGTGGTCACCATGGCGTTCCAGGCTCGGCTCTTGTGCCGGTACTGGAGCATCGACATCGCCGCCTCGTGTCGGATGAAGTCGGCGTCCCGCAGCGGCTTTCCCTGCCAGGCGCGGCTGAGCGACCGGGCCAGTGACGTGGCCGAGGCGAGGCCGCTGTTGAGGCCGCGGCCCGGCCAGAAGTGGATGGCGTTGGCCGCGTCGCCCAGCAGGAAGCCGTAGGTGCCGGGGCTGGTCGCCGTGGGCCGGTGCAACTGTGCGGTGAATCGCGGGCGCTGCACCATGTCCAGCCGGAACGAGGTGATCGCCGACAGGTCGTCCTCGGCCACCCCGAACAGGCTGAGGCCCTGCCGGATCTCCTTCCACAGCGGCGAACCGCGCAGCAGGGCGGGGAGGAAGAGGGTGCCGTGGGTGGGGCAGCGGAACTCGTTGTCCTCCTCCTGCCGGCTCATCAGGCAGGGTCGGGCGGCGATGCATTCCTCGAAGACGTGGCGTATCGGATCGATGCCGATGACGCTCTTGGCCTCGTCCCGCGTCAGCCGCATGTTCAGGAAGCCCTCGCCGCGCAGCGAGTTGAGCAGGAAGCGGTTCTGCGACACGGTGAGCAGCACGCTCATCGGGTCCGGCAGCCTCGACTTCACCCGCAGCCCCAGGACGACGTCCTGGAGGTGCTCGCCGTCGAGGGAGTAGATCGAGGCGTCGGCCGCGCCGAAGCGGTCGGCGTAGTGCTCGCGCGTGCGGGAGCGGCCGCCTTCGCAGACCACCAGGACGTGCTCCTGCGTGAGCCGGTTCTGCTGCTCCGTCACGTCGAAACGCCGGGCAACGAGTCGGATCGCCGCCCTTCGGTTGGCCAGTTCCAACAGCCGGTCCTCGATGTGGGCGATCCGGATGTTGCGGGGCGGCCGGCCGTCGACCGAGTCCGGGCCGACCGGCCACATCTCGGAGTAGGCGCCGCCGTCGTCGAACAGTGCGGAGAGCACCTCCTCGGACAGGGCGAGGTACTGCCGGCTCTGGACGGTCACCACCTGTTGGCGGCGGAAGTTGCCCTGTGTCTCGTCCTTCCAGACGACCGAGGAACCCTTTCTGGTCCAGCGCCCGTCGTAGAGGGTGATGGCGGTCCGCCCGGGCAGCATCTCATCGAGGGCCAGCGCGAAGGCGAGGCCCACCGGACCACCGCCGGTGATGGTGACCCGCAGCATGCCCGGGTCCGCGGTGCCTGCCCGGGGGACGTCCAGAAGGGAGAGGTCCATGACCGTCTCCATGGCGTCCTGCGCCTCATACAGAAACGTTTCATCACCGATGCGGACGCAGTCGTTCGGACGCAGGACATGACGGGTGATCCGCTGGTCGTTGACGAACGTGCCGTTCCGGCTCTCCCGGTCGTACAGGACGAACCCGGCGTCCTCCGTGAGGACCTCGGCGTGCAGCCGGGAGGCGTTGGGGCTGACGATCACGATGCTGTTGTCGCTCTTGCGCCCGAAGCTGAGGGGCTCGCTGCCCAGAACCACGCTCTGTCCGGTGAACGGACCCGTGCGCCCGACGATGACCGATGGCACTGCACACCCCTTGAAATGACGCTGCTGATTGCTCGTACGACAGCAACACGTCATCGAGAACGTGTTCGGTTCAATCATTTTCTTGGAATCTTTTGAGTCCCGCTGAACCAGGGGCCCGTTCCGTACGTGGTGTTCGCGTCGGCCGGCGACAAGAGGAGAACCGCCCCCATGCACATCGAGGAAACCGAGACCGGGATGGAGACCGCGCTCGCGGCCACCACCGCGGCCACCGCTGCGGCGACCAGGCCGGATACGGTCACCACCGAGGCCACCACCGAGGCCACGATCGCGTCCACCACCGGAGCCACCACCCGAGGCACGGCCGCCACCGCTGCCACACCCGTACCGGTTCCGGCGGCTGGGGAGCGGCTGATCGCGGGCCGCTACCGGCTGCTGTCCCGCCTCGGCGAAGGAGGCATGGGCACCGTGTGGCGGGCCCGCGACGAGACTCTCCACCGGGAGGTCGCCGTCAAGGAGGTGCGGGCCCCGGCCGGTCTGCGGGCCGAGGACATCGCGCGGATGTACAGCCGGCTGGAACGTGAGGCGTGGGCGGCGGCCCGGATACCCGACCGCAACGTGATCACCGTCCACGACGTGGTCATGGAGGACGATCGGCCCTGGATCGTGATGGAACTGGTCCAAGGCCGATCGCTGGCCGAACTCCTTCGCGACGAGGGGCCGCTCACCCCGCGGCACGCCGCACGCATGGCCGCCGACGTGTTGAGCGCGCTGCGGGCCGCGCACGCCGTCGGGGTGGAGCACCGCGACGTCAAGCCGGCGAACGTGCTGCTCGCCGCAGACGGACGGGTGGTGCTCAGCGACTTCGGCATCGCCGTGGTCGAGGGCAGCACCGCGCTGACCATGACCGGCGAGCTCGTCGGCTCCCCCGAGTACCTGCCACCGGAGCGGGCGCTGGGCCGCCCCTCGGGCCCCGAGTCGGACCTGTGGTCGCTCGGCGTCATGCTGTACGCGGCGGTGGAGGGCATCTCCCCGTTCAGGCAGGCCACCGCGCTGAGCACCTTGCGGGCAGTCGTGGACGAGGAACCGCCGGTGCCGACCCGCGCCGGCCCACTCGCCCCGGTCATCGCCGGGTTGCTCCGCAAGGACCCCGCCGAACGCACCCCCGCCGCCGAAGCCGCCATGGCCCTACGGGACATCGCCCACGAGCCCGACGCCACGACGACCGCCGCCCCCATCCTGCCGACCGCCACGACACCCGCCCCCACGGCGGAAACCGCCACCGCGGCGCCCCCGACCGCCACGGACGAAGCCACCGCCACACCCGCACACACCGCCACGCCCGCGCCCGCACACAGCGCCACACCCGCACGCACCGCCACGCCCGCGCCCGCACACAGCGCCACACCCGCACGCACCGCCGCGCCCGCGCCCGCACACACCGCCACGCCCACGCCCGCAAGCACCGCCACGCTCACGCCCGCACGCACCGCCGCGCCCGCGCCCGACACCACGCCCGCGCCCGAGGCAACGACCGCGCCCGACAGCACCTCGGAACCCGTGACCGAGGGGCCCGCCCGAATCGAAGCCGCCGAGGCGAGTGCGACCTCCGACCGGCCCCGCAGGCCTCGTACGGTGCTCCTCGTCGCGGCCGGCGTGGCGGCCTGCGCACTGACCGCGGGTGGACTGACCTACGCGCTGTCCGGCAACGACGGGGACACCGCCACCGGTTCGGGCGTACGGATGTCGGTGGCGGGCGCGAACACGACGTACACCGGCAACTGCCCGACGCCCGAGGGCCGGGCCCCGGCGTTCACCGCGACGTTCACCGCATCCGAACCGACACTGATCTCCTACCGTTGGGTGTCCGGTGACGGCTCGGTGGTGGATCCGCACTGGCGCACCCTGTCCATCGGCGACAAGGCCAACCCGACGGGCCACGACACCGTACGCCTGACCACCTACACGAAGGCGGGCACCCTCACCACCGGCATGGCCGTGGAACTCCAGAGCCCCACCCGCACCCTCTCCAACCCGGTGCCCTTCTCAATCACCTGTACCGGCTGATCCCCCAGGAAGCGGAGTCGCGGAGGCCCGACGACGACCCGATCCGTTCCCGCACCTTGACGAGGTGCGGACCCGCGCACACGGGCCCCGACTCGTCGGCGGCCCGCCTTCCGACAGGTGCCCGCCCGGCCGTGCGCCGTCGCGTCACTCACCGCAGGTCCACTACGGCGGGCGTGGGCCGTTGGCGGGTTCGGTGCGGGCCCGGCACAGGGTCTGCGCAGCGGCCGTGGCCCGGGGACCGTGGACCACACGGCCGTTGATGCGACGTGACCGCATCAGACGAGCTGCCGTGGGGCCCGGAGCGGCCTCGTCCACCGCGCGGAGCCGCTCGGCCGCCGACACCACGTCCGCGGCCGAGCGCATTCATCGGGCACGCCCTGAACCCACCAGGTCTGCGGGGCCCGGTGGGGACGCTGGTGTCCGTGGATCACCGATGTGGCCAAGGAGTGAAGGAGCGAAGGAGTGAGAGTGGCTTCAGTCCCGCACCGGCGTCTTCGCTCTGGACGGCCGCGTGGTCCACGAGCCCTTCCCCTGTCCGGAAGGGTGCGTTGGCCGGCAGGAGGCCGGGGGCTGCCAGTCCGAACCTGCTCCTGCGGCCCTCATCTGCTCTTGGTGTGCCCGGGCCGTGGCCATCAGCGCGTCCAGAGTGTCCCTGGTCCGCAGAAGTTCGGCGATGTGCGCGGAGAGCCGCTCGCGCTCCAGCGCCATCCGCTCCAGCGCGGCGTCGGAGTGCTCTTCACTGGGCGCATCGATGCAGGGCATCAGCTCGGTGATGGTGCGACTGGACAGGCCCGCGGTGTACATCCGCTGGATGAAGGCGATCCGCTCGATCTCGGCGTCCGTGTAGTGCCGCTGCCCGCTGGCACTGCGCGTACTCGTGAGCAGCCCCTGCTCCTCGTAGTAGCGCACGGACCGGACGCTGACTCCGGCGCGTGATGCGAGTTCCCCGATCCGCATGTGGCCCTCCCGGCGAAGATTCGTGTCGTAGACCCTTGCCTCTGACATCGATGTGAGGTTTTAGCGTAGCTGCTGTTCCCGAACCGCGGGCACGACAACTGCGAAGGAGTGCAGGCATGACGAGTCTGTTCACCAGTTACCAACTCGGCGGCCTCACGCTGCCCAACCGGATGGTCATGGCCCCGATGTCCCGCGTCCGCGCCGCCGCCGGCGGCCTGGCGACCCCTTCCATGGCGACCTACTACGCCCAGCGGGCCACGGCCGGACTGATCGTGAGCGAAGGGGTGCAGCCGAGCCTGATCGGGCAGTCCAATCCGGGTACACCGGGACTGCACACCGACGAACAGGTCGAGGCATGGCGCCCCGTGACCGCCGCCGTCCACGCCAACGGAGGGCGAATCTTCGCCCAGATCATGCACGGAGGCCGCGTCTCGCACCCCGACACCACCGGCCTCCAGCCCGTCGGTCCGTCCGCGGTCCCCGCCGTCGGCGACGTGTTCACCCCCACCGGCCCGCAGCCCGCCCCGATGCCGCGGGCGTTGGAGACCACCGAAGTGCCCGAACACGCGCGGTCCTACGCCGTGGCCGCCCGCCGCGCCGTGGACGCGGGCTTCGACGGAGTGGAACTGCACGGCGCCAACGGCTACCTGATCTCACAGTTCCTGTCATCCAACGCCAACCGGCGCACGGACCGCTACGGAGGCACGATCGCCAACCGCATCAGGTTCGCCGTCGAGGCCGTCGCCGCCACCGTCGAGGCCGTCGGCGTGGAGAGGACCGGCCTCCGGCTCTCACCGGGCGGGACCTTCTGGGGAGTGGAGGAGAGCGAAGTCCGTGACCTCTACACCGCGCTGCTCGCCGAACTGGACCCCCTTGGGCTCGCGTACGTACACCTCGAAGCCACCAGCGACGAAGCCACGCTCGTCGCCCTGCGCCGTGCCTGGCAGGGCACGCTCGTGATGAACCCGGTGTTTCCGATGGGCCCCAAGCAGACCGGGAGGGAGGACGCCGACCACTGGCTCGGCCTGGGCGCGGACCTCATCAGCTTCGGCCGGGCCTTCCTCGCCAACCCCGACCTGGTCGAACGACTGCGCGGCGGTCTTCCCCTCGCCCCCGTCGACGAGGCCACGTACTTCCAAGGCGGCGACACGGGCTACCTGACCTACCCGGCCCACCAGTACGCGGCGTGACTCCGGGCCGCGGCGGGCGGGCAAACCCGCGGAGGGGACGGCAGCATCGACCCCGCCCGGGTGGCCGAGCTGGTCGTCCCCCGCACCCGCGGGCCATCATGGTCACCCGCCTGTGGGGCGAGCCGTAAGAGGGCAGCCACTCGGCCGGATCCTTGTCGGCCTCGATCCTGTTGGAGGCGGCGAACACCGCGATCAGCGTGTCGGGGCTGTTCCGGTCGTTCGCGTACGCCTCACGCCTCACGCCTCACGCCTCACGCCTCACGCCTCACGCCTCACGCCTCACGCCTCACGCCGCGCCGCACTCCACGGCGCTGGTTCAGTTGGCGGGGAGCGCCATCCGATCGGGGTGGGCGGCTGGCCGCTACTCGGGCAGCGGCTTCCACCCGGTCACGGCACCGGAGCGCGAGGGTGGCCGGCGTCGAACTCCCGGCCGGACGAGGGCCGGTGGCGCGAACCGGCCGGACGGCCAGGCGCCACCCGTCGTTTCCCGCGCTCGCCTCGACCTGGAGAATGCCGCAGTATGAACTCTCAGTCACCGTGGGGCCCTGCGGGCAGACTTCTGCGCGCGGCGCGGGCCTACCCGCGCCGCGCACCGCTCACCTTCGCCTACGTCTGCCTGCTCCTGGCCGTTCACGTCTGGATCGGTCACGGACTGTCCGCCGACCGGGCGGCCGCCGTGCTGGGCCATGTCAGCACCAACCTGGACAACCTGCAGGATCATCCGCTGTCCGCGCTGCTCGGCAGCGCGCTGTTCTTCGACGGCACGCTCACGGATGTCGCCTCGACCGAATTCGCGGGGACCTTCATCACCTTGGGCCTCGGTGTCTGCTGCTTTTTGGCCGTGGCGGAGGGCCGGTGGGGGAAGCGGCGTTCCGCGGCCGTGTTCCTCGGCGGGCATGTCGGGGCCACCCTGCTCACCGCTGCGGTCATCGCCGTCGCGGTCCGTAACGGCTGGTATCCCGTGGACGTACGTCACGCCCTGGACTACGGGGTCAGTTACGGAGCCCAGACGGTACTGGCGATCGGCACGCCGGTACTGTCCCGCCGCGCCCGCCTGCCCTGGGCCTTGTTCGTCCTCGCCTGGCCCCTCGGCGGCGCCGATTGGAGTGGACCGCTGCCGGACTTCACCACCGTCGGCCATCTCATAGCGGCGGCCCTCGGCTTCGCACTGCTGGCCGTACCCAGCTTCAGGCGGCCACGGGTCCGCCCCACCGGGCTTCCCTCGGTCACTGCCGACGACGGTAGTCATCGGGCCACCGCCGCGGCAGCGATGCCGCCGCCGGCGGCAGCCGCATCGCAGACACCTCCCAGCGGGTCCTGATCGTCGGTGACGAGGCAGGAACCGGCGGGAGACGCCGCGACCGTGCGTCCCCGCCGGAAGCCCGGTTGGCTTGATCGCGTCGACGACGCGCCCGGTGTGCGCCGGCCGATCGGTTGTCTCCGACACCGGAACCGGGACGCGCCGCATCCACGTCGATCCTCAGGACGACGCCAGTGCGACATGTCGAGACGACACGACGGAGACAGTCGGCGCTTCGGCGCGGAACTCGTCGATGCTGCAGGCCGCGCGCGGCCGGATGCCCGCTCCGGCCCCCGCCCGCCGGCGCCCCCTGGACCGCGCGGCGCGGTGCGCAGATCGTGGAAGCCGAGCAGCTCGTACGACCGGCAATCTGGCGTGTCGTCGGATCAGTCGTAGGGGGCCGGGAATCCGGTCAAGAGCACCCCGGTCCGCGCGCGGCGGGTCCTCTGCTGCAAGATGTTCTGCACTCGCCTCACCTGCGCATGATCCGATCATCTGACCTCGGGGGAAATCACCTTGTCCGAAATGCCACAGCAGCCCCAGCAGCCCCAGGAGCCACAGCAGCAGCCGCCGCAGCCGCCCCCGTCCGGCTACGGGTACCCGGGCGCCGGCCCCGGCGGTCCGCACGACGCGGGCCACCCCGACCACCCCGGGCAGCCCGGTCCCAACCCCTACGGCCATCCCCAGCCCGGCCAGCCGCCGTACCCGGGCTACGCCCACCCCGGGTACCCCGCCCCGGGTTACCTCCCTCCCGGCACTTTCACCGGCGACCCCCAAGCCCCCTACGGGTACGACCTCATGGGCCGCCCCTACTCCGATAAGTCGAAGATCGTCGCGAGCGTGCTCCAGCTCACCCTGGGCACCTTCGGCGTCGGCCGGTTCTACATGGGCGACATCGGCATCGGCCTGGCCCAGTTGTTCACCTGTGGCGGCCTCGGCATCTGGGCGCTGATCGACGGCATCGTCCTGCTGGTCAGCGACGACAAGACCGATGCCAACGGGCGGATCCTGCGTGGCTGACGCCGAGCGCCTCTCCGTGAGGTGTTCGGCCGCACTGCGGCACCCGGCGGCGGCTCCCCTCGTGGTGCTCGCCGCCGGCGCGGCCGGTTCCGCGTATCTCTACGGCACCGACCCGCACCAGCCCGGCCACTGGCTCCCGCAGTGCCCGTTCCGGCTCGTCACCGGCCTGCTCTGCCCCGCCTGCGGAGGCACCCGCATGGTGTACGACCTGATGCACGGTCAGTTCGCCCAGGCCTGCCTCGACAACCGTGTCCTGCTGCTCGCCTCGCCGTACGCGCTCGCCTTGCTGGTCCGCTGGATGTGGGCGGGCCTGCACGGCCGCACCTGGCGACCGCGCCTGAGTTCGAGAGCCCTGGCGGTCGTCCTCGGAGTCGCGGTGGCATGGACTGTGCTCCGGAACGCAGTTGGCTGAATTTGATCACAGATCGGGAACACTGAGTCACCTGCACTCCCTCTTTACGCTCTCTTCACGTTAGGCTCACCAGTCGCAGGGGGGGACGTCCTGGCATGGCCGAGCCGTGTGAGGGCGTTGGTCGGCATCGGCGGACATCGGTTCGACGCGCGTGATCGCGGCGTCGTCGCATCCCCCCTGGACTCCGCCTTTCGGAACAGGCCGCCCCGGCCTCCCGCAGTCATCCCAGGAGCACTTTTCATGACCGTCCCCACCCCGCAGGCTCCCTACGGGGTCGACCCCCTGGGTCGTCCGTACTCCGACAAGTCCAAGATCGTCGCCGGTATTCTCCAGCTCTTCCTGGGCACCCTCGGCATCGGACGCTTCTACGTCGGCTCCGTCGGCGTGGGCATCGCCCAGTTGTTCACCTGTGGCGGCCTCGGCGTCTGGGCGCTGATCGACGGCATCCTGTTCCTCACCAGCAACGACCGTACCGACAAGCAGGGTCGTGTCCTGCGCGGCTGACACCGGCGCGGCAACACGGCGAGGGCCCCGCTCCTTCACCTGAGTTCCAGTGGTCCTCGGAACACGCCGGCTCAGGGGATGTGACGGCCTTCGAGATACGGCAGGACAAGGCAGGCAGGGGTGTCGTCCGACGCGTGAGCGGGAGGCATGCTTCCAGCTCATGCGGCAGGGCTACCGCAGCGCGGAAGCCTGCCGGCTCGTCGGCGTCGACTACCGGACCGGCAAGAGAGCAAGAGCTGGTGCAGCGGAAGGCATTCGCCGTCTGATGGACGGAAGCCGCGATCTGCGATTCATGCGGAGGTCGCGGCTTCCGGCTTGTCCGGGTGCCTCCGTGAGGAAGAACCCGTCCACCCGGCCGACCGGCTGCGCGAGAAGGCCTCCCTCCGCGCCATCGCCGAACGATCCGGCCTCCACACGTGACGGCCACCCGCCACATCGAGACCGGAACCGGCTCCTACCGACTCGCCGGCACCCGAGCACGCGTCGAGCACGCTGCAGCCGGCTGCCCGGAGCCTCCTACTGGTCCGCTGTCCCAAGGGGCAGTGGACCAGCACAGCCAAGCCTCATGAGCTGGCTCATTCTCCGAGTGCGAACGACGCCCTCTCGTGCCACTTCACCCCGTCGTGCACCATGAGTTCAACCGACGCGATGTGAGACGTGAACGGGAGCCTGCCGGCGAGGTCGGCCTCGATCTCCTCCAGGACGGCGTCTTCCTGACCTTGAGCGATGGTCAGGTGCGGCACGATCTCGGCAAACCGGCCGCCATACGGCGGAGCCTCAGGCCAACGGTCAGCGATCGCCTCCGTGAGCTGCCGCAACCGAGTGTCAGGCTCGGGAACGAGATGCAGCACTTCCGGGAGTCGTCCGCATCTCTCGAACCGCAGCTCAAAGGCCTGGTGGCTGCCCAGCACGTTCGCGAGAGCGGAGTGGACGAGCGCATCTATTCGACTCTCGTCGAGGAACGGGAAGAGCACGGTGACGTGGGCGGGAACCCCGGCCTGAGCTGAGGGGTCGAGCCGTTCACGCCACCTGCGGACGGACGGCTCCGCCTCCGGGATCCGGACGATGAGCCCCGTCTGCCCCGCCTGAAACGCACTGGTGCTGTCATCTGCCATGACACCGCATGGTGTCACCTCTGTCGCGGACAGCACGGCTCCTTTTCCGCCGAACGATCACGCGCGATCTCCGAAGCCGGTCGACGAGGCGCGACGACCAAGACGCTGCCGCTCCCGCTGCCGCCATTGCCCGTGAACATCCAGAGTGCCGATGATCACTGAAACTCGCCTGAACCCACGAACAAACACTGTCGGTTGAACGGCTCTGGCTCAACTTCTCTGGTGGCGGCTCGACGATCGGTTCACCGAGCCCCGGAACGATGGGAACCAGCAGGTCAGTTCATTGGTCCGGCACGGGCGCGGGCACGTGTGGCCCAGCTCCACAGAAGTCGAGCCAGAACCGGTTGAAGCCCCGTACATCACGAGCAAGATCCGCCGCTTCGGTGTGTGGCGCCTGAACATGGAACCACCAGAGCAGGAGGCGGTCGGCCGACTGCGGACAGTGGCGTGAGGGCGTCTGCGTGGTCCGCCCCGCAGGGAGCAGAGGCCGTCTCGGAGGCTGACCCGGTGGTCTCGTTGGCTCAAGCCACGGGGCCGGCCAGCCCTCGTCCGGCCCCTCCGCGAGAGGCTCAGCCCGTACCGCGTCCGAGGAGAGCGAGAAGCCGCTGCTGAGGTGAGGCATTACGGCGGCCCGGACGGGCGCGTACATCCCTCTGGCCGCGAACGGCTCCGCCACGGGAGCGATCACCGACAGGCACGTCGCGACGGCCTCCTCGTCGAGGGACACTGCAAGATCGGCCGCCTGTGCGAGATCCCAGCACAAGGTGGGAGATCGCCCGACCTCCGTAACCGCCGAGATGCTGCGGGCGGCCACGCTCTCGGTCCCGCTCGACCCATGAGGAGATTCTCCTGGAGAAGGTCAGCGGAGGGTATGCCCGCGCGGAGGTGACCGTGACGCCAGACGAGAGCAGCGTCAGCGGGGACACCGCGACGATTGTTGCCACCGAGGACGCCCGGCTGTACTACCAGAACCCCCAGGAGGGGGTGCCCGCCTACGAGGAGTACTCCCTACCGCACACGTTGACGTTCACGCGCTCCGCGGAAGGGTGGAAGCTCGCCGGCGACCGGGCGCACACGGGCCCTTCGTCGCTGCCGCCGACCACGCAGATCACCAATCCGATCGGCGATCCCGGTCCCGTCAACGAGCCCGGTCCCGTCAACGATCCCGGCCCGGCTGGCGAGCCGGCACCCGACTCGCAGGACGAGGGCCCCAAGGAGCCGCCCAGCAGCACGGATCTGCCCGCTACGGGCATGTCGTCGCAGACTGCGAAGCCGACGGTCTCCGCCTCGTACAGCTACGACAAGATGGTTGATTACGAGAATCTGTACTGGAAGGACTACAACGGCGGCTACCGCTCCTACGGCAACGACTGCACCAACTTCATCTCGCAGGCGATGAGGGCCGGCGGCTGGAACACCACAGCAGGCAGTCCTTCCTCCCGGGCAGACAACAGCAAGTGGTTCTACGCAAGCTTTACCTGGTCAACCAGCTACACCTGGGCCGGTGCGGAGAACTGGTACTGGTTCGCCCAACGGCACTCGGGCAGGACGCAGCGGATCGCCAACATCTGGGACATGTTCCCGTCCGACGTCGCCCAAGTGGACTGGGCGGTGGACGCGACCTCAAGACCACAAAGATCGACGTGCTCAAAGAGTTCGAGCCGACGTACGCCAGCGTGCATGTGACCGGCACCGATGGCAGCGGCAAGCAGTTCAGCATCTACATTCTGATGGGCGAGAAACAAGGTGACTGGGTCATCGGTCTGGGCCAGACCCCGATCAAGGGCACCCCCAAGACACCATCCACCTAGTGCTGTGGCCGGAAACGTTCCCCGTGTCACGGCGCTCGGCACGACACCTCGCCGCGTTGTCGGACCGCCCGAGTACGTCCCGTACGAGCGGCAGTCCTCCGCCTTGCGATGCACCACACCGGACACCGCGACCCGGCAAACCTTTCCGGCCACAGCACTAGATCGTGGTTGAGCCGGCGCCGGAAGAACGCGTAGACCCGGTCCCATGGTGGGTGGTCGGCAGGCCTGGCCCGCCACTTCGTGCCGTTGTCGACCAAGTAGCGGATCGCGTCCAGCATCGCGCGCTGGCAATGAGCCTCCGGTTGCCCGGCCCGGCCCGGCCCGGCCCGCAGCCGGCCCGGCACCGGCAACAGTGGCCGGAGCGCCGCCCACTCGGCGTCCGAACATGTCGGTGGGATACCGACGCTCGCGCGCCCCGTGGTCTCTGGCGTTCCCGAAGTTCGCACTGCCATCCAGGTGGACGGTCGGCTTGGTGACGACCCGAGGCCGCCTCGCGGGTTTGAGCCCGGTGCCGCGACTGACGAACCTGGCGAAGAGTCGTGTCCCACCGGCTCGAGGCGCGGCCAACCGCCCCCGCTACGTCCTACTTCTCCTCCGGCTCCCAGGCGCGGAGCAGGTCGAGCAGCCCTGCGTCTCCGTCAACGTGCAAGGAGTCGGCCTGGATCCGGTCGTACAGGTAGAGGACCAGCTCACTGGCCGTGCCGTGGACGGAGGCGCCGGCTGCGTCCGAGTCTTCGCCGGTCTCGGCGGTGGGCGCGGGTATGCGGGTGACGCGTGCGCCGTCGCCGTCGACGGTGAGGCGCCAGGAGTGGCCCTCGGCGGCGTGGAAGTCGAAGGCCGTGGGCTTGTGCGGCCAGGCACTCGGCGTTGCGCAGACGGTGAACAGGAACTCCTCCACACCGTCGAGCGCCAGCTCGACCGGCAGCGGCTGCGGGGAGCCTCCGGCGAGCTGGGCGTCGTAAGTGTGCACGGCGGTCTCCTGGACCCGGTGCCGGGCGGTTCCGCCGGCGGTCTGCGGTGACTGCGACGCGGGCCACCACGTCCAGCAACCGCTCTCCGGTCCCGCCGCGCGCAGGGCGCCCAGCAGAAGCTGCGTCGACGCGTCCAGCCAGGCCAGCAGGGCCTCACGCTCTTCCGGCACTTCCAACGCGGCGCGCGCGGCGACGGCCTCGGCCGGGGGAGCGTCGGCAGACCCCGCGCCGACGATGGCGGCCCAGAAACGATCTCCCCCACCCAGGTGCTTCACCAGATCGAACAGCGTCCACCCGGGGCAGGACGGCACCTGCGCGTCGAGACCGGGCGCGGCGGCGACCACGGCGCGGAAGGCGGTCGACCGTTCATCGATCAGACGCAACAGGTCAGGGAACTCAAGATTCTTTTCCACGCCGAATGTCTATCACCGTGCTCCGGTGATCGGACAGCGATTTTCACAGTCGCCGCCGGTTGGCCATTGCGGACGTCCTCGCCTCCCACCGCTCGGGTGACAAGCTGCGCACTGCTGCGAGGACGCGGGTGGTGGCGGTACGCCAGGCGTCGTGCCTGTGGGCGCTCTGGCCTCGCCGTGCGGCCGGGCACCTCGGCGACGTGACGTCCACCCGGTGCGCGCGGTCATGCTGCCGCTCGATGTGATGTACGCGAGGGTCACGATGGCGGTGGGAGGACCGGCGGGTGCGGAGTTCAGGTGACTCCCGTTCGACCACCACTCCTCAAGTTCGGAACAACAACAGCCACTCATCCGGCGAGATCGCTGCCGTGACGGAACTGGACGAGCCGGGACAGGCCCGGTCGCGTGCTGCTGTTGCCGGCGCCCAGGTCTGGCTGAAGGAACAGGCCGCGGTCCGCGAGCAGTTGTTCGTCAGCCTTCGCGAGGCTGCCGAGGCACGTGAGGGAGAGGCGGTGCGCACGTTGTCGGTGACGGCGAACGCGACCGCCAGCCACACCCGCAGCGGCGAAGAGACCGCCATCGCCGCTGCGGCCGGTGCGCTGCTGACTGCCGGTACGCAGGAGCGGAACGAGGAGATCATGGCGGCTGAGCGGGATGCCGAGCGGGCTCGGCGGGCAACTGACCGTGTACGCGCGCGGACAACGCTTCCCACTCCAGATCCGACAACTCATGACGACGCACCGTGCCCCCATGATCCCCTCCCATGATTGCCCATCAGACCCCGTGGACCCGCTGGGGGCTGGGGTCCATGCGATCTCTGCGGGCATCCAGCTCGCGCACGAGCCTCAGCAGCCTGGTGGGCTCTCAGGTGTCTGGTGCCTGACATCGCCGGAGGCAGCAACATCGCCCTTCCCCGGCTGAATGCCGTGGGGAAGTGGCCTTGCCCGGAGGCGCCGTTCCCCCTCGAGAGCGACCCGGCCGGCCTCGCGACGGTCTGCGCCAGAGACGGCCGACGGCTACCGAAAGAATTCGGTCAATTGGATCTCCGCGCTGTGACGTGTTTTCACAGGTCAGGAGCATGCTGCGCGTCAACTTTGCGTGATTCGTGGCTAGTTCGCAGCCGGCGGGTGATCAAACTGCGGGTAAAGTGCTGCCCACGCCTTACCCAAGGAAAGGTAATGCGTGTCGAACCACTCTTTGACCGAGAGTGGTTCGACGGAAAAGTAATCGGGGGATAGGAGTCCGGGGGGCTTGGTTTCCACGCCTGTTCAGGTTGCCCTTTCGGACTTCCCCCTTTGCGACCACGCAAAGGACGATCTCGTATGAATCGCAAGACTCTGCGCATGGTGGCTGTTTCGGCTATGGCCGCGATAGCCATCGGAGCCGGCTCCGGCCTGGCCCAGGCATCTGAGGCCCGTCAGTCGGCGAGCGCAACTCAGCCGGTCGAGGCGCTGAGCGCTTCCAACGCTCGTGTGTTGCCGGCCGACACGGCCTTCGTCGCCGAACTCTCCTCCACGGACGCCCAGTTCCTGGGGGCCATCGAAGCCGGACCGGGCAACGACCCCCACGCGCCCGCCGCGGAGCAGGCATGGCCGCTGGCCGTGGCAGCCCTCGCGGCCCGCTACGGTCCCACGCTCATCCGCGCCGCCATCGCCGCCTCGAAGAATGGTGTCGGCGCTCTCAGGGCGTACCTCAAGACGACGAAGCTCGCCCGTGACCCCAGCGAGATGCAGGCCGTCATCAACACGATCATGCAATTCTTCGGAACGCCGCCGATGGCCGCATCCGGGAACCGCATCTGATCTGCGGGAGGTGACTGCAGTCGTGACAGAGGAACGCGACCGGTTCGCCCTGCCCCAGCAGACCCGATACAGGATGTGGGTTGTCGCAGCCGCCGTGTTCCTGATCGTGGGTGTGATCTCGCCTCAGGTCACCCCGTTGATGCTGGCCGCAACCATCTTGAGCCCGCTCGGGCTCTATATGGGCGCCGAACTCATCGGCTCGCCCATGAGTCTCACCGATCAGCTGAAGTTCTCATGGCTCCGCGCACGCGACTCGGTCCGTGCGGCATTCAGGCAACCCGGCGAGGTCATGGCCCTGGCCTGCGTCGCACTGGCCTGGCTGTTTCTGGCAGTACGGGCCATCACCTGAACAGAGGGGGCGGAACGCGCAAGGAGCGCGTTCCGCCCCCTCTCCTTGGCGCCCCGCCGGCGATACCACGACGTTCCCGGCGTCGATGGACGGCATCGGCCACAGCACAGAACTCCACGCCCTGGTCCCCGTACTCGCCGCCGACGCCGCCCGCCGGGCCGCACTACGCCACCCCATGGCCGGACTCGTCGGAGCCGCCAAGGAGCCTTCTCCAGCAACACCGGTGGGCGCGAGAAGGCCGAGTAGTCCTCGTCCTCGGCCGGCAATTCCTCGTCCTCGGACGGGAAGAACACGCCGACATCGGCAGGATCGAAGGCGCGCGGGCCCAGGGCCGAACTGTCTCGCACCCAGAAATCCACGTCGCCGCCGGCCTTGGTTTCCACTGGCTCACAGAAGGTCTCCAACCACGGGATGACCCCGGCCAGGATGTCCACGAACTCGCGTGGTTCGAAGGGCCACAGTCCCACCGCCGGTCCCGACACCACCGCCCCACAACCTCGTCCCAGATGCCACTGGCGCCCGGTTCCACCAGGTCCCGGCTGCGGACGCGTGAACATTTGTGGGACACAGCCTCAGGCTCAAGGTCCAACAACCGTGATCAGGTTCCAACTGACCCACGGCTCAAATGAATCCGGATCCGCGCAAAGTGTTGAGCACGTACTCGCCTGGTGGTCACCATGTGACCCGGTCCGGGCGTGCGGCGAGGTGGCAGGATGACGCGGTGTCCGACTCCCTGCATGAACCGTGGCTGCGCGGCATCGCCTTCAATCCGGCGGCGCCCTCCGACGTACTGATGCGCCTGGTGGATCAGGTTGCCGGTGAGGTTGGCCTGCTGATGTGCGAGGGTCGTGACCTGCCCGACGACGTCATCGACGCAGCCCTCCGCCACCCGGACAGGGGGATTCGCCGCGCGCTCGCCGTCAACCGGCACCTCGACCCCGCGAAACTCGCCCCCTTGGCAACAGACCCGTCGGGGATCGTCCGCGGGTGGCTCGCCGGCGGCCCCCGCCCCCGTCCCCGGTGGGTCCGACCGCTGCCGGACGACATCCTCGTCACTCTCCTGACCGCCCAGGACGGGGGCGAGGACGGCATGCTCACCGCGAACGAGATCATCGGGGAACTCGACTCGTCCCCGCAGATCCCGCTGTCCTTCCACCGTTCGATGGCCGGCCGCGAGCACGCCGAACTCCGGATACGGGCCGCCTGGCTGTGGCAGTTGCTCACCCCGGCGCAGCGGGCGGGGCTGCTCGAGGACCCCGACCCCGCGGTGCGGAAGGCGGCGCGGGAGAGCGACTGGGTGCTGGACCCGCAAGCGGTGGAGGCCAAGCTGCCGTCCATCGGCTCGCTCAGCAAGGCGCACGTGCTCGGCACGTGTGCCCTGTCCCCCGCGCTCGTCGAGCAGTGCTTCGCGGACGACACGGTGCACCCTCTGGCCTGGAACCGCCACACCCCGGCCGATGCCGTCGCCCGGCTCGCTCGCCACCCCGAGGCGAAGGTCCGCGAGTTGGTCGCCGCCCGGCCCGACCTGGGACCGGACCTGGTGGCGGAGCTGAGGGAGGACCCGGACGAGGACGTGCGGATGCGCGCACGCCTCCACCCCTTCCCCCGCACCTGGGCCGAGTACTGGGCGATCCACGGAGTCATCGGGCACGGCCCCGACTGCACCTGTCCGATCACCGAGCCGATCACCGAACCGTCGCCCGACTGGTTCGCCGCCTGCGCGGCGTCCGAGGAACCGGTGCTCCGCCGGGTTGCGGCGAGCTGGTCCGGCCTGCCCGCAGAACTCGTCGAGACGCTCGCACAGGACGACGACGAGGAGGTACGGATCCGGCTGGCCTGCCACCACCCGCTGGCTCCGCCGCACCTCCTCCTGGACGTCTTCGTCACCCGCCCCGCCCACCGTCCGCACCTGCTGACCCTGCCCGACTTCCCGCGCACCGGCCGCACCCACCTCATCGGCCACCCGGATCCCGAGGTACGGGCCCTGGCCGCAGCCGATCCCACCCTGCCCCTGCCCCCGGTGAGCGACCCCGACGAATCGGTGCGCCGGGCCGCCGCCGCCAACCCACGCCTGACACCGGAGGCCCTGGAGGCCCTCCTCGTCGACCCCCGCACCGCAGAAGGCGCCGCGGCCAACCCGTCCCTCCCCGTCCCCCGCATGCATGCACTCCTCGACCGCTGCCTGAACGGCACCGACGCCCCACACCCGACAAGCCGCCACCGAAAGACGTCGCCCAAGTGACGATCAGAGACATGGCACCGCTCCACGCGGGTGTTCATCCCCGCGGGTTCGGGGAGCACTCGCGTATTCGCCGGAGACGTCGGCCGATCGTCACCTGTGTCGGTGCTCTGCGGCATGCATGATGATCGGTCATGATGATCGGTGTGAACGCCGAGATACTGATGGACGTCTGGCAGCGGCTTCTCGTCGATCCTCGCTAGTCGTGGGTGCTGTTCGAGCATGGCACTTGTGTCGTGCTGACCGCTCCGGACGGGGAGCTTGCTGAACAGGCAACCGACCTCCTGAAGAAATTCGGCCCGGCGCATGCCGGATCTTCGGCAGGAGACTTCGGGGTGATCGACCTCAAGGACGTCGAGGGACGGGTCGTCACGGGGCATCACAACGACGTCCTGACGTATGTCGGCCTTGATGAGCCTCAGGATCAGTCGCAGGTCACTGTCGGGCTGTTCGGACGTTCCAAGCGCCACCGGGACGGCACCGAGCTTCACATCGTCCACGTTGAGGACAAACGGGGTTCAGCGGCCCAGCGTAAGTAGCCCCGCTTCACCTCTGGTGGTCGCCTGGGACGTATCGGCTCCAGGTTCCGCCGGCTTCGGTGACCAGGCGGGTGGCGGTCTTGTCGTGGTGGCCGAGTGCTTTCGCGTGACGGGGGCCGGGGCTTGGAGGACGAGCTGACGGATCGCGGAGGCCCTGCCGCGCTGCGGGGGGACGCCGATCTCACGCAGATGGACTTGGAGGCTGACCTCGTTCAGGGGCTGTGGGCCGGTAGAAGGCCACCTTCCGCCGCGGCTCCAGCGAAACCGCCCCTTTGGCGCGTATCACGGTCACACCCCCGATCAAGGTGAACGACTGCCCCTCGCGGCGGCCGGCTCGAGGGGCAAACGTCCTGCCGTTCCTGCGCCGCCTCATGTCACAGGGATAGGGCGATCTTCCGGAACTTGTTCAACGAGAGAAGGTAATCCTGCATCCCGGCGTCGGAGGGCGGTAGTGCGCTGACATTTTCGGTCAAAAAGTCTTCCGCAGCCAGCAGGAGGGCCCCTGCCAGCTCGGAGGGATCGAATCTCCCTACAGGTCCAGAGGGGGAGGAGATCATGATTCCCTTCTTTCCGCTGTGGAAGACAAGACGAAACGATGTGTCCACTCCGGCGAAGGAAGCATTCTTTGTGCGACCTTCCAATACCGGGCGGAGGCAGTCGAGAACGTGCGCGATGGACAGGTGGATCATCATTCCCTGGTCGGGGTTCTTACCGGTGGAGACGGCTTCCCCCAAATCTCCTGACCAGCGCATGTCTCCCATGTCGAATCCGCTTGGATCCCCTTGATTCGGCCGGACAGTGAATTCTGCGATCAAGGGATATAGGTATTCCCTACGGGAAAGAAGGCGGGTGATTCTGCTCCCGCCCTCCGAATCCATAACGAGACGGAAACGCGCCTTCATTCCGTTGACGATCATTCGTTTCTCCAGCTTCTGTCGAGTCCCCAGACCTCATGACCAGGTCACTGGTCTTCGTCGACCGGCTCCTGGTCACGTCGCACACCTCCGCCACGGAGCCAGACGCGTCTGCCGGCCTGCCGGCCTGCTGGTCTGCGTGGACCGCTCCACGAACACCCGAGCCTTCGGCAAGATCCGGGCCCCTGCCGGCCGGGCGGGCTGCGCGATCAACCCCTGAGCAGGGCTGAAGACTCTGGCCGAGGTCGTCGACCATCTCATCGCCGGCGGTCAGACGGCATCACCGACGGCATCGAAATTTGTGTTCGGCGGCCAGCCGCGCCGGCCTCGTTCCTCTCGCCGAGTTCGAGGGCTGCGGGCATGATGCGGTTTTCGGTCAGCGGGCCCCGGCATCCGAAGGCATCCTCGTCCTCACACCCGCCACCGCCGCCTGCGGCGTCGGCTCAGGGCTGGGACACCTTGGTCACGAATGGGCATCTGGAGGCTGTGCCTCAAAGCGAGGATGCCCCGCAAGCGCCTTTACGTCCTTTATGCCCTGATCAATGCCAAAAATGCCCATCTGGGTTCCCGGGTATACGGAATCGTTACTTTCGAATGCGCAACCTTTTCCCAAGAGGGAATTGCCGAGCTATGGTCCTCGAATGCTTCCTCGAATGGTTTCCGCTGCACTTGAATACGTAAGGACTCCTCTGCCCGTAGCGGAGGAGGCGGAGGCCCTAAACCCGAGACAGGTCGGCACCGCTTCGGCCACCAAGACAACGGGTCTGAATCCCCCCACGGAGCCGGCCTCCCGGCCCACCCGTCGAGACCCGTACTTCGACAACGTCAAGTATCTGGCCATCCTGCTGGTGGCCATGGGGCACCTGTGGCCGCTGGTGATCGAGGGCAGCCGGGCCACCCGGGCCCTCTACATGTTCGTGTACACCTTCCACATGCCGGTGTTCATCCTGATATCCGGCTACCTCTCGCGCAGTTACACCGGGCGCCCCGACCAGATGCGCAAGCTCCTGACCGGAGTAGCACTGCCGTATGTCGTCTTCGAGGTCGCCTACACGCTGTTCGCGAGGTACGGGACCAACGACCCGGAGAAGCCGATCAGTCTTCTCCAGCCCTTCTACCTGATGTGGTTCCTGCTCGCGCTCTTCATCTGGCGGCTGACCACTCCGCTGTGGCGCACCCTGCGGTGGCCGCTGGCGGTCTCCCTGGTCGTAGGGGCCCTGGCGACGCTCACTCCGGGCATCGGCCCGACGCTCGAATTCGCACGGGTCCTGCAGTTCCTGCCGTTCTTCGTGCTGGGCCTGTGCATGAAACCCGGGCACTTCCTGTTCCTGCGGCGGCGCGGACCGAGAGCACTCGCCGTGCTCGTGTTCGCCGGCGCGCTGCCCTTCACCTACTGGGTGACGCCCAACATCCCGCTGAACTGGCTCTACCGGTCGCGGAGCGTGCAGGAGATCGGGCTGGCGTGGTGGCCGGGGTTGATCCGCGCGGGTGCCCTGTTCTGCTGCACGCTGGTGCTGGTCGCCGCGTTCCTCGCGCTGGTACCCGGCCGCCGGTACTGGTTCACGGTGCTCGGCGCCGGGACCATCTGCGGGTACGTGTTGCACGGCTTCCTGATCCGCGGAGCCCAGTACGCCGGACTCTTCGACCGCTACCCGTCGCTGAGCACCCCCACCGGCAGGGTCGCCGTGACCGCGGCCATGCTCGTGATCATGACACTGCTGTGCACACCGCCGGTGCGCCGGGTGATGAAGTGCGTCACCGAGCCCGAGATGAAATGGGCGTTCCGCCGGGACGTGGCGGAACCCAGGCCCCGCCTGACACACGTGGCCACCACCTCGGGGCCCGAGTCAGCTGCCGTCCGTGCAGTTGACGCACCCAGGCTTCGATGACGCGTCCCTGACGTCGTCAAAGACCGAGATTGATACGGCCGAGGACATGTGTACCGGTGGCGTGCATCGCGGCGAGGAAGGGGCGTTGCCGTCGAAGCCCCGGTCCCACAGCACCGGCGTCTCTGGGCCCAGACGGGGTAACAACGCGAGTGAGGCTGATCCTTTGGAGTGGGCACCCCGAACGTGGATCTTCATGGTCCAGGGAGGGATGTCCGGGTGGGACGCGGGTCTGCGTATTCGGAGGGGTTCAGGAAGGACGCAGTCGCGCTCTTTCGGGAGAAGCGGACCGTGAACGAGATCCGCGCCATCCACACCGAGCATCGCGGTGCCCACGGCGCTCCGCGCGCCCATGCCGAGCTTCGGGCGAGAGGGCACGGGACCAACCGCAAGCGCGTCACCCGGCTGATGCGGAACAACCACACCGTCGGCCGCCACCCGCGTCGGAAGAAGTGGACCACGATCGCGGACAGGGCCGCGGCGCCCGTGCCGGACCTGATGATGCGCGACTTCACCGCGGACACGTTGAACACCAGGTGGTGCGGCGACACCACTCACATGGCTGTCGGCTCGACGTGGCTCCACCTCGCCACGGTCATCGACATCCGCTCGAGGAAGGTCGTGGGCTGGTCGATCGCGGACCACATGCGCACCTCCCTGGTCACCGGCGCGATCGAGAGGGCCGTGGCCGCCCGCGATGGCCGGGTCCAAGGCGTGGTCCTTCACTCCGACCAAGGTGCCCAACACAGCGCGGCCGCCCTCGCCGACCTCTGCCCGCGGCAGGTATCCGCCGCAGCATGGGCCGGGTCGGCCCAGCCACGACAACGCCCTCGCCGAGTTGTTCTTCCAGGGCCTCAAGCGCGAACTGCTCGACGGACGCCGCTGGAACCCGAAGGCACAGACCAGGCTCGAACTGTTCCGCCGGCCGTCGTACCACAACCGACGCCGTCGCCACTCCGCGCTCGGCTACCTCACACCAGCCGAGTTCGAACAACAGCTGATCACGACACGTACGCCGTCACTCGTCGTATGAAACCCGGGGTCCACTCCCCGGGATCAGCCTCACCCGCGTTCATGGACCTCCGACCCTGACCGCTGCCGGGATGCCGGACTCGACCAGGACACCGTTTTCGCCACCAAGCCGGAACTGGCCACTCGTATGGGTGCCCGGTTCCTGGACGCCGGCCACCAGGCCGCATGGGTTGCCGGCGACGAGGTCTACGGCGGCAACCTCAAGCTGCGAACCGCACTGGAGGAACGCGGCACCGGACACCTCCTCGCGGTGGCCTGCAGGCACGAAGTCACCACCGGGGTGGGGAGGTTCCGGGCGGACACCCTGAGTCGTAGGCGCAGACGAGCGCACCCGCCCCGCACCCGATGCCCTCATTCCGCTCACCTGCAACGAGATCCAGCGCCGGTTCATGACACTCGTTGTCCGACCCGACCACGATGCCGCCCACTGGATCGGTTGGTCCGACTGGCGGCGCCGCCACCAGGCACGATCCCGGGCCGGCCAATACCGTCGACAAGCCACTCGGGCATGAAATTCACGATCTACGGCTGGAGTGCCAAGCAAGACTTGGCGCTCGTTCTCGCCGACGGCCAGGTCCCAGGACAGCCTGGTGCCGACCAGGTCGCGGCGTACGTGCGCGCTGACCAAGCTGACCAACAGGCGTGTGCGCGCCCCGGGCAGCGCTGCGTGACGGTTTACGCCGGCCTGCCGTCCACTGAGCGTGGTCGGCAGCACCAGCCCGGCGTCCCGACGGCAGTCGGTCAGGCGCCGCACCGGGGCGGAGGCTCGGGTTGTCACCGTCAGAGCGGCTCCGGTGCAGGCCGTGGAGACGCCGCGAGGCACGGCGGCTGCTGTCCGGTCGTGGCTTGAACGAGGGCGAGAGACGATGAGACTGGAGGGTTCGACTCTCTCATCGACAGGTCCTCCCGGACATCACCAACACTGTCGGTCGGTAAGTCCGCAAAGGAACGCTCATGAACCGAGACCATAAAGCCCTCGCAGCACTGGTCCTGGCATCGCTCGTAGCAGGACCTGCGGTCCTGTTTTCCGCCCAGACCGCGAACGCGCTACCCGCAGCCACGTGCACGATGAAAGCACACGCCGGCCCCGGCACCCCCGTCATAGAATTCACCGGCACGGGCTTCCCGCCAAACAGCAAAGTAGCGATCGGCGCAGCCGCGAACAGCGGAAGTCCCACTACGACCAAAGCCGATGGAACCTTCAGGTACGTGCTCCCGGGCACCGCCGAGGATGTCAAGACGGCACAGCTCACTGCTACTGGAACGAATGGGAGCGCCACTTGCGTCCTGGCCGCGACCACGCCGAACGAGCTCCCGAACGATCCTCAAAAAGACCCCAAGACAGAACAGGAAGATGCCCAATCTCAGTTCCGAAAAGGCTTCGCCGCGGGAATAGTCGACGCACGCGATGACTGCAAGAAGACATCTCCCAAGCAAGGAGCAGCCGCAATCGACCCCAACTACGAAAAGGGTTATCTCGCCGGACAGGAAGCAGGATTCAACCGCTACTGCAGCACACAGGAAGGCGCCACCCAATAGGCACTTCCCCCATCCGGACCTCCGGGGGTGCGCGCGACGGTGATCCCCGGGACGGGGGGGGCAAGCCGGCCCGGCACGTTTCGGTTCCGGGCACCGCGTCCGCTCCCGCCCCGGCCGCCGTTGCCGCGCCGGTGCGGGAGGCCCCCGACCCGCGTGCGCCACCCGCCGGCCGGCTCTTGGTGTTGGAGACCCACACGCCCAGCTTCACCACCACCGGCTCCGCCTCGCCCTCGACCGCGACCTCCTCTCCGTGCGCGCGGGGGACCGGCCGGTCCGCGCCTTCCCGCTCCACCCACTGCGCAAGGGCCTCCAGGCCCCGCTGGAACGCCTGCTGCGCCTTGCTCGGCCTCTTCGCCCCGCGACTGGCCGCGGGCGCGGTAACCGGCGTCAGGTGCGGTAGGTGCGGGCGTCGGCCGCGAGCATGCCTCCGCCGGGCCGGCGCCCTCAAGTCAAGAACGACAAGGGCTACGGCTCACCGGTGATCTGCAAGTGCACCTCACCCCTGGCCTTCGAACCTTCTCCGACCTGGTGCCAGGACTCCCTCGTCTCTCCAATGGCGATGTCCTGCACAGGAATACGTGCATGGCCGATGGGGTCGGCCTTGAGAAGGTCGTCGTCCATCAGCTGCAGCTCCAGATCGTCTTCAGCGCTCGGGGCGGTGAACGTGAAGGTCTCGTTCCAGGTGACAGTGCTGCCAGCGGCCCTCACCGTTTTCGTCCGGTGACTCTGGGCTCCCACCGAGACGACCGCGTACGGATCGTTCTTCCCGAGAAGCCCGTCCTCGTGCTTGAGGTTGCGGGCTCCCACCACCGTGACACGAAGGTCCGGAACCCCTTCGGCGTGAGAACTCGCATGGGACGCATGGGGGCTCGCGGCGGCGCAGCAGAGCAGGGCCACGATGGCTACGGTCGCGTGACGGAACTTGCCGGTGATCATGACCCGTCAACGACACCCGGGCATCACGGTCACCCACCCCGACACAGCCCGGACCAGCGAGCACCCTCCACGCGATCCGCTACCTGCCCGTCCGCGTCCGTACGCGGTCCGTCCACGCCCGGACACCGCGCCCGCGCGTCCGGGCGTGGAGGGCAGCGCCATCACCATGTACGCCCCGCGCCCCTGGCCGGTGCGGCCTGTTGCCGGTGGGCGGGGATCGCGGCTTCCGTCGGGGCCGGCTGCCCGGGTGCCGCGGCAGCCGAGCGGGTGCGTTGCGGTCGCCGGTTGCCGGTGTCGCGTCACCGCTTCGATTGGCTTGTTCATCGCAGGCCCCGGGGAGCCTTGCCGGGAAGCACGCACCCCTGTGGTCCCCGTCGGCTATACCGAAGCGGGGTCGACTGCCCTGCCCGCCGTACGAGAAGGAGCCCACCGCCTCATGACCGACGCCGCGAACACCCCTCCGACCACCCGTGCCGCCCGTCCGCTCCACCCAGTCCCGCTCGATGTCCTCACCCGAGCAGTCGAAATCACTGGCTACGTAGGTCTCAAGCGAGAGCACTTGTTGGTGGGTTTCGCCATCACGCGTCGCCAGGAGAGCGCGTGAATGTTGGTGAGAAGTAGGAGCACGCGAGGTGGCGGCGGGTTCGATCGTGCGTGCGGAGCCAGCCCCACTCGTGGCAGCATGGCGCCATGTTGATCAGAAAGGGCGATGCCGCGTAGGCGCCCGAAGTCCGTCCGCGCTGAGCGCTGGAGGCCTCGCAGACATGTTGCAGTTCGGCAGATCCGCGGCGTTTCCGCGAAGACGCGTGCAGCTGTCCGCCGTGTCGAGCATGAGCGGATGTGGCCTGAAGCAGTTGCTGACGCACTCGCCCGTTTCGAGTGGGCGTTCAAACAACCCGGCCGTTATCTGAACGCGTCCCCGGTCTGGCAGCCCGGGCTGGAGGTGGAGTATGCCCGCGACGATCTGGAGGAAGCCATGCTTCACCTCCCTCGCGGTGCCCGGCGGGATCTCGGCCGGCTGATTGCTCGCGTCGACGACGAGTTCGAGCGTCGCACTCTGCCGGACCCTGGACCCGTGAGCGCACGGATGGTCGGCGGCTGGTGGTGGTCGAGGATCCGCGAGCACTGATGCTTGTCACGGAGCCCCTTGCGTCCTGATCAGCTCGTGGCCGGCTGTTGTTCGGCGCGGGCGCGCGTGGTGGCGAGGCGGTAGGAGTCGGTGCCGGTCTCGATGATGTTGCCGCCGAAGATAAGGCGGTCGACGATGGCCGCGCAGAGCCTGGAGTCGGTGAACGTCTTGGTCCAGCCGGAGAAGGACTCGTTCGAGGCGATGGCCACGCTGTTCTTTTCCTCCCGCTCGGTCAGAACCTGGAAGAGGAGTTCGGCGCCACGGCGGTCGAGTTCCATGTACCCGAGCTCGTCGATGCACAAAAGATCGACGCGGCCGTAGCGGGCGATGGTCTTGGTCAGCTGCTTCTCGTCGGCGGCCTCGACGAGCTCGTTGACCAGTTTCGTCACCGGCACGTACTTGACCCGGTAGCCGGCCATCGCGGCTTCGGTGCCGAGGGCGATCAGTAGGTGGGACTTGCCTGTGCCGGAGTCGCCGATGAGGCAGAGCGGCAGGCTCTTCTTGATCCATTCGCACTTGGCGAGGGTGTGGATCATGGCAGCGTCGAGGTTCGGGCTGGCGTCGAAGTCGAACTTTCGGAGGGACTTGTCGCGGGGGAAACCGTCGGCGTTGCTGCGGCGTTCGGAGCGGCGGCGGGCCCGGTCGTCGCACTCGGCGAGGAGGAGTTCAGCGAGGAAGCCGAGGTAGGACATCTGCTCGCGTTCGGCTGTCGCGGCGAGCCGCGGACCACCCCCGCGTCGGCGGGGAGAACGAGGCGTGGCCGGTGTCGACCGCAAGCTGGGCCGGACCACCCCGCATCGGCGGGGAGCACCCTTCGCGACCAGCCCTTTCTCAGGGGCTTTGCAGTTTGTTTACCACTGTTTGGGCAGTCAGAGCTTTGGCCATGGCCGGAGTCTACGTGCCTGGTTGGCGTGGGACTGGGTGTTCGGTCGACCATTGCCAAGTGCCCGTGCAGCGGGCACAAAGTAGAGGAGGGAAGCCCGTACGGACGAACGGCGCCAGCTGCTGCTGGCTGGCTGCAGTAGCAACGCGGTCGGTGGTCTGCGACTGGCAACGACGAGTGGATCCGCGGCCGGCGCTCGGTCCCGGCTGGTCGGGGCCCGCCTCGTCGCCGGACAGGGTGAAGTGGTCCACTACCCCGTCCAGACCCAGATCCCACCCCACTGCGCAGCCCCTTCCACCGGCCCCCGTGATCAGCATCCGGGCTGGACGGTTGAGGCGCCGGCGTGCAGCGGACAGGGATATCCGCGAAGCAGCCCGGCAGGGCGGGCGGCCCTGGCAGAGGCTTCAGGACGGGCCGTGTTCAGGCGGGATGGAATGGCCCGTGTTCCCGCGCGGTTGGACGGAAGTCACGGGCCCCATCCGATGTTTGGGGAGCAGTCCCCAACGCTATTCGTCGTCCTCGTCCTCGTCCTTGTCCTCGGGTTCGGATTCCCTTACGAACCAGAGGTCGAGGGTGTACTGCTCAGCCGTGGAGCACTGTTTCCACGCTGCTCCGATTTGTTCCGGGCCCCATCGCTCATCAACAGCGCGCTGGAGGCATGTGTCGTAGTAGGCGGCCGTGGCATCTCGTCCGCTCCATGCCGCGTGCCCGTCGTAGACGCCGGGTCGGGGCAGGTCCATCATGCCCGCCGGCCCGAAGGTGACCTGGTTGACGACGAGTTGGCCCGTCTCTGATTCCAGGGAGACCGGGACCGTGCCCTCGGTGTCTTCCGGGGGCTTCCGGGGGGTGTCCCAGACCCTGATGGTGACCTGTACTTCGATGTCGGGTTGAAGGCTGTGGAGGTAGAGGTGATAGCCGTTTCCGGCGACCACCCGGGTCCTTGACCGCTGCAACGCCTCGTCGTCGCCGAGGTAGGCGTCGGAGTCGTAGACCTCCACGATCCTGCGGTCCGGCCGGGCGGTGGTGCTGTACTCGGTGATGAGAGACACGGGGGCTCCATCACTGCTCAGGGAGTCCGGACCGCCGAGCCGGGCGGCCTCCTCGGAGTGCTCCTTCGGGGTGTTCTCCCCGTCGTACATCCCCAACGCGGCCAGTGCTGCGGCGACCTGCTCGACCTTGGCCGGACGCTCGCCCCCCATCTGCTCCCTCATCCCCGCAGGCTATCGACGCCGATCACCAACCCTTCCAGGAACGGGGTTTCCCGCCGCCCACTGCCCGACCTTCGATCCGAAAGCTACTTTCGGGTTACTTGTCACCTGACTCGCCGCTCGTTAACGGCACCCCAACCACCACCAGGCCGTCGTGATCGACAGCGGACCACGGACCACCCCCGCGTCGGCGGGGAGCACCCTTCGCAACCTGCCCGGCGCAGGATCGAGGCTGGGTAGACGTTGCCCCAGTGTCGGGGCGGGAGGCGAGCGCCTCCCACCGGCCGGTGCTGCGCCCGCAGTGCTCCAGCATGACCTTCAGCGTGATCTACGGTGCGGGGCTGCAGGAGGATCCTGCGGGGCCGCGGCGGTGTCCCCCGGCCGCCGCGTCCACGGCACGGACTCGATCTCGGCGAGCCACCTGTCGGTCAGGAGCTGATGAACCAGAGCGAGCTCGTCATCGGCTCCGTACCGGTTCGGCGAAGGAGACGGCGAGGGCAGGAATCTGCCACCAGGCACTTAACCGCGGCCTTGCGCCCTGCGCCCGCTGCGCGGCCCGGATGCGCCGGAGCCGGAAGGGCCTGGCCGCCGGCTTCGGTGAGGGGATGGTGCGCGGTGCGGCATCCGGACTGTGGTGCCGGGTGCCGCACCGGGTTCTCACGCGGCGGCGGGGCCGGCCTTTTCGTCGGGGTTCTTGTCCGGCGATTCGGATGGGGTGTCGGTGTTCTTCGGCTCGTCGTGGTGTTCGAGGGCAGGGTTGGCGGCGGGGAGAACTTCGAGTCGGTACGACTGGCCGCCGAGGGTGATGGTGACCGATTGGCCGCTG
This sequence comes from Streptomyces sp. NPDC002602, assembly GCF_042889445.1. Classification (NCBI taxonomy): domain Bacteria; kingdom Bacillati; phylum Actinomycetota; class Actinomycetes; order Kitasatosporales; family Streptomycetaceae; genus Streptomyces; species Streptomyces sp. NPDC002602. The sequence goes on along the minus strand of NZ_JBIAQX010000022.1, from coordinate 3,675 downwards.
GGGGTGAGGCTGGTCAGGCTTGTTGCGATCCGCTCGTACAGGGTGGCGGCGAGTTCCTGGTCGCCGTCCCCGTCGTTGGCGGTGCGCTTGATGGAGTGCAGGCTGATCAGTAGAGCGATCAGCGAACGGCCGGACAGGGCGGCGCGAATCCGCTCGTCTCCCTCTCCGGCTACCTGCGGCGGAACGCGGAAGTGCGGATGTCGCGTCCGGCATGAGCGGTGATGAACTCCCAGATGTCGCGGTGACACAGCAGACCGGCGGAGGAAACGCGGGCCGCCATCTTGAGCAGCGCACTGTGCTCCTTGCTCACCTCTGCGGCCGCGGCTTCAGCGGTGGCGTCGGCTGGGGCCGCAGTTTCTCCATGGTGGTGCGCAGGTCAGCGATTTCCCGCTGCAGGGAGGCGAGTGCCGACTGGGTTTCCTCCTGGGCGGTGAGGGCGGCGAGCGCTTCAAACTCTGCGGCAACTGCCAGCCGGAACGGCCCGACCGCGCCTGATCCGAAACCGGGCGATGATTTCGCCTGCCGCGCCCAGGCCCGCGACAGGCACCGGCTGGCCGCGCATCTCAGGAAGGCGGCCCCGGGGTGACGACGGCTGCCTATCGGCCGTCAGGCCCTGATCATCTTGGCCCACCTGCGGTGTGGGGACACCTACGCACGGCTTGATTCGGGACCTAAGGGTCGAAAGGCCACTGACCGGTGCCCTCATCGGCCGTCGTTCGTAGAGGCGGGCCTCCAGGCATTGGCGATCCCCAGTCAGGGAACCGAGATGCCGAAAATGCGCGTTTCCTGGAACGGGCGAGAACTGCACGGGACAATGCGAGAGGGCGGACCGTCAGCTGTGTGGTGACGGGTGATTCAGGGCGAGGGGAAGCTGCTGTGTCGCAGGTTTGGAAGATCACGGTCATAGTGCTGGCGGCGGTCGGCATCCTGTCGACACCGGTCGTCTGGCTTCTGGACGGCCCCGGGGCGGGACAGTTGGTCGGGGCCACTGTCCAAGCCGCTGTCGGCATCGCCGCCCTGCTCTGGGCGCTGTTCCAGCGCCCGTCCTCTACCCGGCCGACAGACAGGGCCGCCCGTACTGGGAAGGCCGAGCGTGGCGGCAATACCGGTATCCGGCGGCCCGGCGGCCGGGGACGTGGTTCTGCAACGGCCGACCGGACGGGGGAGGCCCGCGGCAAGAACTCCAATTCCGGTATCAACTACTCGAATCCGGAGTAGGCCCGCATCCATGACGAAGGAATCATCACGCAAGTCGCGGGTCGAGAAGCGCAAGCCATCAGTGGCCGTGGCTGACACCGGCACCGCCGAGGTCACAGGCGATGAGACGGCCGTGACGGGCTATCTCGGCCCGGCTCCGGGAAGCAGTCGTGAATCTCCCGTCTCGGTACACCTCTCCCGCACCGGGAATGCGACCGCCACCAACGGCGGAACCGCGATCAGCGGCTACGTTCACACGCTTACCGTGCAGCACGGCACGCCGCGGGAGCCGGCGTCCTGGCCGCACCAGGTCGGTGTCGTCCCCTCCGAAGCGAGGTCGTTCCAGCACCGCGTCGAGGCGGACCGGCTGCGGGCAGCGGTCGAGGGCGGGGGCACCGCCGTCCTCTCGCAGGTGCTGACCGGGATGGGCGGGGTCGGCAAGACTCAAATCGCCGCCGATTACGCGCGCGCAGCCTGGGACGACGGCGGCTTGGACGTCCTGATCTGGGTTACCGCCAGCGCGCAGTCGGCTGTGGTGAGCGGATTCGCACAGGCTGGTGTCGAATTGTGCCGGGCCGACCCCGAGGACCCCGAACAGGCCGCGAAGCAGTTCTTGGCCTGGCTGGCCCCCAAGCCAGGGCAGGACCCGTGTCGGTGGCTGATCGTCCTCGACGACGTAGCCGACCCGAGTGATCTGGTCGTGCACCCCGAGAACCCGGGTACCCGGTACAGCCTGTGGCCACCCGCCAGCCCGCACGGGCGCACCCTGCTCACCACGCGCCGCCGCGACGCCGCCCTCTTCGGTGAAGGCCGCCGCCGGATCGAAGTCGGCCTGTTCACCCCCGACGAATCCCTCGCCTACCTCACCTCATCCCTGAACGCCCAGGGTCGTACAGAGCCAGCCGACCAGCTCACGACCCTCGCCACGGACCTCGGGCACCTGCCCCTGGCACTGGCACAGGCCGCTGCCTACATCGTCGACTCCGGCGAGAGCACGGCCTCATACCGTGGGCTCTTGGCCGACCGGGCCACCGCACTCGCCGACCTTGCCCCCGACGTATTGCCCGATGAACAGGCCACCGCACTGGCCGCCGCATGGTCCCTGTCCCTTGACCGCGCAGACACCCTGCGCCCGGCGGGCCTGGCCCGCCCCATGCTCCAACTCGCCGCGCTTCTCGATGCCAATGGCATCCCCCAAGACGTGCTGACCGGACAGGCAGCCCGCAGCCACCTCGCCATGCACCGCACCACAATCAGCCCCGTACGAACGCGGCGACCGAAGTGGTGGCCGGGCAGATGGCAGCGCCAGAACACACCGGTCACCCCCGAGGAGGCCTTGGGTGCTCTGCGTGCCATGGACCGGCTCAGCCTCATCGACCACCAACCAGACAGACCCCACCAGGCCGTCCGTGTTCACCAGCTCGTTCAGCGCGCCACTCGCGACGCCCTCACGCCCCACCAACACGACCGGACCGCCCGCACCGCCGCCGACGCCCTGATCGCCGCCTGGCCCGAGATCGAACGCGACACCGAACTCGCCCAGACCCTGCGCACCAACGTCGAGGCCCTCACCCTCCATGCCGAAGACGCCCTGTACCACGGGGACGCGCCTACGGTGCTGTTCCGCCTCGGCCTCAGCCTCGGCGAATCCGGTCAGGTCACCGCCGCTGTCGACCACTTCCAACGCCTCGCGGACACCACTCGCAACCGCTTGGGCGAAGACCACGTCTACGCATTCGGCGCCCGGAGCAACCTCGCCCAATGGCGGGGGGAGGCGGGGGACATGGCCGGGGCCGCGCAGGCATTCGCCGATCTTCTTGAGCCCATGGCCCGGGTGCTGGGCGAAGACCACCCCGAAACCCTCATCACCCGAGCCAACCTCGCAGCCTGCCAGGGGAATGCGGGAGACGCGGTCGGGGCCGCGCAGGCATACGCCGACCTCCTGGCAGACCAAATCCGGCTCGTGGGCGAAGACCACCCCGACACCCTCACCACCCGGATCAACCTCGCGACCTGGCGGGGGGAGGCGGGGGACATGGCCGGGGCCGCGCAGGCATTCGCCGATCTTCTTGAGCCCATGATCCGGGTACGGGGCGAAGACCACCCCGAAACCCTCACCACCCGAGCCAACCTCGCAGCCTGCCGGGGGGAAGCGGGAGACGCGGCCGGGGCCGCGCAGGCGTCCGCCGACCTCCTGGCCGATCGAATCCGGATCCTGGGCGAAGACCACCCCGAAACCCTCATCACCCGAAGACACATCGCCTCATGGCGGGGGCAGGCGGGGGACGCGGCCGGGGCCGCGCAGGCGCTCACCGAACTGCTGGAGCACATGGTGCGGGTGTTGGGCGCAGTACACCCCGAGACCCTCCAGACCCGGAACCATCTCGCATCATGGCGGGGGGAGTCGGGGGATGCGGCGGGCGCAGCGATGGAATACGCCGAACTCTTGCCCGACCAGATAAGGATCCTGGGACCCGA
>NZ_JBIAQX010000021.1:0-99134 GCF_042889445.1 Streptomyces sp. NPDC002602 | reverse complement strand
TCGCGGGTCTGGTGGTGGACCACCTCGCCGAAGCGCTCGCGCAGCGCCGAACCGGCCGCTCGCACCGCGATCACGGTCTGGTCGAGCAGGTCGGCGTCCGAGGCGGCGACATCGGCGACATCGGTGGTCTGAAGGGTCTCGGACATGGTGGTACTCCCGTTGTGTAGAGGGGTGATGAGGCCGGGTGAGGAGTTCCGTCCCGTGCTCTCGTCTCGAAGGTATAGAGCCCCTCAATTAACTTCAACTGCATGTAAAGCACGGCTAGGATTACTCACATGCAATTGGATTTGAACCTGCTCACCGCGCTCGACGCGCTGCTGGAAGAGGGAAGTGTGGCCGGGGCGGCCGCACGTCTGCATGTCACCGCCCCCGCGATGAGCCGAAGTCTGGGCCGAATCCGGCGCGCGACCGGGGATCAGATCCTGGTGCGCACCGGCCGCACGATGACCCCGACTCCGTATGCGATCGCCGTCCGGGAACAGGTGCACGAGCTGCTGCACCAGGTCCAGGGCGTGCTCGCGCCGAGCCGTGAACTCGATCTGGCGACGTTGGAGCGCACCTTCACACTGCGCTGGCACGATTCCCTGGTCGCCCTGAGCGGCCCCACACTGCTCGCGGACGTACGCGCACAGGCGCCGGGCGTGCGCTTGCGCTTCGTCGCGGAATCGAGCACCGACACACCCGGGTTGCGGCGCGGGGAGGTCGACCTGGAGGCGAACGCCAACCTCCCGAGCGCACCGGACGTTCGCGCCGAGAAGGTGGGCGAGACCCGCCTCGTCGTCGTCGTGAGGCAGGGTCACCCCCTCACCCGCATCAGGACCGTCACCGCGAAGCGGTACGCCGCCGCTGAGCACGTCACCGTCTCGCGACGTGGAAACCTCGGCAATGCCCTCGACGACGCCCTCGCGCTGCTCGACCTGACGCGCAACGTAGTGGCGACCGCGCCCACGGAAGCGGCGGCGTTGGAGTTCGCGCGCGGCTCCGATCTCCTGATCAGCGTTCCCGAGGCCACCACGCGGTCCGCGGTCGCCGACCTCGGCCTGGCCGTGCTTCCCCTCCCGCTCGAACTGCCGGCGGCACCGATATACCTGTCGTGGCATCAGCGCTACGACACCGACCACGCCCACGCCTGGCTGCGCGGGTTGGCGCGAGCCGCGCTGGCCGACCGGGGGGTGCCCCCGTCTTCGTCCGGCCGCCTCACCGGCACGTCCAGGCGACCACCTACCGCACGGCCGGCAGCTCCGGGGATCCGCACCACAAGCTGAGCGCCGTCCTTGCGAACCTTGGCGCCGGGTACGGTGACGCCCGGCTTCACGGCCTTCTCCGTCGAGGTCCCCGGGGAGCGCGGGAACCGGGCGCCATCGCTACGGCGGTCACCACAATGCTGCTGCCACATGGACATGAGAACCGGTGGACGCAGCCGGGACGGCGAGGCTCGGGGCGAACCCGTCAGTGGCCGAGAGTCGCCTTCGCCGCCACGATGAGCAGGACGAAGGCCAGGTTGACCAGGCCCTCGACGACTGCCTGGGTACGGGACACACCGGCGTTCAGGGCTCCGAACAGGGCCCAGGAGAACTGCTGCGCTCCCGCGACCGCCAGCGCGAGCCAGCCCGCACCGCTCGGCCCCAGTCCAAGGAGCGGGCTCACCATCAAAGCAGCCGCCGGCAGCACGGCCGCCTCGACGATGGGCAACTCGCGCCGTGCGGCCCTTCGTGCCTCGGCCCAACCGACGGGTCGGCCCACCAGCCGTTCACCGGCGAGGTTCGTGTACACGTGGGCCGCCCAGAAGACGATGCCCGTCACGAGAATCATCACAATGACCTGGCCGCGCGGGGAACCACCGATCGCGCTGGCCGTGACGATCACCGAAGCCGCGAGGAGGGACCCGTAGACGGCCCCGGCCTGGTCGGACTGCGATGCCGATCTGGTGTGGTCGGACCTACGAGGCCATCGGAGAAGGCGGTGCACCAGCCCAGCCTAGGGGTCACAGGGCCTCTCGGCCGCGCCACACGCGCACATCGGCTCCTCCTGGCTCGGCACCGATTCGCCAGAGTCAGACCCGCGGCCCTGGCCCCGGCCCCTCAGGGTCGGACACGAGCCGGCCCTGAGGGGCCGGCTCGACTAGTGGTCCGCTTCCCCCGCCGGGACGCGGGCGGCTCCCGAAGGCATCGGCTGGTTGGTGTCACCGCGCCAGGTGGGCCAGCCGAGCAGGTGGGGGCGTTCGGTGACCCAGGCGCGCTGGTCGGTTCCGATCTCCGAGTCGATGAGGTTCTCCAGGAGCGTGCTGTAACGGGTGACCAGATCGCTGTTGGCCGGGTCGGCCGCGAGGTTGCGTGTCTCGCCGGGGTCCTGTTCCCGGTCGTACAGCACGATGTCGTTGTCGGCGAACAGGCTCTCGGTGCTGGTGGGCCGGTTGGGGCGCAGGGGTGCGAAGTAGCGGCCGAAGGTGTACCGGTCGTCGGTGTAGCCACGCAGAAAGCCGCGCTTGTTCCAGTCGGGGCGAAGTGCGCCCGAGGCGATCCGCTGGGGGGTTTGGGGGTCGGTGAACTCGAACCAGAACGCGGCGTCGAGTGTGACGATCGATTCGACGGCCGTCAGGACCCCGTCACGGACGGTCCCGCCTTCCAGTACGGGCACCAGGGACTTGCCCTTGAGGGCGGGGAAGTCGGAGGCGACGTCGGCCGAGTCGACGCCGGCGAACGCGAGCAGTGTGGGCGCGAGGTCGACCGCGGAGGCGAGCGCGCCGGAGCGTGCGCCGCCCTGGATGTCGGGGTGGCAGATGATCAGCGGGACGTGGAAGTTCTCGTCGTAGACGAGGTTGCCCTTCTGACGCAGGCCGTGCGCGCCGGCCATCTCCCCGTGGTCGGACGTGAACACCACGACGGTCTCATCGGCCTGCCCGGACGCTTCGAGGGCGTCGAGCACGACGTCGATGCTGCGGTCCACGTCGCGCAGGCAGTTGAGGTAGAAGTTCAGGCCGTCGTACCAGTGCCGGTCGCCGGCCACGGGACCGAACACCGTGTCCAGCATGCGTGCGTACTCCGCCACCGCCGGCGCCGCGCCCGACAGATCGTCATGCAGGGTTGCCGGGAGATCGAAGTCCCAGCGGCGGCCGTACACGGGAATCGCCGCGGCCGCCTTGGCCACGACCGCGTGCGCCAGGCCCGGCGGGAGCTTCACCGAGGGCGAACCGCCGTAGTCGAAGCTCATGATGTCGTGCGGATTCACGAAGTTGACCGCCATGAACCAGGGCTGCTCCGCGGCGACGACCGGGGCCCGGTCGCGAAGCCATCGCACCGCCTGGCCCGCGATGACGGGGTCCAGTTTCAGCCCGGCCCAGGCGCCTCCGTCGATGTCCCCCCAGTCGTTGAACTCGGAGAATCCGTAAGGCTCCAGCGCGTCGGTCGTGGAGCCCGGATTCTGCGGGGTGACGTAGGCGTTCGAGAGGTGCCACTTGCCCTGGTAGGTGCAGTGGTATCCGGCCGAGCGGAGCATCGTGCCGAGTGTGCCGAGCTTCGGGTCGAGCGGGGAGATGTAGGGCATGTTGTCGTTGTCGTAGATCCGGGTGATGGGCAGGTGCTGCCCGGTGTAGATCACCGATCGTGAGGAGCTGCACATCGCCGAGGCGGCGTAGTACCGCTCGAAACTCACGCCTCGGGCAGCCAGCCGCTCACGCGACGGCAACACGAAGCCCTCCGGACGAGGAACGGTGAAACGCTCCTCGTCCGTCACGATCATCAGGATGTTCGGACGACGCGCCATGGTCACCATGTCCTTCGAGCCGGTCCCACACATGCCCACCCAGACCCGGGGCGGCCTCCCGCTCCTGCCTTCCCGCTGTTCCGGGCCGACGGTATTCCGATCGCGCGGCCGTCACCGCCCGGACGCGGCAGCGGGCACCCGTCAGAGTGAGAGAACCACGGCTGATCGGCCGGTCCGCCCGTAGCGCGTCAGGGCTTCGACCGCTTGCCGACAGCGCGAGCACGGGCAGGGGCGATCGCAGGCAATGCCGAGGAAACCGGTTCTGGTCGACTACGTGGTGGCCGTAGTACGGGCCGCTCGGGCGATCACTCCTCGAAGCGTCTCTTGCGCGCGTGGGTTCGCGCCTTCATCCGGTTGCCACACACCGCCATGGAACACCACCGGGCGGTCCCGGGCCGACTGCGATCGATGAGAAACAAGTTGCACTCCTCGTTCGCGCAGGCCCGTAGCCGTCCCGGCAGTTCCGTGGTGACGCGCGACCATGCGAGTACGACACGGACCGCGACCTCCTCATCGGGCGCCGCCTCCAATTGCCAGGACACGCCCGCGGGCGAGACGGCGGGGCGAAGGCGCGCCCGGTCGAGGGCGCGGGCAAGGCTGCTGACATCTGAGGACGTCCCCCGAATCAGCAGTTGCAGCGCGTCCCGTACATGGCGCAGGCCGTCGCGTTCGCCTTTCGTGCCGCTCCCTCCGAGCGCTCGCAGCCAGTCCGCCGCCCCGGGCTCGCTGAGGGCGTCCGTGGGGAGCCCGTCGATCACCGGCGCGCTGTTGAGAACGGTGAGCAGCAGTTCCTCGTCCTCGGCCACGACTCACTCTCCTTGACAAGCCATACGGTTCTGAGCATGATCAACATAGCCTAACCGTTTAAATTACTTTAAGGGGTTACTATGGTTGCCGTTCATCACCGGACCATGGACGTCGACGGCTTGACCGTCTTCTACCGGGAAGCAGGACCGTCGGACGCCCCCGTCCTACTGCTGCTGCACGGCTATCCGACGAGTTCCCACATGTTCCGGCGCCTGATCCCGGCGCTGGCCGGTCACTACCGGGTGATCGCACCCGATCACATCGGCTTCGGCCGCTCGTCGGCGCCCAGCGTGACGGACTTCCCCTACACCTTCGACGCCCTCGCCGAAGTGACGCGCGGCTTCCTGTCCGGCCTCGGCGTGCACCGCTACGCGATCTACGTACAGGACTACGGCGCGCCCATCGGCTGGCGACTCGCGCTGGCGTCCCCGGAAGCGGTCCTCGCCGTCGTCTCCCAGAACGGCAACGCCTATGAGGAAGGGTTCGTGCCGGACTTCTGGGAACCCATCTGGGCCTACGGAGCACACCGCAGCCCGGAGAACGAGGCACGGCTGCGGCCCGCTCTGGGCCGGAAAGCCGTCGAGTGGCAGTACACCCACGGGGTACTCGACCCCAGCCTGATCGACCCCGACGCCTGGGAGCACGACCTGGCCCTTCTCGCCCGCCCGGGCGTCGACCGCGCCCAACTCGCCCTGTTCGGCGACTATTCCGGCAACCGCGCCCTCTACCCGGCGGTGCACGACTGGCTGCGGTCGAGCCGTGTCCCCGTCCTCGCGATCTGGGGCCGCAACGACGAGATCTTCGCGTCGGCCGGCGCGGAGGCGTTCCGCCGCGACGCTCCGGACGCGGAGATTCTCCTGCTCGACGGGGGTCACTTCCTCTTGGAGAGCCACCCGGACGATGTCGCCGCGGCCATCATCCGATTCCGCCCGCGCGTGCTCGGCGCCCCGGCCGGTTGATGACCACGCGGGTCACTGCGACGATCCGCCGTACGGGTCAGGGGCCTCGGCCGGTCACGCGGTCGACGGGGCGCACGCCCTACGGGATGCGCTGCCCGCGCCCCGGGGAGGGGCTCCGGGGCGCGTCCGTGAAACGGCTCGTTCTCAAGCGACCGTGAGCACGATCTTTCCTTGGACGTGTCCTCGGGCGGCGCGTTCGTGCGCTGCCCGGGCATCGGCGAGGGCGAACGTGCTGTCGATCGCGACGCGGACCGTGCCCGCATCGATCAGGCGGCCCAGTTCGGCGAGTTGCGCGCCGTTCGAGCGGACCTGGGCGCTGGAGACGGTGATGCCCAGCTCCGCGGTCTCCTTCGGGTCGAAGTCCCCGGGGAGCACGGGGAACTGGGCGCCGCCGCGCTTGAGCGTGCGCAGGAAGCGTCGGCTGTCCGGGCCGCCGACGGTGTCGAGAACGAGGTCGATGTCGTGCACGAGATCCTCGGGGCGACTCTTGGTGTAGTCGATGAACCGGTCGGCGCCGAGCTCGCTCAGGAACGATTCGTGCGCGCCCGACGCCACCGCGATGACCCGTGCGCCCTTCCACTTCGCCAGTTGGAGGGCGAAGTGCCCCACCCCACCCGCGGCACCGTTGACGAGTACCGTCGTATCGGCATCGATCACCGTCGGTCGATGCCGTGAGTCCTGGAAGGGCGAGGGATGATCGTGTCCGAGCTCGATCAGGAACTGCCACGCGGTGAGGCCGGCCATGGGCGCCCCGGCGGCGTGTACGTGGTCGATGCCGGCCGGCTTGCGTGCGAGGTCCGACGCGGGCGCGGCCACGTACTCGGCGTACGCGCTGCCGTCGAAGCCGGGAAAGCGCAGCAGACCGAAGACCTCATCGCCCACGGCGAGGTTGTCCACGTCCGCGGCGACGGCCTCGACGACGCCTGACACGTCCGTCCCCGGAATCACCGGCAGGCTGACCGCCGATTCCGACTTCCCCGGAATCCTGGTCAGCCCGTTGCGCAGGTATCGGTCGGGGGGATTGACGCCGGCCGCGTGAACGCGGACGAGCACCTCGCCCGGCCCCGGCGTGGGAATCGGCACCTCGTCGTATCGCAGAACTTCCGGACCGCCGTACTCGTGGATCCGGACGGCCCTCATCGTGTGTGTCGACATTGTCTTCTCCTGCCGTGCCAGGGGATACGCTTATTCGGATCAGTGATCCATATAAGTGGACCACTGATCCGAATATATGGACCACTGATCCGGATAGTCAAGAGGGGCAGATGCGCGCCGACGCCAGGAAGAACCGCGACCACCTGCTCGCAGTAGCGGGCACCGCCATCACCGAGCACGGCGTCGACATGTCGCTACGCGACATCGCACGCAGGGCCGATGTAGGACTGGCGACGCTGCTGCGACACTTCCCGACGCGCGAGGCACTGCTCGACGCCCTGCTCCGCACGAGCTTCGACAGACTGACGGCAAAGGCGGGCGAGCTTGAGACATCGAACTCGCCCGAAGACGCTCTGATCTCGTGGCTGCGCGACTGCGTCGCGTGGACAACCGAGTTTCGGGGCGTCACCGATCTGATGGCAGCCGCGATCGAGGACACCGAATCCGCACTCCACGCTTCGTGCGTCACCCTGCGCGCAGCCGGTGCGCGGCTCCTCACCCGCGCCCAGGCCGCAGGCACGGCGCGGAGCGACGTCGATGGAGCCGACTTGTTCGCACTGGTGGCCATGCTCGCTTGGCTCGGCGATCAACCCTCGCTCGCGCCACGCTCCGATCGCCTCTTCGAGGTTGTCGCGAGCGCGATCCTGACGAGCGAGGACAGCAGCCGAACGCCGCACTCGGGCCCATGACCGACGGCCCCTGTCGGCCATGGCCCATGGTCGACACGTCACACGCGGACCGGCGGACTCGACCACGCGGCTTCGGCGAGCAGCCGAGTAGAGCCGAGCAGCCGAGCAGCCATCCGACGGTCGAGGGCCGATGGCCGAGGGCCGAGGGCCGAGCGCCGAGGGTGAGACGGTCGTGGCCTGGCGGCGCGCAGCGGCTGCCCCGAGCTGGTGTCCCCGGCCGGGCGGGCGGGAATACTCCCTGCAGGTCGGCCTGACCTGCCGAGTACCGCGTGCCACTGACCAGCCACCCACGGTGGCCGCGGAGCGGCACGCATGACGGCCCGCAGTGCACAGACCCGACCTGTGTGCGCCGACGACCGCGAGCGACGCGGTGGAGCCAACGGCGCGGGCGAGGCGGTCCGACACGAAACCGAGGGGCGGCTACGACCAAGGCGTGACAGGCAGGCCACGAAGTCCGCCTGACCGGCGAGGAGAAGGACCATGACAGCGAAACGGACCGTCTACCACGTCTCACCGTCCGGCGAGCGCGCGGCCGCTGCGGGCGTGAAGTGGCAGGTCGAAGGCAGAGAGGGACGTCGGCTCCTGCACGAGCCACACCGGACGCAGAAGGACGCGGTCGACGCCGCACGCCGCCACGCCAGGGCGCATCAGCCCGCGCAGGTCGTCGTCCACGCCCGCGATGGACACATCCGCTCCGCGTACACCTACGGAGATGCCCCCGCGGCGCCCCCCGACGAGCGTGGACGCAAGGCGGGGGAACCCGGAGGCATCTTCCAGAGCAGGTGACGGCGTGGGTGGATCGGGGCCCTGGAACACAGAGCGCCCCGACCACCCGCTGTGTCGACAGGCATGCCCGGGGCCGGTGGGGAGGGTGCGAGACTGACGGGATGGATATCCGTCGCAGGAACAACGTCACCGTCGTGGGCCGTACGGACGGGCCGGTGCTCCTGCTGGCACACGGGTTCGGTTGTGACCAGAACATGTGGCGTCTGATCGTCCCCGCGCTGGCCGAGGACTTCCGGCTTGTGCTCTTCGACTATGTGGGATCGGGTCGCTCGACGCCGGCGGCTTGGAGCGAGCAGCGCTACAGCTCGTTGGAGGGCTACGCCCTGGACGTGCTGGAGGTCTGCGAGGAGCTGGACCTGCGGGACGTGATCTTCGTGGGGCATTCGGTGAGTGCCATGGTCGGGGTGCTGGCCGCGGCGAAGGCGCCGGGGCGGTTCTCCCGCCTGGTGATGGTCGCTCCTTCGCCCCGCTACATCGACGAGGACGGATATCGGGGCGGGTTCGACGCGGACGACATCGATGAGCTGCTGGAGTCCCTGGAGTCCAACTATCTGGGCTGGTCGGCGGCGATGGCGCCGGTGATCATGGGCAACTCGGACCGGCCGGAGCTGGGTCAGGAGCTGACGACCTCGTTCTGCGCGACCGATCCGGACATGGCGCGGGTCTTCGCCCGTACGACGTTCCTGTCGGACAGTCGTGAGGACCTGAAGGCGGTGTCGGTGCCGACGCTGGTCCTGGAATGCGAGCAGGACGTGATCGCTCCCCGCGAGGTGGGGGCGTACGTTCACGCGGCGATCCCCGGCAGCCGGTTGGTCACGCTGGAGGCGACGGGACACTGCCCGCAATTGAGCGCACCGGAAGCCACCGCCGAGGCGATCGTCGAGTTCGCAGGGGTTCGCCGATGATGTGCCGCCTCGACGAGGACCAGGAGCCGGACAGCGGGTCGGACGTTGCCGCGACGGACGCGGCGTTCACCTCCCTGTTGGAGGACAGTGCCGAGGAACTGTACGAGCAGGCTCCGTGCGGGTACCTGTCGACCCTGATGGACGGCACCATCGCGAAGATCAACGCTACCCTGCTGGAGTGGCTGGGGCTGGAACGCTCCGCGGTGGTGGGGCGGATGCGGTTCACCGATCTCCTCACGGTCGGCGGCAAGCTCTACCACGAGACGCACTTCGCCCCGATGTTGCGGATGAAGGGCGAGATCAGCGGCATCGCCCTGGACATCAAGGCTGCCGGCAAACAGCGGATGCCGGTGCTGGTCACCTCGAAGGTGAAGACCGGTGGTGGCGGGGAACCGCTGCTGATCCGCACCACCGTCTTCGACGCCCGCGATCGCCGCGCCTACGAGATGGAGCTGCTGCGCGGCCGGCAGGCCGCCGAGGAAGCGCGCCGGCAGGCGGAAGCCGACCGCGCACGCCTCCAAGAGGCCCTCGCCGTCCTCCAACAGAACCTGCTGCCCGCCGCCCTGCCCACCATTCCAGGACTGGAAGCCGGCTCCTACTACCACACCGCCTCCCCCGACCTGCTCGGCGGAGACTTCTACGATCTGTTCCCCATCGACACGGGCCGGTGGGCGTTCTTCCTCGGCGACGTCTGCGGCAAGGGCCCCCAAGCCGCCGCGGTCACCTCCCTGACCCGCTACACCCTGCGCGCGGCAGCCCTGCACGACCCCGACCCCGTCAACGTGCTGACCACGTTGAACACCGTGCTCCACGAGCGATACAGCGGTGGCGACCCCCGCTACTGCACCGCCATATTCGGGATCCTGCACGCCGGCAGTGATCGCGTCGAGGTACGCCTGGCCTCCGGCGGGCACCCCTCCGCGCTGATCCAGCGCGCCGACGGAACCGCCGACTACCTCCCCACCCCCGGCGGCATGCTCATCGGCGTCCTGCCCCGCGTCCGGTTCACGGCTGCCCACACCGAACTGCGGCCCGGCGACACCCTGCTCCTCTACACCGATGGCCTCACCGAGGCCCGCATCGGACCCGATCGGGCGCTGTACGGCGAGGACGCCCTACGCGCCTTCGCGACGGCCCAGCCCGCAGCCGGCCCGCAGGCACTGGTCACCGCCCTGACCGGGCTCCTCGCCGGCTTCGGGGACGGACTCGACGACGACACCGCGCTGCTCGCCCTCGGCGTACCCGCCCCGCCCACAACCCCCCTGCCCGCCCCCGCGAGTGAAGACCGGACATGAGCCCACTGACGATCACCACCCGAGGCGCCGCCACCGGTCCCGTACTGGAGATCACCGGTGACCTCGACCACGCGACGGCACCCGAACTCCGTCGAACCGTCGACGGTCTGGCTCTTGCCGCCGGGCAACTGTTGCTCCTGGATCTGGCCGGACTGGAGTTCTGCGACTCCAGCGGCATCAGCATCCTGCTGGCGGCCCGCAACCTGGCCATACGGCAAGGCGCCGACCTGGCACTGGCAGCGGTCCCCGCCAACACCGCCCGGATCCTGCGCGTCGTCGGCCTGGACAGCGTCTTCACCATCCACTCCGACACGTCGACCACCACCAGCCGGACCGCCTGCTGACCGACAGGACCCACTTCGGTGAGCCCGGACGGACGCCTCGCCCCTCGGCTCCACACATGGACGGCGGGAAGGGTGTCGGTCAGCGCCCGAGGCCGTCTGCTTGAGCAAGCCTCCCCCCTGCTCCGTCCCGGCCACAGCACCAGGGAAGCGAACGCTGAGCACAGGTGTGTGCCGGGCGGCTGGTGGGCTGCCCGGCACACGATCATCGCGGGTTCGGCTGCCGCCCGTTCACGGGCGGCGGGCCGTGGCGTGGTTAGCGGCGGCGGCCCCAGGTGTCGGTGTCGACGGTGCGGCCGCGGTCGTCGCGGAGGGTGGCGGTGTCGCCTCGGTTGCCCCAGATGTACTCCCGCTTGCCCTGGAAGACGTCGGTACGGGAGTCGCGTCCGACGCCGGTGTGGACGCGAATGGTGGCGCGGCCGGCGATGCGGATGTCGTGGAAGCGGTAGCGGTTGCCGTCGGCGTCGCGCAGGGTCCAGCCGCGGAGGTTGACGGGCTGGCGGGTGGTGTTGCGGATCTCGACCCACTCGTTGTTCAGGGAGCGGTTGGAGTGGTCGTCGCGTCCGGGGCTGTCGGCCTGGACCCGGCTGATCTCCACCCGCGGCTGCTGGTGGCCCCGGTCCGCGGCCGTCGCGGGCAGCGCGGCGGCCGAGACGATGGCGCCGGCGGCGAGGACGGTCGCGGCGACACGACGAACGTTCGACGAAGCAGACATAAGGTGATGCCCCCTCAAGAACAGGAGTCCACCCGCCGATACGAACCACATACCGGATGCGGGTGCCCGGCCCGCGGTTGAGCCGAGGACCACACTCTCGACCCGCCCCCCGACCCACCGCAGCCGCCACCGAGGCCGGTTACCGACCACGGACATTTCCGTCACCCTCACCTGCGCAGTACACACAATCCACGTGATCGTGCCCCTGACATTCACTGAGCGTTGCACCCACCCGGCGCGCACACGGAACAGGCGAACACCGCACCCCGGCGCACCACCAGGCGCACTCAACCACCCCACCACCCAAACGGAGCACAGAATTCCGTAACAATCGTTCTGCACGATTCTTCGCACAGAACAACGGAATCAGCAGACCGGAGCGATAACCAGCGCGGCTGGTGCGGTGGTTCTTGGGGCGATCACAGCGGAGGCGCCAGTGCTCGAGCCACGGGGGACTGTCCGGTGGATGGCCGCTCTCATTCCGGGCCGAGTGCGGTGGATCTTCACCCGAGGGCGCCGAGCCTCGCCGCCCGCCGCCCGCCGCCCGCCGCCCGCCGCCCGAGTGCACCATTCACCCCGTATGCCAGATTCAACAGAAGTGCTTCAGAATGGCAACTGGGCCAGATATCGTCGCAGCTCAGCAACCCTGCTCCCCGCACCCGCGGGGATGACCCCCAGGCGGGTCGGCAGGCTGTAGCGGTCCGCCGCTGCTCCCCGCACCCGCGGGGATGACCCCGGTGAGCGTCCGCGTGGCCTTGTCGTAGGCCGCTGCTCCCCGCACCCGCGGGGATGACCCCCTCGCCCAGGCGCCGCACGAACTCCGTGCTACCTGCTCCCCGCACCCGCGGGGATGACCCCAGGCGCGTCGACAGCGGGCCGATCATCTTGTCCTGCTCCCCGCACCCGCTGGGATGCCCCCCCCCGAATGCGGCATCGTCAACCAGGGAGAGACCTGCTCCCCGCACCCGCGGGGATGACCCCCGGGGGTCGCGGATGATCGAGTGGCCGTGCCGCTGCTCCCCGCACCTGCGGGGATGACCCCACCAACACCGGCGGCAGCTACCAGGGCGACGGCTGCTCCCCGCACCCGCGGGGATGACCCTGAGCGCCCCGAGTCGGCGTGGGCCCAGGACAGCTGCTCCCCGCACCTGCGGGGATGACCCCGGTGACCTCGTCCCGTTTCTCCAGACGCTCCTCTGCTCCCCGCACACGCGGGGATGGCCTCGGCCCGGAGCCGAAGTTCGAGGGCACGGTGGCGCTGCTCCCCGCACCCGCGGGGATGCCCCCTCCCCACCTACGTGTGGTCGGAAGAGGCCGCAGCTGCTCCCCGCACCCGCGGGGATGATCTTTCGGCCATCTCTGGCGGCGGGTACAGCCCGCCGTCCTCGACTGGCTGCGAAGCGCGTGGTCCCAGTCGGCGGCATGACCGTTCAAGGACAGCGTGTTGTGCAGTAGCCCCCAGCCCCGTGACATTGGTGGCTCTCGTGTTGGCCAAGCACGCACAGCCCCCGACTCTCTTACCGGCAGTCGGGCCCGCATGAGTTGCACCACGCCTCTGGCACCGTCCCTCCCCGGGACCGAGTGGGGCCGAACCGGGATTGTTCCCCCGGGCGTTCCGGCCTCGGAGGCGCCGCTGCCCGGGCCCGGGTTGTTGACGGTCCGGTAGATTCGGCGGCGCAGCTGATCTTCAGGGGAGCGGCCGGGTGCCGCGCGGGGAACACGGGGGCAGTGGGTGCGGAGCGGACACGCGCAGGACCGGCGGCGGGAGGCCCTGCTGGAGTGCTGGCGCGCGATCGAGCTGTTCAGTCCGCCGACGATCCCGGCGCTGCCCCGCCGACGTCCCGCCGCGCGCTCCGGGCCCAGGGACGAGTACGTCTTGGACCTGACGCCCGAGCCGGGGCGGGTAGTGCCACTCCTGCCGTGGGCTCCGGACCATCCGGAGACGGGGGCACGGCGGGCACCGTTCGGTCGGATGTGGCGGCACGAGGTCTACTGCGGGGTCTTCGAGCTGGAGTTGCTTCGCCAGGCGATGATCGCGGTGCTGCCTCCGGGGACCGATCCGGATCCCGGCGTGCCACAGTCCGAACTGGTGCTGTCCGGCCAGAGCGCCATGATCGCGCTGGTCCTGGACGACGAGGGCCGGCCGATCGAGGACACGTCCGTGGTGTCCGCGTGCGCCTGGGCGGCCGGCCGTCTGTTCGATCCGGGGCCGTCCACACCGGGGTGGCTGGACGGATTCGAGGAGCTCAACGACGCGTTCGGCCGGGCGATCGACGCGCTCACGGCCACCGCGATCGTCTACGGGCCCACCGCACCGGCCACCCCACAGGCCGCCGGAACGGCCGCCGGAACGGCCGCCGGAACGGCGTTCGAGCGGTGGCCCGGATCCGACGGTGCGGCGGGATCTCCGGGAGGGTCCGACGGCGGAGGCTGGCAGCGGTTGCTCGCCGAGATCCTGGGCGGCGCCGCCGTCGGCGCGGTCGGGGCCCTGTTCGGGGAGGTCGCCGGCGCCGCGCTACAGGGCGCGGCGGAGCCCCTGGTTCGCCGCGCCGCGGACTGGGTCGCGGCCCGCCGCCCCACCGAGGAGCAGACGGACTCCGGGCGGGCGAACCTCGGGCGAGCGGACTCCGGGCGGCCGGACTCCGGGCGGGCGGACGGCGCCGGAGGCATTCCCGAGGGGCCCGCCGGAGGCGTTCCCGAAGGCGAGGGGGCGTCGGCCGACGGTCCTGACGCGTCGGCGGAGCACGGGAGCGGCAGCGGTCCCCGTGCGCTCGGGCTCGCCGATCTGGTCGCCCTGACCGCGCAGATCGCCGACCTGTGCGGGGTACAGGGCCATCTGCGGCCGCAGGTGATCCGGGTGCGCAGCAGGCTGGTCCACCGGCCGAAGGACCCCCGGACGAAGGTCGCCGCCGCGGCTCCGTTCCTGAACAGTCTGCTCCCGCCCGATCTGGCCCGGGTGTCCGCGGCCGTCGGCAAGGCGGTCGGCAAGGGGATCGGGCCGGCACTGGAGGCGTACCTGACCGAGCTCGACTCCGTCGCCGTGGGGGCGCGGACAGATGTACGCCGGGAGCGTGGGGTCGTCCTGGAAGGGGTGGCTCCGGACCTGGTTCCGGCCGGTCGCTGGCCCGCACCGGCGCGGTTCCCGCTCGCGCTGAGCCAGCAGTTCGCGATCGACCGCATGCTCGCCGACCGGGCGGGAACCGAGGGCGGGATGTTCTCCGTGAACGGTCCTCCTGGCACGGGCAAGACCACGATGCTGCGCGACCTGGTCGCCGCCCTGGTCGTCGAGCGGGCGGCGGTGCTGGCCACGTTCGACCGTCCCGGGCAGGCGTTCACCGGTCAGGCGTGGCGGGGCAGGGACCGCCAGGGCAGGCACGCCCGCTTCGTGTCGCGGCTCGACCCGCGGCTGACCGGGTTCGAGATCGTGGTCACCTCCTCCAACAACGGCGCCGTGGAGAACATCACCGCCGAACTGCCCGGCATCGACGCGCTCGACGAACACTGGCACGACGGCCCCGACCACTTCTCCGACCTCGCCTCCGCGCTCCTCGGCGGGCCGGCCTGGGGTCTGGTCGCGGCGGTGCTCGGCAACAAGAGCAACCGCAAGGAGTTCGGGGACCGGTTCTGGTGGGGCCGGCTGCCCGAGAAGGAGACCCGGGCCCGCTCCGCAGCGGAACTACCCCCGCTGCGCGGCATGCAGGAGATCTTGCGCGACTGGATTCCGCCGAAGCTCCCGCCTGGTGGCCGGCGTGCCGTCACCCCGGCGGATCAGGCTGCCGCGGCCGGGCCCGCCCAGCCCGTGCCCTCGTGGACCGCCGCCGTCACGGCGTTCCGTACCGCTCAGGCCGAGGTGGAGCGGCTGCGCGTCGGGCGCGCACGACTGGCCGGGGCCCTGGCGGCCGTCGAGTCCGGGTCGGGCGAGCAGCGGATCACGGAGCTGGAAGCCGCGGTGTCCCGGGCCGAGCGGCATGTCTCGGCCACCACGGCGGTACTGGACCAGGCCGCCGCCACCACCGCCGGCGCCCGGGCGGCCACAGCGGCGGCCGAGACCGGCCACCGGAACGCATCCGCGCACGTACCGCGGGCCCGCCAGGAGCTGGCCACCGCCCGCGCGGACCTTTCGGCCGCCCGTGAACGGGCCGCGCACCACCGCGAGTACGTGACTGCGCTCATCGCACGCCACGACACGCCGCCGACCGTCGAGCGTGGCCTACGCGGCGGGCTGCGCCGCATGTTGCAGAGCGCGGCCGACCGGCGGGCCGCCGAGCAGCACCAGGAGCGCACCCAGGCCGAGATCACGCACCTGCTCGTCCAGCAGCGCGCCGCGCTGGAGGACTCCCTGGAACAGGTGGCGGCAGCCGTGCGCACCGAGTCCCTCGCCGCCGGCCGGTACACCCGGTCCGGCACCGTCGTCGACGAGGCCGCCGCAGGCCTGACCGCCGCCCTCGACCGTGAACGGGCCGCGAGCGCGCGGGAGGACTCGGCAGCCACCGCCCTCCGGCATGCCCGGCAGGTCGCCGACTCGTCCCGCCGCGACCTGCGGGTCGCCGTGGCCGAACTCGACCGCCGGCACCGCGAACTGCGAGAGGCGGCCCGGACGCTGCCGTCCCTGCCGCTGGACTGGCAGCACCTAGACGAAGCCGAGCAGGAACTCGGTTCGCCCTGGGCCGACGAGGCGTGGTCCACCGCGCGCAGCGACCTGTTCCTGCGCGCCCTCGACCTGCACCGTGCCTTCGTCGCCGGGACCGCGAAGAAGGTCCGCGGAAATCTCCAGGTCCTGATGGAGCTGATGGCCGGAACCAACGGGCCCATCCCCGACGAGGAGGTCGAACGCGCCTGGCAGACCCTGTTCCTGCTGGTACCGGTCGTCTCGACCACGTTCTCCTCCATCGGGAGCATGTTCGCCCGTCTCGGCAGGGAGTCGATCGGCTGGGTCCTCGTGGACGAGGCCGGCCAGGCGACTCCGCAGGCCGCCGCCGGGGCACTGTGGCGGGCTCGCCGTGCCGTTCTGGTCGGCGATCCGCTCCAACTCGAACCCGTCGTCACCATGCCCACGGCCCTGCAGCGCCGGCTGCTGCGCGCCTACGGCGTCGACGAGCACTGGCTGCCCTCGGCCACCTCCGCGCAGGCCGTCGCCGACCGGACGAACCGCTACGGCACCTACCTGCCGGCCCCGGGCACCGACGACGAACACGTCTGGGTGGGCTCGCCCCTGCGCGTTCACCGCCGCTGCGAAGAGCCGATGTTCACGATCAGCAACGAAGTCGCGTACGGCGGCCTCATGGTCCACGGCACCGCACGCAAGGCGTTCCCCGATGCGGAACGGGACGGTCTGCTGCCCAGCCGCTGGCTCAACACCGACGACCCGAGCCGCCCGTCCGACGCCCCGTGGGGCGAACGCGACCGCCGAGCCTTCGAGTTCGTCCTCGACCACCTGCGCCGGCACGGCGTCGGCGTCGAGCGCGTGCGCGTCATCGCCCCCTTCCGGGCCCTCGTCTCCGAATGCAAGAAGGTCTGCCGCGACCGTGACGGCTGGACCTCCGAACTGCTCGACGAGCGATGCGCCACCGTCCACCGGGCCCAGGGAAAGGAAGCCGACGTCGTCGTCCTCGTGCTCGGCGGCGGCCGACCCGGCGCCCGCGAGTGGGCGGCCCGCACTCCGCACCTGCTCAACGTCGCCGCGAGCCGCGCCAAACGCCGCCTCTACGTGATCGGCGAGCGCAGCCTGTGGGCCCCGCTCCCGCACTTCGACGTCCTCGCCTCTGAAGTGACGGAGTTCCACCACCTCCGCGACCGCTCCGCCTGGCCTCGGGAGGGCGAGTGACCGACGGCAGGGCGGAGAGCCACATCCCCATCACGACACGAGGCCACGGGCCGCCGCCCGATCCCATGGCGCTGTCGCGCTCGTGATCGGGATCGGCCTCGCAGAACTAGTCCATAATCGCGCTGCCGTTGCGGATCTGAAGGAATCTCACCTGCCGGACGATGGCGTGGGACGTGGGGCGTGCCGACACGGCCCGGGACATACTCACCGCCCGACTGCACGTTTCACCCTAAATGCCGGATTCAGCGGAAGTGCTTAAAAACGGCAACTGAACCGAGTATCGTCCCAGCTCAGCAAGCCTGCTCCCCGCACGCGCGGGGATGACCCGGCCTGTTTTCGCAGTGCAGCGAACCCGGAGCACTGCTCCCCGCACGCGCGGGGATGACCCCACCTGACCCGTGCCGGGCAGGGCGAGCCGATGCTGCTCCCCGCACGCGCGGGGATGACCCCCACGGACGTACGACGCCGAGCTGCAGCCCCGTCTGCTCCCCGCACGCGCGGGGATGACCCCACCCACGTCGACCCAGCCGGGTTCGAGCGTGACTGCTCCCCGCACGCGCGGGGATGACCCCACGAACTCGGGCCGGCCGGCCTCGTCGGAGTTCTGCTCCCCGCACGCGCGGGGATGACCCCCCGGCCGCTGCGCCCACGCCCCGGACCACGGACTGCTCCCCGCACGCGCGGGGATGACCCCACCACGGCCGTCACCGCCAACTCGCGAATTTTCTGCTCCCCGCACGCGCGGGGATGACCTCGCCGGCTGCCTGCTCGCCCTCACCGCCACCGGCTGCTCCCCGCACGCGCGGGGATGACCCCGGCGCCGAGAGCGCGAAGAGTTCGGGGAGTTCCTGCTCCCCGCACGCGCGGGGATGACCCCGTTCCGGACAGTTCGAGCCGGGTGGACTGGACCTGCTCCCCGCACGCGCGGGGATAACCCCTGGACCGCCGCTCCCTCCGGCGTCGGAGTACGCTGCTCCCCGCACCCGCGGGGATGAACCCAGTCCTTCAATCTCTGGCCCTGGCTGACACATCTGCTCCCGCACCTGCGGGCAGTAACCCGGCTCCTCTACGTCATCCCCGCAGGTGCGGGGAGCAGCGCGCGAGCCACTGCACCGGACAGGTGCGGTAGAGGTCATCCCCGCACCCGCAGGGAGCAGCTTGCCGAGCTGGGACGATATCCGGCTCAGCTGCCATTTTGAAGCAGTTTCATTTGAATCCGGCATACCGGGTGAAAGGCTCCGTCAGGCGGTGGATCGACGTCGGTGCTCCCGCCGGCGGTTGCTGACCGTTTGCGGTCATGCCCAGGCGGCGGGCCTTAGTTGTCATCCTCCGACGCCTCGGCCCGGAGAGCCATGTCCCGCAGAACCTCAGCAGAGGTGACAGCCGGATCGTCCTCATCGTGCACCAAAGCGAGCTGTATGTAGGCCGAGGCGAATGCGGCAGCCAGCTGCGTGACGGCCATACCCATCTCGCGGCCGATCTGCTCGGCGATCTCTTCCAGGGAGTCGTCGCGCGATAGTTCGATCCTGGGCATCGCCTCAGTGAGGAACTGGCCAATCAGGTCGGTGCCTTCTGTACCGGGCACATCGGCGGAATCGGGCTGGTGGAAGTCTTCGTATGCCGCTGTCAGGATGGCTACGACCTTCTTTACGACCTCGTTCTGGTCCATCCCGGGAGCGTAGACCCAGCGCCTGACAACGTCGCCGTATGGACGGCCCGTGATCGGGCCGTGGCTGACGAAATCCGATGGCGGGTTTCGGGATGCGCGTACCGTGCAGGGGGTGACGGATGCGACTCGCGAAGACGATCTGTTGGCAGCCTTGCCGACCCTGTCCCGCAGGTTCGGGCTGGGCGAGGTTCGCAGCAGCGAGTACCTCGCTCATGGCCTGATGAACCGGAACTGGCGGCTGGAGACGAGTGCGGGGACATACGCGGTGAAGGAGATCACCGACGTGCCCCTGCCCAAGGTGCGAAGGAACCTCGCGGTCCTGGGGGACCTGGCACGCGGGGGCATCCCGGTGCCGGCTCCGCTGCTTGCTGATGACGGGGACCTCGTGACGGAGGTCGCGGGCCATGGCTACTGCGTTCTGCCCTGGATGGACGGCGAGCACGTTCAGGGGACCGACCTCACCCTTGATCAAACCCGCGATCTGGGTGCTGTACTGGCCCGATTGCACGAGGGCTTGCGTCGGCACGGGCCCGGCCCGGTCCCGGCGCAGGCGCCTGTTGCCAAGGTCCGCGCCGTGGCCGTGGCGGACCGGGACGCTGCCACCCTCCTGGGCCGCCTCCCGGCCGATCCGGCCACTGACTTCGACAAGGCTGCCACCGAGGCCTTGCACGGAAGGCGGGGTCTGCTCGCGCGGCACGCGGGCGCGCGGCCGGAGGGCGAGGTGCCGGCGGGGCCCCACGGGTGGACGCACGGTGACTTCCAGTACCGCAACTTGCTGCGGCAGGGCGGCCGGGTCGTGGCGGTCCTGGACTGGGACCGCCTCGGTGTCCGCCCGTACGGGGAGGAGGTGGCGCGGACCGCGCAGGTGCAGTTCGGGGTCGGTGGCGTCTTCGACCTCGGCCGTATCGCTGCCTTCTGCGCCGGCTACCGCTCAGTGATTGATCTGTCGGAGGGCGACCTTGCCGACGCGGTGAAGCGGCTGTGGTGGAAGCGGCTGACCGATTTCTGGCAGCTGGAGTTCTACCTCGACCGGCAGGACCCCACCTTCGGCGAGATGTTCCTGGCGGACGAGGCGCTGCTGAACTGGTGGACCGGCCACGCCGATGAGGTCCAGGCCGCCTACGCGTCCCGTTAGCCGGCAGCCGCTGCCGCCGGGATGAGTCCGGCGGCAGCCGGCTCGGGCAGGCACGGCCCGACCAGCGGAGTTGCTCGTGTCCGGGCCTTCACGCCAAGGCCGATCCGGTCGGCTGACTCGGTCGCCTGTACCCAGGCGTCCACATCGTCCGGATGCAGGATCACCCCGCCCTCCCCGACCGCCTCGGGAATGCCGCCCCGGGACGACCCGACCGTGGCCCCGCCGTGCAGTCCCGCCTCCACGATCACTCGCGGGAAGGCGTCCTCGACCTGTGAGGGAACCAGCAGCAGGTCACTCCCGGCGTACAGCGGGCCCATGGCGTAGGTGCGCGGCACCCGGTGGACGTTCGGATGGCCGGTGAACTCCCGGGCGGTGTCCCACCAGCCCTCCACCAGCGTGAACCGGCGGCCCGGGAGGCGGGCGATCAGCTGGTGGAGAAGAGCAGACCCCTTGGCGGGGATGGAGTTGACCATCAGCACACCGCCCGATTGGCGATCGGGCCCGGACGGCCCGGTGGGGAGGACCGGGCGGTCTTCCGCGGGGGCGAACGGCGGGTAGAAGACGATGGTCCGCGTCCCGGCGGGCGTCTGTGCCCGTCCGGTGACGAATTTCGACGTGGCGAGGGCGATGTGTGGGCCGCCGTGGAGGACGCCGTGGCTGTTGGCGGAGACCGAGTGCAGCCACCCTGCCACCTTGGACATGCGGCGGGCGAGGGCAGCGATGTCGGCCGCACCTTCCTGCGACGTCACCACCAACTCCGCTCGTTCCTCGCACAGGACGTCCCGCAGGGTCTTTTCCACGCGGTCCTGGGGCACGGCTCTACACGAGACGCCGTTCCACCGGTAGCGGACTTCTCCGCGGGCCTCCTCCCATGCGGTGTCGTGGGCAAGGAGATGCGCTCGCAGGTGTCCGACCTGGGCGGACCCGTTCCACGGTGCCTCGTGGCTGCCGAGGTAGACGACTCGCCACCCGGCCCGGACGAACCAACTACATGACCCGGGCCACGGGCATCCGTCGGGTGGTGGCCTGGTGACCGACACGAGCAACGGCGGAACTCCCATGGCCGATCAAATCCTCTTCCGCCCTTGGGGCGTCGTCGACCCGAGGTTCTGGGCGGGCGCGGAAGCCGACGAACCCGCCGCGGACTCCCCTGTCGAGGACTCCCCCGCCGAGAACACGGTTGCCGTTGACGACACGGCCACCGTGAGCGACGACATCGCCGGACAGATGGCCGAGATCCAGGCGGTCGCGGCCTCCGATCTCGCGCGGGCGAACATCCTCGCCGAGGAGCTCGACGCGACGACCACGGCCGCGCACGGCGAGGCGCACATCGAAACGATCCGGGTGCGGGAGGTCCGCGCCTACCTGACGCTTCTGACCGGTCACCACGAGAGCGCGGTGGCCTGGTACCTGCACGTGGTCCGCCTGCACGCCGGCCTCCACGAACCCGAACACCCGGAGACGGACCTCGCGGTCCGTCGGGCGTACGGCATGTGGAAGGCACTGCCCGCCCCGGACGCGGTTCGTGTCGCCGACGATCTCATCGAGGTCTTCGCCGAGGTGAAGGGCGCGGGAATCCGGGCGGTGACTCGGATGAGAGAGCATCTATAGCAGCTCCGGGAGACCGGCGACCCGTTCCTCGTGGCAGCGCCCGCTGAAGGCGGTGGCTCTGTTCGATCGGCGGCCGTCTCCCGTCCGACCTGAGTGGGCAGAAGCCGGATCCACGCAACGGGTCGTCGCCGGTGGTTCTCAAGGTCCCGGAGACCCGCAGCGCGCAGATCAAGAAGACGATCCCGGCGCTCGTTGCGTCGGCTTCCTAGGCCCCTTTGGCCACTTCATACGGATTAACGAACATGTCGGAGGACAACTGTGATTCTCTGGAAAGGATGACGGAGGTCACCTTCACCTTTTTGCGCATATTGACGGCTTGAGGCGATGAGAGACAGTCGACTTTCCCCACCGGGGTAGCATTCGCCTCTTCGAACGATCCGGGGAGACATTCGAGCTCGTGACCGGGACCCAACAATCCACAGGCTCCCTGCATGATTTCGAGGGAGCCACGATTGGAATCTGTCACTCCGACTACAGCGCTCCCGCCCCCTGCTGCACCAGGCATGTTGGGGTGAGCCTCGTAGTAGTTGCCTGAGTGAGCACCGCACCTACCGAATGCGTACGCGGGATCGCCGAACGAGGAAACAGGAGAGCGGTTGAGGACTACTTCTCCTACGGCAGATTTGAGTTTGGGGTGAAATTCCATGTTGTCCGCGAAGATCCCAACGGACAGCACTTCCCCGGACGACGGGTTGACGAGCAGCTGAATCCTCTCCCATTCCCGGTCGTACTGGTGGACAACGTTTCCGGAAGGCAAGGACCTGCTGTAATAGGGGCTTTCCTTCATGATCTGGGTGACCCGAGCGACTGTCTGACCAGGCCTTAGTTCCTCCATCAGCGCCTGCTCTTTTTCCATCGGAGATGGATTCGTGAAGAACTTGACGCCCAGCACGACTCCTGTGATCACCGCGATGAGCGCGGCCAAGGCTCCGAGCACCCGCTCCACCGTGTTCCAGTTCCGCCAGGAGTGTCGGCGCGACCAGGAGGAGCGTTCCTCCTGGTCGTTCAACTCGTCGTTCGACTCGTCGTTCGACTCGTCGTTCGCTGCCACGCGGACACCTCGATCACTGGTCGAACCCCCGGGGCCAGAATGACGCGCAGGTCGGCGGGGCGCAGTCGGGAGGGGGCGAACGAGGGAGAGTAGTTGCTTCGGGCCGCCATTCAGGCAGGAACTGCTTGGTGACGCCGCCGCCCGGGCGCGGTAACCGAGGGAATCGGGGTCCGCAGCCCGGCGTTGCCATACACATGGGCGATGCACCCGAATACGGTCATGACGCGTACGACACCGCGTTCGCAGCGGCCCACGCACGCCTCGCGGCCGACCGCGCCGACACCCTCGCCCGGACCGCGGCGCTGAGCCGCGACTTCGACGCGATCGTCGCGGCGAACGCCCTGGTCGCCGTTGACGACGAGCACGACCCCGAGGGAGCCGGCACCGCCTTCGAACGCGCCCATGTGGCAGCCCGATCGCACGGGCGCGCGAGCACCTCGCAGAAGTGGACCAGGCGCTGGAACGCCTCGAACGGGGCGCGTACGGGCAATGCGAGCTCTGCGGCCAGACGATCCCCGCCGAACGCCTGGAGATCCGCCCGGCGGCGACCACCTGCGTCCACTGCGCCCAGTCCGACCCTCGACGGCCGCCACGCCCTGCCTGACGGTTACGCCGCCTCGGTCACGTCTTCGGGCGGGGGCGTTCGACGGGCGAGATCGACACCCGTGCCGCCCCGCGACATTCCGCCGCAGAGCCGGGTGCCCCGTGTCATCTCCTTCGGATCACCGGATGGCGGCGCACTCCTCCGACGAACCCTCGGGTTCCCGCTGAGAACCCTTCAGTTCGCCTGAACCCACGGCGGAGTACGGAACGCGGGCCGTACCCATCGCCCGCCACCTCCGGCCGCAGATCGATCTTGGCTGATGCATCGTCAGTCACCCGGTCGCCCCAGTACGGTGTCAATCCAGCGGGCAACGCCACCGGGGGGCCGGAATGGACGACAGCGAGGCCGGAAAGGACCAGTCGGCCAACGGGCGGGCGGGCACCGGCAGCGACACCGAAGGCGCCGACCGGCTGCAGGCCGGACGGGAGCAGCTCGAGCTGGGCCGGTCGGACCGGGCCGAGGCGGCGTTCCGCGACGCCGCCGGGCTGTGTCGGGCTGCCGGGGACGGCCCGGGCGAGAGCGCCGCCCTGGCCGAGCTGGGCGAGTTGCTCTTCACCACCCGGCGGTTCGACGGGGCCGCCGAGGCCCTCCGGCGCGCGGCGGAGCTCCGCCGTGGTGACGACGACGCCGGACTGGAGGGCGTGACGCTGCTCAACCTCGGCAACGCCCTCCAGCAGACGCGTGAACTCACGGAGGCCGCCGAGGCACTCAGCCGGGCAGCCGAGCTGCTTCGCCTGGCCGGGGAGCATCACGACGAGCACATGGCCCTGACCGACCTCGGCGTGACGTTGCAGGTGCTCGGGCGTGCGGAGGAGGCGATCGAGATCCAGCACCTGGTCGTCGCCCACTTTCGGGAGGTCGGGGACGAGCACTTCCACGCCATCGCGATGTCCAACCTCGGCTTCGCGCTGGTCGCCGCGCGTCGCTTCGCGGAGGCAGAGGACGTCCTCACCGAGGCCGTGACCACCGCCCGGCGGATCGGCAGGCGCAGGGCCGAAGGCGTCGCCCTGCGCCTGCTGGCCCAAGCCCTGCGCGGTGCGTGCCGGTACGACGAAGCCCTCGCCATGCATCGCCAGGACATTGCCGCCGCCGAGGAGAGCGGCCACCTGCACGACCTGGGCACCGCCCGGAGCAGCCTGGGGCAGACCCTGGAGGAGCTGAGGCGCGGGCGCGCGGCCAGACGGGCGTACCTGCGCGCCGCCGTAGCCTTCCGGAATGCGGGTGACCCGGCCTCCGCGGCGGCGGCCGCGCACGGCGCCCGGCGGGCCTGGCTGGGCATCCCCGAACCGGACGGCGGTCCGCACGACCCGCACGACGACGTCCGGTGGCACGCGGCGGCCCGCGGCTACGCGGCTTTCGCCGCCGCGCTGGTTGCGGCGACGGCCGCCGGGCAGGTGTGGGGCGGACCGCTCGCCCTCATCGCCTCGGTGACCACCGGGGCGAGCGCCACGCTGGCGCTGGCCACGACGGTGGGCTTCGCCTGCTTCTCGGTCGGCCAGAACGCCGGGTTCGAGGTCGCCGCCCGGCTCGGCGCGATCGGCCTGGCCTTGATCTGGCTGGCCCTTTCTGTGCTGCTGCCGGTCGGTCTGGTGGTCTCGCTTTGCCTCGGGGCGCAATACCGGGACTGGACGGACGCCATCGGCGGCGTCCTACCGGCCTTCTTGGTCCTCGGCCTCCTCCAGCGCCGGGCCGTCATCCGCTCCAACCGGGCCTTCGACCCGGAGGGCTGAGTCCGGGCAGGCTCGGGGGCGAAGTCTGCGTCGGGCCGCTCCAGGGTGTGTTCGAGGGCCTTCGGCAAACCCATGAGCGACGCCACAGACCACCTCCGTGTCATCCCGGACTAACGCGATGGCCCGAGCGCCACCGCCACCCCTGTCAATCAACACCGCTCAGTTCGATTCCTCCACAGGCCAGATTCCTCTGTCGATCAACACCGCTCAGTTCGACACAGGCCAGACGCCTCCCGGTCTCGGTCTCGGTCTCGGTCTCGTGAACATCTGCCGTCCGCGTTCGGCTCTGGTGACGCTGGTGCATCCCTCGGCGAAGCGTCGTTCCAGGTAGGGCTTGTAGGGGTCCAGCCTGCTGGGCCGGGGCCGGTTGTCGCGGATGGTGTCCTGCCAGCGTGCGGCGTTCGCGTACCGGAGCACGGTGTTGAGGCCCAGCCCAGGTGCCGGGCGATCGCCCGGCGTGAGTGGCCCTGGGCCGGCAGCTCGTGGACCAGAGCATGTGCCGCCTTCTTCCGGTCGGCCCGCCGGCCGACGGGATCCGAGTCGCCCTTCGGCCGACCGAAAACCAGTCGGGTGGGCTCCGGCAGCGTGCCATTGGGCGATGGGTTGCGCAGGCAGTCGCGGTGTGCGGCGACGCAGGTCTCGACGGCCTGGCCGAGGCCCTGCCACAGGTGGAAGCGGTCAGCGACCTGCAGAGCGTCGGGGGCACCGCGCCGGGCGCCCTCTGCGTAGGCGCCGCCCCGGTCCCGGCAGATGATCTCCACGCCAGGGTGCCGGATCAGCCAGGCGGCCAGTGGCCCGGCCTCGCGAGTCGGGAGAACATCAACCACGCGGTGGTCTGACGCTGGTCAAGACCGTGGAGTAAGTCTGGCCACGACGGATCGCGAAACGTCCACGCCCAGCACCCGCGGAGTACTGAACCGCGGATCGGGCATGGCCACAACCCTGCGCAACAAGGTCATCCGTCCCGCTCCGAAACCCAGTTGGGCCGCCAGCCGGACGCCGGCCCGCCCGGCCAGCGCAAGGGCCACTCGCTCCAAGGATGACAAAGCTCTGCTCAGCGAGCGGGAGGTCCTTCAGCCTGCGCAGATATCGGTCGTGGACTCGGGCAGAGAAGCAGCCGCAGTCCGGACATGCGGAGCCGGCCACGCGGCCTCTTGCCACCACCTCGACGGTGTCGAACGCAGCCGTCACCGCCTCGACAATCCAACTCGTCGATCCCGTCGAACACCAGCGAGTCCCAGAACCGTGCATCGGTCTGCATGACCAGCACCATCACCGTTCGAGGCCAGCCGAAGCATCTACCGGCACAGACATGAGGGAGCGTCACTTCCGATGGTCGGACGAAAAGGCATACGCGGTCTCACGCGAACCGGCCCCTCGCAATCGAACATCGATGTGATGCTCCGCGACCGCTCCCCAAGATCTGTGCCGGAACCGAGAAATAGCAACGCCCGTCACGGGAGCGCACGAGTTGCAGGGCATATGGGACCGGCACGACCGGACGGCCGGGACATCGGCGTTGGTCGTCCTCAGTCAGCGATGGTTGGGGCTCAGCAGCGTGGCGGCCGCAGCGATGAAGGCGACGGATGCTTCCTTGGCCGCATGCCGCTGCGCGTCCAGCTCGGTCCGGTCGATGGCCTTGCGCAGTGCGTACGTGGCGTCTGCGGCCTGCTGGGCGGCGCCGACAAGTTCGGGAACCAGGACCTGAAGTCGGATGTGGGGCGCGGTGATTGCCGCGCGGGTGTCGTGGGACCTCGTCTGCGCCTCCAACTGGTGCTCGGCGCCTGCCTCGGCCAGGGCCAGACGCTCCCGATGGAACATTGCCGAGCGGTGTGCGTCCAAGGCGGCCGCGAAGTCGGTGACGGCGCCGAGCTGATCCTGGCGGTGGCTGTCGGCGCGCTCCTCAGCGCGTGCGGTGCGTGCCGAACGGTGCTGGAGGAGTCCGGCGGTCAGGGCACCGGCGAGGGTACCGAGTACGGCAACGATCGAAGTCCATATGGACATCAGGTATTGGGTCCTCTCGGGCAGTCGGTTTCCGTGGTGAGGCCGGCGGACAACGAAGCGCGCGACGGCGCCTTCAGTGGCGGGGTTACGCTTACGGCGCTCCGGACCTACCCCTGGCCGCCATGATCACTTGCCCGGAGCCGACCTGCACACGAGACGGCCGGAAGCACGTACCAGCGCGCTCCCAGAACTCAGCAACACGTCTTTCGTCACTGACGGGGCGTCTCCAGCGCTGACCAACAAACGTTTCTGGCTCTCGGCGACAAAGCCACACGGTCGAAGCCCTTGAGGACCGGGTCGAGTTCGGCCGCAGCTCCACACAGGGAGCACAGCCTCGCCCCCGGGTGCTGCGCGACGTCCAGGGCGTGCTCCAGGTGAGCACCGGCGTCCCGGCGGGCGCCTCCGCGCAGTCGACGGCGTGGACGGTGCCCCGGGCGGGCCTGCGGCCGCCGGCCTTCGCCAGGACCCATCCGGACGGGCGGCGCGGCCCCAGCTCCCGCTCAACGAGCGAGCCCGGCTCCAGGTACTCCACGGGCACGCCTCGCGCGGGCGGAGCGGAAGGTGTTCAGAGGACCTGCATCCGATCGTCGCTGAGGCCATCACCGAGTCCTGTTTCACGGAATGGGGCACCCGGACCGCCGGCCTGCGCGCGGATTTCACACACGTTCTGTGCATGGCATTCCGGTTCTGACACGGCAGAATTCCGGGGCTGTTATAAACCATATTCGCGAGCCGAAGCTGGATGGTTGTCACCACGGCAGGCTTGTCGTCGCCGAACGGTGTGTGCGTGGAGCCGGCCGTGAACCTGCGTCGCTCACGCACAGGCTGTCTTTCTCGATGTTCGGGATCAGTCCTCGCCGGCCGGAGTGATGGCTGTGCGCAACAAGGCGGCCATCGATCGGCCGGCCACCCGCAGCGGTTCTGGATCTCGGGCAGCCCGGCTGAGCATGAAAGCACCCTCCAGCATCATGATCATCGAGTACGCGAGGGACTGCGCCGTCCTCGGCTCGGTCACCCAACGGCCGAACCACTGCGTCGCCGTGCCGACCCACTCCTCGAAAACCTCCGCCGTCGCGATGCGCAACACCTCATTGCTGTTCGCGACCTCCAGGGCCACCGTCCCGATCGGGCACGCGTCGGCATAGTCGGCCGCAGCAAGGTCATCTGCAGCAGCTTCGAACGCGCGCACGAGAGACTCCATCGGGTCGGGCACGCTGTCCAGCAGGGCCAGGACCATTCGGCCGTACTCGGTTCCGGATGTGCGGATCATGTCCTCGGCCAGTTGCTGCTTGCCGCCGGGGAAGAAATGGTAGATCGAGCCGAACGGCGCGTCCGCCTCCATGGCGATCCGCTTCAGGCCGGTGGCCGAGTAGCCGTGTCGGCGGAACAGCACCGTGGCGGCCCTCTGGATTCTTGCTCGCGTGTTCGACTCTCCCATTGCCCCTCACCCCTTTCTCCGCCAAGATTACAGTAGAACGATCTATCAAGTGAGGGGCTGGGATGCCGAGGATCGAGTTGTCGTCCGGACCGATCGACTACCAGGACACCGGCGGTGAAGGGCCTGTGCTGGTCCTCGCCCACGGTTTACCGATGAACGAGACTCAGTGGCGCAAGGTGGTCCCGTTGTTGGACGGATACCGCTGCGTCCTGCCCACGCTGCCCCTGGGCGGTCATCGTCAGCCGATGAACCCGGATGCCGATCTGTCCCAGCGCGGTGTTGCCCTCCTCTTGGGCGAGTTCATCGCGGGGCTCGGTCTGGACCGGGTGACCCTCGTCCTCAATGACTGGGGCGGTGGACAGTTTCTGGTGTCGGAAGGGCAGGACCGGCGCATCGCCCGCCTGGTGCTGGTGGCCTGCGAGGCCTTCGACAACTTTCCTCCGGGGCCGGCCAAGGCCATGGCACAGGTGTGCAGGATTCCCGGCGGCGTCTGGCTGCTGACGCGGCTCATGCGCGTTCCCGCCTTCCGCCACAACCGGGGCGGATACGGCGGGATGAGCCTGTCTGGAGTCCCCGACGAGATCATGGACGACTGGTTCGCGCCCGCCACCCACAGCAGGGCCATCCGCAGGGACTTCGCCAAATTCGCCACCGGGGCACCCGGACGCGAGACCCTGCTCGCCTGGAGCGATCGACTGCGTGAGTTCGACCGCCCGGTTTTGGTCGTTTGGGCGACCGAGGACCGCTTGATGCCGCGTGAGCACGGCCCCCGGCTGGCCGAGCTGTACCCGCAGGGCCGGCTGGTCGAGATCGCCGACTCGTCCACCCTCATCCCCGAGGACCAGCCAGAACGACTCGCCCAAGTGCTCACCGACTTCCTGACCCAAACCGGAGCGGAACCGGTCCGAAGGGTCTCCTGAGCGCGGGCGGCAGGCGGATGCGACAGCCGCTACCACCCTCCCATCGATGTCGATGTCGATGTCGATGTCGATGTCGATGTCGATGTCGAAACCGCAGCCGGGCCCGGTGCCGCTTGGCGCCGCGTGAAGTGACGCATCGGATCACCCGTCAGCGCCGGCGCGCG
Organism: Streptomyces sp. NPDC002602; assembly: GCF_042889445.1. Lineage (NCBI taxonomy): Bacteria > Bacillati > Actinomycetota > Actinomycetes > Kitasatosporales > Streptomycetaceae > Streptomyces > Streptomyces sp. NPDC002602. Next base: position 69,570 of record NZ_JBIAQX010000021.1, on the reverse strand, counting down.
TACGAGGTACCGTACCGAGCAGGACGCCTCGTCCCCCATCAGCCCCCACCAGACCGTCCATTGCCCCGGAGAGACCGAGGCCGCCGCGCTTCAGCGGCTGAAGCAGGCAGTGTGTCCGCCGTCCTGGAATCGGTCGTCTGTGACAGTTGCGCGGCGTACGACTGTGGCCTCCGCCCGGTCCGAGCGAAGCCGCTAGGGGTCGGAGACCGACGGATCGTCGCTCTGGTGCGCGGGGTCACCTCGGACCGCTGCTGCGCATTGCCCTTGCTGCCGCGCGTGAGGTTCTTGACCCTCACGTGGCGTCAGGCTGCATAGTCGGTGCCGTGGAAGATCACTGGACCGTGGGACGCGTGGCCAAGCTGGCCGACGTGAGCGTCCGCACGCTGCATCACTATGACGAGATCGGGCTCGTGCGTCCGTCGGCGCGGACCGCGGGTGGGTACCGGGCCTACTCGTCGGGTGACATGGAGCGGCTCAGGGAAGTGCTGGCCTACCGACGGCTGGGCTTCGGTCTGCGGGAGGTTGCGGACCTGGTCGGCGACTCGTCCACCGACGCGGTGGCGCACCTGCGCCGACTGCGCGGCCTGCTACTGGAGCGGCGTGATCGCGCTGACGCCATGGTGGCGGCCATTGACAGGGAACTTGAGACACGGGCGAAGGGGCTGAAGGTGACACCGGAGGAGCAACTGAAGATGCTCGGTGCACGGCTGTACGACGCGATCGGCGGCGCGTACACCGCGACACGGCGTACCGAGCCGCGGATCGCCGCGCAGATCTTGGACGCGCTCGGGGACGCGCAGACGGTGTTGAACGTCGGGGCCGGCACCGGCTCCTACGAGCCTGCTGATCGCGACGTGACCGCGGTGGAGCCATCGGCGGTCATGCGGCGGCAGCGCCCTGCCGGCTCGGCGCCGTGCGTGGCCGCCGCCGCGGAGAGCCTGCCGTTCGAGGACCACTCCTTCGACGTCGCGATGGCCGTCTCCACCGTTCACCACTGGGGAGATCCGATAGCGGGGCTGCGCGAGATGCGGCGCGTGGCCCGCCGTGTGGTGGTGCTGACGTTCGACACCGACGAGCCCGGATGGCAGGACCGGTTCTGGCTTACCCGCGACTACCTGCCCGAGTTCACCTCCGTCCTCTCAGGATTTCCCTCGCTTGCCGGGATGGCCGACGCCATCGACGCCCGCGCCGAGCCGGTGCCCATCCCGTGGGACTGCGCTGACGGCCTGTTCGAGGCTTACTGGCGCCGACCGGAGGCGTATCTGGAGGATCACGTGCGGCGTGCGATGTCGGTGTGGACGAGGGTCGGGCCAGAGGCCGAGCAGCGGGCGGTACGAAGCCTCGGCGACGACCTCGACTCCGGCCGGTGGGCCGAGCGCAACAGCGACCTCGCAGACCTCGACACGGCAGACCTCGGCCTCCGCCTGCTCAGAGCCTGAGTCGCCGCGGCCCGCGCGTCTTGTGGGTCCGTGATGAGTTCGGGTGGAGGATCAACCGCTGCGGGCGCGGCTCGTCCCGCCCGGTCAACGGATGCCGGCAGGACCGCCCCTGCGCCTCGGCACACCGCACTCGCCTCACGCTCACCCGTCCCCGCCCCGGATACGGCGTACGGGCCCCTCCCCCGCCGGTCCCGTACGGGACACGTCTGCCAGGTTCGGCGCAATCCAACTGCCCCGACCCGGGCCGCTGCGGATGCACTGGGGGCACCTACTGTTACTCAGGCGCGAAGGGCCCTCCATCTTGATGGAGGGCCCTTCGTCTTGATGGAGGGCCCTTCGTCTTGTCCTGCTCCCGCCCAGGTCAGGCGACCTGGAGCTTCGGGCGGCCGGTCGGGGCCGGCGGGGCCTGGTGGTACGTCGGCAGCTTCAGGTTGGGGAGGTCCCCGGCCTGGATGCGGACGAGGGCCGTGCGGAACGCCGCCTCCATCATCTCGGGGCTTTCGTACCTCGCCGCGAGCGGGTGCAAGTCGGTAGGAGTTGCCGTTGCGTTCCTCGCTGCGCGACAGCAACTGCCATGCCTCGCGGCGTCTCCACGGCCTGCACCGGAGCCGCTCTGACGGTGACAACCCGAGCCTCCGCCCCGGTGCGGCGCCTGACCGACTGCCGTCGGGACGCCGGGCTCGTGCTGCCGACAACGCTCGGTGGACGGCAGGCCGGCGTACACCGTCACGCAGCGCTTTCCGGGGCGCGCGCACGCCTGTTGGTCAGCTTGGTCAGCGCGCACGTACGCCGCGACCTGGTCGACACCAAGCTGTCCTGGGACCTGGCCGTCGACGAGGACGAGCGCCAAGTCTTGCTTGGCACTCCAGCCGTAGATCGTGAATTTCATGCCCGAGTGGCTTGTCGACGGTAGTGGCCGGCCCGCGATCAGGCCTGGTGGCGGCGCCGCCAGTCGGACCAACCGATCCGGTGGGCGGGCATCGTGGTCGGATCGGACAACGAGTGTCATGAACAGGCGCTGGATCTCGTTGCAGGTGAGCGGAATGAGGGCATCGGGTGCGGGGCGGGTGCGCTCGTCTGCGCCTACGACGCTGCCCAGTCGTAGAGACGGTGGCCCTTGGCCCCGACCCCTGCGGAGAGCTTCTGCCAGGTCCGCTTGGGCACCTTCTTCGTCAAGGTGTCCGCCCGGAACCTCCCCGCCTCGGTGGCAACTTCGTGCGTGCAGGCCACCGCGAGGAGGTATCCGGTGCCGCGTTCCTCCAGTGCGGTTCGCAGCTTGAGGTTGCCGCCGTAGACCTCGTCGCCGGCAACCCATGCGGCCTGGTGGCCGGCGTCCAGGAACCGGGCACCCATACGAGTGGCCAGTTCCGGCTTGGTGGCGAAAGCGGTGTCCTGGTCGAGTCCGGCATCCCGGCAGCGGTCAGGGCCGGAGGTCCATGAACGCGGGACGTACAGCTCCCGGTCCACTGCCGCGTGCCCGCGCCGGCCGGCGTAGACCAGGTAGACGGCGACCTGGGCATTTTCGATCCTGCCCGCGGTACCGGTGTACCACCGCTGGACGCCGACCGTGTCGGTGCCCTTCTTCACGTCCCCGGTCTCGTCGACCACCAGTACCGCCTGGTCGTCGTGCAGGTGGTCCAGCACGTAGTCACACACATCGTCGCGGACCCGGTCGGCGTCCCGCTCGGCCCGACCGAGCAGGTGCTGCATGCCGTCCGGGGTCCTCTCCCCGGCCCATTCGGCGATGGTCCAGCAGTTCTTGCGCGGCAGGTCCGACAGCAGTCCGAGCACCAACTTCCGTACCCGGAAACGGGGTTCGACCCGTGTGAACCGTCCCGCTCTCCGGCTCATCCGGCTCCTCGAACGCCGCCTGCCGGCGGGCAGGGTCTACGCTGTGACGTGCGGTCACCGCGTGATCGTTTGTCTTCACACACCGATGATCAACGGGTGGCCGCACCCGTCTCCACAGCGCGTCGGGGTCGCGCAGCGTCCGCCCGCCGTTCCTGTGTCAGGAGAACATGTGCAACGTGGCGAAGTCTGGTGGGTGGAGTTCGACGAGCGGCGGCCGGTCGTGCTGCTGTCGGGAGACGACGCGTCCGGGATCCGGGTGATGCAGGTCGTCGCTCGGGCGGGTGTCGACATCACCGGTCTGGGCGTCGAAGTGGCAGTAGGCGCCGTGGAAGGACTGCCCTTTGAAGGCGTGCTGCGGTTCGCGTTGCCGCGTCCGGGCTTTACCCCTTGCACGTGGCTGACCACCGTGTCCCGGGACGACCTGATCGAGCGAGCGGGCGTTCTGTCCTCCGCGAAACTCAGCGAGGTTGAGAACGCCCTCCGTCTCGGTGAGCAGGCGAAGGAGTGGACCCCGGCGACGACCGCGAAGCTCAGCGAGATAAGGAACGCCCTGCGTCTCGGTGGGCTCGGGTAGGCGGAAAGGGAACGGACGCCCGCGACGGCGTGGTCGGTCTCGTCCAGATGATCGAGACGGATCGCCGCGGCGCTGCACAGCCTGCTCACCGATCCCGGCCACGGTCCGGTCCTGGTCCTGGTCCTGGTCCTGGGCACCTTGTGGAACGAGTTCGCCGACAGGTACGCGGCCCTGCCCATCCCCGGCCGGCCGGACCCGCACAGTCGCGTCCGCGAGATCCTCGCGGGGTGCCTCCTCGCGGCTCCCGACACCTTCGACGAGGAAGGAAGCCCTGTCCTTCGCGGCGGCTCTCGCCAAGAGCGGCGACGCCTTTCCGGAGGACGCTCTGGGCCGAGCCAAGGCTCACGGGCACCTCGCCCAGGATCTCGCCGGGGCCCCCGAGTTGCAGCGCCGGTACGAGAACGGCACGCCCGTGCCCCGGGCGCTGCTGGAGGCCGCGATGGACGCCCGGCGTCTGAGTGTCGGGCTCCGCCTCCCACAGAGCTTCCTCACCGAAGCGGCGGTCGACTACCTCAGCGATCACGACTACGACCGCCTCGGCGACGATTGGCCCGCGCACGCTTACACGGAGCTCGCCCGAAGCGTCCACGGGCATCAACCCCCGCTCTACGAAAGCGCCCTCAGGCCGGTACGTCGTCCGGCCAGCGCCGCTCCCGACACAGCGATCGTTCCTGGGCTCACTGCTCTGGCAGGGCCGCTGACGCGACTCGCCGACTACCTCGAACGGCACGGGCGTCTCTCTCCCGCGCCACAGACGGCCTCAGCGGCTGTGCCCCCGCTTGGTGACGGCATCGGCCCGCGTTCTGCTGCGGCTTGCGGCTTGCGGCTTGCGGCTTGCGGCTTGCGGCTTGCGGCTTGCGGCTGACCGTCGTCGACGAAGCGAGCACCGGAGCGGAGCGTAGGGCACAGCCGAGCCGTGGAGGCTGCAGGTGCAGGCAGACGCCAGGCACCTTTCCGCATGGACGGATCCTCTGGAGGCGTCTCACCTGCATGAACGCAAGCTCGGGCCGTGAGTGCGGTTCTGGTTGCCGCTCAGGAGGGGTGCTGCGACACGCCGTTGGCTTCTGATGCTTGCGTGGGGGGTGGTGTTTGTGGCAAGCGCGCGCTCTGGAAGGGCGTCTCACCGACGGGGGGCGCACTCTGACCGTCGTCCAGCAGGAGGGGGCCGGGGCGACGGTTCCCCCGACCTCCCAACGGCTGCACGCCATCAGGGAGCAACTCGAATCCTACGCTGGACGGGTGACGGATTCAGGGCACCGACCGGTACCCCTTCCGCGACCACCCCCGCGACACTCCGAACTGGCCAACAACCCGGCGGGATGCCGGTCATCGGGAGTTGGACGAGAAGCCCTCCACATCGTCCCAGGTCAGAGCCGCATGTCGAGGTCACGTGGGGCAACCTGCCTGGAGGCTCCGTGCAGGAAAGTGTGTCGCACGTCATGGCCGACTCGCCATCGGAATCGCGAAGGCAGTTCAACGTCAAAGAGGTAGTGACGACGTGCCCTTCGGCGCAACGAACGCCGATGCACTCCATCGAGTCCCCCTTTCCTGAAGCCGTTCAGGCGCTCCTACCTGGCCCCTCTTGATGGCATCGGACACCAACTCCGCATTGAAGGGTCTACTCCGGGCCGTCGAGCCTCTGCTCGGCGGGGCGGGGCGCTGCGAAGTGCCTGCGATGAGCTGGTACTGGGGGCTGGTCTTCGCGAGGCGGTGGTGTCGGGGCACATCCGCACGGTGACCTTGGACTTGTCCCAACCCCCTTCCCCTGCCCGTCTATCGGCCTGCCAGCGGGTCGTGATCCAATGGCGTGATGGCATGGGATGAATGGGACAGCGCGAAAGCCCAACGGCAACCGTCGATGCGGCTCAACCACCTGCCGGGCGGCCCAGGGGGCGGCGGGCAGGACGACCTCGTGGTGAACCAGGACGACCTCGGCGGTGTCGGCCATGAGGCCTTCATGCTGCACAGCCAGTTGCACAAGGAGGCTGACATCGCCGGCGCCGGCGCCGACAAGGAGGGGGCCGGCTCCACGATGCAGGCAGCAGCAGCCTTGAAGGGAAGCAGCTTCGGCCTCGGGGATGAACTGCAGACGACGGTGTCCGTATGGACCTCGCAGGTCAAGAGCGTCCTTCAGGCCTGTGCGCACGTATCGAACCACCTGGGCTACTCGAAGAAGGCACACGCCGAGGACGACGCCGCGATCGCCGCGTCTCTCCGGAACCGGGACGGCTCGGCCGTGCCCGTTTCCCGCCTCACCGAGTACTTCAAGTAGGGGAGAAACACATCATGAACTACACCGAGCTCATGGAAGTCGACCTCGGCAAACTCGGGACGGCTGTTGCCGACTGGAAGCGCGTGGCCGGGGAGATGCAGCGGCTCGGCGGCGAGGCCCGCGACGGTATGAAGGCGAAGGCTGACAAGGCCCGTTGGGAGGGCGTCAACGCGGGCGTGACCCGGGACTTCGTCGGCAAGACGGTGAAGGAGTTCGCGGACCTCCACGCGGAGGCGCAGAGCATCTTCAGTGTCCTCGATGACGCGCACACCGAGCTGAAGAGCATCCAGCAGCAGGCCAGGAGTGTGACCGCCGAGGCCAAGGAGAAGGGCTTCAGCGTCACCGGGCGCAAGGACGGAACCGTAGTGATCGCGGACGCCCTCATCTGCGAGGTGGATGGGCCCGGGCAGAGAAAACGCGAGATGATGCAGTGGTACGCCGACACACTGACCGGGATCGTGAGCCACGCCCTCGAGGTGGACGCAGCTGCGGTACGGGCGCTGCGCGCGAGCCATGGCGGTGATCCGACCAACGCCGGCCACGCCTCGTACACATCGCTCGACCAGGACATGCTGCCCCGCGCCCTGAAACTCGCCGGTCGGGGAGAAGACGCCAACGACAAGCAGCGCGCGGAGCTGCGGCGGCTGTGGCAGTCCCTGAGTCCCGAAGCCCGGGCGCAGCTGTGGACACAGCACAAGGACGACCTGCTGGCGGCCGGCCTGTTGACCCCTTCGGTCAAGCGGGTGGCCGCTGACGACGGGGCGGGACCGTACGACGTCGATTCACCCGGCTTCGGGGACTACTGGAAGGAGTTCCAGGCCAACGGGATCTCGAACAGCGGTGACTTCATCGGGAAGACGGATGCAGCCCGGCACATGGACCACTATCTGAACGGGACCGGCAAGACCCTCGACCTCGATGTCGACAGGATGCTGGGCGACGAGGATGACACGGTCCTGCGTGACGTGTCGGCGGCGACGCGCGCCAAGCAGGAGGACGAATGGCGCCGCCAGGCTCTGGACGCCTTCGCGCAGTCGGGCGGCAAGCCCGTTGCGATCCCCGTGGAGACCACGGGTGAGGGATACACCCACGACAGAGGCCCGGACGGCACAGCAAACTGGTACCTGGCCGTGGGCGGCGCCATGACGAACACCACGGGTGTCGTGACAGCGGTGCCGGGCCCGGACGGCAATCCGCAGGTCAGCATCGACTATCAGGTCAATGTGTGGGACCGGTACAACTGGGACCCCGGGAAGTTCACGCCCATCGGTCCGACCACGGTGACCGACGCCGATATGGCTCGAATGCACACGACGGGACAGGCCAGGGAATTCGACATGAGGGGGAGCAGTTCGGTGTTGCAGCACGACATGAATTCGGGCGGCGCCTGGCCCGATCCGAAGGAATCGGGACGGGACGGCACACGTACCGACATTGGCCGGAACGGGGACGCCCGATGAGCTTGGAGCCACGAAGCAGGTGGCGTCCGGCGCTGGTCGGCGGGGTGGCCATGCTCACCGGGCTGGTGGCCGGGTGCTCGGGGGCGACGGGGAACGGCACCCCGGCGGCGGACCGCTCATCGAGGCAAGTGTCGCACTGGGTGGACGGGGCCACCGTGGAGTCGGTCGCCAAGACGTTGCATGTGCAGCTGCCTGCGGCGGCAACCGAGGCGAAGGCGGCGCACTTGGAGGGGCTGCAGGACGACGGCCTGATCATGGCGTTCGTCCTCCCCACGGGCGAGGTGGACAAGTTCGTCGCACAGCTGAAGCCGGAGGAACCGCTCAGCCTGCGGGAACAGCCACTCGCCCGCAACGCGAACCCATCGACGCCGTTCTCGCACCTGGGGTTGCCGGAGCCGGATCTGCTGGCAAGGGTCCGCGAAGGTCAGGTGTGTGCGCCGTGCGAGGACAACCTCAACTGGCTGAAGGTCGCGGTGGCGCAGGTCGACAACCGAACCAGCCGGGTCTATCTCAGCGGCGTCGACTGAGCTTGTCGTTTATCCACCGACGTCGAACTGGGATCGAACTTGTTCGGAGTTTCCCCAGTTCACGGGACGTGCGAGGGGCCGGGCCCCGATCCTGTGCTCAGGGTTGATGCAGTGCGGAGGCCGGGATCGTGGGACTGGTTGAGCAGAGCGTTCAACGAGACGCGTTGTCGAGGGTGTCGGAGTTCCGGACTGCGCTGTACGCATGCCTGACGTCGCGGACGGATGCTCTGTTCGACCGGGGCCGGATCGACGTCGGCCGGCTTCGTCGCGTGCTGGCGGGCGTGCCGTTGCCCCGGGCGAGCGACGGCTTGGTGTTGGCCGTGGACGTTTCCCCGTGGCTTCGGCCGAATGACGATACCTGCTCGGACCGCTCCTTCTGCCACACCTTCGGCCACGGCCTGGGCAAGCACCAGATGGCCCGGCCGGCCCTACTCGATCGTTGCCGCGCTGGAGACGGACCGCACTTCATGGACCGCGCTGCTGGACGCGATCCGGCTGGAACCCGGCGCCGACTTGGCCACGGTCACCGCCGGCCAGGTCCGCGACGTCGTCGAACGCCTCGTGGAAGTCGGCCAGTGGCAGGCAGGGGCGCCGAACGTCCTGGTCGTCCTCGACGCCGGCTACGACGCGCCCCGCATCTCCCACCTCCTGAGTGATCTGCCGGTCGAAGTACTGGGTCGCCTGCGCTCGGACCGGGTCATGCGCAGGGCGGTCCCGGTGCGGCCCCGGCCGCCGGCTCGGCTCAAAGAACCGGTGGCCCGCCGCCCGCTACGACGTTGGACGCGTCCTCGCCACCGGCGAGTCCTACACCCGACCCGAGCCGCCGGGTCCGCAACCGGGTGGAGTGCCCCATCTGGAGGAGAAGGCCGGCGCAATTTACGACCTGGCCCGCGACGAGCAGGTGGCCGCGGCGGTAACCACCGAGCTCCTGCGCCGGCCGGCGGTGGCAGGGCAGGTCAGCGCCGGTCTCCTTCGTCGGCCGGACGTCGCGTTCAAAGCGATGTCCGACGACCGGGCCCGGCACGAGGTCAGTCACGCACAGGTCGAGCGGGGCCGTCAGGCCCGCGAGCACTTCGAAGGCACCAGCCCGGTCGCGCCGGCGGTCCGCCATGTCGAGCGGACCCACCACCGGCGAGGTGGTGCCGATGCTGCAGGTCGCCCCGTCCAAGACGGATTCGGAGCGCCTCCTGCTGGTCTGAAGTCGCCGCGATCGAGACGACTCTGGCCGCCGCCCAGAAGCTGGAGGCCATGCGCGACCGTGCGGTCCATCGGTCCATCGTCCACCTCGGCATGCCCGATATCCGCAGCAGCGTTGGTCGCACTACTCCGGAGCTGTGACAGCTACGGCCGCGCAAGCCGGTCACGCTGATCCGTGATGACGCGGCTGCCCCTCTTGACTACCGGATTTCCGTCGAGACCGGGTCAAGGAAGAAGAGGCACTGCTTCGCGTTGAATTCGCCCACCTCGGCTACGAAGCGGAACTTGTCGCCCGCGCGGACGGTGGCGGGGATCTCCGTGCCGGTCAGTTTCAGGTCGAGGACGTTGACGTCCTCGTACTTGAAGGCCGGGCCGGCCCCCGTCTTCGGTCCCTGGTCGCCCGGGCCCAGGAGGAAGTCGTAGCGGGTGTCGTGGTCACCGTGGGGCGCCATGTGCACGATCGAGCCGTCGAAGGCGACCGTCTTGCCCTTGTACTTGGTCGCGAAGTCCGGGTTCACGCTGTCGCAGGAATCCAGCGTCTTCAGCAGCGCCGCGAACTCCCGGTTGTTCTGAGGCGTGATCACCTCAGCGGCAGCCGACCCGGGCGCGGTCGGAGTCGACGTGGTGGAGGGTTATGCGCTCGCAGTGACCGCCGTCGGCTTGTTCGACTCGTCCTTCTTCTCACCTCCGTCCTCGAGTGCCGCGGCTACGCCGATGACGATGGCCAGGATCACGAGGCCGCCGACCGCGGTGCCGATCAGGAGCCGCGGCAGGGGCTTCTTCGGCCGGCGGAAGTCGAGGGTGGAGCGCAGCATGCCAGTGGCCTGTTCGACGAGCTCCCAACCGTCCTTCTGCATCTTCGAGATCACCAAGCCGTCGGTGCCGCGAACTGTCTGCACGGTCTTGTACTCGTACTTGATCTCGTCGGCCATGCGGCTCCGCGCCCCCTGAATGAAGTGTTCAGACCAACTGCCTCGCGAGCATAGGCGACTCGAGGAACCAGGGATGGCCCGGCGAGGTCGCTGCGATCGAGGCCACGTTCGGCTCGAAGATCCACTTGATCACCGAGCGGACGGGTCTGCCCCCTTTCCGTCGGCATCTCGGGCGCGAACCTGCACGACAGTCAGGCTCTCGAGCCCCTGGTCCGCGGCATACCGCCCATCCGCTCCCGACGCGGACGCCGACGACGCAAGCCAGGCAAGCTCCACGCCGACAAGGGCTACGACCATGCCCACCTGCGACGATGGTTACGCGGACGTGGCATCAAGCACCGCATCGCCCGCAGCGGCATCGAGTCCTCACGACGGCTCGGCCGCCACCGATGGGTCGTCGAAAGAACCGTGTCCTGGCTCGCCGGCTGCCGCCGACTGCACCGCCGCTACGAACGCAAGGCCGAGCATTTCCTCGCCTTCACCAGCATCGCCTGCACCCTCATCCGCCACCGCAGCCTCGCCAAATGAGATGACGTCTAAGGCCGTCGAGGGTCTGGAACTCTTCCACCGCACGCTACCTCCCGCACGATTTCCCGCCCCACACCACGGTCTACGGATACTTCAAGGAGTGGGAACGAGACGGCACGACTGAGGAGATCCACGACGCGCTCCCTGACCAACTACGGGCGAAGAAGGGCCGCGGAATGCTGCCCGCCGCAGCGATCGTGGACGCCCGGTCGGTCAAGGCTGCCCCGAACGCCTCTGAAGAATCGCGGGGCTTCGACGGAGGCAAGAAGGTCAAGGGCCGCAGGCGGCGCGTGGCCACCGGCTCCCTTGGCCTCCTCCTCGTTCTGATCGTCACCGCCGCGCGACCGGTCACGCGCGATGATCCACTGGGCCATGGTCAACTCCATGACCACCCGCCTGACCGCTAACCCAGACAGAACCAGGCAATACCTCCGCCCGAAACCCCTCGCGCAAGCCTAAAACGGTATCGAACACCCTCCAAGGGCGTGCAGGTCCTTAACTCGTGGCTTTCCATTGGGTGGTTCGCTGGTCTGGCATGAGCGGGTTGGATAGGCAACGGGCCGTGCTGGCTGCCAAGTTCGCGGTGATTCGATTCCGTCGCACCTCGACGAGCGGCAGCGTCGTCTGTTGATGGGGGCGGAGGCCCAGTCTCTCGGCCACGGCGGGATCAGAGCAGTCGCCCGTGCCGCCGGAGTCCGCGAGGCCACCGTGTCTGCCGGAGTACGGGAACTCGACTCCGGAGAGACATCGTTGAGACGCATCCGGCGACCCGGTGCCGGCCGCAAACTCGTCGCCGAGCGGAACCCGGCCGTTCGGGAGGCACTGCTCACGCTGGTCGAGCCCGATGTCCGCGGAGATCCCATGTCACCGCTGCGCTGGACCACCAAATCCACCCGCAGGCTCGCCGAACAGCTGCCCCGGCAGGGCCACAGGATCTCCGCGGACACGGTGGGCGACCTCCCGCGCGAGGAGGGCTTCAGCCTGCAGAGCAACGCCAAGACGCTCGGAGGCAAGCAGCACCCCGACCGGGACGAACAGTTCCGCTACCTCAACGAGCAGGCCCGCGACCACCAGGACTGCGGGGCTCCCGTGATCAGCGTGGAGACCAACAAGAAGGAACTGGTCGGCCCCTTCAAGAACAACGGCCGTGAACGGGAACCGGTAGGCGAGCCGGTGCGAGTCGACACCCACGACTTCCCCGACCACGAGCTGGGCAAGGCGGTGCTCTACGGCATCTACGACATCGCCGCGAACACCGGCTGGGTCAACGTGGGCACCGACCACGGCACCGCCACTTCGCCGTCGCGCTGATTGCGAGCGCATGCGGGCTGGCAGGCACCACGGGCGGGAGTCACCTGCGACCTGTGATGGCGGTCTCGAAGACGCCGGCCATCGACTGTCTGACGGGAGGCCGTACCAGCCCGGCGGGAAGTGGACATCCGACCGGCGCCTACGGGACCGCCACCACCAAGAGCGCCAGGGCCCGTCCACTGATCTACGGGAAGGCGTCTCAAGCCCGGGTGGAGCCAGACGTCACGGCCCTGGCGCTCGAACAGCCCGGCCACTTTTCGCCCGGCCGGTCCGTCCTTGATCACGGATCAGGCGGGAAGCGGCCCGGGGTCGGACGCGCATGTCATCGCTCCCCGGCAGCCCTCACACCACGGCCCGGCAACACCATCCAGCACCACTGAGCAGCATTCAGCACCACGGAACGAACACCACCAACGAGCACCGCCTACAGCAGCCCCCCGCAACCGCCGGGGGCTTCGTCGTGCTGCCCGGAGGGGGTGCCGGTGCGAGCGTCGTGGAGAAATCGGATGCTGCCGCATTGTCTGTCTGCGATCATGCGTCGCAGTGGAGATCAACAACTTTGTCGTCCGTCGAGCGGTCGACTCCGACGCTGCCGCGGTAGCCGAGGTCTGGCTGCGTTCCTTCACGGCTGCGCTTCCGAGCGTGCGCCGAGCCCATACGGACGACCAGGTCCGTTCCTGGTTTCGGGAAGTGGTGGTGCCCGACCAAGAGACGTGGGTGGCGACAGTCGAAGGTTCGGTGGTCGGGATGATGGTGCTGGACGGCGAAGACCTGGACCAGCTCTATCTTGATCCCGCCTGGCAGGGCCGGGGCATCGGCGGCCGCCTGGTGCACCAGGCGAAGCAGCGTCGTCCGGCCGGGTTGGCGCTGTGGACGTTTCAGGTCAACGAGTCGGCGCGTCGCTTTTATGAGCGGCACAGCTTCGCCGCTGCCGAGTGCACCGACGGTTGCCGCAACGAGGAACGCGAGCCGGACATCCGGTACGTGTGGCGACCCGGGCAGCAAGAGCCCTGAGACATCTCAAGCCGCCTGGCCGAGTAGTCGTCCGCCCCAGCGAATGCCCTTCTCGCTTCGGATGCGGGCGCTTTCCTTGCGTTCGGCGGCCAGGACGTCGCGGTGGCGTGCGTTGGCGTTGCACCACCGCAGGTAGGCGTGCAGGGCCCGGGTCTGGACGGTGCGGTTCGGGTGATTGGAGTTGGCGATGGTGAACCGTCGCAGTGCTCCGAAGTGGGCTTCGATCGGGTTCGCCCAGGAGGCGTAGGTCGGGGTGAAGCACAGTTCGGCCCAGCCCGAGCCTGCGGTGGGCCGGATCCCGAGGGGGCCGAACTCGTCGAACGCGAAGACCCGGTCAGGGAAGCGGTCCAAGACTTCCTCGATCCGGTCCAGTTTCGCCTCGCGAGCGGGATCGGGAGACTCCTTCCACGTCTTGGTGCGTTGGAAGGTGACGCCGCGGCGGGCGAGGAGGCGGCGTAATGCCTCGCGGCCGACGCGGATGGTCCGGCCGTGGACTTTGCGCAGGTGCGCCGAGTTTACGCAGTGGCCCCCAGCCGTGGCAGCGCCGCCGTGTGCAAGGTGTGCGAAGACAGACGCTCCTTCACCGCCGGTAAGACGCGATTCGGGGGCTGGGCGTCTCAGCGGCACGGTTCACCGGCCGATTGAACTGGACGGTACGCCGCACCGTCTTCCGAACAAGCCCATCGGCGTGCCGGTCACCCGGAAGGGGGCAGTTCTCAGGCCGTCACATCGACGGTCTGGCGCAGCGCGAGGTCCGGCCCTGTGGTCCGCAGCGTGAAGAGCACCGTTTGCCGGTGGCGTGCGGGCCGTGACGGCCTCCACTGCGGCGCAAGCACGGCGACCGGCCCCACCGAGTAGGGGCCGCCGAGGACGCGCTCACATCGGCCGGTCAACGAGCCGAGACGGCCGACTTTCCCTGTGCCCAATGAGGAGGTCCAACATCGTACTGAACTCGTCAGTCGGCATCTTGAGAATCAGGCAGCGCGCCGCGTCGACACCGTCCTCGCAGGGGAACAGCTTGGGCTGCATCCTCGTGGGAACTGTCAGCGGCCAGTTCGGAATCCCCACGTACGGCCAGTGGTGGTGTCACTCTTTGCCACGGCCCGGGCTCGACGTCCGATGCGACCAGCCGTATGCGGATGGACGCGACCGGCTGTCGGGCCACATCGGTGCCGGGCACAGGCGATCAGTGGTCTGCGGAGTGGGCATCGGCGAGGAGTTGTGCCGTGAGTTCCATACAGCGCATCCGGGCGGGAGAGAAGTCGTAGGGCATTTTGGTGATCGCTTCGAAGGCGCTCATCCGTGTGTCCTCCTCCCCTTTCAGGTCGGCGTCGTAGATCTCGAAGAGCTTCTCCTCGGCCGCATCCAGCCCAGCTGCCTCGATGGCCTGCTCCAGGGCCCTTTGTTGGGCGCATCGCTGTACGGCGAGTTCTTCGACGCGTGGGTCGTGGGGATCGACGCCGTCGTCGAGGGCTGCCTCGGCGGCGTCGAGAAGGTCGTCGTCGGCCCTCAGGTCGGGGTGGGTGGCCAGCACGATGAACACGCTGGCTTGGATGGCGGCGCCCAGCGGGCCGAAGACCCGTTCGGTGACCAGCAGGGCGTCCAGGTCTGAGGGGCGCAGTGCGCCCGGGGGCAGGTGGCTGAGCCGGTCTGTGACGAGTTCGGAGAGCAGCCCCAGCGGGCTGCCCACCGCCTGCAGGCGCTGGACGGCCGCGCGCTGACGTTTGATTTCGTCCTCCCGCGCCGCCAAGGTTTCCTCCAGCCTGCTCAGAATCTCCTCGATGTCCCGGGCTTCGTCGAAGGCGGCCCGCATATCGTCCAGGCTGATGCCGACCGCCGCCATTTTGCGGATCCACAGCAGGCGGATCATGTCGTCGTAGCCGTAGCGGCGGCGGTCGTCTCCGCCTCGCTCCGGCTCCGGCAGCAGGCCGATCTCGTGGTAGTGGCGGATGGCACGTGGGGTGGTCCCGGCGAACGCGGCCGCATCACCGATCTTGACCTGGCGGGGAGGCGTGATGGAGGGGTACATGAGACGTAGCCTTTCGTGCTGTGGTGCCTCGACCACACCACATGCCGCTACGGAAGGTGCAACAACACCATCCGGGTTCCACCAGAGCCAGGCCGAAGCTGCCGCAGGAACCGATCAAGAACGACGAAACATCTGGCAACGCAGAGCGACCGTCGGCGGCCAGGTTCCTCCCCATCAAGTGGCCGCCACTGGGGATCGGCTGCCGCCGCACCGATACCGAATACGGCACCGGCCTGGCCCGGCACAGCCTCGTGAGCACGGTCGTCAAGGGCCGCCGCTGAGGCGGCGAGGCAGACGAATGGGCCGTCATCGATGAAGTGGTACGTGTTGTCAACCTCGCCGAGCAGCTCACGGGCGCCGGGCCCGGACAGTTGCTGTTCGGCAGGTTCAGCAGCTTCGAGAGCAGCGGCCCCATGACCTGGCTGCGGCACCAGACGCTTCTGTCCGTCTTGGCGGCCAAGGGTGAGCCCCACAGACGCGTGTTCGACGACCGGCCGGGCTCAATCAATCAATCACTCGCTCACTCACTCACTCACTCACTCAGTGCTGTCAGAGATTGAAGCCCGTTACCGGGAAGCACCGACGCCAGGACAGCAGGTTTGCTACTCCTCCGTCTGGTCGGCGCACGCCGACCGGAGCTCCTCCAAAAGCTCCGGGTAGTGCTCGCCATACGTGTTCACCGCGTGCCACACCGCGTCCAGTGCCGCCTTCAGCGGGTCGGGCTCGGCGGCGGCGAGCACGGCGGGAGGAGCGAGGTACGGCTGGGCGATCCGTTGGGGGCCGCGCACAATGCCGGAGCTGTGCACCGGCGCCGCACCGTGCCCCACACCCCCGGTCGGTGTCGGACTGTCGTCGGCGAGCGCCGACGGTATGAGCCCGCCCAGTTCCCGGCCGAGGCCCGGCCGCCTCCGCCCGCTGTCCCCCGATTCCGCGGCCGGGAGCCGCGTCGTCCACTCAGCCGTCGCCTGGGGCGTCGGTGGACGGTATGGCGGCCGCTCGGGAGGTACCGCCTGGAGGACCGACCGACTCGGGACCTGTGGATCGGAGCTCAGGGTCTCCCACATCCGGTCCGGGTCGTCGAACGGCGGCGGCAGGGGACGTTTCTCCGTCAACGCGGTGAGCGCCCGGGTGACCCACGGAAGACCCATCAGGCCCGACGCCTCGCAGGCCCGCCGGGCGGCCAACAATGCCACCGCGCGCTGGACCTCGGAACCCGCGGTATCAAGCGCGTGCACCAGATCGCTGTCGAAGCGGAGCAGACCGTGGACATTGCCGCCGACGCCGCGCAGTCCCTCGCTCGGCAGCCGACCGCCCCACGTCCATCGCTCGTAGTCCAGTCGCCGCTCCTCGGCGGCCCGCTCCTCCGCCCGACGGGCCAGGCGTTCGGTCTCGGCGCGCTGCTCCGGTGAGGGCGGTGGTGGAAGTTCGCGCGCGTGACGGTGCCAGTAGGCGGCGTTCTGTGAGGTCTGGCGGACCACGCGGTCCGCGCGGGGCGGCGCGGGCCAGAACTGCAGGAGGTAGCTGTCCGCCTGTGGGTCCCCGGACCCTCTGGTGTCGAGCTTCCTTCCCTCGTCCATCCCGTGGGCGCAGTACCGCACCCGGTAGTCGGTCCGGGCGAGATTCAGGTCCCACACGGCCTCGCCCGCCCACTGCACCAACCTGGTGCGTTCCGAAACAGGGTGGAAGGACACCTCCACCACGTCCTCCCAGACCGGGTCCAGCGGAGGATCCTCGTCGTGGACCTCCACGACGAAGCCGATGTTGCCCGTGTGCAGCCCGGTGATCAGCCAGAGCACACCCGGGACCGCCGCCCCGCACAGCCCCCCGCTCTGGCCTGCGAATGCCTCGGAGAGGCTCGGGATCGCACTGTCCGGAACGCTCTCGACGTAGATCTGGCTGTAGTGAACGTACACCTCGCCTGTGACTGGCCTGCGCACAGCACCCCTCCCCGTGTGGTCGACGGCCTCGAAAACCCTCGGTCGGACGGGCCGTCACATGGCCCGCATCATGCCCCGGGCCACTGACAACCGGTCCCACAACATGACGGACTTGGCCGCAGATCCTGCCTGTCCCACTGCCGGCAAGGGCCCCCGGGCGTGAGAGGCGAGAAGCGCCGCGAACACCACGGCAAGGCCGGCTCCCGACGTCATGACCGTCACCCCCACGGATGCACTCTGGGACGAGGTGCTGACGTTGGACAACCCGGTGCTGTGGCCGGAAAGGTCTGCCGGGTCGCGGTGTCCGGTGCGGTGCATCGCAAGGCGGAGGACTGCCTCTTGTACTGGACGTACTTGAGCGGTCCTGGACGTACGTGAGGTCCGACAACGCGGCGAGGTGCCGTGCCGGGCGCCGTGACACGGAACCGTTCCGGCCACAGCACTAGGCTGCCAGGATGGCCGTGAACTTGCCCCCGCCGCTGACCCTGGAAGCCGCCAGGGGCCTTCAGCGCATGCTTCGAGCCGAGATCGGGCCGGGCCTCAGCGACCGGGAACTCGACGCGGTCGAGGCACGGTTCGGCTTCACTTTCTCGGCGGACCACAGGGTCTTCCTTGCCGCTGGGCTCCCGCACGGATCACGACGCTGGCCCGACTGGCGCAACGGCGACCCCGAGGACCTGGCCGGGCGGCTGTCCCAACCGGTCGAGGGTGTGCTCTTCGACGTGGAGCGCAACGGCTTCTGGCATCCGGCCTGGAGTCCGAGGCCCGCAGGGACATCCGACGCGCTGCAGGTCGCACGGTCCGAGTTGGCGACCGTAGCGCAGCTGGTCCCCGTCTACAGTCACCGCTACCTGCCTGGCACAACAGGCCAATGCGGCCACCCTGTCCTGTCCGTCCACCAGACCGACATCATCATCTACGGGAACGACCTCGCCGACTACGTACGGCACGAGTTCACCGGCCAGGCGAGCAGCCTCCCCGCCCAGGCCACCGTCGGCTTCTGGTCCTACTTCGTCCACGGCGGACCCGGCACCGACCCCACAATGCCCACTCCGCACACCCCCTACGCCACTAACGCGCAGGAGGCCGTCGAGCACCTGCGGATGCTGGCACTGGAGCGCCTGATTGGCCGACAGCACTACCCGCACCAACTGATCGAGGCAGGGCTTACGGCACTGGTCCTCGACGTCGAGACGGAATCGCTTCCGCTGCTCGCCGGCCTGTCACGCACTGAGCACGAGAGCGCCGATGCGCGCTTCGACCAGGTACTGGCCGAACTCGGCCTGGCCGAGGGCCTTCCCGGCGATGACACCGACATCCCCTGGGAGGCGGCGCGCTGGGAGCTCGTGCGCTGGTGGCTCCGACTGATCGTGAACGGGAGTCTGGCCCCCGGCGCCGGCGGTGACCTGATCACGTACGAGGGCTGGGGCGCACTGGCCCGACCGCAGTCACTTCGACCGCTGGTCGACAGCGTCGATGCGTACAACGACTGGGAGGCGATCCAGCGCGGGACACGCGAGCAAGCGATCGTCATGGAGGCCGAACGGCTTCTCGCCGGTCCCTGGCCACCGCTCGACTGATCTCCCGGACCGCCGGGTGCGGCGGTGTCCAGTTCGGGGCAGCGGGCCAGGACCTCCTTCAGACCGGCGCGGTCGTCCTCGCTCAGCGCGGTGGGGCGTCGGGTGAGCCGGCCGGTCACCTGCCGCACCGTCGGCGGCCGGGGCGGCGCGCCGGCCGGAGCCCCGCGGAGGGTGGCGATGTGGCTGCGGACCATCTGGTTGGTGACGGGCGCGTTGTCGGCAACGAGTTCAGGGTGGAGGTGGGTGACGCTGGTGCATCCCTCGGCGAAGCGTCGTTCCAGGTGGGGCTTGTAGGGGTCCAGCCTGCTGGGGCGGGACCGGTTCTCGCGAATGGTGTCCTGCCAGCGTGCGGCGTTCGCGTACCGGAGGACGGTGTTGAGGCCCCAGCCCAGGTGCCGGGCAATCGCCCGGCGCGAGTGACCTTGGAAGCTCGTGGACCAGGGCGTGCGCTGCCTTCTTGCGCTCAGCCCGGCGGCCGATGGGCGCCGGGTCGTCCTGCGGTCGGCCGGAAGTCAGTCGGCTGGCCTCCGGCAACATGCTGCTGGGCGAAGGGTCACGCAGGCGGTCGCGGTGGGCGGCAACGCAGGTTCCACGGCTCGGCCAAGTCCCTGCCACAGGTGGAACCGGTCGGCGATCTGCAGAGCGTCGGGGGCACCGCGGCGGGCGCCCCACCCGCTCCAAGGCGCGGTTGAGCCGAGTCGTGAACCGTGCGTACGGGGCGGCCAGCCGGGGTCAGCCTCGGGGGCGGCGGCGCAGTCGGTGGGTGACTGCCCGTTGAGACAGGGGGCCGAGTCCTTCCAGGGCCTGAGCGAGGACGGCGAGCTGTTCGAGCGAGTCCAGGGCGCGGGCGGCGCCCTCGGGGTCGACGCCCTCGTACAGTTCGATGCCGACGAAGGAAGCGGCCGCGGCACGGGCCAGCCCGGCGGGGTCGGCGAAGGCGGCCAGGGGAGTCGCGGAGAGCAGTCGGGTCAGGACGGCCTCCAGCTCCTCGATCCACAGCGCGAGCCCGGCGGAGGTCGCGGTCGCGAGGGCGGGTGCGGTCTGGCCGGCGGCCAGCAGTTGGCCGAGGACGGCCACCTGGCCGGCGTCCCGTTCCTCGGCGTGCATCGCGCGGGCGAAGGTCAGGAGTTCCGTGAGGGAGTTCAGGGCGGCGAGGCGCTCGCGGTAGCGGGAGACGCGCTGCTCGGCACCGTGCACGCAAGCAGCGGCGAGGAGCTCGTCGACGGAACCGAAGTGGTAGAAGATCAGCGCCTGGTTGACCCCGGCGGTGGTCGCGATCGAGCGGGCCGAGGTCTTGGCGATGCCCTGCTCGACCAGGGTGCGCAGGGCCCCTTCGAGGAGTTTGAGGCGAGTGGCCCCGCCGGACGCGCTCACGCGCGGGCCTCCTCGCGGACGGGCCGCAGGTCGGCGCGGAGGCCGCTCCCGCCCGCGTCGACGTACTCGGCGGTGAAGGAGCCCTCGTAGCCGAAGAGGAAGCCGAAATGCCGGTTGGTCACCCGCACCCGGATCCGGAAGCGGCCGGTGCTCTCGTCGAATGACTCGCGGACCTCGGCTTCACCCCCGATCAGGGACGGAACGCGAACGTCGACGGGGCCCTCGCGGAAGCGGTGCTCGCCGGAGCGGATGAGGAGCGAGCCGTCGGGTTCGGCGCTCATGTGGAGGTCGCTGGCGAGGTGCTGGTGGGTGCCGAGGTAGTCGAGGACGCAGTCGCGCTCGGGGCTGAAGACCATCGTGGCGTCGAAGCGGTGGGGTCCGTCGGGCAGTTGGAAGGTCCGCACGAAGGTGACGGTCTCGCGGCCGAAGGAATCCACGTAGGGGAAGTTCTCGATGACGAAGGGCACATGGCGTCCCTCGCGCGGGACGAGGATGTTGCGCGTCCCGCCGAGCCGGAGGAACGGCTTGACGAACGGGGCACCGTGGCGGATCCGCTCCATCGTCCCGCGCCCGACGCAGGCTTCGCCGCTGTCGAGCCCGACGGAGAAGCGCCGCCGGATCTCGGGGTGCAGGCGGCCGAAGTCGGCGCCCATGTGGGTGTGGAAGATCGAGGTCACGAGGACTCCAGGGTGGCGAGCAGCCGGGGGGCACGGACGCGCCCGGGCGGGATGCGTCGGCAGCGGCGTGCGGCGGGGGTGCCGGGCAACGGGGGCAGCAGGACGGCGAGGACGGCGGTGCCCGCCGCGAGGGCGAGCGGGGCGACGGGAGAGGCGAGCAGGGCGGCGAGGACCAGGGCCAGGCGCAGGACGCTCTCCCCGAGGGCTCGGGCGAGGGCGGCGCGCGGGTGGGTCCCGCGTTCGCACCACAGCCGCAGCCGGTCGAAGGACCAGGCGGTGGCCCAGCCCATGAGCGGCCGGAAGACCAGCCGGTCGGCGACGGCACCGCAGCGGCCCCAGCGCGGGCGGTAGTCATAGCCGGTCAGGAAGCGGATCCCGGTGCGGCCGGGGACGTAGCGCCAGTAGCCGCTGCCCTCGGCGAGCAGCGAGAGCGGGTGATCCGAGGCGAAGCGCAGCGCCGAGACGCGCGTGCCGTCGGACCGCTGCCGCTCGCCCGCGCTGACTCCGGTGCCGGCGATCCACAGCAGGGGGAGCAGCCGGGTCGCGTAGCGAAAGCGCTGCGGCTCTCCCTCGACGCGGGGCAGGTAGGAGATCGAGGTGAACCTCAGGTCCCAGGACTGGTGCAGCGCCGGGTCCTGGGTCCGCTC
Organism: Streptomyces sp. NPDC002602; assembly: GCF_042889445.1. Classification (NCBI taxonomy): domain Bacteria; kingdom Bacillati; phylum Actinomycetota; class Actinomycetes; order Kitasatosporales; family Streptomycetaceae; genus Streptomyces; species Streptomyces sp. NPDC002602. The sequence continues at coordinate 48,221 of NZ_JBIAQX010000021.1, read as the reverse complement.
CCAGAGGACCTCCATATCGGCGTCGATCACGGTCTCCACGTATAACCCCATGGCCGCCAACTCACCCTTCTCGCGGTTTGAGCGTTTGCTCAAACCGCAAGTTAGCCCAGTTTGAGCGAACGCTCAAGAGGGTGGGCGGGCGGCCGGTTGGGAGCGTGCGCCCAGGACGCACCTCACCCACGATCGCGCACGCACGCGACAGCGCCCCGGCCGGCCGGCCGGGGCGCTGCGGAAGAGGAGGGGAGCGGACGCGCCGCTGTCTGGCTCGGCCATCCCGCCCCAGGAACGCAAGGGGCAACCAGGCTCTGTTTCTTGGATCATGTTCGGAGCCAGATGATGAGGGCTGCGAGGGTGACGGTGCCGAGGTAGATGTAGGCGCGTTTCTCGTAGCGTGTGGCGACGGCGCGGAAGCTGGCCCCTGAGGCGGCTGATGGCTCGTCGACGGTGTTGCGTTTCTTGTAGCGCTCGCTGTCGAAGCTGGTGGGGCGGCCGCCTGGATCCGAGACAACGACATCGTCCACGTTCCGACCGCTGAACAGCGGCGATGGCGTTCACAGTCGGTCTCCCACGGCCCGAACCGCTCCGGCGGATCCCGCCACCGCACACCTGTCCGGACCCGGTAGAGCACTCCGTTGATCACCCGCCGGTGGTCACTCCACCGAAGCGGCCGGGGATCGAGGTGGTCTGCCGCGGCCGGACCGGTCGGTCAGTACCGGAACAGCACTCCGCGCCAGGTCCATCCCGCGTTGAGGACCATGGTGCGCAGGGGATCTCTCACGTCCCGCGTGTCGAAGCGCAACGTCTCGACCTTGTGCCGACGGCCGTCGGCACCACGCCGGAACTCCCACTGCCGGTACACCTTGAAGCCTCCGCGGCCGTACTGCTGACCGGATTCGTGCGACGGCTCCCACCGCTCCTCCAGAACGCGCACCTCGTGCTTGTCCGGCACGAGGCGCATGCGGGTCTTGAGCGTCAGCTTGGCCTTCGGGATCTTGCATTCCGCCACCAGGTCGGCCTTCTCCTTGGGGAGAGCATGGCGCACGCTGAACGGCACGTCCCGGTTGTTGAGCGCGAGCAGCGCTTCCCGGAGCTCCATGGCGGGCAGGGGGCTGACAGACCTGTCGGGGTACTTGGTCCCGGTCCACTTGTCCCAGAGGCGCCCCATCGTCAGACCCCCGCCCCGGTGTCCGGGCGCACCGTGCGCACGAAGTCCTGGAACTCTCCCAGGACGCTGTCGTCCTGGGCCTCGGTGGCGGTCAGAGCCAGCCGGATCATCGCCCGCCTGTGCGGGTCCTCGGTGTCCAGGACGGCCAGATAGACCTGGGACTGGACGAGGTCTCGGCGGGCGTCGCCGACGACGGCCGAGAAGCTCAGCCGCTGGGTCAGGGCAGGTGCGTCGGCGGAGCCGACCTCGTGGCGGTCGACCACCACGACCGACTCGGCGATCTCGCGCAGGCGTTCCACCGAGGCGTCGGCGACCTCGACGAGCGTCACCGAGTCCTTCAGGAATCCGCCGTCGATGGTGATGTTGGCGCTGAACCCGGCGTCCGCCCGCGGATGCACCGCGGCGAAGGCCACGTCCGAGGCGCCCCCCTCCGGAGGGGCAGCGACGAGCCAGCCCTCCGGCAGTCGGAATTCGATCGGCACCGGCAGTGTCGTGGGCATCTCGGGCCCTCCTTCCACGGAAACGTGCATCAGTCGAGCAACCAGTCCTTGAAATCGCCGGCGGCGTCGCCGACCGCATCGGCCGCGTCCCCGGCGGCGTCGGTGAACTTCTTCGGATCGAAGGTGAACTCGAGCCCCAGTTTGCCGCCCAAGCCTGGGGAGAGGCCCGCATCGCCTCCGAACGAATACACGCCGGTCTCCTTGTCCTTCTTCCAGCCCCACCAGGCCTCCGCACCGGGACCGGCCCACGCCTCGCCCGTGCCGCCGATGCCGATCCCGGCGTACTCCGTGCCCCCGGCGATGCCGACCTTCGCCCCGGCGAAGCCCTTCGCGCCGACGGTGACCTCGTCCTTGCCCGCTTTGAAGGTGCCGGAGACCTCGGCTCCGGCAAACCCCTCGGCCCGTCCGTAGAATCCGAGACGTCCGTTCTCGGCCCGGCCCTCGGCCAATGCCCGTACTCCCACGGACCCCTCGGCCTTGGCGACCAGGCCGTCCTGGGTGAACCCGGCGTTACCGGTGGCTCTGGCTCCCCCGTACACGTCGGCGATCCCGGAGAGAGCCCAGTCCCCCTTGGTCGTCGATCCCTGGGCGGTGGCGTGGAAGAGGTCGGCGTACACCTTGAAGGCGGCCTCCTTGCCGTACTTGCCCGGGCCGGTGACGCTCCTGCCGGTGTCGAACAAGCCGTTGGGCCGCGTCCTGATGTCCGCCGGTTCGTGCTTCTCGGCCTTCGCCAGGTCGCCCTCGGCGTAGTTGTTGAAGCCGGTGAGGGTTTCGTCGGCCCCCCTGCCCAGGGCGTCCCTGTTGCTGTCGACGACGGCCGCTTCGAGGGCGTCCTTGATGTGCGTGTCGGCCTCGGAGACGACCTTCACCCGGTCGTCGATGTGCTTCTGCCACTCGCCGACCGCGGTGCGGATGGCGGCCTGGCCGTCGGGGTCGTGGTGATAGGCGCTGCGCTCGGCGGCCGTGAGTTTGGAGTAGTCGAACGCGACGCGGCCCTGCTCGGAGACGGTCATGCCGGCGGCTATCGCGTCGTCCCGGGCGCTTTCGAGCTTCTTCCTTAAGTCGGTGAGCTGCTCGTTCGCTCCCCGCAGCAGGCTCGCGATGGCCTTGGCCTGGTTCTGCGCGGCCGCGTACTCGTAGCGGGTCGCCGTGAACTTCACAAGGGCGACACCGGCGCTGACACCGGACCAGTTGTCGCCCATGACGACCTTCTGGACGGTGTCACCGTAGCGGGTCTCGACCTTCTTGAACTCGCCCGCCATCGCGTCCCACTCGGCGGCGGCCGTCGTCAGCAGTCCCAGGTTGGTGCTCATTACTTCGTGGTATTTCAACACCGCGATCCCCTACACACCGTTCGGCGCCGACTTGAGTAACTGGCTGCCCACACCGGTGTCGTTGCGTGCGAACACACCCTCGACTCCGCGCAGGGCCACCTTCTCCGACGACAGACGTCCCCACAGGGTCTTCACCTGCTGGTCCCAGCTGTCCGCCACCTTCTTCAGACCGGCCGCCGTCTGCCAGCCGTCGAAGCCCTTGTGGGCGGTGCCGGTGGCGTCGTCCGCGTGCTCCGCCGCCGTCTTCGTGGCCCACTCCAACTCGTGCCGGATCACGCCCGCCGCGGCCCTCTTCTCCACCGGCGTCGAAGCGAAATCCTTGGACCCGACGGGCACGAACGGCCGCTGCGGTCCGCTGTTCAACCGCAAGCCCACCTGCTGGTCCGCACTGCCCGCGCGCTTACGGCCCCACTCCTGGTCGAAATCTGCCGCCATGTCCGCATCTCCCCCGTCGACTGTTGATCATATGCATAGCAACTGCACACGGACCAAGCGTCTTGGGCGCAATCTGAGGTTTCTCGTGTGGCCTACGAGACCGCCATGCTGCTGCGAGACATGGGCGGGGAGCCGCAGGCTGTGCGCCTCCGCCTGTCTCCCCCCGGGACACATGAAGAACCGGGGCGTCCACCCGGCGCCCGACGACGAGTTCTGGGCAACGCTCCGCGCGCTGGGGGGCATCGGCGGACGCTCCCGGGTGCCGGGTACGAGGAGACGACCAGCGCCCGCACCCGGGCGGGGCCCAGGCGCCGGGCCGCCTCACAGGCGATCGCCGAACCGGCGCAGTGCCCGTACAGCACCACCGGCCGTTCCTGGGCGTGGCGGAGCAGCTAGCCGGCGAGCTTGTCGGCGAGCGCGGGCATGACGGCCTCCACCGGATCCTCGAGCCGGGACTCCCGGCCCGGGAGACGTACCCCGAAGGCGTCGAACGTGTCGGCGAGTTCGGCGCACAGCTGACGCACCGTGATCACGCCGGCGCCCGCGTGCGGAAAGGCGTACGGCGCACACTCATTGAGGTCGTCGCGAGAGACACCGACGAACCAGCGACTTGTTGCTGGGGTCAGTCTGGAGAACCCGCCGATCGACGGGGAGAATTGCACTTCGACCCTCACGCCGCCCCCGGGCCATGGCCCCCGGCATGAGGCCCAGCACGAGGCTGGTTGAGGTTCTATCGCAGCGCGGCTGGGCCCCACGCAGGGATCGGCCGTGTGCGGCGAAGGTGACGGAGCGCTCCCGGCCATCGCGGGCGACGGCCAGGTGAGGGCGGGTCACGTCCTTGGAGTCACGTACGTGGATGGCGCGTTCCGATACGGCGACCTCCACACAGCTGTCGCCCTGGGTACCGCTGTGGCTGGACTTGAACCGGGCGAGTTCCGTTGTGCTCACAGGTCTCCTCGCAGTCCCTCCAGCAGGCCACGCGATTCCTTGGGGTTGAGGGCCTGGGAGCGCAGTGTGTCGTAGCGCTGCTGGAGGAAACTCACCTCATTGGGAGCGGCGATCGGTCGGCCGTTCTGCCGGCCTTCGGAGTACGCAAGTCGTCGAGTTTCAGATGTCTCCAAGCGGGAGAAGACCGAGGGCGCCGATGACGGCGGACCAGTACCCGGAGTTCCGCCTGCGGCTGCCGAACGGCGGGCCGGAGGCGCGTGGGCGGCAGACCGACGAGATGGGTACGAATGGCGGCCGCCGGTTCGTCCTCGGGCCAGGTCAACCCGTTCGCTCGGAGGTCGTGCCGTCCATCGCCAGGTCCAGGCCCGGCCCTGCTGTTCGGGCGATACTCCGACACCGTTCAGCGTGACCTCGGCATCTGTGGACGTTCGCGTGATTCCCCAGGGGCAAGTTCGCGTGATTCCCCAGGTGCCCGTCTGGCTGGGTCTGGCTGGGTGCTCGTGACTCGTCTGGTCAGAGCTCGACGCGGTGCTCGGCAGCCGACGGGTCATCGACGGAGCCGTAGCGCAAGACGACGTGTGCCGGCCGGAACGGCAGGTCGTTCAGGATGGGGGCCATGACAGTGAAGAGTGCGTCGGCGTCCGGTCCGTAGGCATAGAGGACCACCTCGCCTCCTCCGTACTCGTTGCCGTCGAACTCGCCTACGTCGGCTTGCTCGATCGCCTCGGTCAGGAGGGACCGGGCTCGGCGGACGACGTCCCGTTGGCTTGGCTCGCCGAGGCCGTCATCGGACAGTCGAAAGTGAGCGATGACGGCGTGCTCAACGTCGTTCTCTGCTTCGTCCGTGTCGGCCATGCGGGATAGGATCTCATCCCGGACCCACATCGGGTTGAGCTGTGGCGATGCGCTGAGTGTGCGCGGCTTGCCGCGTCGTCTCGGTTGGGCGTTCCTCCTACTACGGGCACCTCGACAAGGGAGCAGAGTGGATCTCAGGCCACCGGTACCGTCTCGAAGGCTTGGGCCGTATGCGCTGACCGATGACGGGATCGCGGCGCTGCTGGCACGCTACGAGTTCGGTGATTCCTGTGTCCGCCGGGTGATTCTCGACCAGGAATTCGGACGGAAGCCGCGCGGGCGGGCCGTCAGACTTGTGATCGATGTTCGGGTGCTGGACGAGGCCCTGCGGTGGGAACCGGTGTGCCTGGACCTGGTCGACGTGAAGCGATTTCGGATCGACGAGAGCCAGGGCTCTCCTGGTGGGGTGCTCTACGATCCCCCGCAGTTCACCCGGTTCGACGGGCTGATGCAGGTCGACCTGTGCGCTGAGCGTTTCGGCAGCCTTCGACCGGGGAGTAGGCAAGAGGTCTTCCAAGGGTCGGAGTTGGTCTTCGAGGCGGTCGAGGGCACGTGGAGTGTCCTGGAGCCATGGAGCGTGTGACACCGCGCCCGCGGCGACGACGGGGTTGAGGAAGAGCGGATACCAGTCGCTGGGTGCCCGGTTTGCCATCCGGGCTGACCATCGGCCTTCCGAACCACAGGCCCAGGGCCGCCCACACGCCTCCGCGATGACCAGGTCCCCCCTCGATCCCGAACTCCGTCGTACCCATGGCCGATTGCGAGAAATCGGGATGAGGAATTGCATGACGCTCAAACCACCCAAGATGGGGAAAACTCATCGGCGCAGAGGGAATCGCCTTCGGCGATGGTGACCTCAGCGTGGCCGCCCAGATCGGCGCGTCGACCGGGGCAACGTCGTCCGGGGCAACGTCGGATGTCACGTCCACAGAGGCTCCGCTCCCACCGCTTTCTCCTGCGGGGCCGACTCCGCGTTCCGCGACCGCACCGGGTCCTCTCGGCGCAGCCGCCGGTCGCCGTCCCATTCCCAGCGGGTGACGAGTACCGCCGCCACCTCGTCGATCTGCGAGAGCTGCGCGATGGCGACGCCGGGCACCTGCGGGTAGCAGGCCCACTCCCGTTCGCTCGTCATCACCACGTCCAGGTCGAACGCGTGCAGCAGGCCGAGGCACTTGGCACGCGAGTCGTCGTCCACACCCGCGAATGCCTCGTCGAGGGTGACCAGGCGGGGCGCGTACGGACTGCCGGCGCTCGCATAGTGCGAGGAAGCCGTAGCGAACAACGGTACGGACACGGCAAGGACCCGCTCGCCACCCGAGGCCGGGCCGGTGGCTGGGACCCAGCGGCCGTGCTGATGCCGCTCGACCCCGAATTCGTGCCAGACCCGGTAGTCGAGCGCGGCGGTGAGGTGTTCCAGCCAGCTGCCGGAGGTGTGGTCCCGTCTGCTGCCGGAGGTGTGGTCCGTCTGCTGCCGGGCGATCTGTGTCTGGAGGAACTCGCCCACCACCGCCCGGTCCTCCGGGGTCCAGGCGTCGGCGGACTGGCGCAACCGCTCACGGGCGGCGGCAAGACCGGAGGGGGCCTTGCAACAGCCGCAGCACGATCCGCCGCATCCCTACCGGGCTGCCGGTACGGATCTGTCGGAATCACCATCAGGTAGTTGTCACTCATCGCCCGCCCCCACGCCCACGCGGTCCCTCATCTGCCACCGCCGCCTCATCCTGCTCGCCGGGCTGGTCGTGATCTCCTGGCCGCGCATCCAAGCGGTCGGCACCACCCGCCAACTCGCCGCGGTCGTGGGCCGGCACCCGGCCATCCATGAAGGAGCTGACTCCCGTTCCTACCTCTCCACCGCGGCGCCCATCGACGCGCCGGCTTGCGGGCGGGAGTCCTTCAGGTCACCAACCGCATCCTGACCGCCGGCGACCTGCGTGAAGCTCTCACCTCACTCGCGCCCGAGGAGAACCGGAACCGCTCCGGAATCCCGCCCATCCGGCACCTGATCTGGGACAAGACCTTCGAGCAGCAGCGAAGTGCCTGCTCCGAGCGCTTCCAGCTCGCCGCCGACACGATCGTTCCCACCTTCCGGCGCAACGAAAGGGCGGACTGCGACTTCCCTCCGCCTGCGTCGGCCTCCGGCCCGAGCACCTCCCCGCCTGCTTGCCTCAGGCCCTCGCCGAACGCCACCTCAGCTTCCTCGCGGACATCGCCCTCAAGATGCGCCGAGCGAGCGCTCGCCGCCATCACCGCCGAACTCCTCGCAGGCCCCGTCATCGACTATCAGCACCGACGCGAGGTCTTCGCCACCTGGACGCTGGAACCCGAAACAGCACATGCTCACCCAACTCCCCGACCTCACGCACCATCGCGAACCCCTCAGCGGCGACCGCCGACGGCCGGCCGTCAGTGCCTACATCCGGACCCGAGTCACCGAAGGCGAACCCGATTACGCGTCCTCCCGCCGCACATCGCCCAGGGCCCCCAACTCCGCGCCGTCTGGACCCGGGAGCGGCACAACGTGTTCCACTGGCTCCGCAAAGCTGCCCACCAGCCCTACTACGGAGCCCTCAAGCAACTGCTCGAAGACCACGCCGAGCACGTGGCCAAGGAGATCGACAGACGCTGAGCCTGAGCGTGGTGGGCAAGGTCAGGACCGCGCGGTCCGGAACGCCAGATACCGGCTGAAGGCTTCGTGGCTGTCGGGGGTGAAGCGCCACTCCAACAGGGCCGACCGCAGCTCCGGCTCGGTCAGCCAGCCGTGCCAGGCGACCTCATCGGGATCGGGGACCACGGCGTCCGGCACCACGGCTTCGTGCACGCCGAGCCAGTGAGGGCTCAAGCCGCTGCGGTTGATGAACGTGAACAGCAGGCGCGGCAGCACACGGATGCCCAGCTCTTCGGCCAGCTCCCTCGCGGCGGCCTGCTCATAGGACTCGCCGACATTCGCGGCGCCCCCGACCTCGACCTCATAGAGCCCGGGGAAGCGCGACACCTGCTCCGACCGTCGGTGGACGAGGATCCGTCCACGCTCATCACGACACACCGTCACGGCAACTCGATGCAGCCAACCCTCCCGGATGGCCTGCCGGCGGCTGACCACCATCCCCAGCACACGATCTTGATCGTCGACACGCTCCACCGGTTCATCCACGACGCACACCCTGGCAGAGCCCATTGACATCGACGCTTCCCCGAACCCGCAGAGGCCGACCCAGGAGAACCAGAGCTGGGAGGCCGGACACTGATGACCACAGTTGCGCGCGCTCGGGCTCAACCGCCCACAACACCATCGGTGACAACCAACCTGCGTATGTGACAACGATCGTGCTTCGGTTCAGGGCGGGATGTGACCGAGCGCTTCACTTGGCGAGTGAGCACGTGAGTCGGTGACCGGAACATCCGGTGTCGACGGCTTGGTGAGCCGGGACAAGGGGCCACTCGAATTTGCTGGCCTGAACGCCACCACGGCGGACAAGACCGATGAGCGACGATCAAACTGTCAGTGGCGGACTTTAGGGTCAGCCCTGTGACAGCAGACCTGGTCCAGGCATCATGGACTCGCATCGACGCGTGGCTGCGCGAGCACGCACCCCGCACTTTCGCCACGCTACGGCCGCCCGCAGGGGACGACGAGATCGCGGCAGCGCAAAAGGAACTCGGTGTCACCTTTCCTCCGGACCTGGTCGCTTCACTCCTCCGGCACAACGGGGCGCTGGAGGGACCTGAGGCTTTCCGGTTCGGCACGGGTGACCGGCTGCTCGGAGTGAGCGGAATCCTCGGGGACACCGGGTTCATGCGCGGCATCGACCAGGGCCTCGACGGGGAGACCGAGGGCTACTGGCTTCACGACTACGTGAAGTTCGGTTCATACGACGTGACGTCGGACGGTCTTCTGACGGATTGCCGTACTGGGCGGGACTCCTTCGGCGCGATCGGGCGGTTCTTCGACGAGACCGGCACCAGTTTCGGGGAGGCCGACTCGCTGGGTGAGTATCTGGCCGAATTGGCCGGCAAGCTTGAGCGCGGCCAGGACGCTGGTGTCGTCACGTTCAACGGCCGGCTGTTCTGGGAGGGGCCTCTGCCTGCCAGGCCGCAGTGCAGTGCCGACGAGCCCCTTCCCGGACCGGATGAGCAGTTGCCAGAGCTGGACCTGTCCTACAGTCCCACCGACCTGCTCCACGTGAGCCACCTGGACGGGCATGAGGAACTCGGTGCGCTGATCGCGATCCTGCCGCATGAGCGGGTGGTCGACGCCGCGCGGAAGCAGTTGCGCAGACTGGCGGTCGAAACGGGCCTGAACAACTACCCGGAGGTCAAGGCAGCCCTGGACGCTTGGGAGCGCGGTGTGGCCCCGCCACAGCCGGACCAGACCGGCCCGCTCGCCTTGCGACTCCGCGCGGTGCTCGCGCAGGCCGACACCGACCGAGACAGCCTTCGTAGGTGGGCCGCAGAGAAGATGGCCCTCGGGATCTGGGGGTCCCCCTACAGGTCCGTGTGCGAGAGCGCGGAGATCCGGAGTCACTTCACTGTCGACTGGCGTGCGGATCTGCATGCGGACCTAGGTAATCCGCCACTGCCACCGATACCTGACGACCGATTCTGGGGAGCGCTGCGCAACCCCGCCATCGATTCCAGTTGGTACGCGGCTCAGTACGCGCAAGACCGGAGCTGACCCCAGGGGCTGCTTCCCTTCCGCGTGAGTGCTTCGTCTGGCGAGTTGAGCAGGGTACTGGTACGGCCCAGTTGTTGATGTTGTCTTGGGCCTTTCCCCGCGTACGGCGCGTGCCTTGCGGTGTGCTCTCGTCATGGGTGACGTACAGGTCGTCGAGATGCCGGTGCCGGTGTGGTCCCATGCCTGCCGGCTGGACGACCTTACGCTGCCGTACGCACTGCCCGAGCGGGCCACCGAGTGCCTGGATCTGGGGCCGGGATGGACGCGTACGTGGACGGTGACGTGGAAGGTCGGGAAGTCCGACGTCATCGTCCCGGTGAAGGACCTGTCGGCCGGGCCGGCGATGGTGTCGGTGCCGGTACGGCGGTCCTCCTGGCGGACCGGTCAGCGTCACCGGCCCGGGCTGGAGTGTCCGGTCTCGACGGGCCGGCAGCACGGTTTCGAGAGTCTGGCCGAGCGCTGGCTGCTGCTGGTCCTGGACTTCGCCGGCGGGTTCGACGAGGTGCTGTCCCAGCCGTTCCGTCTGCGGTTCCTCTCCTCGAAGGGCAAGGGCTCGCACATTCAAGCACCACACCCAGGCCCTGCTCTGTCTCGCGCGACGACGAGCCGCCGTGCTTCTCGCGATGCTCCGGGACGGAACCTTCCACGAACCGCAGCCCGTTAGGGCCGTCACTCCACAGACTTAGACCATGGTCGGGAGATGATCCGTGGGGCTGTAGTCGATCTTCCAGTCGGCATGGACCCCAACGGCGCCGTCCTTCTGGCACCGCAGCCCGACGGTCACCCAGCGGACCGACTCGTCGCCTGCGAGCGAGAACGCGACCGCGATCTCGAACTCCTCGCTCCCGCACGGGCAGCCGGCCTCGCCAGGATCCGCGCCCTCCCAGAACTCCTCGCTGTCCGCGATGAACGCGCGGACGCCGCAACCAGCGCACACCCGCTCGGCTCCGCCCTCGACATCGTCAACGAGCACGAAGAACACGCGCCCGCCACACCCGTCGCAGACGGAGGGAACGATCTTCACCGGACGGCCGTCATCAGCGTTCCGGAGAAACGCCGCGAGGTCCGCAGAGACACCCTCGCCAACCTGATCATCAGCATGCACAGGCACATCGTTCCAGACGCCCCAACCAGCACCCGACCACCTTGACCAAAGAGATAGGGGCACCCTCCCCACGGCGCGACCATGACATTTGAGACCTTCTCTGCGAGTTGCCGATCGCCGCTGCTGCCTGCGCGGGAGTCGAGAACCGCTCATCGGACCGAAGCCATGAAACAAACGCCGTCGCTGTCACGGGTGTAGGTGCGCTTGACCTGGGCGCCGGTGGTGTCCTCGGTGACGCTGAGGGTGTAGCCGCCGGGCAGTTTCTCGCTGCCGACCGAGCCGTCGGAGTCGTAGGTGGCCTGGAAGACGCCGGCGACGGAGTCAGTGGTCTGGTGGCCGGGACGCGCGGTTCGATGGCGTGGTCGTAGGTGTAGGTGACGGTGGAGGGGACGCTGTCGGACACCTTGACCGGTCGGCCCAGGAGGCCGAACTCGGCGGTGGTGGTGCCCCCGTCGAAGTCGGTGTAGGAGGTCTGACGGCCGAGCTTGTCGAACGCCTTGGCGCTTCGAGGCGTGAAGAAACGGCCGCCCTTCCGTCTCAGGGGCAAACCAGGATCAGCAAGCCGGGTGACCGGCGAGGTTGAAGATCAAGGTGGAATCCGATTATTCGACCGGGCCTTCCATGACCTGGCTGATGAACTCCATAGCGCCCAGGCCCATGTTCGGCACGTAGGTCTTGGCGTTGTGCCGGCCGCCCGGGATGATTCTCAGAGTGGTGTGGATCGGCCCCTTGTTGCCGTACGTGGCGATGTATTTCTGCACGTTCGGCAAGGTGTCCTTGTTGCTCTCGCTGTCACCGACCTGGAAGGCGATGTAGACGTCCAGCGCGCCCTTCTTGTCGATGAGCGCCTTGGAAAGCAGGTTGGGGTTGTTCTCGTTCTTCTCCTTGTCGTGGCCCTTCCACAACGGGGAGTCCGGGACGATGTCCGGGCCGGAAGCGATCGCGGCCTTGAACTTTTCCGGGTGCTTCAGCACGGCCTTCAGGCTGGCGAAGCCGCCGGTGGAGGAGCCCATGAAGGCCCAGCCGTCACGCGATTTGATCGTGCGGAAGTTCTCCTTCATCAGGTCCGGGACGTCCTCGGTCAGCCAGGTGTCCATCTTGGGCTGGCCCGGGATGTCGGACGCGTCCCAGTAGATGCCCTTGTCGTCCGGCCCCGGGTTCAGCACGGGCATGGCCAGGATGAAGGGCTTGCCCTTGCCCTCCCTGTACCACTTGCTGATGCTCGGCTGGAGGCCCATTCCGGGGTCCATCCAGTAGTTGGAGGGATAGCCAGGGCCGCCGGGCAGGGCGATCATGACGGGGAAGCCGCTCTTGGCGAACTTCGGGTCGTTGTACTCCTTGGGCGCCCAGACCCAGACCTTGCCGGTGAAGCCGGACTTCTTGCCGGTCACGGTGGTGACGGCGATATGCGTGCCGTCGTCCAGGGTCTTCGCGTTCTTGAATGCGGCTGCCGGGCCCGTGGGCATCAGCATCTTCGAGTTCGCCACCTGCTTGGCACCGTCCCCGCCGGCCTGAGGCGTGCCGAAGCTCACCGACGAGCCCTTGTCGGTGAAAGGAGGTATCTCGAAGTGGTACATCACGAGCGAAGTGATGCCCAGGAGTGCCGCCACGGTGGCACCCACGATCACCCAGCGCTTGGCCTTGGACCTCCGCCGCGGGGGCTCCTGCTCCTGCTCGTACTCGTACTCGCGCTCGTACGGAGGCTCGTACTGCGGCTCGGCCCGGTCGTACGCGGGCTGCCCCTGAGCGGGCTGCTCGTGGGAGCGCCGCTGGTACACCGGCTGGTGGTGCAGGGTGTCCTGGTCGTCGTACGCCTGCTGGTCGTACTGCGGCTGGTCGTACTGCGGGCGAGCCTGCTGGGCCTGCTGCCCGTACGGCGGGCGGCCGGCCTGCTGCCGGCCATAGGACTGCTGAGGGGCCTGCTGCCGGCCGTAGGACGGCTGGCCGTACGGCTGCGTCTGGTCCTGCGGGCGGCCCTGCTGCTGGCCCTGGGGCTGCTGTCCGTACTGGGGCTGGCCCTGCTGCTGTCCACCGTAGGGAGGCTGCGGCTGCTGCGGATGCTGTCCTTCCGGCCTGTACGGCGGCTGATACTGCCCGTCGGGTGAGTACGACATGTGCGGTTGCTCTCCGGCTGGTGTGCTGCCCCATGGGGGGTGGACTGCCCCGTCGGGGGGATAGACTGCTTTCGTTCGAAAGATGAACGAAAGTGCTTCGAGGTTCCGCATTTTCCCTTCTCTTGAGATCTCCTGGAGAAGGATATTGCCCATCGTCTGGTGGGCCTACGGAGTTCCCGAGCTGTTCGCCCAGCATCCCTGGCCCATGCACGTGCCTCAGGGCATGCGGCCTTCGCGCACCCCTCAGACCCCCCTGCCTGGCGCCCGGCACAACACCACCCCTCCGGGATGGCAGCAGGAGAACTGCCCAGACGTTGCCACGTAGTGCCCGAGCCGAGGCCCCGGCCCAAAGAGGCGCGTATGCGCGCCCCGCGTAGACCGGGCCCTCGAGGCCCTTCTCGGGGACAAGGGCTACGACTCCAACCCCCACCGCGATGGGCTGCGCAAACGCCGGATCCTGCCCGTCATCTCCCGCAAGGGATCCCCGAACATCAAGGGCATGGGCAAGCTCCGCTACGTCGTCGAGCAGACCTTCGCCCTGCTCCACCAGTTCAAACGACTCGCCGTCCGCTGGCAACGCCGCACCGAACTCGACGACGCCTTCATCTTCCGTGCCTGTTTCCTCGTCTGCTGACGCCGCCTCAACACGTTGGAATAATGATCGTGTTACGAGCTCTGAGATGCCATCTCATGTGGCGAGTCTGCGGTGGCAGATGAGGGTGCAGGCGGTGCTGGTGAAGGCGAGGGAATGCTCCGCCTTGGGTTCGTAGCGATGCTGGAGGCGGCGGCGGCCGGCGAGCCAGGACATGGTCCTTTCAGCGACCCGTCTGTGGCGACCGAGCCGCTGTGAGGACTCGACGCCTCGGCGGGCGATGCGGTGCTTGATGCCGCGTCCGCGTAACGATCTGCGCAGGTGGGCGTAGTCGTAGCCCTTGTCCGCGTGGAGCTTGCCGGGCTTGCCGGGCTTGCCGGGCTTGCCGGGCTTGCGTCGCCGGCGTCCGCGGCGGGATCGGATGGGCGGTATGCCGCGGATGAGGGGCTCGAGAGCCTGGCTGTCGTGCAGGTTCGCGCCCGAAACGCCGACGGACAGAGGCAGACCGGTCCGCTCGGCAATCAAATGGACCGTCGACCCGAACTTGCCCCGATCGACAGGACTCGGACCCGTCAGGTCCCCCTTTTCAAGGCCCTCATGTTCACCGAGTCCGGGCCGGCCGCGTCTCATGCCCCCGATGCTTGTGTTCGCGTGACGGTCTCCGCCGCGCCGGACTCCTGCTGGGCCTCCAGCCAAGCAACGTACGCCTGCGGCGTAGACGGCAGCTGCGCCTCCGCGGCCGTGGCCCGCCTGGGTAGGGCGGCCAGGGTCAATGCTCCGATGGTCGCCGCCATAGCCCCGACAAAGCCCCCGCCGAGTGGTGTTGCTCGTTCCGCTTCCCCCAAAGGTCGACCTGCGCGAAGAAATGCGGGAGGCACTTGAGGTGAAGACAGCCCGACACAGGAAAGGAATATCCCCCAGGCCCCCAACCTCCCTCATGTGAAGCACGGTTGGTCTGCGGCGCTTCACGAAAGGACACTCACACATGCCGCTTCACTCCTGCAACCCACGATTTCACCCCCGAGGTTCGCTTGAGGGTTCACGCAGCCCGCGCCATATGGGCGGAAGTCCTTCAAGACAAATCCCAGGCTTTTCGGCCATGGTCAAAAAGCGAAATGCCGCCGTCCGGTCCGGGACCGCCGCAATGCCTCAGACACCCCCACCCCGGGACTGACGGAGGCGAAGCCCCCGCCGGCGACACAGCACCATCGGCATCAGTGAGATGCCCGACGCCGACGCCGGACCAGGACGCAGGTCACCACGCCCGCCGCGGCCAGAGCCGCGGCGCCGAGCAGCCACGGGGTCACTTGCCCCGCGGCCGGTTCCGTCGCCTGGTCCTGGCAGGCGCGACCGTTCGCGTCATCGCTCCGGGCCACCCGATAGCGGGCCCAGACCTCACCCCTGCCCACCCAGCGGACCTCGTACAGACCGGGCCCGGCATCGCACCGGATCACCGCCGTCGCCGTCAGGACCGCCTTGGCCCCGCTCATGACGGGCTGGTCAGTAAAGCCCGGCGAGGCGAGAGTGTTACCGAACCCCAGCTCCGCGTCCGAAGCCGTGGGCGTCACCTTGTCGCCGGGCTTGAACGTCCGCACGTCCCAGGACGACTGCGGCCAGGGGTCACCCGCGGGCCAGCGCTCGTCCGGCTGTTCCGGGGGAAGGGCGGCAGCCTTCCCGGGGCAGGCCTTGCGTTCGGCCTCGCCGATGTCCGCGACCTTGACGCTCACCCAGACGTCGCCCTTGGCGCCGTTGAGGGGACCACCCGGCCCGGTCTGCTCGACCGGGTAGACGCCCGGCGGGGTGTCACACCCCACGGTGGCCACGGCGGTGATGACCGGATCGTTCATCCTCAGCGTCCCGTGCTGAATGAAGATCTCGGAGCTCACCCAGTTTCCGTTCTTCCCCGGCAGGGACGAGGCCACCGCGAACGTGAGCCGCTCACCAGGGCGCGCGGACAACTGCGCCCCCGCGAGTGTCGGGGTGGGCGGATCCGCGGTCGGCGTCGCGGAGGCACTGCCCTCCGCGGCCGGTATCAGCAGCAGCGCCAGCGCGGTGGCTACACCGATCCTCGTCCTCGTCGTGCCCATTCGCCCTCTTTTCATCTCCGTTGACGATCTTCCATATCCCTGCATGGCCTGCCCCCTCGTCGAACTGACGCACCATTACGGCTCGTTGACCCGAAGTATCACCTCACCCAGGAAGTAGGTTCTTCGAGATCCAGATGGTTCACCGCGTCAACTCTCAGCGTGATCGCGACCGTACTGGGCGCCGGTCCTCGGGCAAGGCGGACACCTCCTGCACCGGCAGTGTGGTCGGCAGCGCGGGCAAGAACATGGTGCTCACGGCGGGGCACCGCGCGGACAGCACGAAGAAGCCGACGAGCCACGCCATCTTCGTACCGCAGTACCTCAGTACCTCAGTACCGCAACGGCAAAGCCGCCGGCGCCCAGCCGTACGGCATCTTCCCGCTCAAGGCCAAGCGCGTCTATCAAGACCCCCGTTACCAGCGCAACAGCAAAGGCGCGGTGTCCGACCCGGACCTCGCCTTCGCCTTGGTCGAGCCGAACGCCAAGGGCAACATCGAGAACGTCACCGGGGCACTCACCTTCACACCGGTAACGAGGTGGTCGGCGATTGAAGATCAGGGCCGGGAACGTATGACTGAGGGCCCAGGGTGCTGACCGGGATGGTGGTTCGGCCGTTGGTGAACCTCAATCCTCCAGCTGAACTTTCCGCATACCCTCCGGACATGGTTGATCAACGTTCGGTCGACGTGGGAGGGGTCCGGCTAGCCTATGAGGTGTCGGGTCCGCCGGATGCTCCGCCGCTCGTCCTGTTGCATGGGCTGGGCGAGGATGCCACCGACTGGGCGGTGGTGGGGCCTGCCCTCGCCCGCAGCCGACGGGCATTTGCCCTCGATCTTCGCGGTCACGGCCGAAGCGACTGGCCGGGGGACTACTCGCTCGAACTCATGCAGGCCGATGTTCTCCGGTTCCTGGACGTGCTGGGACTTGGCCAAGTGGACCTAATCGGGCACTCCATGGGCGGGATCGTGGCCTACCTGCTCGCGGAGGACCATCCGCAGCGGGTGAACCGGCTCGTCCTGGAGGACGTTTCGGTCCCGCGTCCCCGGGAGCAGACCACACCGACCAGGCCGGACGGCGACCTGACCTTCGACTGGGAGATGGTGCTGGCTATCAGGAGGCAGATCGACGTGCCTGACCCCAGGTGGCTGGAGCGGCTCAGCGAAATCACCGCCGAGACTCTCGTGGTGGCCGGCGGCCCACGCAGCCATGTGCCCCAGGACGGCGTCGCCGAGTTGGCTCGTCGCATCCCCGGCGGGCGAGCGGTCACCATCCCGGTTGGACACCTGATCCACCACGCGGCGCCGGCGGCGTTCACGGAGGCGGTTTCGGCGTTCTTGCCGGCCAGTGTCGGCGTCCGCCCTGCCCGCTGACCATGCGTGCAGTCGCAGGCCGTGACGTGGGGCCGCCGCGCGGGTTCTTCGAGTGTGATCAGGAAGTGGGCCCGCGCGGCCTTGTCTCATCCTGCCTTCTCCGGCCTGTCCCACGCACATCTCGGCGCTTTGACCGAGGAGTTGGACGAGTCCTGGACCGCGCGCCAGGAGTCCGCGCTGCACGAGCGGCGCGGTGGCGTTCCAGGTAGAAGGAATCATGGTGATCGGCGCTGCAGACCGGGCCTCGCAGCAACTCCCCTCACGGCAGGTCGGTACGTCCCAGCCATGCCGGTTTCACCGGCACGCCATCCTCGTCGCGCTCCACCGCCACCGACGGCGCCACCGACGGCGACGGTGGCGGTGGCGGGAGCTCCGGCGTCGTGGCCGACAGCGCCTCAGCCCCGACTGGCTCATCGCTGACCCGTTCCGCTGGTGCAGGGCGGTCGGTGTCGTCCAAAAGTTCGACAGCGGAGAAGCGGGTGGCGTGGGACTGCCACGCGCCGTCGACAACCAGCAGAAATCCATCACCGTCGCGGAAGAGGCGGCGACGTTTGGGGCTCCTGGGGTGCTCCGGCGTGTAGGCACGCGCCCGCCTCTCCAGCTCCGCCAGAGCCACCTCGCGCCCACCCTCCACATGCGCCATCACGTAGGCCTCGGTGTGTTTGCGCTCCCCCAAGCCGACCGTTGTCTCCAGGATCAGTCCCCACGTCGCCATGGCCGGCTCCCTTCTCTGTTTCCATCGAGCAGTAGCAGAACGGCAGATGTGATGTGTGTCTACTGGCCTTCCTCGGCAGCGGGCTGCGAGGTTCCCCGGCCTCCTTCGCCGTGGTCACGGTGTGGGGCAGCCG
Source organism: Streptomyces sp. NPDC002602 (assembly GCF_042889445.1). Classification (NCBI taxonomy): domain Bacteria; kingdom Bacillati; phylum Actinomycetota; class Actinomycetes; order Kitasatosporales; family Streptomycetaceae; genus Streptomyces; species Streptomyces sp. NPDC002602. The sequence continues at coordinate 30,196 of NZ_JBIAQX010000021.1, read as the reverse complement.
AATTTGACCCTTGCCTCCTTGGTGAAGGCGTTGAACAGATCGCTCGGGGCGGATGAGCCGGTTCCGAGGGATTCGGTGTACCGGGGGCCAGGCTCCATGGCGAAGTAGGTGGCCTTGCCGGCACAGTCGGACAGGATGTGGGTGGCATCGAATCCGTGCCCGGTGAATCCCTGGGACTTACGGATGCCCTCGATGACGGCCGGGTCCCGGGTCACCGAGAAAGTGGCGTAGGCCGCCTTCCCGCCGTCGGCGGTAGCCGGACCGCAGGACCAGCTGACGTCGGATACCTGAACTGTCTCCGTACGAACTCCCGGCACGGTGAAACCAGGCAGGCCGCACACACCGCTGGCCACGACCGGGCGCCGGCTCATCACCGGAGCGATGCGAGCCGGGGCCGCCAGCGGGGCGGGCGGGGTGCAGCCGGCGCGGTCGCTGACCCGGTTGGCTGTGCCCGTCAGCAGCCCGACCAGCTTCGCGGCGTCCGCGCTGTCCGGTGCGTATGCCTCGACCAGACCCGCCTGGCGGTCCGTACAGGCCGCCGGGAGAAGGACCCAGGCCCGGCCGGAGGCAGCACCGCCGCCCGGGAAGAACGACACCGCCGAGGCGTCGGGCCAGCGGCCGCCGGTAAGGGCAAAGTCGCCGCGCTCGCTGGTTCCCTGAATGTGGAGAGTCTGCTTGTCGGAGCCCGGCAGCGCCGCCGCCTTGCGCTCGATGACACAGTCGAACCGGGTCTTTCCGTCGTCGGCGCCGGACCGCGGGCCTGGGCGGTCAGAGATCCTGCCGGCGCCCGTGAGTACGGCCTCGACAGACTCCGCAGTCACCACGCCCCCGCAGAGGGCCGAGTCGCCGAACGCGTTGGTGTTCAGCCACAGATGCAGACCGCCCAGGGCGGCCACCGCGGTGACGGCGGCGGCGAGCGTCTTGCGTGGGAACTTGGCTGCCCGCTGCGGGGTCGTGGTCATCGCGTTCTACTTCCTCGTGCGGAGCGCGGAGTACGCGTCCTCGCGGCCGGTGGTGTAACTCTGCTTGGCCTCGCGTGTTCGTGCGCCACGGATCCTCTGGCGCCCTGCCCGGTCGCGAAGGAGTCGATCAGGGAGTTCGTCGCGCGCACTCCGGCCGCGGCGTCCGTGCTCTCCTTTTTGAGTGTCATGGCCTCGTGCTCCGCCGCGACGTCTTTGGACCATCCGTAGGTGGCGGCGTCGATCATTCGCTGCGCCGGATCGCCGATGACCGGGAACTGGGTGATGAGGCCACCGAAGCCGTGGTAGCCGTACCGGGCGGCGTCGTTCATATTACCGATCTTCGTCGTCGCGGTCGTCGAGGGTGACGTCGGAGCCGATGGCGTTCACGGCTCCGAAGACCTCGCCGACGTGGCGGGCGCGGTTGTCCCCGTCGCCGACGACGTTGCCGGCCTCGCCCGGTCCGGCGGGCTTGGCGTGGGTGAGGTAGTCGGCGGAGTATCGGCGTTCCGATTCGTACATCACGTCGTAGGCGGTGATGGGCTGGCCGGTGGGGCCCGTTCCGACCTCGCCGTCGGCGACGCCGCGCATGACGCGGAGCAGGCTGTGCTTGCCGCTGGTGATGCTGGACTCGTCGCCGTGTGCGGTGATGCCGTCTTGGCCGACGGGGTGCCGCTGAGGATGGAAGTGGGTGTCGGCGGTGTAGTCGACCAGGGCGCGGCCCAGGGGCGCCTTGAGGGTGTCGGCGGTGGTGTCGCCCTTGCCGTCGGCGTCCAGGATCGAGATGGTCTGCTGCGTGACCCGCGCCTCGGCCTCGGAGTGGTGGCTGTGGTTCGCCGCGGCCACACCCGGTTCCCGGCCCGTGGTGGAGGGTTCCAGTGCCAGGCCGAGACCGGTTCGGGCGTCTTTGCCCTCGGACTCGAGGTCCCTGCTGGTCTCGAAGTTGCCCTGCCACACGGGGGTGTCGTCGAACTTCCGGTCCCGGTCCTTGAGCAGGTACTGGAGGTTGTCGTTCTTGCCGTCGGAGCCGGGGTCGAAGTAGGAGGTTGCGGCTTCCGGGTTCTTCGACATGATGCCCAGGACGCCGTCGAGGGGGTCGTTGGCGAACCAGCCCTCGTTGTCGACGCTGAAATCGCCGTTGAGGTCCGGCAAGCTCTGTGGCCGTCTTCGTGTTTTGCAGGACGAGCTGACTGTGGTCGGCGACCTGATCAGCGACCCCGCCGGGGCCACGGCTCGCCAGGAGTGGATCAGCGACTCGGGCTTTGGTACGCCGAGCCGACCGACCTGGGAGACTGGGATTCGGTCATCGGGCCACTCGCCGCGCAAATCATCACTGCCCGGTCCTGCGGGTCAATCCGCAGATGGCCTTCCGCCTGAAGGAGATCGAGGCTGATCTGATCGCGCACCGGGCCCGTGCCGAGGCTGAAGGCCGGATCGGCGAGATCGAGGGCATCGATCTGGACCTTGACGCCGCTTCGGCGGAAACAGGCCGAAGCGAGGCTGCCGGCCACCCTGCCCCGAACCGTTGACCTGGGCATTCCCCTGGTAGCACGTCGCGGTAGCCAGTAGGGGGATCAGGCATTCAAGTACCCTCCCGGGCAGGGGCGGAGAGGCTGACGACTGCCGGCCGGGGCTGCTGGGCGGCTTCGAACAGGCGGACCTGAAGGTGGCATGATCGGCTCCGGTCGGACTTGGCGATGGGGGTGTGATGTGGGCGAATGGCGGACCGATCCGACGTTTGCGATGTGCCGGGAGTTGGTGGACGGGGCAGAACTGTCCTCGTTCGTGGGCGGACGGTTCGACGTTCGGACAGCGGTCGCCACCATCCGGCCCGAAGCCAAGGACGGATTCCTGCTCGACCAAGTCCCCTGGGAGAATTTCCCGCAGGGACATCGTGTCAGGGAAGCCGTTCACCTGCTGCACACGAACGCCTCGACTGTTCGCACCGGAGCAGGCGTCGTGGATGGAATGTGTGCCAACGACATGCGGGCCGCGGCCGTTCTCGCTGTGCCGTTCCTGATCCGCATCGCCGCCGATACTCGCCACCCGTACCGTGCCGGCGCGCTCGCAGAAGCCTCCGGCCCGGCACGCGCCCGCTATTTCGGCGTGGCGTCCCGCAACGAACTGCTACTCCACCGCGCCGACACCCAGGACGGCGATCCGTACGACGCCTACGGCGTAGAGGTGACTGGCTACCCTGCCGGCTGGTCGGTCGCCGCCGCCCGAGCCGCGATCACCGCCGACATCGCTCTCCTGCAGCCCCTTCTCGGGGACCCCGACCCGTCGATACGCATCCACGCCGCCTACACACTGGCCACCGCCGCAGATCCCGACCGGGGGGTCCGTTCCTCCTTCCGCGCCCGGTTCGACGCCGAGCAGGACCCGATCGTCTGCGCCGCCTTGGTTCTCGCCACCGCCGAAGCCACCCGAACCCACCCCCACTCGCCGACCACCGCGTGGCTGCGCGAACAGTGGCGGGACCCGTCACAGGCGCCCGAAGTCCGGCTGGCCGCCACGGTCGCCTGGCTTTGCCTCACAGACGAACCCGTCCCCGACGACATGCGCACCGGCATCGATGACCTCGCCACCGACGAGCGCGCCCACGCCATGGAAGCCCTGCCATGGATGGCTGCTGCCGGCGGATCCAGCGAAACGGGACTGCACCGCTGCGTACGAACGATGCTCCACCCCGACCAGCCCGATCCTGAACCCTGCGACGACCCATGGGCCCCGCGCCCCTGACGGTGAGAAACCAGCCATCAGTGCCTGGTCTCCATGTGTAATGAGAAGTCGGGCCGTATCGGTGGCCGCGCACGCTGGCTGCACGGAGAACAGCACAAGCTCGCCGCCAGATTGAACGAGATGCCCTGGTGCAGTTCAAGGACAAGGGTCCGCCGCCGGGACACCACCGAAGCGATCATCGGCGGCGTCACCGGCGCCCTCGCCCACCCCCAGCTCCTCATCCTCGGCCGCCACGACGACACCGGCCGGCTGCGCGCCGTCGGCCGCACCACACCCCCTGCGCCCGGACCAGGCACGGCAGGTAGCCGAACGCCTGACGGTCGCATCCCCCCGGGCATCCGTGGACCGGTGCACGGTTCTGGGAGGCATGGGGAACACCATGCTCATGCCAGCTCGGCGACGCTATAGCCTCCGCCTGTGACCACCAACCGCAGGCAGACGGGAAAGCCTGACCCCGACGGGCTCCCGCATTATCAAGAGCTCCTGGACGGTACAGATTGGGCATCCCTCGCCACTACGTGTGGGACGGGCGAGTCCCTGCCGGCGGCATTGGCACGCCTCCTGGACCTCGACCCGGCCGTCAGGGCAGACGCCGCAAAGAACGCGCTCGGAGAAGTGACCCACCAGAACACCATCTACGAAGCCACCCCGCCCGTGGCACTCTACGTCGCGGCCATCCTCAACCAACCCGACATCACAGCGGGTGACTTCGACCTCGACACCGCCGTGCCATCGCGTCGTCCGACCGTCGTGAGACTGCTGGCCTGGCTCAGCGATACCGCCTACGACGCGGACGACGAGTGCGTTGCCATCGGCGAGCGCCATTACGGCGAGGGGTTTCTCGACGAATACGAGGCGATGCGCGCGTTTCGGGACCTGCGGCCGGCGATCTTTTCCGCTGTTCAGCCCCTCCTCGGCCACGAGAGCACGGACGCCCGCGATGCAGCTCTCGTCGCCGCCATCCCCCTCGCGGAGCACCCGCTTCTCGCCGAGCATCGGGGCGAGCTTGTCGATCATGCCCGCGTCCTGCTTGCCACCAGCACTGATCGCCACAACCGAGACCGCGTCCTGGACGCGCTGCAAGCATGGGGTCACGACACCAGCGATCTGGAGAACGCAGCCGACGTTGCAGCCCGCGAACGCTACGCCCGCCTCAGGGCCGAACGCGCTTCCCGGGAAGGCAACTGGACCGGTGGATACAGCGAAGACCCGCCGTTCTGACTCAGCGATCCGGAGTGCCCCAGCCTCCCGCTGATCACAGGGAGTGGCCACATCACACAACCTGTGTCAGAGCCATGAAGGTTCTGGCTCACTCTCCGTGGAGTGGTTACGGAGAGTCAGATCTTCGGAGCCATGCGATGGCGGTTTGGATGGGCACGAAGTCGAGGCGAGGTGAGTTCCAGGGCCCGGTTGTCGCGGCCGACGCTGATGTGGTTGAGCCAGCGTTCGTACCAGTCGAGGAAGTCGGTGGCGGAGGAGACGTTGGGGCCCCGGAACCCGTCGCCGTTGCCGATGAGGACGCGGCCGGTGAGGGGACCGGTCACCGCGATGACGCATACGTCGGTGCAGCCCATCTCGATGATGTGGAGGAAGAGATCGCGTCCGTGGGCCCGGGGTTCTGTGCCGTCGAAGCCGCGGGGTGTCCCTGGTTCTCCGCGCGGATTCATGACCAGCAGGGAACACCGCTCCAGCGGCATGAGGCCGTAGAACGGCGCCGCGCCTGAGCCGCCGATGTGCGTGAGGAACTGCCGGTAGACGTCGGGCACGACGAACTTCGGGGTCGGGCAAGGCCGCGGTAGGGGCGAGCGGAAAACCTCGGCTTCCACATTTCCGCGCGACTACTGTGCTGCTTGTAGATCGTCCCGCCCGACGAAGGGAGCTGGGTTGTGCTGACCACTACGCACCCGCCGTAGGTACCTCTGGAAAGCCCAGAGGGCCTTACGGAGGCTCCTGATGTCCCGAACTGTCCGCACGACTCCCAGTCGGCTCCGCCGCCGAGAGGGCGCGTCGGAGTCCACGTTCCTGTATGACCTGCGCTACGCGAACGCTGAACTGACCCAAGCAGCCCGTGAAGGCCGTCGCCCTGCCCCGGTGAAGGCGCTGCGCCGGGTCACCTCTTGGCAATGGATGGTGCTGTACTGCAGGAAGGGCTCGTTCTCCGCCGAGATCGCTACGGCTGAGGGCCGCGCCCGGCTCCAGGGGCGACTCGAGGCCCAGCGGATCCGCGGGTTGCACCGCGCCGGCCACGACCTTGACGACGCAGATATACCGCCGGTCCGCCACCGTCATGGAGGGCTCTGGGATGCCTGGTAGAGGCAAAGGACCCAGGACGGACCGGTACTCACGAGCGCAGGATGTGCGTACTGGCGACGGCCCTCCGCGCCGGAGGACGGAGGGCCGTCGAGTAGGCGCCTGCGGTGGCCAATCGGACTTGGCTGGTTCTTCGGCTCGGGCTCGGGTGAGGCTGATCCTTTGGAGTGGGCACCCCGAACGTGGATCTTCATGCTCCAGGGAGGGGTGTCCAGGTGGGACGCGGGTCTGCGTATGCGGAGGGGTTCAGGAAGGACGCAGTCGCGCTCTTTCGGGCCGCGGCTGGGAAGCGGACCTACGCCGCGGTGGCAGCGGGTGGTGCCGGAGGCGCCGTCGCGGCCTCAGGGTGGTGGCCGGCGACGGCACGGTGATCGTGAGGTGCTTGCCGCGATCGTGTTCGTCGCGACGTCGGGTTGTACCTGGCAGCAGCTGCCAACTGCATCGTTCGGCCCCTCGGGGGCGACGGCCCACCGTCGTTTCTCGGAGTGGAGCAAGGCCCGGGTGTGGGCCAGGCTCCACCGCTTGGTCCTCGACGAACTCGGGGCCCGTGGCGAGCTGGACTGGTCCCGCTGCGCGATCGACTCGGTGAACATGAGGGCCTTGAAAAGGGGGACCTGACGGGTCCGAGTCCTGTCGATCGGGGCAAGTTCGGGTCGACGGTCCATTTGATTACCGAGCGGACCGGTCTGCCTCTGTCCGTCGGCGTTTCGGGCGCGAACCTGCACGACAGCCAGGCTCTCGAGCCCCTCGTCCGCGGCATACCGCCCATCCGATCCCGCCGCGGACGCCGGCGACGCAAGCCCGGCAAGCTCCACGCGGACAAGGGCTACGACTACGCCCACCTGCGCAGATGGTTACGCGGACGCGGCATCAAGCGTGTGGGTGCGCCACTTTGCGCCGGATCAGCGCATTCCTGAGTGATCCCCCTGCCGAGTGATTCTCGGCGGAGAGTGCCCGTCCCGGCCCGTCGTGTTCACCGTGCCTGGGTCCAGTCGCCCGCCTCCGTGCCCCGGATCCTCCGGTCCTCCGGTCCTCCGGTCCTGCGGTTCAGTCGCGGCACCGGAACGGGTGCGGGCTCGGTGGGGCGCGCGAATGTCCGGGTGACCGCCCCGGCCCTTGGCCGGGGCGGTCGCGTGTCCCCGCCATACTAAATATGGCGAACTGTCATAATACGTTTCATTCTGTCAGCCCGGTCGGGAGGATCGCTGTGACTATCTGTCAAGCCGCGAGGGGGGTGGGCACACAGGAGGCCCTCCCGTCGTCGGCGCCGTCTGGCCTTCGAGTGCGTCGCTCGCGGTGGGGTGGGTTGTTGCGGGCGCTGGTGGCAGGTCTCGTCGTAGTGGCCGGCCTGGCCATGCCCATGGTGGCCCCGCAGCCCGCCCAGGCCGTGCCGCCCGGCACCTACGCCTATGTCGCCAACTTCAACGCTGACACGGTGTCGGTGATCAACACAGCGACGAACACGGTGGTGGTCGCGGTCCCCGTCGGCGATGCGCCGTGGGGAGTGGCGGTGTCGCCGGACGGCACCCGCGCCTACGTCACCAACCGCGCCGGTGGCACGGTGTCCGTGATCAACACCGCGACCGACACGGTCGTCGCCACCGTCCCCGTGGGCCTTGAGCCCCTGGGGGTGGCGGTGTCGCCGGACAGCACCCGCGCCTACGTCACCAACTTCGGCTCCAACACGGTCTCCGTCATCAACACGGCGACGAACGCGGTCATCGCCACCATCCCCGTCGGCAATGCGCCCATCGGGGTGGCGGTGTCGCCGAACGGCACCCGCGCCTACGTCACCAACGCCGACGACGACACGGTGTCCGTGATCAACACCGCGACGAACGCGGTCGTCGCCACCATCCCCGTCGGCGACTTCCCGTTCGGGGTGGCGGTGTCGCCGAACAGCACCCGCGCCTACGTCACCAACTTCGGCTCCAACACGGTCTCCGTCATCAACACGGCGACGAACGCGGTCGTCGCCACCATCCCCGTCGGCGATGGGCCCCAGGGGGCGGCGGTGTCGCCGAACGGCACCCGCGCCTACGTCACCAACGCCGACGACGACACGGTGTCCGTCATCAACACCGCCACCAACACCGTGGTGGCCACCGTCCCCGTCGGCGATGCGCCTCGAGAGGTGGCGGTGTCGCCGGACGGCACCCGCGCCTATGTCACCAACGCCAACGACGACACGGTGTCCGTCATCAACACCGCCACCAACACCGTCGTGGCCACCGTCCCCGTCGACGACCTCCCGTTCGGGGTGGCGATCGGGGTCGTGCCCCAGCCTGCGCTGACCTGCGCGACCGCCACAGCCACCATCACCGGCACCAACCGCAATGACGTCCTGATCGGCACCCCCGGCGACGACGTGATCTTCGCTCTCGCCGGGAACGACGTGGTCGACGGCCGCGCCGGCAACGACCTGATCTGCGGCGGCGACGGCAACGACGTGCTGTCCGGCGGCGACGGCAACGACCGCGTCGAGGGCGGCAACGGAAACGACGCCCTGTCCGGCGGCGCGGGCAACGACGCCAACGAGGGCGGACCCGGCAACGACGCTCTCAACGGCGGCCCCGGGACCAACACCAACAACGGCGGAACCGGCCACAATGCCTGCGCCAACCCCCTCACCGGAAGCGGCTGCAACACCTGATCAACGATCACCGAAAACGGGCCCCGGAACGTCCCTCGCCGCAGCAGCGACCGACGCCCGGGGCCCGTTTTCGACGCTCCGCGACACAGCCCGTCAGGGGGCCGGCCTCGCCCTGCGTGACTCACTCGCCTGAACGGCCGAACTCGCACTGACCCGCACGTTCTCCACCGCTACCGGAGTAGAACCGCGCCGTTCGGCGGGACGCGCCGCACACGGTCCGCCGGGCTCAGGACACGAGGCCGTGCTCCCAGGCCCAGGCCGCGATCTCCACACGGTTGCGGGCCGGGAGCCTCTCCTGAATCCGGCTCAGGTGACTCTTGATGGTGCTGACGGCCAGACTCAGCTCGGTGGCGATCTCGTTGTTGGTACGCCCGCGCGCGACGAGGGTGGCGACCTTCAGCTCCTGCGGTGTGAGGCGCTGGAGCTGTGTCGTATTCCGCTGGGCCGGAAGCCTGTTGAAGTGGCTCAGCAGCCGCACCGTGGTGGACGGTGAGATGAGCGACTCCCCCTGGGCCGCCGCGTGTACCGCTTCCACGAGCAGGCGCGAGCCCGCGTTCTTGACGATGAAGCCGTTGGCCCCGGCACGCAGCGCCTGGTAGGCGTATTCGTCCAGGTCGAAGGTCGTGACGATGACGATCCTCGTGCGGGACGCCGCGGCATGAGGGCCGGTCCGCAGCAGTCTCGTCGCCTCCAGGCCGTCCAGACCCGGCATCCGGACGTCCATGAGGCACACATCGGGGACGAGCCGTCGTACGGCCTCGACGGCTTCGACCCCGTTGGACGCCTCACCGACCACGGATATGCCCTCGTGGCTCTCCAGGATCAGCCGGAATCCGGTCCGTACCATCTCCTGGTCGTCGGCGATCACGACGGTGACAGTCACGGCTGGGTGCTCCTCGGGCTCGGGCCGGTCGAATCCCGACGACGCATCGCTGCCGGGAGGCAGGGACTCAAGGTTGGCACAGCCGCCTTCGTCGGGTGACGGCGGCCGCCGCCGGCTACGTCAGGGGTATCGAGGCGTCCAGCTCCCAGCCGCCCTCGGGCATGGGGCCGCAGTGGAGCTCGCCACCCAGTTCGGTGAGCCGTTCGGTCAGCCCGATCAGGCCGAAGCCACTGGGGCGGAACCGGGGGCGTGCGCGGTGGCCTCCGGTCGCGTTGTCCCGTACCCGTATGACGACGCGGTCCCCTTCGCTCCCCACCAGGACGTGCACGGAGGTGGCGCCGCGGGCGTGCTTGCGGACGTTGGTCAAGCCTTCCTGCACCAGCCTCTCGACCGACTTGGCCAGTTGCGGCGACCACGTGGTGCTGTCGACCTCCTCGGAGACGGTCAGCCAGGTGCGCTGTTCCGGTGTGTCGGCACGGCGTACCAGATCGCCGACCCTGGTGAGTGCCGGCGTGGGCGGGGCGGCTTGCTCGCGGGTGCCGGGGTCGCGCAGCAGCCGCACCATACGGCTCATGGCCACGAGCCCGTCCTGACCGGTCCGCTCGATGTCGGAGAACAGCCGCCGGGCGGTGGCGGCATCCCGTTCCGCGATGTGTTCGCCCGCCTGGGCCTGCACGATGATGGCCGTGACGTGATGGGCGACGTGGTCATGCAGATCGCGCGCCAGCTCCAGTCGTTCGGCCTGTCGCACCTGCTCGGCCGTCAAGCGCCGTCGGCGGTCCTCGGCTCGCAGATACACGCCCAACAAGATGAACGCTGCCGCCAGCAGGGTGAGGAACCCGTCCAGGGGGCTGAGCAACGGCACGTCCGAAAGCCCGGGTGCCCGCCGGCCCAGCCGCGTCGTCGCGGCAAGGAGCGCGGCCGCGGAGAGCACCAGCGGCAGTCTGCGGCTGTACCGGCAGGTCACGCACATCAGGAGGAGCAGTCCGGCCAACTCGGCCCAGCCGGGGGTCCGCTGCAGTACGGACTCCTGCACCATCGACGTCACCAGCAGCGAGAGGGCGGACGCCCCTACGGTCAGGACGCAGGCCGTCCCGTGCCGGCCGTGGCGAAGGCTGCGGGACACGGCGGTCACCGCGCAGCAGACGAGTACCTCACAGGCCACGACGGCCAGTCCGAGCCTGGTCCTGCTGACCACACCCGAATCGATCGCCAGGAGCAGGACGGCGAGGAGGCCGGCCGCGAGCTCGGGAGAGGTGAGGGCGGCCGGGTGAGAGAGGCGGAGCTGAGGCGGGAGACGGAGGCGGAGCTGGGGCGGGAGACGGAGCGGGGGCGGCATGGCGAAGAGGATAGACGCCCCTGGTCAGAGCAACGAGGGCGGGAAGACGGGTGCGTACTTTTGGTGGAGGCCGTCGGTGCGAATGCGTTCTTTGGACCGCTGGGAGGGGCGCGCCCGACCGCACAGAATGGTCGGCGCAAGCGCCCACAGAACGTCTGGAGACCTCGTGAATTCCGCTGCTCCCCGTTTTCCCCTCCCGCACCGCGTGGCCCGTCGCACGCTGCTGGCGAGCGCCGCGACGCTGCTCGCCGCCACGACGCTGACCGGGTGCGGCCTCTTCGGCGAGAACTGGGACGTGAAAATGGAAGTGACGGGGACCGGACAGGCCGACATCGCATACAACTTCTCCGGAAAGAACAACCAGACGAAGGCCCCGGGCGAGGCGTTGCCGTGGCAGGTCTCCCAGAACGTCGGCTTCGGCTTCAACGGCGTCACCGTCCTCAACGCGCCGCCCGGCACCGCCTGCCGCATCTACGTCGACGGCAAGCTCCGGGAGAGTTCTGACCAGCCGGACGCCAAGGGCGTCGTTTCCTGCACCGTCAGCCTGCAGGAGAAGTAACTCGGAACACCATCCACTCGTCGTCGATGCCGAAGGCCGCGCCGGATACCGGGGACGGTGGGACGACGTGCGGCTCGTGCCGGACGGCCGGGGGCCGGGGGCCGGGGGCCGCGGCCGGGGGGGGCGGGGAGGCGGGGGCTGCACCGGGTCCGGCGGCCGGTCGATGTGGCGCGGATTCTCGTTGGTCACAGGCGGAAAGGACTACGTGCATTCATGCACGCGCGCACGAATCAGGGCCGCGTCAAAGATCGGCGGCTCGGCGGAAGGAACGCGTCAGGACGTGTCGTCGCGGCCGTCTGCCGGTCACAGACTGGTGGTGCGACGGAGCCGGGTGACGGTCCGGCGGCGCGCGGCTGGACGGTGGTGACCTGAACACCGCCGGAACACCTCAGCTCAGCTCAGCTCGGTTCGGTTCGGCTCGTGGGGGGGCCGGTCCGATGTGATGTGCGTCGGTCAACCGACGCACATCACACGAGCCGTCCGGCATCCGGTGCGGGAGCACCGGATCCGGGCGCCTCGTCGCCTGCGGGTGTTGCGCGTTCCAGGCACAGACCGCTGGTGGCACCTCGTCGCTGTTGCCCGGCAGCGTGGAGTGGCAGTTCGTCCACCCCTTGGGTGCGGGTTATGGGTCGGGGTGTACGGCTTGGATGCCGGTTGCTTCGTAGATCTCGGGTGTGAGGGTCAGGCGGTAGCGGCCGGCGGGGTGGTCGCCGGAGGGGTGGCCGGCGGAGGGGCGGGCGGCGTGGATGGCGTGGGCGGCCGCCCAGGGGTGCAGAAGTCGGCATCGCTGCGAGGGGCAGCCCCTCGCAGCCCCTCGCAGCCCCTCGCCCTAGCCACCCACGTAAAGCCGTCGGTGCCACCATCGGTACGGGCTCCCGCTCCAGTCCACCCAGTGGCTTGGATCAGGATCGTGCAGTGTCCTGCTTCGGAATTCCGCATCAAGACCGGTAAGCAGTCGTCGCAGTTCAGTGCGTGCCGGAAGGGGAAGCATGCCCACTATGTCCTCCAACGCGTCCCTGACCACTGCGACATCGTCGTACTGGCACCCAGGACAGGCCGGGCACTCCGAGGAAGTCAACCTCAGCTTCCGACCGGGCCGGCGCAGGAAGTTCCGGTAGCCGTGGAGGAATTGCGAGGTTCGCCCAGGCTGGACCTCGTAGCTGTGAGAGCTATGTTCCACCAAGTGAATCGCGGCACTCGTGCCGGCCGACAGACGGTCGATGGTGGGCAGTTCACGCGCCCATTCGGGAGGTTGGCGCTCGCGCATGACGCGGATTGCACCCGGGCGCTTACGCGGCATGAGCCTTTCTGGTGATCAGCATGGAGGCCATCCTGCCATCAGCGGTACTTGCCGCGCCAGAGCAGTGGCTGCTGACCCCAGACGAGGGCACGACGAGACGGATCCAGGGGCGCGGGGGCAGTAGGTCGCCGTGCACGGTGACGGCGAACGGCCCCTCGTCTCAACCCTGTTCGTGGTGAACGCAGGCCCGGTTCGCTCCGGTCGCGTCGACCACCAGCACGGTGCAACACCAGGCGCGGGGTCGTCGGCGCGGGCGGTCCGCGATCGCGGGTCCGGCACGGTCGCGCCGACGACCGACGCCGCCTCCCGCTCGTTCGGTCGCACCGCCCACGGGGCCAGGGTGGAGACGCGCTCGCGGGTGGGTGTCGTGGTCCACGGCCGGCGGGTCCGGGTGGTACCCGGCCGCCGTGACGCGCGGCGGCATGGACGCCCGGCGGTATGGACGCCCGGCGGTATGAACGATCCCGGTGCGGCGAACGGGCCCGACGTTCGGCTCAGCGCTGGGGGCCCGTTGTCCATGCGTCGAGCAGTATCCCGGCGTGGTCGGCGAGCAGCGCGGCGGGCATCAGGGGGTTCCCGGTCTCCAGGATGACGGCGACGACGGGGCCGGCGAGTTGGGCGGCGGCCAGTGGCGAAGGGGGCATGGCGGGGGCGTACGGGCGTACGCGAGCGAGCACGGCCGAGGTGGCGGTGCCGACGAGGTCGGCGGCGCGGACGAGATCGCGTACCGCGGTGTCGTGCTGCGCTTCGCCCAGCAGCGCCCGGTAGGCGAGGCCGGCCGGCGAGGTGGTGAGGAAGGTGGTCAGCGCTTCGAGGAAGGCGAGGAGGTCGTCGACGGGACGGGCCTGCGGCTCGACGTCCAACTCGTGGGCGGCGTCGGACGTGCTCGCCTCCAGCAGGATCTCCGCCTTGGTGGACCACCACCGGTAGACGGTCTGGCGCCCGACTCCGGCGCGTTCGGCGATGCCCTTCATGGTCATCGCCGCGTACCCCTGCTCGACGAGCATGTCGTCGACGGCGTGGAGAACGGCGATCCGCGCCGATTCGCTGCGGGGGCGTCCGGGTGTGGCCTGTCCGTGGGCTGTGCGTGACATGCGATCAGCTTATCAAGACACGGTGCCTCGGAATGGTGCTAGCCTCATTTCGAAGCACGCTGCCTCGAAATTGGTGCGGGCGGCCGTAGGCATGTCCGGCCGTTCCCGTCGTTCTCGGACACCACGTTCTCGGACATCAGAGGGAAACCCATGAAAACAACCCATCACTGCACGGTGCTGGCCCGGCGCCACCTCACCCCCCGCACGGTCAGACTCACCGTGGGCGGACCGAGTCTCATCGGGCTCGCCCCCCGCCCGGCCCAGGACATCGAGATGCTCCTCACCGACGCCCGCGGAAGCCGGGTCAAGCGGCGCTACACCATCCGGCACGCCCGCCCACAGGTCGGCGAGTGGGACATCGACGCGGTCCTGCACCCGGGCGGCGGGCCGGGCAGCACCTGGGCGGCGAGCGCGGAACCCGGTTCCCCCGTGGAGTTCGCCGGCCCCCGAGGGAAGCTCCGACCAGGACCGGCCGACGGCCATCTGTTCATCGGTGACGAAGCCTCCCTGCCGGCGATCGCGGCCCTGACCGAGGCGCTGCCGGCCGGTCAGGAGGCCACCGCCGTCGTCGAGACCGAGTCTCCCGCCGACCGGGTCCCGATCGCGGCGGACCGGGTGCGCTGGCTCGAGCGCGGCGGCCGGCCTCCCGGCGACCCGCAGGCGCTTCTCGCCGCGGTCGCCGAGGAAATACTGGCGGGCCGCTTCGGCCAGGTCTACGTCCTCGCCGAGGCCGGCGCGGCGCGGGCGATCCGCGAACTCGTGCACAGCGCGGGCGTCCGGCCGGACCAGGTCTTCGCCAAGGGCTACTGGACGGCCGACCGCCGCCCCGCCGTCACGTCGCGGAACCCGATGTGAGGGCCGCAGCGCCCGAATCTCGGAGCGGACCGACGGCGCGACAGGTCACGGTGGCGTTCCGAGGACTTCTGGTCGTCCGGCTGCTCGGCGCCCTGGCCGGCGGCGTCATGCTGCCCTTCGTCATCCTGTGGGCCCATCGCGTCGGCGGGCTGAGCGGAGCGGCGGCCGGCACGCTGTTCCTCGTTCAGGCCGTCGGTGAGTTCACCGGCGGTCTGGTCGGGGGCGCCTTGGCCGACCGCATCGGCCACCGCCGCATGCTGCTGCTCTCCACGACCGGGATGGCTCTCGGCTACGGCAGCCTCTTCCTGGTGCACCAGCCGATACCCGCCCTCGGTCTGTTCCTCGCCGCGGGACTCTTCGAGTCGGCGTTCCACCCCACCATCGCAGCGCTCATCGGCGACCTGCACGCCGACGAGGACCTCCCCCACGCCTACGGGCTGACCCGCGTGGTGGCGAGCGTAGGCGGATTGGTCGGCCCGATCCTGGGAGCGGCAGCCGTCACCCTCTCGCTGTCGGGCGTGTTCGCCGTGGCAGGCGTCCTGCTCGTCGGCGCCGCCCTGACGGTGCTCGTCGCCGTTCCCCCCGACCGCGTCATCGGCCCGGAGACAGCCGAGTCAGACACCAAGGAGGCGTACGGCGCGCTCGCCCGGATCCTGCGCGACCGCAGACTGGCGCTGCTCATCCTCGGCGGCAGCCTGCTCAGCATCACCTTCACCTGGTGGCAAGCCGACGGCCTGGTACTCCTGCAGCAACTCCACCCTCTGAGCACCACCGCCTACGCGGCCTTGTTCGTCATCGACGCCCTCGCGATCATCCTGTTCCAGATCCCGGTCAGCCGCTGGACCCGCCGACGTGACATCGGGCGCATGCTCTTCCTGGGCGCCGCGCTCCAAGGCGTGGGCCTCGCGGGATTCGCCGCCGCCGGACTCGGCTACCCAGCCCTCGTCGTGGCCGTTCTCGTCGTCTCCTTCGGAATGATGATCTCCGGCCCCACCACCTCGGCATTCATCACCCGCTACGCCCCGCCGGGACGCAGCGCCACCTATCAGGCCGCCCTGTCCACCACACAAGACATCGGCGCCGCGATCGGCCCCACCTCCGGCCTCGCCCTCGGCCGCATCGGCGCACCGGCCCTGGTATGGATCTCGGCGCTCCCCCTCGGCCTCCTCGCGGGCCTCGCCACCGCGCGGGCCGCCGGCCCGCCGTCACGACCGGACCCCCATACCGCGACGGCCGGCGGCGCACATCCGTCGTGAAACACGCGCCTCGTCGCGGCGGAAAGGGGAGAAAGGGGGAGAACGGGAGAAGCGCAGGTGCGCTGAGGCGCAGCACGAGACCGTCACGGTACCGACCGTCGGCGCCGGTGGGTGTGCGGCGGTGGGTGCGCGAGGCGATGGGGGGCGCCCGCGCGCCCGTGGACTGGCCCCACCCCCGGAGTGTCCGCGGACGTCAACTATGTCCGGGCGCACCAGAGTTCGACGTCGCGGTTCTCACTCGGTTCGTCGAAGCGGGCCTTGGCGCGGCTGGGCGTCAGCAGGACCCTCGCGGGCTTGGCGTTGCTCTTTCGGCGGGAACCCCTGGGACCCCCGCTGTCGGCGTACTCCTGAAAGCGCTCACCCGGATACGGATGAACGTGCCCGGGCCCGGGCGATTCAGCGGAAGGCGTTGACGTTCTCTGCTGCCCACTGCCGGAACGGGCGAGCCGGCGTTCCAGTGATCTGTGAAACCGTGTCACGCACCATCAGAAGCTCGTCGTTCACGTCTCCGCCCGTGACGTCGAGCACCGCGTCCGCGGCCTCGGCCCCGAAGACCGCAGCCATCTGTGCGTGGGCCTGCCGGCGACTGATCTCGGCGAAGGGAACCTCTCGGCCCAGCGCTGCCGCGATGGCCTCCACCTGCTGTCGGGCGGTCACCGGCTCTGGACCGGTCAAGGCGTACGTGCGTCCGTGGTGGCCGGGCTCGGTCAGTGCCACGCGTGCCACCGATGCGATGTCCGCGGGGTGGATGGTCGGCAGCTCGGTCGCGGCGTACGGTGCACGAACGGTCTCGTGGCCACGGATGGAAGCGGCCCACATCAGGCTGTTCGAGGCGAACTGCGTCGGCCGCAGAATCGTCCAGGCCATGCCGCTCTCCTTGAGCAGGTGCTCCACCGCCAGGTTCTCGCCGGCGGGGCCGAGGTGCGGGTGGGTCTGGACGGTGATGGACGACACCAGGACGACGTGCTCCACGCCCGCCTGCCGGGCGGCTTGGAGGATGTCGGCGTCTGATCCCAGACGCGACACAAGAAACAGGGAGCGCACCCCTTCCAGCGCGGGCCTCAAGGACGACGGCTCTGCAAAGTCGCCCTCCACCGCCTCGACCCCTTCGGGGAAAGCTGCCCGTGCGGAATCACGGGTGAGCCCTCTCAGCGGCCCGACACCGCGTGCGTGCAGTTCTTTCAGCAGGGCGCTGCCTATGTTTCCGGTGGCTCCGGTCACGAGGATCATGTGCGTGTTTCCCATCGTCAGATGATCAAGTAGGTGACCCACGCTAGAACCTCGATCACACTTCAGGTCAAGAAGACGCCCGGCATTCCCGCCGCCGGGCACGTTCATCCGTACCCGGCTGGGGTGTTCACGAGTACGCCGACACCCGCGGCCGCGGCGGCGCTGTGCCGGGCCGGGATCCGGTGCTGTGTCCGCGGAAGCTCCCGCCGCCCGGGCCCGCACCGTGTCTCCGCCGGTCCACGCAGACGGTGCCCGATCACGGTGGTGACGTGTCCGCCCGCCAGGGCGGAGGGTGTGGCTTGATCGGTCGAATCCGTCCCCGGTCGCGAATCGTGCGGCAGGCCAAATGCCGTTGTCGGTCACTCGATCACGCTGTTACGCTCCGCTCGCGTCCTCGACCGCGAAAAGGAGGTGGGAACCGTGAGCCAACCGACTCTCATGTGCTCCCACCCCGTTCCGAGGACGCCGAGGATCTGAAGGGGAGCGCGTCGCCACCCGGAAGGACCCCTCACGTGACCGATCTGGTCATCCGCCCCCTCGCCACAGGCGAGGAAGCACTCTTCGAATCTCTGCCCGATCCCGGCCTGGTCGGCTTCGCCGCCTTCGGCGACACCTACAGCGGGATGGCCGCCGCCGGTGAGTACCGCCCCGAGTGGACCTGGGTGGCCCTGCGTGACGGAGCCGTCGTCGCGCGAGCAGCTTGGTGGGCCGGGCCGAAGGACGACAAGCCGGTCGCCCTGGACTGGTTCGACTTCACGGACGCCAGTGCGGCCGTACAACTGCTCCGCGCCTCGCCCCTGCACGCCGAGTACTCACTCAAGCTGTCGCCCGGCTGGCGCGACGTCCCCGCGGTCCGGGAGCAGGCCCAGGCCCGGATCGACGCGGCCATCGCCGCGGGAATGTCTCCTCTGGTCGAGCGGTTCCGCTACCGCTGGACGCCGGACCGCGGCGTGCCCGCGCGCCCGGGCCGCCTCGAATTCCGTCCCGAGCCCGACGACGCGGCGGTCCTCGACGTCTTCCGCCGCATTCACCAGGGCAGTCTCGACGCCCATGTGCGCCGCACCGTCGCCGCATCCGGGTTGGAGGCGGCCGCCCAGGAGGAACTGGACTATCTGCGCTGGTTGCCGAGCCCGCGCGAGTGGTGGCGCCTCGCCTACGACCCTGCCGGGGAAGTCGTCGGCCTGAGCGTCCCCGCCCGCCACTACGGAGACCCTCTCATCGGCTACATCGGCGTCGTACCCGAGCACCGCGGCCACGGATACGCCTATGACCTGCTCGTCGAGGCCACCCACAAGCTCGCTGACGAGGGCGTGGACCGCATCGTGGCCGGGACCGACCAGACCAACGTTCCGATGGCCGCCCACTTCGCGAGGGCCGGCTACCCCATCACCCAGGAACGCATCGACCTGATCTGACCCGGAGACAGGAAACGGTGTGGGACTCGGGGTGTGACACCCGAGCCCCACACCTCCGCTCCTGCGCCCTTCAGCAGCCTGTGTGCCCAGGTCAAGGGGTTGGGCACACAGGCGGAGACCGATCAGGGACAGGGGCAGGTGCAGGTGCAGGTGTCTCGTCGAGGCAAGCCAACCGCTCGTCCGCGCAGCGCGAGGACTCAACGCCCAGCCCTGCTCACGGCCCTGATCACGGCCCTGATCACCGATGAGGCCGGCCGTACGCATCCGCCAAGGGCCCAGTGGAGGCGCAGCGGAGTACGTTGCGTCATTGAACTTGGCGTCGGAGGAGAACCTTGCGCGTCGACGAACAAAGCCCTGTCGGAGAACCTCGCACGGCCGAATGAGGGGCCGTGGAGAACCTCGCATCGCCGAACGAGGCAGGCCGAGAAGCGTCGTGCCGTTGAACCAGGCGTCGGAGGAGAACGTTGCCTTGTCGAACCGAGCTCGGCCGAGGTGAGAGTGGCCGGGCTCAACACCCTGCTCCGGTACGCGACCGCCGCACGCTGGCAGGACACCTTCCGCGAGAATCGGCTCCGGCGGGCGCAGGTCCTGCGGTCCGCGTCCCATTCCGGGGCAAGAATCTGCGCGGCTGGCGCCGCGGTCACAACCGCGATCACGCCAAGATCCGCGGCCTCGGCGAGCGTGCCATGGCCACCTTCTAATGCTGGCGGCGCTGATCCCCTTCTTTGAGTAGCGCTGGGCCTGGTGCCGGCGCTGTGTCCCAGGGTGTGGCCTTGCGGATCCCTAACCGAGCTGGGCGTGTCGGCGGGTTCCGGTGATTACGCGGCCGAGTTGGTCGTCCAGCGCGGCGAGGATCGCCGGCTTCGGTGTGCCGTCGGGGTCGATGTGCGTGTGCAGGGCGAGCCCCTTCTACCGAGCCCTGCTGCAAGGACGCATCCTCCTCCCTACCCCAGACCTGCTTCACCGGATGCTCACCGACACGGTCCCCACAACCGGCGGCGCCCCGCCCGCTGTCGCCTACGGCCTGGGTGTCTACGTCTGCGCCACAAGCTGCGGCCGTGCGTACGGCCACGGCGGCAGCGCACTCGGGTACCTGGCCTTCGCCCTCAACAGCCGCGACGGGCGCGACCAACTCGTCGCCCACACCAACTGGAACTCGTTCGCCGACACCGGGATCGACGAGGACTTCTGGGCTGCCTTCCAGCAGGGTTGCCGCGGAAGGCCCGGGTGGATCCCATCGGCGCCAGATGGTCCAGATAGTACGGACTGACTGACTGCGACTGACCTTGTCGTCGTGGTGTCGTAAGGGTGAGGTCGGTGCCGGTGAGGTATCCGTCGATGATGTCGCTGCGGTACCGGATCTGGCGGAGGCCTTCAGGGTCAGTAGGCGGTGCGGCCGCATTTTTTACTGACGATGCGGAACCGTTCGGCCGTCCTTCATGTCACTCCATGCAGGAGCGACCAACTCCCATGACGACCAGGGGGAAACATGAAGTTCACCCGTTCCGTCCTTACCACCAGCGCATTCGCCGCTTTGGCCCTGGGGGCCACGACCGCGTTGGCGGCGCCCGCCTCCGCCGCGCCCAACACCACGCCGCAGAAGGTCTGCGGAAGCGCCTACAAGACCGTGAACTCGGCCGCCATCGGCTCGCTGGGCACCGTCTACCTGACGTACAACGCCTCGAACGGCAAGAACTGCGTCGCGACCATCCGCAACAACCCGGGTGCGGCCGTGGACATGGCCCTCTGGATCGAGGTCAACGCGACCTCGGAGCGGGGCGAGGACTACGGCCGGTACACGTCCTACGCGGGCCCGGCCTACGTGTACGGCAAGGGCCACTGCGTCGACTGGGGCGGCGGCATCAGCAACGTGCACGTGCAGGTGTACAACTCCAACTGTGGCGCGCGCAAGGAGCACCGGGTCACCGAGGTCCGCTGACCCGAGCCCCTCCTGACCGCGACGTTCTATACCGTCGTACGGTCGTCGGGGGCAGGACACACGACCCGACGACCGCACACGGGAACCGCCGTGGTCAGGCTCGCCCCGGCAGACTCGCCGAGTTCTGCCGGGGCGAGGGCGCGTCCGGCCCTCTCCCTCGCGTGCACGACCGTCCGCTCGGCGCGTCACCGCAACCGGGGCACCTGTCCTGCACACCTGGGGCTTCGCCCTCTACCTCGCCAACCGAGACAAGTACGAGGACAACCTCCTGCCCACCAGCCTGCCTATCGGCAGCCCCGAAGACTGCATGGCCTGTGCCTGCTCCCTCTCCCTCGGTGACCCGCGGGCCTGACCAGCGCCCCTTCAGGAACCAACGCGAAGGAGGACTACCGCGTTTCGAAGGCAACCCATGTGTTCCCCGGCTGCTCGGGCTTCCCAGGCACCGGTCGCCGTTCCTCGGTCCAGGCCTCGCCCGCGACTTCGAAAGCGACGCGACGCCAGAAGCGTGCCGCGCCCGCGTTCTCCTACTGAAAAGCGATCTCCCATCGGCCAGGGTGCGCGGCGAGGACGGCCTGCACCGCTCGCAACCCGAGGCCCGACCGGCGTGCCCCACGCACCACGAAGAAGCTGTTCAGCACGCGCGCATCGCTGTCCAGCGCGCGTACGAACGCAAAGCCGACCGGCCGGTCACCAGACCATATGAGATAGGCCGACCAGTTGGGATCGCCGATCGCCGACTCTAGCCACTCGCGGCGGTAGGTTCCGTCCGGGTTCGGCAGGACGCCCCAGAACTCCGACAGGTCGTGCAGGAAAAGCGGCCAGAGTCGTTCCAGGACGTCACGGTCCTCGGCGCCCGCTCTGCGGACAACACAGTCTGCCATCTGATCCTCCTCGAGGGTCGGAACGATCGGACCGATCGGACCGGGGGCCGCCCGCTCGTTCGGTGGTCGGGCCCCATCGGACCGTCAAAGGCGCCTTCGGCGTCGCTGCGCGTGCGCGATGCGCGCTGCGCGCTGCGCACCCTGCCGTCAGTGCTCGGCGTCGGCATGCTCACCTGGGTCATGCCCCAGGTCCTGCGTCACGGGCAGGCACTCGGCGGGCAGGCACTCGGCGAGGAGGTCGATGACGTCGCGCCAGGCTCGCTGCGCGTGCTGTGGGTGGTAGCCGACGCCGGGGACCGTGGGGTGGTCGACGGGCGGGTGGTGGAAGGCGTGCAAGGCGCCGCCGTAGATTGTCAGGCGCCAGTCGACGCCCGCGGCCTGCATCTCGGCGGTGAACGCGTTCCGTTGCGCGGGCGGCATGATCGGGTCTTCCGACCCGACCCCGGCCCACACCGGGCAGCGGATGCGCGCCGCCTCGCCCGGGCGGCCCGTGGTGGTCGCGTTGACTGTTCCGATCGCGCGCAGGTTGACGCCGTCGCGCCCGAGTTCCAGCGCGATGGCGCCCCCGGTGCCGTAGCCGACGGCGGCGATCCGGTCGGGGTCGGTCCGCGGTTCGGTGCGCAAGGCGTCGAGCGCCGCGTGGCCGATGCCTCGCATCCGGTCGGGGTCGGCGAGCAGGGGCAGGCAACGGGCCAGCATCTCCTCGGGGTCGCCCAGATAGCGTCCGCCGTGAAGGTCGAAGGCCAGCGCCACGTATCCCAGTTCGGCGAGAGCGTCGGCTCGGCGGCGCTCGACGTCGCTGAGTCCCATGCCCTCCGGTCCGAGCAGCACCGCGGGCCGTCGGTCGACACCGGCCGGGAGCGCGAGGTGCCCGATCATCGTCAAACCGTCGGCCGGATACTCGACCGTACGTGTCGTGATCGTCGTGATCGTCGTCATGAGACTGGACTGTAGTGATCGTCGAACCCGGTCCGGCCGGTGTTCCGCCGCCGGCAGAACAGCGCGGGTATCCCTCTGAGATTCGGCGAGAGCTCACGAGAACCGTCACACGGACTGACCGACGGGTGCCCGGAGCCGGGGCGAACCGCACGGAGGTCAAGGCTCCTTCGTCCGGGTTGGCGGTCAGAGGTCTTCCCGCGCCGGACACGCCTCGCGGTGGCGTCGGAGGCCACATGGGGGGAACCGAACTCGCTCCTCCGGAGCGTCAGCCTCTTCGCCGGCCGGCCTCAGTCACCCGATGGCCGGGTAGGCCATCGCGTTGGTTCCACTGAGTGCCAGGCCGACGTACTCGTTCACGGCGTAGGGCGCGATGCTCGGGGGCGTGGGCAGGTCCTCGCCTGTGCGGGCGTCCAGTGTCAGCGGGCCGCTCTCGGTTCTGCCGTAGATCCGTCCGTGCCACACGGCGGTCACCGTGGGCGCGATCCGGTTCGTGGCTTTGTTCGGCAGTGTCCACCGGAGCTCGCCGTTGGAGGTGTCGAAGGCCGATACGGAGAGGCCCTTCCAGTTCCGGAAGCAGACCAGGGTGCTGATGCCGTCGTACTCACAGTCGCCGTCCATGTGCGGGAGTTCCTTCTGGATCACCCCGGTCTGCGGATCGACCAGCCGGTCGAAGCTGACGCCAGCCTTGTTCTGCCCGCGGACGTGGACGAATTGAGGCCCTCCCGTGCCCACGGCCGGATACTCGCTGTCCTCCCCACGCCAGCGCCGTTCTCCCGTGTTCAGGTCGTATCCGGCAGCGGCTTGGTAGTCACTGTCGATCGCATCCTTCGTGATACCCACCATGGTGCCCTTCACGATCTCCGTCGCTTCGAGCAGGTCACGTGTCCACAGCACCCGGTGGTCCACCAGGTCGATGGCGTAGGTCATACGGCCGGCGGGCTTGAAGGCGCCGACCGTCAGCAGCGCCACGCGGCCCGAGCTCGCGGCGACCGTTGGGATCAGCGGGTACGGCATGTCCTTCGCCCACTCCGGAACGTCCAGTGACAGCCGCCATGCGACCTGCGCACTGGCCGCGTTCACCGCAGTGAGCTCTACCAAGACCCGCTCGGCATGTGTGCCCGCCGCCGGCTGCTTGACGACGAACGAGGCCAGGGCCAGCGGCGAGGCGCCCTCCGTGATGACCACCGGGTGCGTGAACGTGAAGAAGCCGACGCTGTTCCCTGGATTCGATACCGGCTTCGCTTGGGGGGCAATGGTGGTCACGGCACCCTTGGTGGTGTCGATGGCCAGCAGATTCTCCTGTGTGGCCACGTAGGCCATGTCCTTGTAGAGCTTCACCGGATTCCTGAGCAGCCCCAAGTCCTTGCCCTTGGCACTGAGCAGCCCGGCGGTGGCGGCCTTCGGCATCGGCACGCCTGCCTTGGCGTCGAACTTCGCCGGCGGGTCGAACACCGCGCGCCCGGGCTTCGCTGAAGTGCTCGTCGCTCCGTCAGGCTGCGGGCTGCAGCCTGCGACGGCCCCCAGCAGGAGCAGTACGCAGGATGCCCAACGGCCGACGTCACGGCTCAAGTTCACTAGATCCTCTTCCCCTCCAGCTACCGACGATCACCTTACGGTCGAAGCGAGGGATCGCCGCATCCACAATCGGCCGGTTCGGCTCACAATGCGCCGGACGGCCAGGATCGGGCCCAGCCGGCTTTGAGGGGCCACGGCGACGGGGCGCCTGACCGCTCGCTCGGCCGGGATCGCCCATGACGGCGAATGCGCTCGGCCTCGGGCGCCGACCACGCCGCCCGCTGGGCGGTTGCCGAGGTGGGCACCAACGGGCCGGGTTCCGCCCGGCGAGCGCACCATGGTCAAGTGTGCTTGACACTCACTGTCAAGCACGCTTGACTTGCGGCCATGTCGAGCACACACAACATTGCAATGGGCAAGTTACGCGCACCGATCGGCACTTACATCCTCATGGTTGTGATGGGAGTGGCTCTCGCCGCAGCTTTCGGCGCTGCGGCGGCACTGTTCCGCGAAGGCAACGAGATGCTCACCTTCGGGGTGTTCGCCGCCACGATGCTGGGGCCGTGCCTGTCCCTGTCCTGGTTCGTTCTCGTCGCGCGCCATACGGTCTCGCCCGACCGTCATGCCGAGGAGAACATCGAACACCTTTGGATCAAGAACGCCACCAGCGGGGCATGCACCGACACGTGTGCGGCCTGCGGGATCGCGCTGACCGCGGTCGTCACCACGGGGCTGGACATCAGCGGGACCGCGGCACTGGGCGGAGTCCTCGTGCTCATGCTGGCCGACACGACTGTCCGCTACCTCGTCGAGAAGCGACGGAGCCGCTGATGGACAACGAGCTCCCGTCCCTGCGTTCCGAGCGCGGATGGTCCCAGGCGCGCCTCGCGCAGGAGATCGGCGTCTCACGGCAAACCGTCATCTCGATCGAGCGCGGACGTTTCGATCCGAGCCTTCCGCTCGCCTTCCGCATCGCGCATGTCTTCAACCGGACGATCGAAGACATCTTCCGCCCGGACGAGGAAGCCTGACGGGTGGTTGTGGCCGTGGCCGCTTGGCCGCACACGCCGTGCGACACCGCGTGGCACGCGCTGGGTCATCACGTACTTCGCACCAGGCGACAGATCGCCGCCCGTGAATGCGGGAGTTGCGCGGCTCCCCTGCTGGACCGGTGCGTAGCGGACAAGGAGTTCCGCGACCGACGCTGGAACCCCTCCGGGGGCACCTCTTGGGCGCAGGCAAGCACGAACGCCCCGCGTTCTTCCGGCTCGTATCCGTACAGAGCGACGGCCGGGCAGTTCACCAGGTGGGTGACGGGGTGGCACTGGTCGTAGGTGCGGTGCCCGTCGAAGCAGTCGGCCTCGTCCCGTGCCCATGGTTGACCGCCAGTCCGCGTGCGTGAGAGCCTGCCGGTGGCTCTGGGCTCATGGAGCTGCAGGCCCTCTCTCGCCGCGTCTCCTGTCAAGACGCGCGAGTTTCCGGGCGCTCGCCTGTTCGTGGTCTTCCGACCTCAGGGTGCGCTCCTCGTTCCGGCTCTCGCCGAACCTTCCCCGTTGCTCGCTGCCGGCGCCGCCGTGACGCGCCGCAGCCGCCCCCCGTAGGAGCGCGGGGAGTTGGCATCGTCCCCCCATTCCGCCCCCATCCGACCAGTCATGTGGATCCAGAGATTGCGAGGTAGGCAATGCCGCTGCGATTGCGCTCGACGACAGCCGAGGATCAAGCGGGATCGCGCCCCGATACTCGGCCGTTCTGGCTCCTGATCGTGGGGTGCCTGCTCAACAGCCTCGCGTTCTTCACCATGGTGCCGTTCCTGACCCTGTACCTCTCGGACACCACCTCACTGAGTGGAGCAATGATCGGAGCGCTCGTTGGCAGCATCGCGCTCATCCAAGCGGTGGGAAGCCTGGCCGGAGGGTCGTTCACGGATCGATACCGGCCCACCATGTTGCTGAGGTGCGGCGTGCTGATCTACACCGTGGCCTGTGCCGCGCTGACTACCGCCCGATCGCTGCCGCTGCTCGTAGCCTTGATCGCCCTCATGGGGATCAGCGAGGCGATCATGAACCCCTCGATGAAGAAGTTGCTGTCCCTGGCGTCGACCGCGATGGGCGATGGCGCTTTTCGCGCCAGATACGCGGCTTTCTCTTTGGGCGCTGTCCTTGGCCCTCTCCTGGGAGGACTGCTGTACCAGGGCAGCCGTCGGGGGCTCTTCGTTGCCTCGGCCGTGTTGTTTGCCGGTTACCTCCTGCTGCTCCAGGCCGGGAAGCGGCTTCTGGAACCCCTGGAGGGCGCAGGGGCGGGAGGAAAGCAGAAGGGCTCGTGGCGCCACGCGGTTCGGGATCGGACGCTGCTCCGGCTGACAGCCGGAGCACTGGTGCTGACCTTCGTCTTCGCGCAGTTCGAGTCGATGATCCCGCTCTACCTCAAGGCGGAGCGCGGTTCGGACGCGGTGGGGCTCTTCTCCATGCTCTTCTCCGTGCACGCCGTTCTCGGGATCCTGCTCCAGGTTCCGGCAGTGCGCCTCTCGAAGCGGTTGCACACGGGGAGGATCGCGGCCATCGGGAGCTTCGGCTTCGCCACAGCCTTCCTGTGCTTCCCGATGATGCGGGCATCCTGTGTGTGGCTTGTCGCCGCGGTCGTCGCGTGGACCGTGGGGGAAGCGCTCTTGATGCCCCTGCCCGACGTCACCGTCCATGAGCTTGCCCCGGACGAGCACAAGGGCGCGTACTTCGGGCTGGCCGAACTCCGGTATCTCGGGTTCTTCGCCGGCCCTGCCGTCGGTGGAGCACTGCTGGACGGCTCCAGCAGTGCGTACTTCCTCTCCATGGGTGTCGCCTCGCTCGGCATCCTCGGGCTGTTGGCCAAACCCTTCACAACCCGCCAGGAGGACCAGGGCAGGGCCACTCCATCGACGAAGTAGCACTTCACTGCCGGCCGATTCCACCGATCCGATCCGGTCTTGTGGAACGTGATGCGCCGCTGTATGCGGCGCCCGTTCCAGCGTTCGATCTCGTCCTGAGAACCGACGAAACCATGAATCTCCATGGTGTCGAACGCCGCCCTTTCGGTCATTCGAAACTCAGTGGCCCGACGGTTTTCCGGGGACGAACTCCCAGTGATCGCGCTCTGAATCCGACAACACAACCCAGTGGTCGAGCTCAACGGTCATGGGCTGATGATCGTCCATGTGAATCGGCTCTGCTTGGTGGCCGTGCATCGAGCACCACCATGAGGAGAACGCCTTGGACGCGCTCCACTCGTCCCCGACGTCGCGCGTCCCCTGGTGGGCCGCGACGTCACCGAGTGGGTCGCCGAGTACAACGTGAGGTCCGGGCGCAGCCTGTAGGCAACCGCTGCGAGAATTCGCCGGTGGCCACCATGCGCCGCCCGTTCGGCACCGGACCGAGCACCACCGAGGCCACGAGCCACGCCGCCGGAGGATGTCCAACCCCTGCGGCCACCCGCCGAGCGCGTCGAACCTGACGGCCGCCACCCAACTGCCGAACTCTTGGTGCTCGGAAGCGCGATGCCCATCGTCGTCCCGTCCGGCGCGATGGTCTCTACCGTTCCGCCGGACACAGCCGGCACGGCCACAGTGACCTTTCCGTCGGCAGTGTCCGTCACTGCCCTGCCCACCTCATCCCTGGCGCCCGCCGTGGTCGGCACGAGGTCGTGGGTTCCCAGGGTCACCTTGTGGCAGGGCAAGAAGTGGTCGGCGCGTACGAGCGCTCTGTTGCACTGCCGTGCGACGCCGACCGTCACGCCACTCCGTCCTACGTCGTCGTATGGCGCTGAGGTTCCGAACGAACGTCGCGGTGGTTCAAGTACGTGCTGTGTCGGTTTCCTAAGATTCGACGGCAGAGGGGAATCCCGGGCGGTTCCTGGGCGGGTGCACACCAAGGACGAGAAACTCGTGAACCAAGAGAAGCCCAGCCGCGTGGCCGTCGGCGCAGGTACCGGCGCCGATATGGACATCCGCCAAGGGGTACGTGGCAGGAGTGGGACCGGGCGTGCCAAGGCCCGCCGGATCAGGGTGAGTTCGCCACCGGGCCACGTCGGTGTCCGTCAGCGCCGGCAACGCCTCCACCAGCGGGGGCCCGGCGGACTCCATCCGGACAGCCCTGCTCCACTGGAGCTCGCTGTTGGTCAACCGATTCCACGCCTTCTGCGCATCGAGGCCGGACGCGGCCGAGCCGGGCACCGGTCCGACGTGAAGACACCATCGTCCTGACTTCGGCCCCCTCAGTACATGAACGCAATCAGCTCTTTGATCGTCGAGGAGCTGTTTTTCAGAAGCCCGGTGGTCGGACAGTGCCGCCGTGGGAAGCGGAGACATGATGGGCAAGAGTCTTTACGACTACGTCGTGGTGGGGGCGGGGACTGCGGGGTGCGTGATCGCCTCCCGGCTTTCGGAACGCCCCGGCGCGCGGGTGCTGTTGCTGGAGGCGGGAGCCCGGGACGCGACCGAGGCAATGGCATCTCCTTGGGGGTTCCTGGGGTTCGACCCGTCGTCCCTCTGGCTGGGCGCCTCGACCGTGCAGGTCGGTACGGGCAGGGCCGCTGATGTGCTGCGCGGTAAGGCGCTCGGCGGATCGTCGAGTGTCAACGGCCTCTACCACCTGCGGGGGCACCGCTCCGGTTACGACGAATGGCCCGGACTCGGTGCTCCGGGCTGGGGTTTCGACGATTTGCTGCCCTATTTCCGCCGCAGCGAGAGCACTCGCGGTCGTGATGCCTCCGTGCGGGGCACGGACGGGCCGGTCGTGGTCGCCCCGGTTCCGGAACCCCACCCCCTGGCCACGGCGTGCGTCGACGCCGCGGTGCAAGCCGGGTTCACGCGCGTCGATGACATCGGCGGCGGGCTGGAGACCGGGTTCGGGTGGAGTGACATGAATCTGCCCGGCGGCGCCCGCCAGAGCGCGGCAGACGCCTACATCCGTCCGTTCCCGGACCGGCCGAACCTGGACGTCGTCACGGGCGCGACCGTGCAGCGGCTGCGCATCACCGCGGGCCGCTGCACCGGCGTCGAGTACACCGTGGGTGGCGAGCACCTGTCCGCCGAGAGCGCCGAGGTCATATTGACCGCGGGGGCCATCGGTTCCGCGCACCTCCTGATGCTGTCAGGGATCGGACCGGCACGGCACCTTGGTGAACACGGCATCGATGTCATCACCGACCTGCCGGGAGTGGGCTCCCATCTGCAGGACCATCCGATGGCGGGCGTGGTGTACGAGGCCGGCCGGCCCGTACCGTTCGTTCCTGCCAATCCGCCGGCCGAAATGATGGGCCTGCTGTACAGCGACCCCGCCGCGGCTCGGCCGGACCTTCAGGTCTATGTCGTCGCCGCACCGCTTCCGTCGGCATGGGGCCGGCCGCCGGCCAACGGATACTCCATCGCTTTCTCCGCGATGGCTCCGCACAGCAGCGGCACCGTGCGCCTGGCGGACGCCGATCCCGCCGGCGCTCCCGTCGTCGACCCCGGCTACCTGAGCGACGACCGTGACCTGGAGGTCATGCGCAAGGGCCTGGCAGTGGCACGCCGCATCGGGGAGGCCGACGCGTTCGCCGACTGGCGCAAGCAGGAAGCGGTGCCGGGCTCCGAAACGAGCGGTGAATCCGTGGACGAGTTCCTCCGCAAGGCTACCGGCCCCTACTTCCACTTCACCGGCACCTGCCGCATGGGAACCGGCGCCGATGCCGTCGTCGACCCTGCGAACCTTCGCGTACACGGGATCGCCGGACTGCGGGTCGCCGATGCCTCGGTGATGCCGTCCATCCCCTCGGCCAACACCAACGCGACCGTCTACGCCATCGCCGAACGGGCTGCCGAACTGCTCGACTGAGCCTTCTTCCGCGCCCACGGCGCTTCCACAACGCGCTTCGTCCCCGGTCGCGCGCCGGATGCGGCCCAGACCCCGGGTCATCGCGGGGGCGGTGACCTGCAGACGCGCGGCCGGCCCGGCCACACTTCCCTCTTCCAGCGGCACGTCGAGTGCGGCGGGCGGGTTCACATCCAATTGCATGTGGGTAATCCTTGCCGTTCTTCACATGCATTTGAAGTTAATGGTGGGGCTCTATACCTTCGAGACGAAAGCGCGGGAAGAAGACGAAAACGCGGGAAGCAAAGCGCAGTTCGTCCCCGACCGGCCTCATCACCCCTCTACACAACGGGAGTACCACCATGTCCGAGACCCTTCAGACCACCGATGTCGCCGCTGTCGCCGCCTCGGATGCCGACCTGCTCGACCAGACCGTGATCGCGGTGCGAGCGGCCGGTTCGGCGCTGCGCGAGCGCTTCGGCGAGGTGGTCCACCACCAGACCCGCGA
>NZ_JBIAQX010000020.1:27758-111369 GCF_042889445.1 Streptomyces sp. NPDC002602 | reverse complement strand
TTCTCAAGGAACGGACGCTTCCTTTGTACTCACCCTCTCGGGCTTTCCTCCGGGCGCTTCCTTCGTTCTTGCGTTTCCGACTCTATCAGAGTCAGCCTCGCTTGTTTTCCGCCTTCCAGGTTCTTCGCTTTCGCGTTTTCCCTTTCCGGCGAGTCCGACTCTATCAGAGGTTTTCCACCGGATTTCCCGGCTTCGGACTTTCTGAAAGAAGAGTCGATTGTGCCCACTTGGAATTCAATTCCTGGGGGGCGAGAGAGACTTTAAACCATCGCTGCCGAACTTGTCCAGTTCGAGGCAACCGTTCGAATCTACCTCCCCGCTGCGACCGTGTCAACGGTGTTTGCGGGACGACGAGGAGACTAGCAGCTCGGCCGGCTCGTCCGCACATCAGGCCGCGGTGGGGAGCGTTGCCGTCTGATCGGCTTCCTCGACGTCACCCACGTCGCCGGCTCGGGCGGCGCGGCCACCCAGGACGTAGACGTAGACCAGGAAGGCCGCCTCGGCGGCGATGCCGATGGCGATGCGGGCCCAGGTGGGGAGGCTCGACGGGGTGACGAAGCCCTCGATGAGGCCGGAGATGAAGAGGATGAAGGCCAGGCCGATGGCCATGCCGAGGGCGGCTCTGCCCTGTTCGGCGAGGGCGGCGCGGCGGGTTCGTGGTCCGGGATCGATGACCGTCCATCCCAGGCGCAGGCCCATGCCCGCGGCGACGAAGACCGCGGTCAGTTCGAGCAGGCCGTGCGGAAGGATCAGGCCGAGGAAGACGTCGAGGCGACCGGCGGACGCCATCAGGCCGATGCCGACGCCGAGGTTGGCCATGTTCAGGAACAGGATCCAGAGCACCGGCAGCCCCAGGAACGCTCCCAGGACCAGGCACATCGCGGCCGCCTGCGCGTTGTTCGTCCAGACCTTGGCGGCGAACGAGGCTGCGGGATGGCTGGAGTAGTACGTCTCGTACTCGCCGCCCGGCTTGGTGAGTCGCCTCAGGTCGTCCGGTGCGGCGATGACGCTCTGTGCCTCGGGGTTGGTGGCTATCCACCAGCCGAGCAGGACGCCGACGGCTATCGAGAGCACGGCCGTGGGGATCCACCAGCGGCGGCTGCGGTAGACGGCGGCCGGGAAGCCGGCCGTGAAGAAGCGCGCGGCGTCGCGCCAGCCGGCCCGGCGGGCGCCGGTGACGGTGGCGCGGGCGCGGGCGACGAGCTGCGTGAGACGGCCGATGAGCATCGGGTCCGGGGCGCTCGACTGGATCAGGGACAGGTGGGTGGAGGTGCGCTGGTAGAGCGAGACGAGTTCGTCCGCCTCCTCGCCGGTGAGCCGACGGCCCCGGCCGAGGAGCTGTTCCAGACGCGCCCACTGCGCCTGGTGGGCCGCCACGAAGACGTCGACATCCATTCCGTTTACCGCTCCCCTGCCCCAGCCCGGCCGTTACGGCCTACTTCTCCTGTGGTCAGCTTGGCAGACTGGGGGAAACAGGGGCGGGTCAGGGCGGATGAAGGGTGCGCGTCAGTGAGCGATCTGGTGACGGGGGACGCGGTCGTCCTGGGGTTGAGGCCGGCGAGACTGCCGAGCCGGGCGCTGGCGATCTGTCTCGACGCGCTCGTCTACGGCGCCGGGTACCTGCTCGTCTCGATCGGCGTCGTGTTCGCGACGGCCTCGCTGGACGACGCGGCCCAGGCCGCCGTGTCGGTGGGCATGTTCCTGCTGGTGCTGGTGGGCGTCCCGATCGCCGTGGAGACGCTCAGCCACGGACGCTCGCTGGGGAAGTTGGCGCTGGGGCTGCGCGTGGTGCGGGAGGACGGCGGACCCATCCGGTTCCGGCACGCGCTGGTGCGCGGGGCGATGGGCGTCGTGGAGTTGCTGATCACCTTCGGGAGCGTGGCGTGCATCGCCTCGCTGCTGTCCTCGCGGGGGCGGCGGCTCGGCGACGTGTTCGCGGGGACGCTGGTGGTTCGGGAGCGGGTGCCCGGGGCGCGGGTGATGCCGGTGCCTCCGCCGCCGCCGTGGCTGGCGGGGCGGTTCACGGGACTGGACCTGTCGGCGGTACCGGACGGATTGTGGCTGACGATCAGGCAGTACCTGACGCGTATGAACCAGCTGGATCCGCACACGGGCGCCGCGATGGCGGTGAAGCTCGCGGACGAGGTGGTGGCGCGTACCGGGACCCCGCCGCCGGCGGGGGTGCCGGCCGCCGCGTTCCTGATGGCCGTGGTGCACGAACGGCAGTCGCGCGACGCGGCGCGGGCCTTCCGGGCGGCTCCGCAGCCGGCCCCGTACGGAGCGCAGGCCGCGCCGGCTCCCGTGCCGTACGGCGCGATGCCCGCGGTGCCGGTGGCGACGGCGCCGCCGGTCGCGCCCGCCGTCCACCCCGCGGTGGTCGCTCCGGCGCGGGTTGCCCCCGTCGAGCCGCCGCGCGGCGGGACCGGGTTCGCGCCGCCCGCGTGAGGCGGTGACCGCGAGGGGCGGTGACCGCGAGGGGCTACGGGGCCGGGTCCTCGAACGTCGAGGGCGGGGTCTCCAGGTGTTCGAGTTCGATGCCGGGGGCGGAGAGGACGACGTCGCCGGCGATGTGCACGGTGTGCACCTCGCCGGTGTCCAGGGCCGTGACGCGGTACGCGTCCACGGCGAGCGGGCCGCTGTCGGTGGGGTGTTCCTCGCGGCCGGTGAGTTCCCAGGCCTGGTCGACCGTGCGGGCCGCGAGGACCGGGTCGGTCAGGGCCAGGAGCCGCACGCGGGTGGCGGGAGCGCCCGGGGTCAGGCGCAGCAGGCGGGTCGTCGCGACGAGGAAGGCCGGCGAGGTGCCGGTGAATCCGGGCGCCCGGACGTTGCCCTCGGTGGCCTCCGCGCCGGCGGGGTCGGTGCGGACCCAGGTGACGCCGTCGATGGCGGCGCCGCGGACCTGCCAGCCGGAGGCGTTGACCTCCAGCCGGATGGGGCGGCCGATCTCGTCGACGGCCAGGTCCACCGAGCCGGCGTGGTCGCCGTTCGGGGTGGTGCGCTGGGCGACGTAGCGCCATCCGGAGGGGCCGGGCGCGCAGTGGAAGTGTTCCTCGCCGAGTGGCGTGTGGTCGTGCGGGTCGTGGAGCGAGTAGCGGCCGCGGGGCATCGGGTCCCAGTTCTCGGACGGCCGCAGGGGGCCTGGGTGGTCGGGGGCCGGGTGCGGGGACGGGGCAGGCCCCCGGCGTGGTGCCGGGGGCCTGCCTGTGGTGCCGTGCCGCGGTCCGTCGGGGATCAGTAGCGGTAGTGGTCGGCCTTGTACGGGCCTTCGACCTGGACGCCGATGTAGGCGGCCTGCTCGGGGCGCAGGGTGGTGAGGCGGACGCCGAGGGCGTCGAGGTGGAGGCGGGCCACCTTCTCGTCGAGGTGCTTGGGGAGCACGTAGACGTCGGTGGGGTACTCCGCCTGCTTCGTGAAGAGCTCGATCTGGGCCAGGGTCTGGTCCGCGAAGGAGTTCGACATGACGAAGGAGGGGTGGCCGGTCGCGTTGCCGAGGTTCAGCAGGCGGCCCTCGGAGAGGACGATCAGGACCTTGCCGTCGGGGAACTTCCAGGTGTGGACCTGGGGCTTGACCTCGTCCTTGACGATGCCGTCGATCTTGGCCAGGCCGGCCATGTCGATCTCGTTGTCGAAGTGGCCGATGTTGCCGACGATGGCCTGGTGCTTCATCTTGGCCATGTCCGAGGCCATGATGATGTCCTTGTTGCCCGTGGTCGTGATGAAGATGTCGGCCGTCTCCACGACGTCGTCCAGGGTCGCGACCTGGTAGCCGTCCATGGCCGCCTGGAGGGCGCAGATCGGGTCGATCTCGGTGACGATGACGCGGGCGCCCTGGCCGCGGAGGGACTCGGCGCAGCCCTTGCCGACGTCGCCGTAGCCGAAGACGACCGCGACCTTGCCGCCGATGAGGACGTCGGTGGCGCGGTTGATGCCGTCGATGAGGGAGTGGCGGCAGCCGTACTTGTTGTCGAACTTCGACTTGGTGACGGCGTCGTTCACGTTGATCGCCGGGAAGAGCAGGGTGCCCTCGGCCATCATCTCGTAGAGGCGGTGGACGCCGGTGGTGGTCTCCTCGGTCACGCCGCGGATCTCGGACGCGAGCTGCGTCCACTTCTGCGGGGACTCGCCGAGGGTGCGGTTGAGCAGGGTGAGGATGTGGGCGTACTCCTCGGAGTCCGCCGTCGACGGGTCCGGGGCCGCGCCGGCCTTCTCGAACTCGACGCCCTTGTGGACGAGGAGGGTGGCGTCACCACCGTCGTCGAGGATCATGTTCGGGCCGCCGGTGGGGGTGTTCGGCCAGGTCAGCGCCTGCTCCGTGCACCACCAGTACTCCTCCAGCGTCTCGCCCTTCCAGGCGAAGACGGGGACGCCCTGCGGGTTCTCCGGGGTGCCGTTCGGGCCGACCGCGATGGCGGCGGCCGCGTGGTCCTGGGTGGAGAAGATGTTGCAGGAGGCCCAGCGGACGTCGGCGCCGAGGGCGACGAGGGTCTCGATGAGGACGGCGGTCTGCACGGTCATGTGCAGGGAGCCGGTGACGCGGGCGCCGGCCAGCGGCTGGGCCTCGGCGTACTCGGCGCGGATCGACATCAGGCCGGGCATCTCGTGCTCGGCCAGGGTGATCTCCTTGCGGCCGAAGGCGGCGAGGGAGAGGTCTGCGACCTTGAAGTCCATGGGTGCTGCTCCTCATGGTTCGAGAGGGTGGGTACGGCTGAGCCGTGCATGGGCGGACCCGTGCACCGAGCACAGTCCGTCGGGGGCCCTCTCTCCCCTCGGCCGGTCATGAGGACCGCCCGACCGCCATCAGCAGCGACGCCTGACACTGAGGACGAATCTACACCGACCGGCCCGGTGAGCCCCAGCGGGCCGGGGAAGAAGTGCCGTGCGGTCGCGCACGTTGATGGACGCCGGGTTCCGGGAGCGGCTGCGGTCCGCACCGGACGAGCGGGCCGTCCTCGCGGTGCCGCGCGAGATCGCGTGGTCGGGCCGGGACGTGCGAAGGCCCCCGCGGCCGGTGGGTCGCGGGGGCCTTCGTACGTGCTCGGGGTGCGTCAGTGGGCGGGGTCGCCGCCGGGGGTGGCGGCGGGGTTGACGCCCGCCGCGGCGGCCTCGGCGTTGTAGATGTCCGGCTCCAGGTAGATCACCCGGGCGATCGGGACCGCGGCGCGGATGCGGGCCTCGGCCTCGTTGATGGCGTTGGCCACCTCGGTCGCGGTGTCGTCGTGCCGAACGGCGATCTTCGCGGCGACGAGCAGTTCCTCGGGGCCGAGGTGCAGGGTGCGCATGTGGATGACGCCGGTGACCACGTCACCGTCGACCAGGGCGGCCGTGATCTTGTCGACGTCCTCGGTGCCGGCGGCCTCGCCGAGCAGCAGCGACTTGGTCTCGGCGGCGAGCACGATGGCGATGACGATCAGCAGGGTGCCGATGCAGAGGGTGCCGATGCCGTCCCACACGCCGTCGCCGGTGGCCAGGGCCAGACCGACGCCGCCGAGGGCGAGGACCAGACCGATGAGCGCGCCGAGGTCTTCGAGGAGGACGACGGGCAGCTCGGGGGCCTTGGCGCGCTTGACGAACTGGGCCCAGGTGAGCGAGCCGCGGATCTCGTTCGACTCCTTGATGGCGGTGCGGAAGGAGAAGGACTCCGCGATGATCGCGAAGACGAGAACGCCGATCGGCCAGTACCACTGCTCGATCGGGTGCGGGTGGTTGATCTTCTCGATGCCCTCGTAGATGGCGAACATGCCACCGACGGTGAACAGCACGATGGACACCAGGAAGGCGTAGATGTAGCGCTCGCGCCCGTACCCGAAGGGGTGCTGGGGCGTGGCCTCGCGCTTGGCCTTCTTGCCGCCGAGGAGCAGCAGCCCCTGATTGCCGGAGTCCGCGAGCGAGTGAACGCTTTCCGCGAGCATCGACGACGAGCCGCTGAAGACGTAGGCCACGAACTTGGCTACGGCGATGGCGAGATTGGCGGCGAGTGCCGCCACGATCGCCTTGGTACCGCCCGACGCGCTCATGGGTGCTGGGTGTCCCTTCCTCGATGCGACGCCCCTGGGCCGGGGCGCCGCGCTACGGCCGCACATTGTTGCAGCCGGCCGACGGTACCGCCGGTACGGACGGTACGTCAGACCACGACGGTGGCTCGGAAGAGGGTGCCCGCTCCGGACAGTTCGACTCGTTCGCCGGACGGTACGAAGACGGACTCGCCGGGGGCCAGGGTCAGTTCGCCGGCCTTCGGGGAACCCGCGGTGCAGAGCAGGATCTGCGGGGCCGTGTCGGGGAGGGACCGGGGGGCGCCGCCGGGGGCGAGGAGGAAGCGGGAGAGCCGGAACTCGTCGATGGGGGTCTCGTAGACCTCCTCGGCGCCGCCTTCGGGGCGCTGCACCGCGGGGTCGCCGGACGCGAAGTCGACGATCTTCAGCAGCTCGGGCACGTCGACGTGCTTGGGGGTGAGGCCCGCGCGCAGCACGTTGTCGGAGTTGGCGAGCAGCTCGACTCCGAGCCCGTCGATGTAGGCGTGCGGGACGCCGGCGCCGAGGAACATGGCCTCGCCGGGCTGGAGCCGTACGTGGTTGAGCAGCATGGCCGCGATGACGCCGGGGTCGCCCGGGTAGTCGTGGACGAGGGCCGCGTAGGGCGCGTAGCGGCCGCCGAGGCGAGCGGCGGCCGCGGCGGCCTCGGTGACGGTGCGGGCCATCTCGGCGCGGTCGGCGGTGAGGACGGCGGTGAGGACCTCGCGCAGCGCGGCCTCTTCGGGGTGGGCGTGCAGCAGGTCGACGTACGGCTTGAGGGAGTCGACCTCCAGGCCGGCGAGGAGTTCCGCGGTCTCCAGCGGGGCGCGGAAGCCGCACAGTCCGTCGAAGGGGGTGAGGGCGCAGATCATCTCGGGCTTGTGGTTGGCGTCCTTGTAGTTGCGGTGGCCCGCGTCGATCGGGACGCCGCGGCGCTCCTCGTCCGCGAAGCCGGCCCTGGCCTGTTCCAGGTCGGGGTGGACCTGGAGGGAGAGCGGGGCGCCGGCGGCGAGGAGCTTGAGGAGGAAGGGCAGCCGGGGGCCGAACCTGGCGACCGTGGCGGCGCCGAGTTCGCGCTCGGGGTCGGCTGCGATGACGTCCGAGAGGCTGACCTCGCCGGCCCCGCGGTCGAGGCGGGACGGGGCGCCGGGGTGGGCGCCCATCCACATCTCGGCCTGGGGTTCGCCCGTCGGCTCGACTCCGAGGAGGGCGGGGATCGCGGTGGTCGATCCCCACGCGTAGGGGCGGATGGTGTTCGTCAGACGGTCCATCGTCGTCTTCCTGGGTCTTGATGTGGGGCTGGGCAGGCGGGCACGGGTGTGCCTCAGCGATGTCCCCCTGACGCCAACGCCAGGTAGGCGGTGGCGAAGTCGGTGATGGCGAGGAGTTCGGCGAGCTGTTCCAACTCGGTTCCCTCCTCCGGTTCGATTTCGCTGATGGCCGTGTCGTGGCCGAGGGCGAGCTCGCGGGCGGCGGGTGCGGCGCTGAGGCCGCCGGTGGGTCGGTCGCGCAGCAGGACGACGCGGGCGCGCAGGGCCTGGGGTTCGTTGACGCGGTCGCGGAAGAAGTCGTCGGGGTCGGCGCCGGCGGCGAGGGCCCCGGCGAGGAGTACGCCGTGGGCGGGCAGTGCCTCGGGGAGTTCGGCGGCGAGGGCGGGCCGGCCGGCGAGTTCGGCGAGGGTCGCGGCGAACCGGCGTCCGGCCGGGCCTGCTCCGAGGCCTTCGCTCCAGATGAGCGGGAGGGATTCGGCGAGTTCGGAGGCGAGGGTCTTGGCCGGGTTGGAGTAGGTGACGATGGCCGGTCCGCAGCGCTCCGCGGTGCGGTCGAGCCGGTCGGCGACGAGTTGGAGGGTGTCGGGGGCGGCGGTGACGAGTCCGACCTTGTCGAGGAGGACGAGCAGCGGGGTGAGCAGGGCCCACAGGGCGCCGGGGCCGGCCGCGGCGGATTCGTCGTACTCCTGGTACGGGGCCCGGGCCATCGGTACGAGCATTCCGTGGGCGCCGTCGACGGACTCGGTCAGCGGGGAGCGTTCGGGGGCGACGGCGACGACGGTGCAGCCGCGGCGGTAGGCCTGCTCGGCGAGGAGGCCGAGCCCGGGCTCGGTTCCGTCGGTGGTGGCGATGAGCAGCAGGTCGACCGGTCCGGCCCAGCCGGGCAGCGCCCAGCGCAGGGCGCCGGAGGCGTGGGCGACGCCGGTGGGGTCCAGGCGGACGACGGGCGCGGACGCGCCGGCGAGGGCGCCGAGCAGGTCGGCGACGCCGGTGGCGGCGGTGCCGGAGCCGGCGATGAGCACGGCGCGGGGGCGGCCGTCGGGCCGCAGGTCGGCCAGGCCGGCCTCGGCGGCGTGCCGGGCGGCGGTGCGGACCCTGGCTCCGGCGTCGGCGGCGCCGCGGAGCAGGCCCCGGCGGTCGGCGCGGACCAGGGCGTCCGGGTCGTCGAGGAGTGACTCGTCGAGCATGGCGGCCTCCGGCTGTGTGTGGACGGACCCGGGGGCGGGAGCCCTGGGGGACGGAACCGGTCTCAGCGTCTGCGCGGGCGGGTCAGGCGGGGCGGCGGGCCTCGTCCACGAGGAGGACCGGGATGCCGTCACGGACCGGGTAGGCGAGGCCGCAGTCCTGGCCGGTGCAGATCAGCTCGGGGGTGTTCTCGTCGGCCGACTTGTCGTCGAGGGGCGAGTGGCAGGCGGGACAGGCGAGGATCTGCAGGAGGCCGGCTTCGAGCGGCATGGGGCGCTTCCCTTCGAACATGCGGATTGGGCGAGGTCAGCGTACCGCCGGGCCGCGCGTGACGCGGCCCGGCCCGGTGATGCCGGCGTGCTTGTCGGCCGGCGGTGGTGTCTACGCGCGGACGAGCGCGAGGACCTCGTCGCGGATCTTTTCCAGGGTCGCGGTGTCGCGGGCCTCGACGTTCAGGCGCAGCAGCGGTTCCGTGTTGGACGGGCGCAGGTTGAACCACCAGTCGGCGGTGGTCACGGTGAGGCCGTCGAGTTCGTCGACGGTGGCGTCGTCCCGGGTGCCGTAGGTCTCGCGGACGAGGGCGGTGCGGCCGGCCTGGTCGGCGACGGTCGAGTTGATCTCGCCGGAGCCGACGTAGCGGTCGTAGGAGGAGACCAGGTCGGAGAGGGTGCCCTGCTGGCCGCCGAGGGCGGCGAGGACGTGGAGCGCGGCGAGCATGCCGGTGTCCGCGTTCCAGAAGTCCTTGAAGTAGTAGTGCGCGGAGTGCTCGCCGCCGAAGATGGCGCCGGAGGTGGCCATCTCCTGCTTGATGAAGGAGTGTCCGACGCGGGTGCGGACGGGGGTGCCGCCGTGCTCCTTGACGACCTCGGGGACGGACCAGGAGGTGATCAGGTTGTGGATGACGACTCCGGTGCCGCCGTTGCGGGCCAGTTCGCGGGCGGCGACCAGGGCGGTGATGGCGGAGGGGGAGACGCCCTGGCCGCGCTCGTCGACGACGAAGCAGCGGTCGGCGTCGCCGTCGAAGGCGAGTCCGAGGTCGGCGCCCTCGGCGAGCACGCGGGCCTGGAGGTCGACGAGGTTCTTCGGGTCGAGGGGGTTCGCCTCGTGGTTGGGGAAGGTCCCGTCGAGTTCGAAGTACAGGGGGACGAGGTCCAGCGGGAGGCCCGCGAAGACGGTGGGGACGGTGTGTCCGCCCATGCCGTTGCCCGCGTCGACGACGACCTTGAGGGGGCGGACGGCCGTGAGGTCGACCAGGCCCTTGAGGTGGTCGGCGTACCCGGTGAGGGTGTCCTGCTCGGTGATGGTGCCCGGGACGGTGCCTGCGGGGACGGCGGGGGCGCCCTCGTCGGTCCA
This sequence comes from Streptomyces sp. NPDC002602, assembly GCF_042889445.1. Taxonomy (NCBI): domain Bacteria; kingdom Bacillati; phylum Actinomycetota; class Actinomycetes; order Kitasatosporales; family Streptomycetaceae; genus Streptomyces; species Streptomyces sp. NPDC002602. The sequence goes on along the minus strand of NZ_JBIAQX010000020.1, from coordinate 101,552 downwards.
CTTCTCGGCGAGTTCGCGGATGGTGGCGAGGCCGGTGTCCTGGCCCACGGGGGCGGCGCCGGCGCGGCAGAGCTTGATGCCGTTGTACCGGGCCGGGTTGTGCGAGGCGGTGAACATCGCGCCGGGCAGGTCCAGCGTGCCGGAGGCGTAGTACAGCTGGTCGGTGGAGCACAGTCCGATCAGGGTGACGTCCACGCCGCGGGCGGCCGCGCCGCGGGCGAAGGCGCCGGAGAGGGCGGGTGAGGAGGGGCGCATGTCGTGGCCGACCACGATGGCGGTGGCGCCGGTGACCTCGACGAAGGCGGCGCCGAACAGTTCGGCCAGCGATTCGTCCCACTCGTCGGGCACGACGCCGCGCACGTCGTACGCCTTGACGATGTTCGAAAGATCTGCGGCCACTGCCTGCCCCCCTGAAGGATCCGTGCGGTGGGGCAAACCTACCCTGTGCCCGGATCGCCCCTTCGGCGGAGCCGAGGGGCGGTGGGCGGGGTCAGGAATCGGGCGAACGCAGGACGCGCAGGTGTCCTCTTCGGGTCTCGCCGGGGGTGGGGGCGCCGGGTCCGGAGCCGCCCGCCTGGGCGGCGCGGTCGTGCGGGCGGGCCGCCTCGCGCACGGCGTTGGCCAGGGCTTCGAGGTCGTCGCCGCTGGGGCGGGAGGGGGCCGAACCGTCGGTCAGGCGCACCACGTCCCAGCCCCGGGGGGCGGTCAGGCGCTCGGAGTGCTCGGCGCACAGGTCGTAACAGTGGGGTTCGGCGTAGGTGGCGAGCGGGCCGAGAACTGCGGTCGAGTCGGCGTAGACGTACGTCAGTGTGGCGACGGCAGGGCGGCCGCACGCGGTGCGCGAACAGCGACGTACAAGGCTCACGACGTTGGACGGTACCGCACTCTTGACCGGGCCGCGACGACTCCCCCACCGGTCACGCCCCCGTGTCGCCCTGAACGGGCCCCGACCCCGGCCGGATTGCTCGCGGTACGACATGGGGACGTGCCCGCCGGGAGGCCCTGCCGGGGGGCAGGGTGACGGCTACCCTGCGAGGGTGACGGACAGCCCGCTGAAGCCCCCGATTCCCACGAGTCCCGAAGGGACCCCCCACGAGCCGAGGCCCCGACGGCGCGACCGCCACGGGCGGGGGATGCGGGGGCCGGTGGCGCCACCTCAGGTGCCGCTGTCGGCGAGCCGGGCGGAGTTGTTCGGTGATCTCGTACGGGATTCCGTGGAGCGGTTGGAGCGGCGTTGGGCGCAGCTCGCCGAGGTGGAGTTCGTGGTCGCGGACGTGCCGGGGCCGCCGGGTGGCGCGGAAGGTGGTTGGAACGACGAGGCGGTGCCGCTCGGCGGGCTGGTGGAGGCCCGGGACGGGCGACCGGCGCGGATCGTGGTGTTCCGGCGGCCGGTGGAGATCCGGGCGAAGGGCCGCGACGAGAAGGCCATGCTGGTGCACGAGATCGTGGTGGAGCAGGTGGCGGAGTTGTTGGGGCTCTCGCCGGAGATCGTGGATCCCCGCTACGGGCAGCAGGACTGAAGGCCCCGCCGGCGCGTGCCGCGCGGGGCTTCGCCGGGTGCCGGCGGGGCCCCGCGCGGTTCACCTGGTCAGGATCGAGAGGTCCTCGACGGCCTTGGGGACCGAGACCGTGGAGAGATCGTCGCCGAAGGGCTGGATGGTGAACATGGGGATGCCCTCGTGCGGCAGGGTCAGCGTGCGGGAGGCGTACACGGGGCCTCCGGACAGGGTTTCCAGCGTCAGGGCGTAGGCGCCCTTCGCGCCGGTGGGGGTCGGCGGCGGGGACACGGCGAGGGTGGTGCCCGCCTTGACGGTGACTTCCTTGACGGTGGGTTCGCCGCCGTCGGTGCCCGGTGAGGCGGTGACGCGGACCTTGGCGTCCCCGCTGCCCGCGGCGGTGAGGGCGAGCAGGGTCGCCTTGTCGTCGATCCGGTTGTCCGCGACGGTGGCCCGCGCGCCCACGGGGGCGGTGGCCGGGAGGAAGCCCAGCTCCTGCTTGGCGCCGGTGCCTCGGACCACGCGGACGGCCGCGACGACCGGGGTGGCCTTCTTGGGGTCCGAGGGGGTCAGGTGGAGGGAGCCGACCTCGCCGCGGGTGAGGTTCTTGAGGTCCGCGCTCGCCGTCATGCCTCCCTTGACGTGCAGTTGTTCGTTGCCGGCCGGGCTGATGGAGCCGCCGGGGCCGGCCAGTCGGAGGTTGAGGTCGGCGTCGTCCTCGCCGGGGGCGAAGGCGACGAGCCGGACGGAGGTGGCGTCCGCGGGGATGCCCGGGAGGACGAGGCTGCCCGTGGGTCCGGTGGACGCCGGCAGCCAGTCGACGCCGACTCCCTCCTCGGCGATCTGCGCGGTGGCGCCGACCCGGCCGGTGACGACGGTGACGCGGGCGGTGAGGTCGGTGAGCTGGGTGCCCGGGAGGAAGTCGGACAGCATCACCTTGGCGCTGGCGCGGGGGTCGACCTTGTAGGGGAGCCGTTCGGGGCTGCCGGGCTTGTCCTTGAGCAGGCCGTCCGGGCCGTACAGCTTGACCTGGACGGTGGCCTCGGTGTCGTCCGGGTTGGTGAGGTGGATGGAGTCGAGGCGGCCCTTGGCGCTGCTGAGGGCGGGGAACCAGAAGTCGGTGCCGGGCGGTGTGCAGGCGACGCCGAGGAGGCCGCGGGACTGGCCCACGGCGACCTTGGTGGTCTGTTGGGCGGTCCAGCCGGGGGCCATGGCTCCGTCGGCGAAGCCGGTCAGCGGGGGTGCCTCGGCGCCCGAGGCGGCGGCTCCGGCGGGCTTGCCCGGTTCCTTCGGTTGGACGACGGGCTTGCCGTCCCTGGTGAGGAGGCGGGCCGTGCCTCGGGCGCCCGGCTTGCCGGGGGTGATCGAGGTGTAGGTGGTCTCCGCGATGTCCGAGGTGCTGGGTGCCGGGCAGGTCAGCACGGAGCGTTCCACGGGCATCCGGGAGGCGCCGTCGCCCTCGGCGGCCGGGGCGGCGGGGGCGGTCAGTGAGGCGATGCCGGTGACGGCGGCCAGCGCGGCGGCCACCGCCGCGAGCGTCAGGGGTGCGCGCTGCTTCACTGCTGGGGGCTCCCGTCCGGACGCGGTTCGTGCTGTCCGTAGGTGTTCTCGTACGGCTCGTACTGGTACGGGTACTGCTGTTGCTGCTGGTAGGGGTCGTGCGGCGGGTACGGGTACGGCTCGGCGTGCTGCTGGGGCGAGGGCTCCTGCGGGGCCTGCCGCTGCTCGTACGGGTAGTCCTGGTACGCGTACTGCTCCTCGCCGTAGGCCTGCTGCGCGGGGATCTGCGCGTACGGGTCGGCGACGGCGGCCGTCGGGGTCGCGGGGCGTTGTTCGGCCTCGGCCTCCGCGCGCAGGCGGCGGGCGCGCCGGCCTTCCCCGGCGGCGGCCTGGGCGGGGATGGCGGCGTCCTCCTCGGGGAGGTCGTCGTCGAGGCGTGCGCGGCGGCCCGGCAGGGCCATCACGAGCAGCACCAGCGCGAGCAGGCCCTGGGCCCAGTGCCAGGCGTCGCGGCCGGTGGCGTCCTCGTGGACGAGGTCCAGGCGGCCTTCGTCGGCGGGCAGTTCGAAGCCCTGGGCCCAGCCGTCGACCGTCTTGGCCTTGAGCGGCTTGCCGTCCACGGTGGCCCGCCAGCCCGGGTCGGCCCGGTCGGCGATGCGCAGGACGCGGCCCTCCTCGCCGGCCGGGATGGTGGTGTGGACCTCCACGGGTCCGGCTTCGATGGCGACGGGGGCCTGGCCCTGGCGGCCGGGGACGATGACGGCGCGGGCGGGGGCCCGTTCGACTTCCCAGGAGGCGACGTCGTCGTCCTGGACGGCCTTCAGGCCCGGGGTGGCGTCGAGCACCTGGCGGAAGTGGGCGGGCGCGCCGGGCTGGAGGACGACGTAGCGGACGGCGAAGTCGTCGAGCTGTGCGGACTGGTCGGCGCCGGAGCCCGAGACCAGGCTGGAGACGACCTTGGCGAGGCGGGGTTCGGAGCCGGCGCCGGCAAGGAGTTCGGCGTCACCGAGGCGGGCGCCGGAGCCGCGGACCAGGCTGTAGGAGACGGTGGCGGGCGAGTCGCCGGTCAGGACGAGGGTGCGGGTCTGGTTGGTGTCGCCGCTCAGGTAGGCGGCGGCGGCCGGGACCTGGGCGGGGTCGCGGCGGGTCAGCGGGCCCTCGGCTCCGGAGAACATCCAGCCGGCGGCGGCGATCAGCGGGCCGACGGCCGCGGCGAGTCCGACGAGCGCGGCGAGCGGTTGGCGCCAGCCGAAGCTGCTGGCGGCGACCCGGTGCTTGGCGCCGTCGGCGCCGAGCAGGGCGGCCGCGAGGAGGGCGGTGCCGTAGACGAGGGTGGCGGGGCCGGCCCAGGTGTCGCGGTTGAGCAGGACGGCGAGGAGCAGTCCGGTCAGGGCCGTGGCCCAGGCGACGCGGACGGCGAAGCGCCGGTCGGCGCGCAGCAGGGCGGCGAGCGCGGCGAGCAGGACGCCGATCAGGAGCAGCCCGCCGCCGGTGCCGGGGCCGCCGGGGCTGATGCCGAGCAGGTCGAGGGCGCCGGCGCGGGCCCCGTAGGGCAGCCCGGCCTCGTGCAGGAAGCGGGTGGGGTGGGTGAGCAGGCCCAGCGACCAGGGGGCGAGGACGAGGAGGGGTACGCCGAGGTTGGCGAGGAGGCGGGGTCCGTACGTCTTCCAGCGCGCGCGGCGGGTGATGAGCGCGGCGGTGCCGAGGACGAGGGCGAGCGGCCACACGACGGGGGTGAAGGCGGTGGCCAGGGTCAGCAGCAGGGTGTACGTCCACAGCGCCCGCCAGCTGCCCTCGGCCTCGGGTCCGCCGAACCCGAAGGCGGTGACGGCGGCGCGGGCGATGAGCGGGAGCAGGACGGCGAGGACGGCGGTGCCGAGGAGGCCTCCGGCGAGGGCGCCGGTGACGGCGGGGAGGAAGGCGTAGGCGACGGCGGCCCAGGCGCGCAGCAGCCGGGATTCGAGGAGCGGCCGGGACGCGAAGTAGGCGGTGAGGCCGGCGAGCGGGACCGAGCAGACGAGCAGCAGGGTCAGGGCGGCCTGGGTGGAGCCGAGCAGCAGGCCGGCGACGGCGCCGAGCACGGCGAGGTAGGGCGGGGCCCCGGTGGTGGTGCCGAGGCCGACGGGTTGCCAGTCGGTGGTGTAGGCGCGCCAGAGGTCGAGGCCGCGGTCGGGGGCGGGGAGCAGGGCGCCGCCCATGAGGGAGCCGCCGAAGAGCAGGGAGCGGCAGGCGACGAGGGAGACGAGCAGGAGCAGGGCGAAGAGGACGGGGGCCGGGTTGCGGGCGATCCGCTTGAGCCGGGCGAACTGTTCGATCTCCAGGTAGTCGGCGTCGTCGCCGCCGGGGCCGGATTCGATGGCTCCGCCGTGTCGGCTGACGCCGGCGGAGTCGCTGTCGCGGTCGGCGCCGAAGTACCCGGCGAGTTGTTCGACGTTGGCGCGCAGGGTGGCGCCGGGCGGCGGGAAGAGCGGGCGCAGTTCCTTGGCGGGGACGACGGCGCCGCGGCGGGCCTTGCGGGCGGCGAGGATCCGGCCGGGGCGGAGCAGGACGGCGAGCAGGCCGGTGAACTCGTCGACGGCTTGGCCGGGGGCCTTGCCGACGAGGTAGCCGAGGGTGCGCAGCACGGTGCCGAGGATCAGTCGCAGCAGGACGTACGGCAGGGCGCGGCCGGAGCTGTTGGTGAGCACGGTGTAGACGGCGCCGGCCTTGTCGACGCGGTGGGCCCCGACGGCGGAGCGGCCGGCGCAGTCGACGGTGCGGCGTTCGCGGGCGGCGGCCTCGGCGTGCCGCATGACGGCGTCGGGGGCGACGAGGACGGTGTGCCCGGCGCTCTGTACGCGCCAGCACAGGTCGACGTCGTCGCGCATGAGCGGGAGTCTGCGGTCGAAGCCGCCGAGGGCGTCGTAGACGTCGCGGCGCACCAGCATGCCCGCGGTGGAGACGGACAGGACGGGGCGGATCTGGTCGTGCTGGCCCTGGTCCTGTTCGCGGCGGTCGAGTCCGGTCCAGCGGCGGCCGCTGCGGGCGATGGTGACGCCGGCTTCGAGGAGCTGCTTCTTGTCGTACCAGCCGCGCAGTTTGGGGCCGATGACGGCGGCGTCGGGGTTCTCCTCGGCGACGCGCAGCAGTTCGGCGAGGGCGTCGGGTTCGGGCGCGCAGTCGTCGTGGAGCAGCCAGAGCCACTGCACCGGTTCGCCGTGGGGGAGTTCGGGGAGGTCGTACGCGTCGTCGTGCCAGGTGCGGCTGACGGGGTCCCAGCCGCTGGGGCGCTTGAGGTAGGGGAGGTCGTCGGGGGTCGGCACGCCGGCGGTGCGGGTGGCCTCGTCGACGGCGGTGCCGAATCCGGTGCGGCGGGCCAGGTGCAGGACCCGGTCGGCGCCGAGGGCCTCGGTCAGCAGTCGCGCGGACTCGTCGGCGCTGCCGGTGTCGGCGGCGACGTGGTTCTGCGCGGGGCGTTCCTGGCCGAGGAGTCCGGCGAGGGCGCGGGGGAGCCAGCGCGCGCCGTCATGGGCGACGAGGACCGCGGTGACGACGTGCCGGGGGAACTCGGGGGTGGCGGCGCCCTGGTGGGAGGCCGACGAGTTGCTGTGCAAGGACATCGCGGTACGGGCCCTCCGGCCGGGGGTCCGGGGGTGGTGTGCCCTCGGAGGCTGCTGGACAGCGCCCCACCCTAACGGCTCGGAACACAGCGGTCCGCCTCCTGCGGGGAAGGTGCGGGAGGCGGACCGTTTGCTCTGTTCGTCCTGCGGTTCGGCGCGCGGTTCCGGACGGGGCGGATCCGCGGGTGGATCGTACTGCGGGCCGGTCTTCGGGAGGGTCGGCGGCCGGTGTGCCGGCGGATATGAGGTGCGTGGTGCCGTCGGCGCCGGGCAGCCGGCGCGCGGTGCGCCTCAGACCGCCGCCTTCTTCAGACGACGGCGCTCACGCTCGGACAAACCGCCCCAGATACCGAAGCGTTCGTCGTTCGCGAGGGCGTATTCAAGGCATTCGGAGCGGACCTCGCAGGCGAGGCAGACCTTCTTGGCTTCGCGGGTGGAGCCGCCCTTCTCGGGAAAGAAGGACTCGGGGTCGGTCTGGGCGCAGAGTGCGCGCTCCTGCCATCCGAGCTCCTCGTCCGCCTCCTCGACCAGCAGTTCCTGAAACAGCTCGGTCATGTGCGCCCCTCGCTCTGTCTGTGCGTCCCCGTGGTGTTGCCGTCACTGATCGCTACGTAACGACACGAGTGAAATTACAAGTGGGGGGCTCCAGCGCAGTCAAGCCGAGATCTGCTATTGGGCCCCTTATTCACTCTGCGGAACCAAGCGTATGCAGTAAGTGTTCATATCGCCAAAAATCGTGACACATGCCACTGGCTTGAAAGCAGCGCCCGAAACGGCACCCCGCCCTCACTCGTAGCCGACGTGACACCGAGTGACGTGGTTGCGATCCGTCCCGAGATGCGGCGCGGATCACAGTCAGGTCACGAGTGGCGCCAGTTGGTTTGAATTGCGGTTGACACGACTCTCGGGGCGGCACATGCCCCGGACCCCACTGCACAAACCTTTCTCCGGGCGCAGTAACCGGATGAGGTGAAACTTTTGCCCCAAACCAGACATTGGGTTGACAGTCCGACCCATCGCCGGTTCTCCTTGTACGCATGTCAGCGCCCGCAGCCGCCACCCGGACCCCCATTCGTGGGTTCCTGTGCGCTGCCCAGGTTCGCTGTCGCTGTTGTAGCTGTTGATGCCACCGGAGCCACGGCTCCCCTGAGCACCGGCTCCCCCCAGCGACCGCCAGCACGACTGACATCCGTCGAGGACTCCCCCGATGAACAGCACCACCGCCCCGCACCCCACCGCCGCGGCCCCCATCGCTTCCGCCGTCGCGGCGCCCATGGTCGAGAGCGACCTCCAGATCGCCGGCGACATCCTCTCCGTACAGCACCTCCTCCAGCCGGCCCGCGAACACCCGACCACCGTCGCCGAGTTCGTGGGCCTCGCCCGCTCCATCGCCGAGAACCGCGCGGAGTGGGAACACCTGGTCCAGTACGACGCCACCACCCGCTGGTACCACCGCCTGCGCACCGGCCCCGGCTACGAGGTGTGGCTCCTCAGCTGGGTCCCCGGACAGGGCAGCGGCCGGCACGACCACGGCGGCTCCTCCGGCGTCCTGACCGTCCTGGACGGCGAACTCACCGAGCACGCCCCGCGCGGCCCGCTGACCCTGCGCGCCGGCTCCCAGCGCGTCTTCGCCCCCGGCTACGCCCACGAGGTCGTCAACGACACCCTCGACGGGGCGGTCAGCCTGCACGTCTACTTCCCCGGCCTCACCGAGATGCCGATGCACAGCTGCTCCCCGGCCAGGCCGGAGGCCGTCCCCGTCTGATCGACGGACGCCCGACCCGTCCCACCCGTCACCCGACCACCGCCCCTCGACGGGCGGCCCGCGGCTGACAGACTGTCCGCATGCGCATTGTTGTTCTGGCCGGCGGCATCGGCGGCGCCCGTTTCCTCCGCGGACTCAAGTCGGCGGTTCCCGAGGCGGAGATCACGGTCATCGGCAACACCGGTGACGACATTCACCTGTTCGGGCTGAAGGTGTGCCCCGACCTGGACACCGTGATGTACACCCTCGGCGGTGGCATCAACGAGGATCAGGGTTGGGGGCGCACCGACGAGTCCTTCACCGTCAAGGAGGAACTCGCGGCGTACGGGGTCGGACCCACCTGGTTCGGCCTTGGCGACCGCGACTTCGCGACCCACATCGTCCGTACCCAGATGATCGGCGCGGGCTACCCGCTCAGCGCCGTCACCGAGGCCCTCTGCGACCGCTGGCAGCCCGGGGTCCGGCTGCTCCCGATGTCCGACGACCGGGTCGAGACCCACGTCGCCATCACCGAGCCCGGCTCCGGCGAACGCCGCGTCGTCCACTTCCAGGAGTACTGGGTCAAGATGCGCGCCGCGGTGGACGCGGAGGCCGTCGTACCCGTGGGCGCCGAGCAGGCCAAGCCCGCGCCCGGCGTGCTGGAGGCCATCGCCGCCGCCGACGTCATCGTCTTCCCGCCGTCCAACCCGGTGGTCTCCGTCGGGACCATCCTCGCCGTGCCCGGCATCCGGGAGGCGGTGGCCGCGGCCTCGGCCCCCGTCGTGGGCCTCTCCCCCATCGTCGGGGGCGCCCCCGTGCGCGGGATGGCCGACAAGGTGCTGGCCGCCGTGGGCGTCGAGTCCACCGCCGCGGCCGTCGCCCTGCACTACGGCACCGGCCTGCTCGACGGCTGGCTGGTGGACACCGCCGACGCGGCGGCCGTCGCCGAGGTCGAGGCCGCCGGGATCACCTGCCGCGCCGTACCGCTGATGATGACCGACCTCGACGCCACCGCGGCGATGGCCCGGGCGGCGTTGGAGCTGGCGGAGGCCTCCCGGTGACCGTTCCCTCCTACGAGGTGCGGGCCCTGCCCGGGATCCCCGAGGTCGCCCCGGGCGACGACCTGGCCGCGCTGATCGCCGCGGCCGAACCGGATCTGCGCGACGGGGACGTCCTGTTGGTCACCTCGAAGATCGTGTCCAAGGCGGAGGGCCGGATCGTGCGGGCCGACTCCCGCGAGGACGCCATCGACGCGGAGACCGTGCGCGTGGTCGCCCGCCGGGGCACCCTGCGGATCGTCGAGGACCGCCGCGGACTGGTGATGGCGGCGGCCGGGGTGGACGCCTCGAACACCGCCCCGGGCACGGTGCTGCTGCTGCCCGAGGACCCGGACGCCTCGGCGGCCGCGATCCGCGAGGGGCTGCGGGCCGCGCTCTCGGTGGACGTCGGCGTGATCGTGACGGACACCTTCGGGCGACCCTGGCGCTCCGGGCTCACCGACGTGGCGATCGGCTCGGCCGGCGTGCGGGTGCTGGACGACCTGCGCGGTGGCGTGGACGCCCACGGGAACCCGCTGAGCGCGACGATAGTGGCCACGGCGGACGAACTGGCCGCGGCCGGCGACCTGGTCAAGGGCAAGGCCTCGGGCCTACCCGTGGCCCTCGTGCGCGGGCTGTCGCACGTACTGGGCGAGGGCTCCTCGGCGGCCGACCTGGTCCGCCCGCCCGCCGACGACATGTTCCGGCTGGGAACCTCCGAGGCGGTACGCGAAGCCGTGACGCAGCGGCGCACCGTACGGGCCTTCACCGACGAGCCGGTGGACCCGGGCGCGGTCCGCCGAGCGGTGGCGGCGGCCGTGACGGCCCCGGCCCCGCACCACACGACTCCGTGGCGGTTCGTCCTGCTGGAGTCCGCCGCCGCGCGGCTGGAACTCCTGGACGCGATGCGGGACGCGTGGATCGACGACCTGCGGCGGGACGGCAAGTCCGAGGAGTCCGTCGCGAAACGCGTGCGGCGCGGCGACGTGCTCCGCAACGCCCCGTACCTGGTGGTGCCGTGCCTGGTCATGGACGGGGCGCACGACTACGGGCACGCCCGCCGGGACGCGGCGGAGCGGGAGATGTTCGTGGTCGCGATGGGCGCGGGCGTCCAGAACTTCCTGGTCGCGCTGGCCGGGGAACGACTGGGCTCCGCGTGGGTCTCCTCGACGATGTTCTGCCGGGACGTGGTGCGCAAGGTGCTGGCGCTCCCGGAGGACTGGGACCCGATGGGGGCGGTGGCCGTGGGCCACGCGGCCGCGGCCGCGGCGGAGCGGCCCGCGCGGTCGGCCTCCGCGTTCGTCGAGGTGCGCTGAGGCCGCGCCGGTGCCCGGAAGGGGTGAGGGGTCGTGGGAGACCGCGGCCCCTTTCCTCGTACCCGGGGTGCGGCGCGCACCGGGGTGTGGGGGGGCACGCCGGGGTGTGGGGTCACGCCGTGGTGTGGGGTCGGCGCCGGGATGTGGGGGTCAGAGGCGGCCGATGTCCGTGCGCGGCATCTTCGGCGTGCGGCGGGGCGGGACGCGGCCGGCCAGCAGGATGAGGCGGGCCGCGCGATGCCGCTGGCCCTCGTACGGGGCGAGGAGCTCCAGCATGGCCGCGTCGTCCGCGTCCCGGTCCCCGGCCAGGGCGTACCCGACGATGCCCGGCAGGTGGAGGTCCCCGGTGGTGACCGCGTCGGCGGCGCCGTTGCTGCGCTGGAGGGTCTCGGCGGAGGTCCACGGGCCGATGCCGGGTACGGCCTCCAGCCGTCGGGTCGCCGCGGCGAGGTCCATGCCGACGGCCTCCTCCAGCCGGTTCGCGACCCGGGCGGCGCGGACGATGGTGGCTGAACGCTTCGAGTCGACGCCGGCCGTGTGCCAGTCCCAGGACGGGATCATGGCCCAAACGCGGGCTGTCGGCATCACGTACAGGTCCGGGCGCGGGCCCGGTGCGGGCTCGCCGTGGCGGCGGACCAGCCGGCGCCACGCGCGGTAGGCCTCGTCGGTGGTGACCTTCTGCTCCAGGACGGTCGGGATCAGCGACTCCAGGACCAGCCCGGTCCGGGTCAGGCGCAGTCCGGGACGACGGCGGTGGCTGGCGTGCACGAGCCGGTGCCGGGGCACGAAGGCGGCCGGGTCGTCGGCCGCGCCGAGGAGTTCGGGCAGCCGGTCGAGGACCCAGTCGGCCCCCGGCCCCCAGGCCTCGGCGCCGACCTTGCCGTCGGCGCCGGCCACGCGGAGGGTGGCGGGCCCGTCGGGGGTCCGGCTGGTCTTCCAGACCGAGCCGTCGGGGGTGGCACGGAAGGTGGGGTCGGCGGGGCCGCGCCTGAGGGGGCCGAGGGTGAGGCCCAGGTCTACGGGGCCCTCGGGGACCCAGACCCGGCTCCGGGCGTCGGTCGCCTCCCCCGCCGGGTGGCCCCGACCCGCGGGCACGTCGGTGCGGCCGCCGCGGATCGCGGTGCGGGTGAGGGGGTCGAAGCGGCCGGCCATGCCTTTGAGCGTAGCCGGGTGGGGGGTGGGGCGGGGCCGGGCCGTTCGCGGGCCCCGGCCCGGGGAGGGCCGCCCCCCGGGACCCGGGGACCCCGGACCCCCGGGACCCCGGGCGGCGGTCGGCCGGGGGCGCGGCGCCGTGGTGCGGGGCGGCCCCGGCTGCGCCGGGCCTTTCGGGGCTCCGCCCCGGACCCCGCGCCTCAAACGCCGGCGAGGCTGGAATTGCCCGGGCCGGCCCTGACCCCCGGAATCCCCGGGCGGCGGTCGGCCGGGGGCGCGGCGCCGTGGCGCGGAGCGGCCCCCGGCTGCGCCGGGCCTTTCGGGGCTCCGCCCCGGACCCCGCGCCTCAAACGCCGGCGAGGCCGGCATTGCCCGGCACCGGGGAGGCCCAACCGCTGGCGAGGCTGGATTGGCCCGGCGCCGGGCGGTCAGCGGCCCTGGAGTTTGGCCGCCGAGGTGCGGGCCGGGGGGAGTTGGCCGTAGAGGAGGCGGCCCGGGCATTCCGTGGCGAAGCCGTCGCGGTGGCCCGAGATGACGTTGAGCTTCACGTTGCGGCCCTTGGCGTACAGGTTGCCGCCGCCCGACTTCAGGGTGGCCTTCGCCCGCGGGTCCGCCCCGAAGAGGCCCAGCTTCCATGCCGTGAGCCGGGCCACCGCGTTGACCGAGGCGGCCGGCGGGGTCGTGGAGGTGTACGAGCCGATCACCGCGATGCCCATGCTGTCCGTGTTGAAGCCCATGGTGTGGGCCCCGAGCACCGGCTTGGCGACGCCGCCCGCCCGGCCCTCGTAGACGGTGCCGCACTTGTCGACGGCGAAGTTGTAGCCGATGTCGCGCCAGCCGCTGCTGACCACGTGGTAGCGGTACAGGCTGCGCAGGACCGCCGGGGCGTCCTTGCAGGCGTAGTTGTTGCCGGAGGCGGTGTGGTGGACGAAGGCCGCCTTGACGGTCTTGGTGTAGACGAAGCCCTTCTCGCGCAGGCCCTCGTCCGCGCCCCAGCCCTTCCGGGTGACGATGCGGGGGCGCGGCCCGATGTACGGGCGCCCCGCGGCGGCGAGGGACTCGTCGGCCAGGACGGCGTCCGCGGTGGAGTCGGCCTTGTTGAGTTCGGTGATCACGTCGGCGCCGATCGGGGCGAGCGGGACGTTGGCGGAGGAGGACTCGGCCATCTCCATGGTCATGCCGGGGAGGAGGACGGGATCGCCCTTGTCGTCGCCCTCGGGGTCCTCGTCCGGGTCGTCGTCCTTCGGACCGGCGTTCTTTCCGTCGATGGTGACCGGTGGCGTCTGCGCGCCCGGGTCGACGAGTTCGATCCGCATCCCGGACGGGAGGCGGGACGGGGCGCGGGTGGTGGTGGCGCCCGTCTCGGCCTGGACGCGGACCTCGACGCCGTCGGACTCGCCGACCCACAGGGGGGCGGTGCTGCCGCGCACGCGGCCGGATCCGCGTTCCACCGCGTCGGGGTCGGCGGCGTGTTCGCTGTTGTGGGTCTCGACGTCCTGCCAGCCGGACCAGGTGGATGTCTTCACGGAGCGGGTGCGGACCTGGACCCGGCCGAGGAGTTGGGTGCTCGCGTCGTCCCAGACGACACCGACCAGCGAGAACGTCTTGACCTCCCGAGCGGTCAGGCCCCGCGCCTCGGGGAGGCGCGGCGAGGTGCTCATGCCGGGGGTGCCGGTGGTGCGGTCCGCCGTCGGGCCGAGCGGGACGAGCCGCAGAGACTGGGTGGACCCCGCGGGGTCCGCGGGGGCGACCGCCCCCGCGGAGGGGGTGGCCAGTGCGGGAGTGGGGAGCGCGAGCGGCATGGCCAGCGCGGCGGCCGTCGCGACGCCGATCGAGGAAGCAAGGAATGCACGCATGAAAAGATGCTCGGCACGCTCACCGCCGGGCGCCATCGGAGAACTGACGCCCCGTCCGGTGCGACGTCGATACCCCTCCCTCGTACGGGGGAGTCCGGGGCCGCCGTACGGACGAGGGCGCCGCGTACCCTGTGCCGGGTGAACGCCACTGACCGCACCCCTGCCGACCTGCTGCGATCCGCGCTCGCCGCCGATCCGGGCCGCCCGCTCGTCACCTTCTACGACGACGCCACGGGCGAGCGCGTCGAATTGTCCGTCGCCACCTTCGCCAATTGGGTGGCCAAGACCGCCAATCTGCTCCAGGGGGACCTGGGCGCGGAACCCGGGGACCGGCTCGCGCTGCTGCTTCCCGCGCACTGGCAGGGCGCCGTGTGGCTGCTCGCCTGCGCCTCCGTCGGGGTGGTCGCGGAGGTGGGCGGCGATCCGGCCGCCGCGGACCTCGTCGTGACCGGTCCCGACACGTTGGAGGAGGCCTCCGCGTGCGGTGGGGAGCGGGTCGCGCTCGCCCTGCGTCCGCTGGGCGGCAGGTTCCCGCAGCCGCCCGCCGGGTTCGCGGACTACGCGGTGGAGGTTCCGGGGCAGGGCGACCGGTTCGCCCCGTTCCAGCCCGTGGACGCCGACGGTCCGGGGCTGGTGGTGGGCGGCGAGGAGTTCTCGTACGCGGCCCTCGTCGCGCGCGCCCGCGAGGACGCGGTCGGGCTCGGCCTCGGCGAGGGCTCCCGGGTGCTGTCCGGGCTGGGTCACGACACCTGGGAGGGGCTGTCGGCCGGTCTCTTCGCGCCGCTGGCCTCGGGCGGGTCCGTGGTGCTGTGCCGGAACCTGGACCGGCTCTCCGAGGACGGGCTGGCGCAGCGGGTGGAGAGCGAGCGGGTCACCCACACCGTCTGACCCTCCCGGGCCGCCCGGGCCCCGTCGCCCCTCCCGGGCCTCTCGATGCGGTCCGACCCCCTCACCTGCGCCGCACCGTGCCCACATCGAGCGATTTGTCACCCGTTCGGCCCTTTACAAGGGGTCGCCCCCGGGCCGCCTCGGCGACTCGGGGGCAGGATCGGCTCAGGCCCCATCCACCCGTGCGGCCTCCCGGTACGGCGAGGGGACGGAACGCCAGTGACGGACAGCGCAGGCATACCGGGCGGCACCGACGCGGCCGGGGGGCCCCACAAGCCCCCGCGGGGCCGCAGGCGCCGACTGCTGCGCCGGGCCGGGCTGGGGGTGGCCGTGTTGGTGCTCGCGGGGGCGGCCGGCGGCTGGTGGATCTACCAGAAGCTCGACGGGAACATCACCGAGGACACCTCCGCCGCCGCCGAACTGGAGCGGTACGAGCGGGAGCGCCCGACGCACCTCGCGAACGGCTCCCAGAACATCCTGCTGATCGGCTCGGACTCGCGCTCCGGCAAGGGGAACGCGAAGTACGGGCCGGATCGCGGCACCCAGCGCTCGGACACCGTGATCCTGCTGCACCTGCCGGCCGACCGGAAGAGCGCCGCGGCGGTCTCGATCCCCCGGGACCTGATGACGGACGTGCCGAGTTGCCTCAAGGCGGACGGGCAGCGCACCCGTGAACAGCTCGCGCAGTTCAACTGGGCCTTCGAGTGGGGCGGCGCCGCCTGCACGATCCGTACGGTCGAGAAGCTCACGGGGATCCGGATCGACCACCACATGGTGGTGGACTTCAGCGGCTTCAAGCAGATGGTGGACGCCGTCGGCGGGGTGGAGATCTGCCTCGGGCGGCCGGTGAACGACACGGAGGCCAAGGTGAGGCTGCCGGCCGGCCGGAACCTGCTCCGGGGCGAGCAGGCGCTCGGTTTCGTGCGGGCCCGCCACAGCCTGGGCAACGGCAGCGACACGGATCGGATGGAGCGGCAGCAGCAGTTCCTCGGTTCGCTCGTGAACAAGGTGCAGAGCAACGGGGTGCTGCTGAATCCGACGCGGCTCTACCCGGTGCTGAACGCGGCAACGTCCTCGGTGACCACGGACCCGGGGCTCGCGTCACTGCGGGGACTGTACGAACTCGTGCGGGGCGTAAGGAACATACCGACCGAACACATAACGTTCCTCACGGTTCCTCGCCGACCGTATCCTTCCAATCCGAATCGTGACGAACTGGTACAACCCGAGGCCGGCCGACTGTTCGGACAACTGCGCGCGGACAAGCCCCTGAAGGTGACTCCGCCGCCACCGATGGAGGAGCGGGAGCGCAACGAGCGCACCTCGCACACCCGAACGGCGTCTCCCGAGCCCCGTACCAGCGGGCCCGGCACGAGCCCCTCACCCGCCCCCACCTTCACGGGAACCACCGCGGACGCCGCGAACTGCCGGTAAAGCAATCCAAAAGGCCGGTGCCGAACCAGGCTGGTTGGGCGATTTGCGGCGTTATAAGGGGAGTGGAATTTGTCACCAGCATGGTTTGCGGTTGACCTGGCCGGATAGGGTGAGCGATCCGGTGCACCGGCCAGCAAAGAGGCCTTGCACCAGCAGCCGGACGTTGACCGTGCGCCTTGGGGGAGGCGCATCGCGAGGCACCGACGGAGGATTCGAGCAACCGTGGATGCGCAAAGCCGTGGGCGGGCAGACGAGATCGACCCCGCAGACCAGTGGGTTCTCAACCCTCGCACCGGCAACTACGAACTGCGACTGGGCGATTCCGTTGCGCAGCAACAGAAGCCGTCCGTCGCCACCCCCCGCAGATCCCGCACGACCCGTCCCGCTCCCCCGGGAACAGGCACCCCCGCGACACCCGGAGTCCCGAAGCCGCGCCGCGGCGACGGGCCGCCCGGCGGTCGACGCGGCGGGCGTTCCCGCAAGGCCGGCGGCAAGGGCCCGAGCAAGCGCAAGAAGCGGCTCGCGATCACCGGCGGCACGCTGGCGTTCCTGCTGCTCGGCGGCTCGCTGGCGGGGTACCTCTACTACCAGCACCTGAACGGCAACATCAACGTCATCAACACCCCCGGCGCGAGTTCGGGCACCTTCAGCAAGGGCCGCGAGATCAACATCCTGGTCATCGGCACCGACAAGCGCAGCGGCGCGGGCAACGAGGGCTACGGGGACTCGGGGAGCGTCGGGCACGCCGACACCACGATCCTCTTCCACGTGTCGAAGGACCGTTCCAACGCGACGGCGTTGTCCATCCCGCGTGACCTGATCACCGACATCCCCGCGTGCAGTTCGCAGCAGCCGGACGGTTCGGTCAAGCAGGTGCCCGCCGAGAAGGGCACCCGTTTCAACACCAGCCTGGGTCAGTCGGGCCGGGATCCGGGCTGCACGATGAGCACGGTCAAGAACCTGACCGGCATCCCGGTCGACCACTTCATGATGGTCGACTTCAACGCCGTGAAGAACCTGAGCACGGCCGTCGGCGGCGTCCCGGTCTGCGTGGAGAAGGACGTCAACGACAAGGACTCCAAACTCAACCTCAAGGCGGGCGAACACCGGTTGCAGGGCGAGCAGGCGCTGGCCTTCGTGCGGACGCGGCACGCCTTCGGCAACGAGAGCGACCTGGACCGCATCCAGACGCAGCAGCAGTTCCTCGGCTCGATGATGCGCGAGATGAAGTCCAAGGAGACGCTGACCAGCCCGAAGAAGTTCTTCTCCCTCGCGGAGGCGGCCACCAAGTCGCTGAGCGTGGACCAGGGCATCGGCGGCATCAAGCAACTCACCTCGCTTGCGGGCGAGTTGAAGAACATCGACCTGCAGAACATCACCTTCACCACCTTGCCGGTGCTCGACAACCCGGCAGAGCCGGCGAACCGCAAGGCGACGGTCGTCCTCAACAACGCGCTGGCCAAGCCGCTGTTGGAGATGATCCGGGGCGACGTCTCCCTCACGGAGGTCAAGGCGGCGAAGGCCGCGGCCGACAAGGAGGCCAAGACCAAGGAGGACGCCCAGCTCCAGGGCGCCCGCTCGCCCGCCGGGGACGTCCGGGTGGACGTCTTCAACGGTGGTGGCCCCTCCGGTTCGGCGCAGACCACGCTGAACTGGCTGCAGAACAGCAAGGGCGTGAACAAGGCCGCCAACCGGGGCAACGCCCCGTCGAAGGTGGCCACCACCCAGCTGGAGTACGCCCCCGACCAGGCCGACCAGGCAAGGGCGTTGGCGGACATGATGGGCCTGTCGGCCTCGGCGCTGAAGGTGGGCACGGCGGACTCCGGGGGCAGGACGCCGATGAAGCTCACGCTCGGTTCGGACTTCAAGGAAGCGGGGAGCCCGTTGACCGCGGCCGCGCCCCAGAAGGCGCCCGAGGGTCTCCAGCGGGTGGAGGCGGACAAGGCCGTCTGCGCCAAGTAGGGCACGCGCACGCTCCGGCGAACGGCCGCCACACCGGCGGCCGTTCGTCGACACACCGGCCACCACCGCCGTACCACGGGCGGTGGTGGCCGGTGGGACCGGCAGCACACCGACCAGCAGTGATCTATAGGGGGGTACACGTGGGGCACAGCAGCGTGCGTGGGGAGGGGGCGCCCGACCAGGCCGTCGGCGGCATACCCGGTGATGCGGGAGCCTCGGGCGGCAGCGTGCCTCCGCCCCGGTCCGGATCGGATGGTTCCCGGGGCTCGGTCCACCGGGCGACCCCCGTTCGACGGCGCAGACGGCGCGTGCTGTTCTGGGTGGCCGCGGTCCTGGCGTTCCTGATCCTCGCGGTCTCCGCGGCCGGCTACCTGTACTACCGCCACCTCGACGGCAACATCCGCAGTGGCCAGCGGCTGAGCGGCGAGAGCGGCGTCGAGAGATCCGAGGCCAACGCCGACGGACAACGCCCGCTGAACATCCTGCTCCTCGGCTCCGACAGCCGGAACAAGCCCGAGAACCTCGAACTCGGCGGCCACCGCAAAAGCGTCGGCGCTCCCCCGCTGGCCGACGTGCAGATGCTCCTGCACGTGTCCGCCGACCGGAAGAACGCCTCGGTGGTCAGCGTCCCGCGCGACACCCGGGTGGACATACCGGAGTGCACGGATCCGAAGACCGGCGAGAAGTTCAAGAAGACCAACACGATGATCAACGAGACCCTCGGGCGCGGGGGTCCCGGCTGCACCCTCGCCACCTGGGAGAAGCTGACCAACATCTACATCGACCACTGGATGACGATCGACTTCTCCGGTGTGGTGCAGATGGCCGACGCGATCGGCGGCGTCGAGGTCTGTGTGAAGGACAACGTCTGGGACCGGCCCCTGCCCACCGCCGAGGGCGGCTCGGGCCTCAAGCTCAAGGCCGGCAAGACGAAGGTCAAGGGCGAGCAGGCGCTCCAGTGGCTGCGCACCCGGCACGCCTTCAGCAGCGACCTCGGCCGGGCGCAGGCCCAGCACATGTACATGAACTCGATGATGCGCGAGTTGAAGGGGCAGAACGCGTTCACCGACGTCGGTCGGATCACGGCGTTGGCCGAGGCGGCGACCAAGGCCCTGGAGGTGTCGGAGGAGATCGGCTCGGTCAAGAAGCTGGGCTCCCTGGCGATGCAGCTCAAGAACGTCCCGACCAACCGCATCACGATGACCACGATGCCCACGCTCCAGGACCCGATGGACGTCGACCGGCTGGTCGTGAACCCGACGGACGCCGACAAGCTGTGGACGATGGTCCGCAAGGACGTGCCCTTCGACAAGAACGGCGCCCCGCAGGCCCCCGAGGGCGCGAAGCCGTCCGGCCCCGCTTCGGGGCAACCGGCGTCGCCTCCGGCCTCGCCGGGCCAGGAGCCCTCGAAGGCCCCGGTGACCGCGCCCGACAAGGTCAACGTGTCCGTGGTCAACGGCACGGGCGCCGGTATGCCGCTGGTCAACGGGCGGGCCGGCGCCGTCGCGCAGGCGCTGGCGGGCAAGGGCTTCACCGCCGCGAAGGCGGCCTCCGGGCTCACCCCTGAGAAGACCACCGTGATCCGCTACCCGAGTGCGGACCTGGCGGACGAGGCGCAGGCCGTCGCGGCCGCGCTGGGCGTCCCGGACACGCAGGTACAGCTGTCGGCCGAGGTGTCGCGGATCACCGTGATCGTGGGGGCCGACTGGCGCGAGGGCACCGCGTACCCGCGGCAGGCTCCGCCGGAGGCCGGGGCGGTCCCGGAATCGGCCGAGGCGATCAACGGCTCGGACAGCGACGCCTGCATGGACGTGTACAAGCCGTACCGCTGGTGAACCGTGCCGCCGCCCGGCGCGAGCGGGGCGGCGGCAGGGAAAAGGGGTGGCGCGGTCCGCGAGGGACCGGGCCACCCCTTTCGGGTTCCGGTGGGCCGGTTCGGCTCAGACTTCCGCGGTGTCCCGGCGCACCGACGGGCGGCGGCTCGCGATGACCTTGTTCGCGAGCGCCCGCGGGCTGGTCAGGAAGCCGAAGCCCCAGCACATGTGCATGGTGGCGAGGGCGACGGGGATCTGCGCCCGGGCCTTGAGCGAGAGTCCCTTGCCGGCCGGCACGGAGCCCGCGACGATCGCGGCGAGGTAGCCCGCCGGGACCACGAGGGCCCAGGGGGTGACGGCCACGCCGGCGACCACGCCGGCCGCGATCGCGCAGACGGCGGTCGGCGGGGCGAGGTAGCGCAGGTTGATGGAGCCCGAGTGGTAGCGGGCCACGACGTGGCGCCAGCGCCCGTAGTTCTTGTACTGCTTGGCGAGGGCCCGTACGGAGGGCCGCGGGCGGTACCGGACCTTCAGCTCGGGCGAGAACCAGATGAGTCCGCCGGCCTCGCGGATGCGGAAGTTCAGCTCCCAGTCCTGGGCGCGGATGAACTCCTCGTTGTACCCGCCCTGCTGTTCCAGGGCCTCCCGGCGGAAGACGCCCAGGTAGACGGTCTCGGCCGGGCCGGCCTCGCCGCCGGTGTGGAAGGCCGCGTTCCCGACACCGATCTTCGAGGTCATCGCCGCGGCGACGGCGTCCTCCCAGGCGTTCTCGCCCTCGGCGTGCATGATGCCGCCGACGTTCTGCGCGCCGGTCTCCTCCAGGAGACGGACCGCGGTGGCGATGTAGTTCGGGGAGAGCATGCCGTGGCCGTCGACGCGCACCACGATGGGGTGGCGCGAGGCCTTGATGGCGGCGTTGAGGGCGGCGGGGGTGCGTCCGGTGGGGTTCGGGACGGTGTGTACGCGCGCTCGGGGATGGGAGGCGGTCTCGCGCACGAGCTCGGCGGCGATCTCGTCGGTGCGGTCCGTGGACGGCCCCAGCGCGATCACCACCTCCACCTCGCCCGCGTACTCCTGTTCGAGGATGTGGCGGACGGAGTCGCACAGATGGCGCTCTTCGTCGAGCACCGGCATGATCACCGAGACTGCGGGCTGCTGGGCGGGCATGTGGTCCTTCACGGTCGGGTATCGGTGTCACGTTACCGCGTACGGGGGAACCGGGTGCGCGGCGGACGAGCGGTACGGACAGATGCTGATCGTATGGGCCTACTGTTCTGACGATCTGCCAAATCGGTCGTCATCCCCACCTACCTGACTTTTCGCAACAGAAGCCCCGGAAGCCCCAGCCGTTCCGGTCGTCCCCGCGGAGGTGTCCCCCGTGCCCCAGCCGCACCGTCCCACCCGTCCCGCCAGGCCACGGCAGTCGCAGCGCACGTCGCGTCGCGGTGGCGGTGGTCCGGCGCGCCGGCGGGGGGACAAGCCCCGGTGGGGCGTGCGGCTCGCGGCCGGGGTGTCGATCGTGGTGCTCGGCTCCGGGGCGGTCGGGCACGCCGTGATGACGGGCCTGGACACCGGGATCGAACGGGTCGACCCGTTCAAGGACATGAAGAACCGCCCACAGGCCGGGCACGGGGTGAACTTCCTGCTGGTCGGCACGGACGGCCGGGAGAAGATCACCCCGGAGGAGAAGCGGGAGTACCGCCTCGGCGGCGCCCCCTGCCACTGCACCGACACGATCATGCTGGTGCACCTGTCCGCCGACCGGGAACGGGCCAGCGTGATCAGCCTCCCCCGGGACAGCTACGCCGAGGTCCCCGCCCACCGGGACCTGACCACCGGCAAGGACCACAAGGCACACGGGGTGAAGCTCAACGCGGCCTACGCCGAGGGAGGCCCCAACCTGACCGTCCGCACCGTCGAGAACATGACCCGGGTGAAGATCGACCACTACCTGGAGGTCGACTTCACCAGCTTCATGAGGACCGTCGACGCGATGGGCGGCGTGGACATCTGCACGGCCAAGCCCATGCGCGACGCCAACACCGGCCTGGACCTGCTGCCCGGCACACACCGGCTGACCGGCGGGCAGGCCCTGCAGTACGTGCGCTCGCGCCATGTGGACGGGGCCTCCGACCTGGGCCGGATGCAGCGCCAGCAGCGGTTCGTGGCCGCGCTGATCAAGCAGGCCACCGGCGGCGGGGTGCTGCTGAACCCGGTGAAGTTCAAGGAGGTCAGCTCGACCCTGCTGGGCTCGGTCCGGGCCGACGAGGGCTTCGGCTCGGAACAGATGCTGGCCCTGGGACAGGCGATGCGCGACTTCACGCCCTCGTCATCGGAGTTCGCCTCGGTGCCGGTCGGCGACCCCTCGTACAGCGTCAAGGGCATCGGCTCGACCGTGAAATGGGACCGGGCGAAGGCGGCGAAGCTCTTCGACTCGGTACGCCGGGACCAGCCTCTCCAGCCCGCCCGGCCCGGTCGCCCCGCGCCGCGGCCCGCGGTGGCGGTGGACGTGCCTCCGGGGCAGATCCGGGTCCAGGTGGAGAACGGCACCCGGATCGACGGGCTCGGCGGGCGGGTGGACGAGGGCCTGCGGGCCACCGGCTTCGACACCACCCGGGCCCCGGGCAACGGCGCCAGCCGGGAGATCAAGCGCACGGTCGTGTCGTACGACCCCCGCTGGGACCGCTCGGCCCGCACCGTGTCGACCGCACTGCCCGGAAGCGAGCTGCGGGCGGTCGCCGGCCAGGGACGGACGGTGCTGGTGATCGCGGGCGCGGACTACAAGAAGGTGGTGCCGGTCCGGGCGGAGGACCCGTACCAGGGCGGAGCGGCGGCGGTGGTCACCGGCGACCAGGTGGTGTGCGCGAAGCCGGGGCAGTAGCACCGGGGCCGGGCCGCCGCGGCCGCCGCGCCCCGGGCTCCACCCGGGACCGCGCCCGGGTGGTGGCGGACGTCACTCGTCGAGGCCCTCGGCGGAGCGGCGCGCGCGCAGCTCCGTGATGGCCTGCCGCCGGGCCAGCCGGTGGGTCCGACGGATCTGCGCCTCCTGGTAGCGGCGCTCGTCCTGTTCCGTCTCCGGGATCACCGGCGGGACGGTGCGGGGCTTGCCCTCGGCGTCGACGGCCGCGAAGACCAGGTAGGCACTGCCGACCTGGGTGGCGGGCGTGGACTCGTTCCACCGCTCCGCGAGGACCCGTACGCCGATCTCCATGGAGGAGCGGCCGGTCCAGTTGCACTGGGCCCGGACGTGGACCAGGTCCCCGACCCGGACCGGCGCGAGGAAGGCCATCTCGTCCATGGAGGCGGTCACGGCGGGACCGCCCGAGTGCCGGCCTGCCACGGCGCCGGCGGCGTCGTCGACCAGTTTCATGATCACGCCACCGTGCACCGTGCCGAGCAGGTTGGTGTCGTTCGCGGTCATGATGTGGCTGAGGGTCGTCCGGGAGGCGGAGGTGGGCTTTCCCACAGGATCGCCCGCAGGGTCACCCACCCTGTCACCCGCCGTATCGCCCGCTGTGTCTGTCATATGGACACCTTAAAGCGGTATCGGAAGCATCAGCTCTGCAACAGCACCGGAACGAAGTTCGCCCCGGGCTGTCGGGCGACACGCCGGGGCGTGCATTCTTGTCCGCATGAATGACTGGCCAGAAGGGTGGACCGGAGACCGCGACGACCGCGGTCGCCGGGACGACGGGTACGGACGCGGCAGCGCTCAGGCGCAACCGGAAGGTCCGCAGCGGATGCGGCACATCCAGCGGCAGCAGCCCGCTCGGCCCCAGGTTCCGCCGCCCACGCGGCGCCCCGGGACGCCCCCTCCGCCGGCGCAGTCCCCGGCGTACGGGGTGCCCCCGCAGGCACAGAACCCGGACGGGTACGGCTACGACAGCGGCTACAACACCGGCCAGGTCTACGGGGCTCCCGCGGGCGCCCCCGGTGGCCCCGGCGGCGGCGACGGCCGACCCCCGGCCGGCCCCGGCCGCCCGGGCCGCTCCCCCGGCCCGGCGCCGAACCGCGCCCGACAGATCAAGATCGGCGCGATCGTCCTGGTCTCCGCGCTTCTGGTCACGGGCATCGGCACCTACTTCTGGGCCGACTCCAAGGTGCGCCGCGAGGTCGACCTGTCCAAGGTCATCGAGCGGCCGAAGGAGGGCGACTGCACGACGTACCTCATCGTCGGGTCCGACAGCCGTGAGGGCATGTCCGCCGAGGAGAAGAAGAAGCTCCACACCGGCTCCGCCGAGGGCAAGCGCACGGACTCCATGATGATCCTCGCGAAGTGCTCCAGCGGGAACACCATGGTCTCCCTGCCGCGCGACTCGGACGTGGAGATCCCCTCCTTCGTCGGCTCGCAGTCCGGCAAGACGTTCAAGGGGCAGGGTCGGCGGGTCAAGCTCAACGCCGCCTACGCCGAGGACGGACCGGAACTGCTCGTGCGGACGGTGGAGCACAACACCGGCCTGCACATCGACCACTACGCCGAGATCGGCTTCGCCGGCTTCGCGAACATCGTCGACGCGCTGGGCGGCGTGGAACTCGACATCGAGAAGGGCTTCAAGGACGAGAAGTCCGGGGCCGACTTCAAGGCGGGCAAGCAGACCCTCAACGGAGAGCAGTCGCTGGCCTTCGTCCGCACCCGGTACGCGTTCGCCGAGTCGGACCTCCAGCGGACGAAGAACCAGCAGAAGTTCCTTTCCTCGCTGGCGAGTCAGGCCGCCACTCCGAGCACGGTCCTCAACCCCTTCCAGCTGTACCCGGTGATGGGCGCCGGTCTGGAGACGCTGATCGTGGACAAGGACATGTCCCTGTGGGACATGGGCCAGATGTTCTTCGCGATGAAGGGCGTCAGCGGCGGCGAGGGCGTGTCGATGAACATGCCGATCTCCGGACAGCGCGGCGGCAACCTGGTCTGGGACAAGGCCAAGGTGAAGCAGCTCGTCCAGCAGATCCAGAAGGACGAGAAGGTCACCGTCCAATCGCGCTAGTGCCGTGGCCGGAAGGGTTTGACGATCCCGGGGCGCGAGCCCCGGGATCGCCCCCGGCTACTCGCCGGAGCGCGCGCGGAGCATCCACGGCATGGCGATGGATTCCAGTTGGACGGCGAGGTTCATCTTGGACTCGCCGATGGTGCGGTCCTCGAAGTGGATCGGCACCTCCACCACCTGGAACCCGCGTCGCAGGGCGAGGTACTTCATCTCGACCTGGAAGCTGTAGCCGGCGCTGCCGATCGACGCGAGGTCGATCGCCTTCAGCGCGTCGGCGCTCCACAGGTTGAAGCCGCCCGTGATGTCGCGGACGCGGGTGCCGAGGATGGTGCTCGCGTAGGCGTTGGCCCAGCGGGACAGCAGCTTGCGGTGCGCGCCCCAGGCATCGGAGAGGCTGCCACCGGGGACGTACCGACTGCCGACGACCAGGCCGGCTCCGGTGGAGCGGGCCACACCGAGCAACTCGGCGATCTTGGCGGCCGGGTGGGAGCCGTCGGCGTCCATCTGGAGCACGTACGCGGCTCCCTCCTCGACGGCCCGGGTCATGCCGGCGGCGTAGGCGCGGCCGAGGCCGTCCTTCGCGGTGCGGTGCAGGACCGACATGCGCGGCTTGCCGTCCTCGGTGAGGAAGCCCTCCGTCAGCTCGTCGGCGATCCTGCCCGTGCCGTCGGGCGACGAGTCGTCGACGACCAGCAGGCGCAGGCCCGGCTGGTCGAGGCCCATCAGCAGCTCGACCATGCCCGGCAGGTTGCCCGCCTCGTTGTAGGTGGGCATCACCACGGTGAGCGGGGTCCGCGCCCATGCGTCGGGGAGCCGCGTGGACGCGGCGTCGGCCGCGCGGGAAGTCTGCTGCTCGGCCGTCACCGGGGTCGCCTCACTGGGATCGCCTTACTGGGGTTGGCTTACGGGGGTTGGCTGCTTACTGAGATCGGCTCACTGGGGTTGTCGACTCGCCGGCGTCGGTCAGCGGTCGGAGGTCAACGGTCGGAGGCCAGCGGTCAGCGGTCAGCGGTCGGAGGAGAAGCGCACGGAGGCGGAGGGCAGTTCGGCCTCGCACCACACCCGCGCTCCCGCGCGGAGTTCGTTGTCGGCCCCGACGATCGCGCCGTCTCCGACGACCGCGCCGTCCAGCACCGTGCGCGTACCGACCGAGGCTCCGGCGCCGACCAGGCTGGCGCTCACGTGGGTGTCCGAACCGATGACCGCGCCGTCCATCAGGATGGAGCCGTGGACGATCGCGCCCGACGCGACCCGGGCGCCGGCCCCGACGACCGTACCGCCCGACAGCTTGGCCCCGTCGGCCACCTGGGCGCCCGGCAGGACGAGGGACTCGCCGCGGGGACCGGGAACGGCCGGGGAGGAGACGATGCCGCGGACGAGGTCGGCGGAGGCCTGGACGAAGGATTCGGGCTTGCCGAGGTCCAGCCAGTAGGTGTCCTCGGTGACGCCGTGGAGCTTCGCCCCGGAGGTGAGCAGGCCGGGGAAGGTCTCGCGCTCGACGGACACGGCGCGGTCGGCCGGAATGGAGTCGATGACGCTGCGGCGGAAGACGTAGCAACCGGCGTTGATCTGGTCGGTGACGATCTCTTCGGGGGTTTCCGGCTTCTCGGTGAAGGCCAGCACCCGCCCGTCGGGGTCGGTGGGCACCAGGCCGAAGGCGCGGGGGTCCTCGACCCGCACGAGGTGCAGGGTGACGTCGGCGTCGGCCTCGCGGTGCGAGTCGACGAGGCCGGCGATGTCCAGGCCCGTGAGGATGTCGCCGTTGAAGACGAGGACGGACGTGTCCGGGCCGCCGGTGAGGCGTCGGGCGGCGTTGCGAATGGCGCCGCCGGTGCCCAGGGGCTCGTCCTCGACGACGTACTCGAGGCTGACGCCGAAGTCCGATCCGTCGCCGAAGTAGGGCTCGAAGACCTCGGCGAGGTAGCAGGTGGCCATCACGATGTGGGTCACACCGGCGGCCGCGGCCCTGGCTATCTGGTGGGCGAGGAACGGGACACCCGCGGCCGGCACCATCGGTTTGGGGGTATTCACCGTCACAGGGCGCAGACGCGTCCCCTGCCCGCCAACAAGCAGGATCGCTTCCGTCATTGTGTCTCCCCAACCGATTCGGGCGTACGAGGGCACAAATTTAGCCCATTGGTGGGCTGGCGAAGGCCGGAGACGGCAGGTGGGGCCGCCTCCGGCTCAATGTCGTGCTCGGGGCGGGTTGCGGAGGCCACCCACCGGTCAGGTCGTCACGCGTGGGCCTCCCGGCTTCCCGGGCGCGCACCCGCCCTCTGGGGGGCGCCGGACACGCTGTGATGTACGCCCATGGCCCGGTGCCCCAACTGGACACCGGCCAGTTGGATTGCGCTCACGGACCGGAATGCACGCACGCCGATGCGCAGTTGTCGAAGTTCGACACCCACTTGAGCTGGATGGACGAGCATGCCCTCGACGAATCGGCTTCGCGCGACTTCGTCCACGGCATCGCCCGCCAACTCCGAGGAGCCCGCCGTGCCGGACATCGCGTGGGAAGACGCCTTCCGCGCCGAAGGCAACAACTGCTACCGCATGGGCACCGACGCGGACGGGAACAGCTACATCGCCGTCGCCGGGCAGGAGGACGCGTACCTCACCGACAGCGGCGACGCTCTCCGGCAGCTGATCCGGGACATCAACGTCGGCAAGGCCGACCACCTGCTGTGAGCGCGGGCGCCACGACGGCCCCGGCGCGAGCCGCGCCGGGGCCGTCGTGGGACGTCGTCGTGGGACGTCGTCGCGGGACGTCGAGTGGGTCGTTACGGCAGGTTGCGGGCCATGACGATGCGCTGGACCTGGTTCGTGCCTTCGTAGATCTGGGTGATCTTCGCGTCGCGCATCATGCGCTCCACCGGGTAGTCACGGGTGTAGCCGTAACCGCCGAGGAGCTGGACGGCGTCGGTCGTGACCTCCATGGCCACGTCGGAGGCGAAGCACTTGGCCGCGGCGCCGAAGAACGTCAGGTCCTCGTGGGGGCCTCCGCCGGAGACGCGCTCCGAGCGGGCGGCCGCCGAGTACGTCAGTTGGCGGGCGGCCTCGATCTTCATGGCCATGTCCGCGAGCATGAACTGCACGCCCTGGAAGTCGCCGATCGGCTTGCCGAACTGCTTGCGCTCCTGGACGTAGCCCTTGGCGTAGTCCAGGGCGCCCTGCGCGATGCCGAGCGCCTGGGCGGCGATCGTGATGCGGGTGTGGTCGAGGGTCTTCATCGCGGTGGCGAATCCGGTGCCCTCGGCGCCGATCATGCGGTCGGCGGGGATGCGGACGTTGTCGAGGTAGACCTCGCGCGTCGGGGAGCCCTTGATGCCGAGCTTCTTCTCCGGGGCGCCGAAGGAGACTCCCTCGTCGCCCTTCTCGACGACGAAGGCGCTGATGCCCTTGGAGCGCTTCTCCGGGTCGGTGACGGCCATGACCGTGTAGTACTCGGAGACGCCCGCGTTGGTGATCCAGCGCTTCACGCCGTTGAGCACCCAGAAGTCCCCGTCGCGCACGGCGCGGGTCTTCATGCCGGCGGCGTCGGAGCCCGCGTCGGGCTCGGAGAGGGCGTACGAGAACATCGCGTCGCCCTTGGCCAGCGGGCCGAGGTACTTGGCCTTGAGCTCCTCGGAGCCGGAGAGGATCACCGGGAGCGAGCCGAGCTTGTTCACGGCCGGGATGAGGGAGGAGGACGCGCAGACGCGGGCCACTTCCTCGATCACGATCACGGTGGCGAGCGCGTCCGCGCCGGCGCCGCCGTAGGTCTCGGGTACGTGGACGGCGTGCAGGTCGCTGGCGACCAGGGCGTCGAGTGCCTCCTGCGGGAAGCGGGACTCCTCGTCGACCGCCGCCGCGAACGGCAGGATCTTCGCCTCGGCGAGCGAGCGGACCGACTCGCGGAGCATGTCGTGCTCCTCGGCCGGGCGGTACAGGTCGAAGTCGGCAGAACCCGCCAAGATCTCTCACTCCCCAAGGTGATGCGTGACGCATCAGTGATGCTAACTACCGTTAAGTAACCCAAATCTTAGTGTCCGGGGTCCCGGCAGCGATATGTAACGCGTACGTGAGCTGCGTGACAGCGTGACAGCGCGCCGGCGGCGGCCGCCGCCGGTGTGCCGCCCGGGCCGCGACTCCCCGGGAACCTCCCCGTCCGCGAGCCGGCCTATGCTCGGTGGCCGCAAACGCCCGCCACACCTGGAGCAACGCATGCCCCTCAAGATCACTGTGATCGGCACCGGCTACCTCGGTGCCACGCATGCCGCCGCCATGGCCGAGCTGGGCTTCGAGGTACTGGGGCTGGACGTGGTCCCGGAGAAGATCGAGATGCTCGCCTCGGGCCGCGTCCCCATGTACGAACCGGGGCTGGAGGAGCTGCTGGCCTCGCACGTGGAGGGGATGCCGGGCTCGACGGGACGGCTGCGTTTCACCACCTCCTGGGAGGAGGTCGGCGCGTTCGGCGACGTCCACTTCGTGTGCGTGAACACCCCGCAGAAGCACGGCGAGTACGCCTGCGACATGAGCTACGTGGACTCCGCGATGGATTCCCTGGCCCCGCACCTGACCCGGCCGGCGCTGGTGGTCGGCAAGTCCACTGTCCCGGTCGGCTCGGCCGAGCGGCTCGCGGCCCGGCTCACCGCCCTCGCCCCGGCGGGCGAGGGGGTCGAGCTGGCCTGGAACCCCGAGTTCCTGCGCGAGGGCTTCGCCGTCGGCGACACCCTGCACCCGGACCGCATCGTCATCGGCGTACAGGGTGAACGCGCCGAGAAGCTGCTGCGCGAGGTGTACGCGACGCCCATGGCGGAGGGCACCCCGCTGGTGGTGACCGACTTCCCGACGGCCGAGCTGGTCAAGACGGCCGCGAACTCCTTCCTCGCGACGAAGATCTCCTTCATCAACGCGATGGCCGAGGTGTGCGAGGCGGCCGGTGGTGACGTGGTCAAGCTGGCCGAGGCCATCGGTTACGACGAGCGGATCGGCTCGAAGTTCCTGCGCGCGGGCATCGGCTTCGGCGGCGGCTGCCTGCCCAAGGACATCCGGGCCTTCATGGCGCGGGCGGGCGAGCTGGGCGCGGACCAGGCGCTGACCTTCCTGCGGGAGGTCGACTCGATCAACATGCGCCGGCGCGGCCACATGGTCGAGCTGGCCCGGGACGCGGTGGGCGGTTCGTTCCTCGGCAAGCGGGTCGCGGTGCTGGGCGCCACCTTCAAGCCGGACTCGGACGACGTGCGCGACTCGCCCGCGCTCAACGTGGCCGGACAGATCCACCTCCAGGGCGGCCAGGTCACCGTCTACGACCCCAAGGGGATGGACAACGCCCGTCGCGTCTTCCCCACGCTGGGCTACGCGGACTCCGCGCTCGCGGCGGCCCGGGGCGCCGAGGTCGTGCTGCACCTCACCGAGTGGCGCGAGTTCCGCGACCTCGACCCGGCGGAGCTCGGCGAGGTCGTCTCCGACCGGCTGGTCCTGGACGGCCGCAACTCCCTGGACCCCGAGCGCTGGCGCGCCGCCGGCTGGACCTACCGCGCCATGGGCCGCCCCCGGGCCTGACCGGCAAGGTCCGACGCGGACGCTCCGGGACACCGGAGAAAGGGGGACGGCGTGCGCGCCGTCCCCCTTTCCCGCGTCCTGCGTCCCCGCGCTCCTACGGCTGGAGCACCGCGTTGGACGGCCCCCGCGCCGCGGTGAGCTCGCGGGCCACCGCTTCGGCGTCGCGCAGCGCCCGTACGGCGTTGGACCAGGTCAGCTTCGCCAGGTCGGCGCGCGACCAGCCGCGTGCCAGCAGTTCGGCGATCAGGTTCGGGTAGCCCGCCACGTCGTCCAGCCCCGCCGGGGTGAAGGCCGTGCCGTCGTAGTCGCCGCCGATGCCGATGTGGTCGACGCCCGCCACCTCGCGCATGTGGTCCAGGTGGTCGGCGACGGTGGCGGCGGTGGCCACCGGGCGCGGGCGCTCCGTCTCGAAGGCGCGGTGCAGGGCCATCGCCTCGGGGGTGGTGTCGAGGTGGTGGAACCCGTGGGCCCGCAGGTTCTCGTCGGCGGCCAGGGTCCAGGCGACGGCCTCGGGGAGGATGAACTTGGGTACGAAGGTGGCCATGGCCACGCCGCCGTTGGCGGGCAGCAGTGCCAGCACGTCGTCCGGGATGTTGCGCGGGTGGTCGCAGATCGCCCGCGCCGAGGAGTGCGAGAAGATCACCGGCGCGGCGGAGACCGCGAGGGCGTCGCGCATCGTGGTCGCGGCCACGTGCGAGAGGTCCACGAGCATGCCGACGCGGTTCATCTCGCGGACGACCTCGCGGCCGAAGCCGCTCAGCCCGCCGTGCCGGGGTTCGTCGGTCGCCGAGTCCGCCCAGTCGATGGTGTCGTTGTGCGTGAGCGTCATGTACCGCACGCCCAGCCGGTGCAGGGCGCGCAGGGTGGCGAGCGAGTTGTTGACGCAGTGCCCGCCCTCGGCGCCCATCAGGGAGGCGATCCGCCCCTCGGCGCGGGCCGCCTCCATGTCGTCGGCCGTCAGGGCCCGCACCAGGTCGGCGGGGTATCGGGCGATCATCTGGTCGACGAGGTCGATCTGCTCCAGGGTGGCGCTGACCGCCTCGTCGCCCGCGTAGTCGGAGCGCACGTACACGGACCAGAACTGTGCGCCGACCCCGCCCGCGCGCAGCCGGGGCAGGTCGGTGTGCAGGTGGTCCGACTGGTCGGCGGCGATGTCGCGCCGGTCGAGGTCGTAGCGGACCTGCTCGCGCAGCGCCCACGGCAGGTCGTTGTGGCCGTCGACGACCGGGTGCTCGGCCAGCAGCTCACGCGCCTCGCCCAGGCGCTGCGCGGCGCTCACTTGGCGAACCCGAAGGACTCCGCGCCCGCGACCTTGGCCCGCAGCCGCTTGCCCTTCTCGGTCGCCTGCTCGTTCAGCTCCTGCTGGAACTCCCGCATGCGGGCCAGCAGCTCCGGGTCGTGGGCGGCGAGCATCCGGACGGCCAGCAGGGCCGCGTTGCGCGCCCCGGCGACGGAGACGGTCGCGACGGGAACCCCTGCGGGCATCTGGACGATCGACAGCAGCGAGTCCATGCCGTCGAGGTACTTCAGCGGCACCGGCACGCCGATGACCGGCAGCGGGGTGACGGACGCGAGCATGCCGGGCAGGTGAGCGGCGCCGCCCGCGCCCGCGATGATCGCCTTCAGGCCGCGTCCGTCGGCCTGCTCGCCGTACGCGATCATCTCGCGCGGCATCCGGTGGGCGGAGACCACGTCGACCTCGTACGGGATCTCGAACTCGTCCAGCGCCTGGGCCGCGGCCTCCATGACCGACCAGTCGGAGTCCGAACCCATGACGATGCCGATGACGGGGCCTGCGGAGGAGGTGCTCATGCGGTGATCGTCCCTCTGAGGTAGCCGGCAGCGTGACGTGCTCGCTCCAGCACGTCGTCCAGGTCGTCGCCGTAGGTGTTGACGTGGCCGACCTTGCGGCCGTGCTTCACGTCCTTGCCGTACATGTGGATCTTCAACTGGGGGTCGTGGGCCATGCAGTGCAGGTACGCCGCGTACATGTCCGGGTAGTCCCCGCCGAGCACGTTCGCCATGACCGTCCAGCGGGCCCGCGGGCGCGGGTCGCCGAGCGGGAGGTCCAGGACCGCCCGTACGTGGTTGGCGAACTGGGAGGTGATCGCGCCGTCCTGGGTCCAGTGGCCGCTGTTGTGCGGGCGCATGGCCAGTTCGTTGACCAGGATCCGGCCGTCGGTGGTCTCGAACAGCTCCACGGCCAGGTGGCCGGTCACGCCGAGTTCCTTGGCGATGCGCAGGGCCAGGGACTGGGCCTCGCCCGCCAGCTCCTCGGAGAGGTTCGGCGCGGGGGCGATCACGGTGTCGCAGACCCCGTCGACCTGGATGGACTCGACCACCGGGTAGGCCACGGCCTGGCCGTGCGGGGAGCGGACGATGTTCGCCGCGAGCTCGCGGACGAAGTCCACCTTCTCCTCGGCGAGCACCGGGACGCCCGCGTGGAAGGGCGCCGCCGCGTCCTCGGGGGTGCGCACGAACCACACGCCCTTGCCGTCGTACCCGCCGCGCACCGTCTTGAGGATGACGGGGAAGCCGCCGACCTCGTCCGCGAAGGCCACCACGTCCGCCGGATCGGCCACGATCCGGTGGCGGGGGCTGGGCGCGCCGATCTCGTCGAGCCGGGCGCGCATCACCCCCTTGTCCGCGGCGTGCACCAACGCGTCGGGCCCCGGGCGGACGGGGATGCCGTCCGCTTCCAGGGCCCGCAGGTGTTCGATGGGTACGTGCTCGTGGTCGAACGTGATCACGTCACAGCCGCGCGCGAACGCGCGCAACGTCTCCAGGTCGCGATGGTCGCCGATGACGACATCACTCACGACCTGGGCCGCCGAGTCCTGTGGGGTGTCACTGAGGATCTTGAATCTGATGCCGAGGGGGATGCCCGCCTCGTGGGTCATGCGGGCGAGCTGTCCGCCGCCGACCATGCCGACTACCGGGAACGTCACCTCTCCAGGGTATCCGTCGGTATTGCGCCATCCGGACGCAGCCCTGGCGCGGACCCGTCGGCCCGGCCGTGTGCCGGACCTCGCAGGGGCCGCGGGGGCCTCAGGGGCGCGGGGCACGCGAAGGCACGGACGGGTCGCGGGGGCGACACTTAACATGGACGGGTTGACGAGAACGGGTGACGCCCCGCACCGGGGCGACGGACAGACATGGCGACGGGTACGGCGACGGACAGCACGGACACGACGGATACCGCGGACACGACGAACAGGGACTGACCGATCACATGAGCACGCCGAAGAACGGATCCGCCCTCGAACGTCTGCGCGGCCTGGCCCGGGAGGCGCTCAGATTCGGGGCCGTCGGCGGAGTCGGTGTCCTGGTCAACCTGGGTGTCTTCAACCTGTTGCGTGCGACCACCGACCTGCAGGTCGTCCGGGCGAGCGTGATAGCCATCGTGGTGGCCATCGGCACGAACTACATCGGCTTCCGCTTCTTCACCTACCGGGACCGGTCGGGCGGCGACGGCAGCCGGCCCCCGACCCGCGAGCTGCCCCTGTTCGCCCTCTTCAGCGCGATCGGCCTGGTCATCGAGAGCGGCGTGCTCTACGCGGGGACCTACGGTCTGGGCATGGACGGCCGGCTGGCCACGAACGTCTTCAAGTTCGCCGGCATCGGCGTCGCCACCGTCTTCCGCTTCTGGTCCTACCGCACGTGGGTCTTCAAGGCCCTGCCCGCGAGCCGCCCCCCGGCGGCCGGGGCCGTCGTCGAGCAGCGGGAACGCCACGCGACCGAGCCGGCCGCCGCGGTGGCCCCGGTCACGCCGGTCGGTCCCCTGCCGCAGGAGTCCGCCGCCCAGTAGACCGGTCGCCCGGTCCGGCCCGGCGTCGTCCCGCGGCCCGGCTCGAAGCACCCTCGGCTCAGCGCACCGTCGGCTCGAAGCACCCTCGGCTCAGCGCACCGTCGGCTCGGGGTCTTCCGCGCGCTCCGGCGCGGTACGGCTGAGGAACAGCGCGAACACCGGCGGCTGGGTCTGGAGCAGCTCCAGGCGTCCGCCGTCGGCCTCCGCGAGATCGCGTGCGACCGCCAGGCCGATACCGGTGGAGTTCCGGCCACTGATGGCCCGCTCGAAGATCCGGTTGCCGAGGTCCGGCGGGACACCGGGGCCCTCGTCCGTGACCTCCAGCACCGCCTGGTTGCCGGTCACCCGGGTACGCAGCGCGACCGTGCCGCCGCCGTGCATGAGCGCGTTCTCCACGAGGGTGGCCAGCACCTGCGAGACCGCGCCGGGGGTGCCCACGGCCCGCATGCCCGTCTTCCCCGAGCGCACGATGGCCCGCCCCGCGCTGCGGTAGGCCGGCCGCCACTCCTCGACCTGCTGTTTGACGACCTCGTCCAGGTCGAACGGAACGGCCGAGCCGGTCCGCGGGTCCCGCGAGTTCGTCAGCAGCCGCTCGACCACGTCCGTGAGCCGCTCCACCTGGGTGAGGGCGATGGTCGCCTCGTCCCGCACGGTCTCCAGGTCGTCGGTGACCGTGATCTCCTCCAGCCGCATCGACAGGGCCGTCAGCGGCGTCCGCAGTTGGTGCGAGGCGTCCGCGGCGAGCCGCCGCTCCGCCGTCAGCATCCGCGCGATCCGCTCCGCGCTGGAGTCCAGCACGTCGGCGACCCGGTCCAGCTCGGGAACCCCGTACCGCTTGTGGCGGGGCCGCGGATCCCCGGACCCCAGCCGTTCCGCCGTCTCCGCGAGGTCGGTGAGCGGGGAGGCCAGCCGGTTGGCCTGGCGTACGGCGAGCAGTACGGCCGCCACGACCGCCAGCAGCGCCACCGCGCCGACCACGGCCAGGGTGCGCCCGACCTCCCGGGTGACCGTCGAGCGGGACGCCTCGACGACCACTTCCTCGCCCTGCTCGCCGTGGGCGGTGCCCCGGATGACGCTCTCGTCGATGGGGTCGCCGACCTCGACGGGCGCCTGCCCCGGGACGGTGATGCGGGCGTACTTGCCGACGTCCAGTTGCTCGGCGAGCGCCGCGGGGTTGATCGGCTTGTTCTCCAGGACGTTCGATTCGACGATGCCCACCAGTCGCAGCGCCTCGGACCCGATGCGGTCCTGGGCGCTGCTGGTGATGGTCCGGGTCTCGACGATGACCAGGGAGACCCCGAACACGGCGATCACGACGAGCACCACGGCGAGCGTGGAGTTGATCAGGCGGCGGCGCATGACTCAGTAAGTACTAGCTCTTCTCGAAGCGGAAGCCGACGCCCCGGACGGTGGCGATGTAACGGGGGTTGGCCGCGTCGTCGCCGAGCTTCTTGCGCAGCCAGGAGATGTGCATGTCGAGGGTCTTGGTGGAGGACCACCAGGTGGTGTCCCACACCTCGCGCATCAACTGGTCGCGGGTGACGACCCGACCGGCGTCCCGGACGAGGACCCGCAGGAGGTCGAACTCCTTGGCGGTGAGCTGGAGCTCCTCCTCGCCCATCCAGGCGCGGTGCGACTCGACGTCGATCCGCACGCCGTGGGTGGCGGGCGGCTGGGAGGCCTCGGTGGCGCCGCGGCGCAGCAGGGCCCTTACCCGGGCCAGCAGTTCGGCGAGCCGGAACGGCTTGGTCACGTAGTCGTCGGCGCCGGCGTCCAGGCCGACGACCGTGTCGACCTCGTCGGCGCGGGCGGTGAGCACGAGGATCGGGAACCCGTGTCCCTCGGCCCGCAGCCGTCGGGCCACTTCCAGGCCGTCCATTCCGGGGAGCCCGAGATCCAGGACGACGAGGTCGACGCCGCCCTGCAGTCCCGCGTCCAGGGCGGTGGGGCCGTCCTCCCGGACCTCGACCTCGTAGCCCTCCCGGCGCAGGGCGCGGGCCAGGGGTTCCGAGATGGATGCGTCGTCCTCGGCGAGCAGTACACGCGTCATGTGGGTGATGGTAGTCCGCACGGGGTCAAAGGAGTGGCACGCCGATAGAGCCCTCTCTATCTGGGTACACGAGGGACTTACGGCCTTCGAATATGGCCGAACGGTTCCCGGCAAACCTGTGATCCATCTCTCAAGTCCTTCCATATCCCTCAGTGTCGTGTCGTATGGTGGCGAGACGCCTGATGCACTACCCAGGGGACCTTTGTGCCGAATTGCGAGCCAAGGGCCCTCGATTCTGTTCCGGGCGGATCGGCGGTCTCGCACACGTTCGTGTGACGGACCGTCCTGTCCGATCCGGATGACCGTGAATGACCTGTGGGCCGGGCCCTGCGCGCGAACGTGCGCGAAGGGCGTGGATCCCGGTGACCGATGTTCCTTCGCCTCCCACCCCGTGGGGCGAGACCCCCGGGCGTGGGGTGGGACTTCCGTCGCCGGTGCCGGCCACCCCCCACCGGGCGCCGATGAGCTCACAAAGCCACGCGTCCCGAGCAAGCAAGGATCGACCCATGGCTTCCAGCCTGACGAAGGACTCGGCGGATACGTCCTCCGAGAAGACCTTCTTCGGCCACCCCCGTGGCTTGGCCACTCTCTTCATGACCGAGATGTGGGAGCGGTTCAGCTTCTACGGCATGAAGGCCCTGCTCCTCGTCTACCTGCTCTCGGGTGGCCCGGATGCCAAGGAAGGCGGCCTGGGCGGCGGCATAGGGATGGACGAGAAGACGGCGATCGCCATCTTCTCCATCTACGTCTCCATGGTCTATCTGCTGGCCATGCCCGGCGGCTGGCTGGGTGACCGCGTCTGGGGTCCCCGCAAGACGGTGACCATCGCGGCCGTGACCATCATGGCCGGCCACGTGATCCTGGCCCTCCCCGGCGAGACGACCTTCTACGCCGGTCTGGCGCTGGTGGCCATCGGCTCGGGTCTGCTGAAGGCCAACATCTCGACGATGGTCGGGCAGCTGTACACGGACGCGAACGACCCGCGCCGTGACGGTGGCTTCACCATCTTCTACATGGGCATCAACGCGGGCGCGTTCTTCGCCCCGCTGGCCATCGGCACCGTCGGCCAGAAGGTCAACTGGCACCTCGGCTTCGCGATGGCCGCGGTCGGCATGGGCATCGGCCTGGTCGTCTTCCTGCTGGGCAGCAAGAACCTGAACCCCGTGAGCTCCGTCGTCCCGAAGCCGCTGTCGGCCGAGGAGCGGACCTCGTGGCTGCGCAAGGTCGCCCTCTGTGTCGCGATCGTGGGCGTCTTCTACACCGCCGTCGGTCTCGCAGGCATGTTCACCAAGGCCTGGGCGACCATCCCG
Source organism: Streptomyces sp. NPDC002602 (assembly GCF_042889445.1). Lineage (NCBI taxonomy): Bacteria > Bacillati > Actinomycetota > Actinomycetes > Kitasatosporales > Streptomycetaceae > Streptomyces > Streptomyces sp. NPDC002602. Next base: position 64,060 of record NZ_JBIAQX010000020.1, on the reverse strand, counting down.
CTCACCCTGATCGGTCTGATCGTCCCGACCTTCGTCCTGCTGCGCATCAAGCGGGACAAGGACCTCAGCGCGGGCGAGCAGTCGAAGATGACCGGCTACATCTGGTTCTTCGTGGCCGCCGCCGCCTTCTGGATGATCTACGACCAGGGTGCCTCGACGGTCCAGTCGTTCGGTGAGACCAAGGCCTCCGGCTCGATGCTGGGCTTCGAGTTCCCGTCGTCCTGGTACCAGTCGCTGAACCCGCTGTTCATCATGTGCCTCGCCCCGGTCATGGCCTGGGTCTGGATGTGGCTGAACCGCAAGGGCAAGGAGCCGTCCACGGTCGGCAAGTTCGCGATGGCCCTGTTCATCATCGCCGTCTCGTTCTTCTTCTTCCTGATCCCGCTCGGCATGGCCGCGAGCGGCCAGTCGGTGAGCCCGATGTGGCTGGTGGGCATCTACCTGATCCACACGGTGGGCGAGCTGTGCCTCTCCCCGGTCGGCCTCTCGGTCACCACGAAGATGGCCCCGGCCAAGTACGCCTCGCAGATGATGGGCGTGTGGTTCCTGGCCGTCACCGCCGGTGACTCCATCACCAGTCTGCTGTCCGACCCGGCCCTGTTCGGCGTGAACCTCAACGGCACCGGTGCCGTGGCCATCGAGGCCACCCTCGCCGCCTTGGCGGGCGTCGCGGTCTTCATGTACCGCAAGAAGGTCAAGGTGCTCATGGGCGACGTGCGCTGACACGTCCCCACCCCGCACGACGAACGGCCCGGCACACCGCGAGGTGTGCCGGGCCGTTCGCTTTCCCGCCGCTACCGGGTGCCGCGCAGGCGGCGCCACGGGGTGAAGGTGAAGACCGCCCCGCCGAGCAGGATCACCGTGCCGGCGACCAGGGCCAGGGCCTTGATGCCGCCGTCGTCCTGCGCGCCGGTCTCGGCGAGGCCGCCCGAACCCGAGGGCGTGCCCGCGCTCGTGCTGCCGGTGGAGGACGGGGAGCCGGAGCCGCCGGCCTGGGCGGTGGTGTCCAGTTCCAGCGAGACGGCGCTGCTGGTGGCCTTGCAGGGCACGTTGATGGGCGTGGAGCCCGGTGCCATGGTGACGTCGATGGTCAGTTGGTCGGGGGTCAACGTCACCTTCCCGGTCTTGCCGGGCTTGTAGGTGCCGGTCATGTCGCTGAGGCTGACGGGGGCCTTGTCGGGGATCGGCTCGGCGTTGGCCGGGCCGGAGACCTTGACCGTGCCGGTGTCGGCGCCGCCGAGCTTGACGTTCATCGAGGGCTTGAGGGCGCCGGCGGGCAGGGCCATGGGCGCGGCCATCGCGCCCTTGGCGGTCTTGACCGTCAGGTCGTAGGCGCCGCCGTTCTTCTTGGCGTTGACGGTGACCGGGGTCTTGATGCCGCCGGGGACGACCGGGCCGCAGTCGAAGGCGACCTCGACGGCCTTGCCCGGGAAGTCGGTCTGACCGCCGCCGCCGCCCGTGGTGGAGCCGGTGGTGGCCCCACCGGTCGTCGCGCCGCCGGTCGTCGCCCCGCCGGTCGTGGCTCCCCCGGTCGTGGCCCCGCCCGTCGTCGCCCCGCCCGTCGTCGCGCCGCCGGTCGTCGCCCCGCCCGTGGTGGCGCCTCCCGTGGTGGCGCCTCCCGTCGTCGTACCTCCCGTCGTCGTCCCGCCCGTCGAGCCGGCGGAGACGTCGATGGTGGTGCCGCCCGTCACGGTGCCCACGGGGGCGCACTTGGTGACGAAGGTCCCGAAGGGGAAGGAGACGGCGACCTCGTACCGGCCGGGCGTCAGGGTGATCTTCCCCGCCTTGGTGAGCTTGAGCTTGCCCTTCATCGTCGACATGACCATCGGCGCCTTCTTCGGGATCTCCGGGTTCTTCTTCTCCCCGACGACCTTCAGCTCGGCCCCACCGCCGCTCACCGTGAACCAGCCGGTGGGCACCACGGAGTCCTTGGGGATCACCATCAGGTCCGTGTTGTTGGAGGCGGGCTTGACCGTCTCCCACGACACGTCGACCTCGTCGCCGACCTTGGCCGTCGCGGGCGCGCTGATCTTGGCGGTGGTCTCTCCCTCCACCGGGGCGCCGCCGCCCGCGGGCGGTACGCACTTCACCTTGAACGTGGCGTCGGCCGCCTGGGCGGGGGCGGCCGCAAGCAGGATGCCCGCGCCGCCGAACAGCAGCGCGACAGCGGCCGCGCTCACCCTCCGTTGGGTCTTCACGAATGTCCCTTCGTTGTCGGACGGTTCTCAGACGGTGCGGACGCCTGTGGGGCAGGTGGGCCTGGTGGTGCTTGGGATCCCGGCGCGCTGTCCGGGGTGAACCACGGCAGGACCGCCGTGGTGGTCTGGGGGGAGGCGGCCGGGGTGTCGGCGGGCGGGGCGGGCGTGGATTCCCGCAGGGCCGGGACGCGCGGCAGTCGGGCCGTCACCGCCGAAGCCGCCGAAGCCGCCGCCTCCAGCGCCTTGGCACCCCGGTGGCGACCGCCGGTCGGGGCCCCGCGCGGTCGGACCCGGTCGACGACGGCCATGCCGACGCGGAAGACCGCGGCCGGGACGACCAGCAGGAGCAGGCCCCAGAAGAGCAGGACCCCGTACGGGCGGTCCACGCCCCACGGCTGCGCGGCCAGGACCTTGTCCCCGTACTTGAGGGAGACGGTGTAGTCGCCGTGGGCCCCCGCCGACAGGGTGGTGTCCAGGCGGATCTCCGCCTTGCCGCCGGGCGGGACGGTGCCCTTCCACCGGGCCTCCTCCCACTGGGGGGCGAACACCCCGTGGGCGGTCCCGAGTTGGAAGACGGGGTCGGTGACGGGCGCGGAGCCGAGGTTTCCGACGGTGACGGTGAACTTCCGGGCGGGCGGGGCGCCGAACCAGGTCAGGACCCCGTCGCCGCCCTCCAGCCGGACCCCCGTCAGCACCGCGAGGCGGGCCGTCCCGGATTCGGTGGGCAGTTCGGCCACCGGGTGGTCGGTGATCTTCAGCGGTATGGCGACGGTGGACTGGTCCCCGTTGACGGAGGTCACGTTCACCACGCACGGGCAGGGCTTGGGCGGTTCCACGACCGGGAGTCGGGCGGTGAACCGCCCGTCGTCGGCGACCGCGACCGCGACGCCGTCGGCGTTCGCGCAACTGTTGGTGCCGCCGATCATGTTCTGTCCGCACACCAGCAGCATCACCATGGTCCTGGCCCGCCAGCCGGCGCCGGTGACCGTGATCCCGGTGCCCTTGGCGACCTCCTGGAGGGAGAGCGTCACGGTGGGCCTGGCCTCCGCGCCGGAGGCCGGGGCGGCCGGGAACAGGGCCAGGGCCGTCAGGGCCAGGACCGAGACCACGAGGGCCGACACCATCGACACCACCGACCCCGTGGCCACGGGGGTCCCGCCCGTCCCGCCGACCTTGGCGCTCACCTGGGTACTCCCGTCAACTCGTGTTCCGTCGGCATGGGTCGTCTCGGGCGCGATACGGACCCGGCCGGCGCCGGCGGCTCCTCCCGGGGCGTCCGTCGCGTGCGTACGAGGAGCAGCGCGGCCGTGGCGGTCGCGCCGAGGGCGAGCAGTCCCGGGCCCGTCCAGCCGGCGGGGCCCCAGGGCACGAACCAGCCGGAGGCGCCGGCCGTGGCCCGTGCGCCGCCCGGGGCGGTGGCGGTGAGGGTGAGGCGGACCTGGTCGAACACCGGCGCGCCGGGCCAGGGTTCGGTGAGTTCGACGCGCTGACCCGGCAGCAGTTCCACCGGCAGGGGGTGGGCGGCGCGTCCCGGGACCTCGCCGAAGCGGCCGCGCGCGTGGAGGGCGAGTTCGGGGACGAGGGCCACGTTGCCCCGGTTGACGAGGGTGTAGGCGACGCGTGTCGCCGCGCCCTTGCCGCGTACGGAGACGTCCTCGACGGTGAGGGCGGCCAGGGTGGGACCGCCGACGCGCAGGTGGATCCGTACGGCGACCTCGTGGTCGGCCTCGGTGGCGACGAGGGCGGCGGGGTGGTCGCCTGGCGGGGTCGCGGGGGGCACGGAGACGGTGAAGGGGACCACGGCGCGGGTGCGGGCCGGGATCCTCACGGTCGCGCTCGCGCCGAAGCTCAGCCAGGAGCCGGCGTCGGTGGACCGGCGGGCGGGGCGTACCGCGAGGGCCCCGTCGGCGGTGTTGTAGGCGTCGGCGCCGCGCAGGGTGAGGGTGCGTTCCCGGTCGGTGGTGTTGGTCAGGGCCAGCCGGTCCTCCAGCACGCTGCCGGAGGTGCCGGCGAGGTAGAAGTACGGGCGTACGGAGCCGGCGGACCGTCCGGCGGCGGGCTCGGCGGTCCAGCCGGGCTCGTCGGCGCCGGCGGCGGGCGCGCCGAGGAGCAGCGCGGCGCCGGCGAGCAGCGCCGTGCCGAGGCGCCGGAGCGCGGGATCGAGGCGCCGGGGGGTGGGGGGTGCGGGCATGGGCAGGGCCGCTCCGTTCAGGGCCGGGCCTGCCGGCCGCGCCGGGTCAGCCAGAGCACGCCGGCGGCGCCGGAGAGCAGCACGGTGGCGCCGAGGGTGCCGAGCGCGAGGGCGGAGTCGGCGGGGCCGGTCTGCGGGAGGCTGTCGCCGCCCGCCGCCGTGGACGCGGGGGGTGGTGGGGCCGCGCCGCCGCCGGGGGCGGTGACGTCCAGTTCGAGGGAGGGCTTGGGGCTGTTGCCGGGGGTGCAGGTGGTGGTGGTGCCCATGGCCTTGATGGTGAGCACGCCGGCGGTGAAGGTGACCTTGCCGCTCTTCTTGGGGGTGTAGGTGCCCGAGAGGTCGGTGATCTTGATGGGGGTGTCGGCGGGCACGGCCTCGGGGTTGGGTGGGCCGGAGGCCGGGACGGAGCCCTTGTCGGCGCCGCCGACGAGGATGACGGCGCTGGGGCTCATCGCGCCCTTGCCGAGTTCGATGGGGCTGGAGGAGACGCCCTTCTGGAAGGACATCGTCAGCTTGTACCCGTCGCCCGCCTTGACCGCCTTGATGTCGATGGGCGAGACGGCCGACTTGTCCCCGATGGGTGTGGCGCAGTTGTAGGCGACGTCGACCACGTCGGCGTGGGCCGAGGGGGCGAGCGTCAGGACGGCCGCCGATCCGGCCAGCGCGGAGGCCAGCGCGAGCGCGGTGGTGCGTTTGCGGTGGGTCACCTTCGTCTTCCCCTCGAACCGTGAACCGTGAATGTCCGACAAGTTACTGACGGAACATCAGATTGGTGGCTCAAGGTACGCCGGGGGCCTTGCGGAGGGAAGACACGGAACGGGCCCGGATCGGCGGCCGGTCGGCGGGGGTTCGACGGCGCGTCGGACGCACCTGTTTCGGCCGGCTCGGCCCGGTCCGGGCCCGTGGGTGCTCGTGCGCGCCCGCGCTCGTGGTCAGACGGCGCGGACCCCTCGCTGCCAGACCTCGGAGACCAGCGGGACGCCGGGACGGTAGGCGAGGTGGACGTGGCTGGGGGCGTCCAGCAGGACCAGGTCGGCGCGGGCTCCGGCGGCGAGGGTGCCGATGTCGGTGCGGCGCAGGGCGCGGGCACCGCCGGCGGTGGCGGACCAGAGCGCCTCGTCGGGGGTCATCCGCATGTCCCGGACGGCGAGCGCGATGCAGAACGGCATCGAACTCGTGTAGGAGGAGCCGGGGTTGCAGTCCGTGGACAGGGCCACGGTCGCGCCCGCGTCCAGGAGGCGGCGGGCGTCGGGCCACTGGGCGCGGGTGGAGAACTCGGCGCCGGGCAGCAGGGTGGCGACGGTGGTGCCGGCGGCCTGGGCGAGGGCGTCGACGTCGGCGTCCGTGAGGTGGGTGCAGTGGTCGGCGGAGGCCGCCTCCAGCTCGACGGCGAGTTGGACGCCGGGGCCGTGGGAGAGCTGGTTGGCGTGGATGCGCGGGATCAGCCCGGCGGCCGCGCCGGCGGTGAGGATCGCGCGGGCCTGGTCGCCGTCGAAGGCGCCCTTCTCGCAGAACACGTCCACCCAGCGGGCGTACGGGGCGCAGGCCGTCAGCATCTCGCCGGTGACCAGGTCCACGTAGCCGGCGGGGTCGTCGGCGTAGTCGGGGGACACGATGTGCGCGCCGAGGTAGGTGACCTCCTCGGTGTGCGCGGCGGCGATGCGCAGGGCGCGGGCCTCGTCGGCGACGGTGAGGCCGTAGCCGGACTTGGTCTCGAAGGTGGTGGTGCCCTGGCGGCGGGCCTCGTCGAGGTGGCGCAGCAGGTTGGCTTCGAGTGCGGCGTCCGTGGCGGCGCGGGTCGCGGCGACGGTGGTGCGGATGCCGCCCGCGGAGTAGGCGCGGCCGGACATCCGGGCGTTGAACTCGGCGGTGCGGTCGCCCGCGAACACCAGGTGGGAGTGGGAGTCGACGAAGCCGGGGATGACGGCCCGGCCCGCGGCGTCGACGTCCCGGTCGGCGGCGGGCGCCCGGTCGGCGGGGCCGACCCAGGCGACGCGCTCGTCCTCGATGACGACGGCCGCGTTCTCGATCAGGCCGAGAGGGCTGCCGTCGCCGAGGGCGGGGTCGTTGGTGACGAGGCTGCCGATGTTGGTGATGACGGTGGTGGTCATGATTCCTCTCGGGGTTGCCCGGGCTCCGCCCCGGGTCTTTCGGCCGGTCAGCCTCGGACGGCTGCGATCGACTCGGAAAGGGCGGCCGCCACGTCCCCGACCAGGGTGTGCGCCCCGTCGCGGACGATGTGCCGGCCGCCCACCACGGTGTGGCGGACGTCGGCGGCGGACGCGGCGAACACGGCGGTCTCGGCGGCCAGTCGGGGCAGCGGACCGGCGGTGCGCACGGAGTCCAGGGCGATCGTGGTGAAGTCCGCGAGGGCGCCGGTCTCCAGCCGGCCCGCGTCGGGCAGGCCCAGGGCGGCGTGCCCGTCCCCGGTGGCGGCGGCGAGCAGGGCGTGCGCCGTCCAGTGGCCGCGGGTGCGGCTGCGCAGCCGCTCGTTCAGCTCCATCGCGCGGGCCTCTTCGAGGAGGTCGATCACGGCGTGGCTGTCGCTGCCGAGGGAGAGCGGGCTGCCGGCGCGCTGGAGGCGGGTCGCGGGGCCGATGCCGTCGGCGAGGTCGCGTTCGGTGGTGGGGCACATGCAGGTGCCGGTGGAGGTGCCGCCGAGCAGGGCGATGTCGGTGTCGGTGAGGTGCGTGTTGTGGACGCCGGTGGTGCGGGGCCCGAGGACGCCGTGGTCGGAGAGGAGTTGGGTGGGCGTGCGGCCGTGGGCGGCCTGGCAGGCGTCGTTCTCGGCGGTCTGCTCCGAGAGGTGGACGTGCAGGGGTGCCCGCCGTTCCTGGGCCCAGTGGGCGACGGTGGCCAGTTGGTCGGCGGGCACCGCGCGCACCGAGTGGATCGCGGCGCCGATCAGGGCGTGCTCGCGGGGCTTGAGGGCGGTGACCCGTTCGGCCCAGGCGTCGGCGGTGCCGTCGGAGAACCGGCGCTGGTGCGGTTCGGGTGCCTTGCCGAAGCCCGAGGAGAGGTAGGCGGTGTCGAGGAGGGTGATGCGGATGCCGGCCGCGGCGGCGGCCTCGATCAGCGCCTCGCCCATGGCGTTGGGGTCGGCGTAGGGGGCGCCGCCGGGCGCGTGGTGGACGTAGTGGAACTCGCCGACGTTGGTGACACCGGCCAGGGCCATCTCGGCGTACACCGCGCGGGCCAGCGCGAAGTAGCTGTCGGGGGTGAGGTTCTGGGCGAACTTGTACATGAAGTCGCGCCAGGTCCAGAAGGTGCCGCTGCCGACCTGGACCGTGCCCCGCAGGGCGCGGTGGAAGGCGTGGGAGTGCGCGTTGGCCAGGCCCGGAATGGTGAGGCCGCGCAGCACCTCGGCTCCGGGGGGCGGGGTCGGGGTGTCGGTGCGCAGGGCGGCGATCCGCCCGTCGGCGGACACGTCCAGGGCGACGCCCGGCTCGACGTGGGTGCCGAGCCAGGCGTGTTCCAGCCAGTACGTCTTGTGCGCGGTCACCTGCACGCGAGTCCTTCCAGTACGTCGGCGAGGGCCAGGACTCCGGCCACGCAGTCGTCCTCGGCGGCGAACTCCTTCGGGGAGTGGGAGACGCCGGTCGGGTTCCGTACGAACAGCATCGCGGTCGGGACGGCGGCGGAGAGGATTCCCGCGTCGTGTCCCGCCCCGGTGCCGAGGACGGGCAGGGATCCGCCGAGGATCCGGTTCAGTTCGTCGCGCAGGGCGTGTTCGAACTCGACGACCGGGGTGAAGGACTCCCGGACGATGCCGAGGTCGATGCCGTCCTGGTCGGCGCGTTCGCGGGCGGCCTTCTCGATGGCCGTGACGACCGTGTCGAGGGTGGCCTGGTCGGCGGCGCGCGAGTCGAGCCAGCCGCGGACCAGCGAGGGGATCGCGTTGACCCCGTTGGGCTCGACGGCGATCTTCCCGAAGGTGGCGACGGCTCCGGCGAGGGCCGCCTCGGTGCGGGCGGCCAGCACGGTCGCCGCGTACGTGAGCATCGGGTCGCGGCGGTCGACAAGGCGGGTGGTGCCCGCGTGGTTGGCCTCGCCGTGGAAGTCGAAGCGCCAGCGGCCGTGCGGCCAGATCGCGGAGGCGATGCCGACGCGGTCCCCGGACAGGTCGAGGGCCCGGCCCTGTTCGACGTGGAGTTCGACGAAGGCGCCGATGCGGGCGAGGCGCTCGGGGTCGGCGCCGATCGTCTCGGGGTCGTACCCGGCGGCCTCCATGGCGCGGGGCAGGGTGATCCCGTCCGCGTCGCGGAGCTCGTACGCCTTCTCCCTGGTCAGTTGCCCGGCCGCGAGGCGGGAGCCGACGCAGGCGAGGCCGAAGCGGGCCCCTTCCTCGTCACCGAAGTTGGTGATGGCCAGGGGCCTGGAGAACTCCGCTCCCCTCCCGCGGAGTTCGTCCAGGGCCGCGAAGGAGGACACCACGCCGAGGGGGCCGTCGAAGGCCCCGCCGTCGGGGACGGAGTCCAGGTGGGAGCCGGTGACGACGGCGTCGCCCGCGAGGGGGTCGCCGAGCCAGGCCCACTGGTTGCCGTTGCGGTCCGTCTCGTAGGTGAGGCCGCGGGCCTCGGCCTGGGCCTGGAACCAGGTGCGGCAGTCGGCGTCGGCGCCGGTCCAGGCGTGCCGGCGGTAGCCGCCGGAGTCGGCGTGCCGGCCGATGGGGGCGAGCTCGTCCCACATGGAGTGGAACGAGGTCGCCCCGGCGGGGTGGTCGCTCACGCGTCGTCGCCCTCGCGCATGGGGACGCGGACGCCGCGGTCGTCGGCCACCGACTCGGCGATGTCGTAGCCCGCGTCGACGTGGCGGATGACGCCCATGCCCGGGTCGTTGGTCAGGACGCGGCGGATCTTCTCGCCGGCGAGCTTCGTGCCGTCCGCGACGGTGACCTGGCCGGCGTGGATGGAGCGGCCCATGCCGACGCCGCCGCCGTGGTGGATGGAGACCCAGGACGCGCCGGAGGCGACGTTGACCATGGCGTTGAGCAGCGGCCAGTCCGCGATGGCGTCGGAGCCGTCGAGCATGGCCTCGGTCTCGCGGTACGGGGAGGCCACCGAGCCGCAGTCGAGGTGGTCACGGCCGATGACCAGCGGGGCGGCGAGGGTGCCGTCGGCGACCATCTCGTTGAAGCGCTCGCCGGCCTTGTCGCGCTCGCCGTAGCCGAGCCAGCAGATGCGCGCGGGCAGACCCTGGAAGTGGACGCGTTCGCCGGCCATCTTGATCCAGCGGTGCAGGGACTCGTTCTCCGGGAAGAGGTCGAGCATCGCCTTGTCGGTCTTGTGGATGTCCGAGGCCTCGCCGGACAGGGCGGCCCAGCGGAAGGGGCCCTTGCCCTCGCAGAACAGCGGGCGGATGTAGGCGGGGACGAAGCCGGGGAAGGCGAAGGCGCGGTCGTAGCCGGCGAGCTGGGCCTCGCCGCGGATGGAGTTGCCGTAATCGAAGACCTCGGCGCCGGCGTCCATGAAGCCGACCATGGCCTCGACGTGCGTGGCCATGGACTCGCGGGCGCGGGTGGTGAAGCCCGCCGGGTCCTTGGCCGCGTAGTCCGCCATGTCGTCGAAGTCGACGCCGACGGGGAGGTAGGCGAGCGGGTCGTGGGCGGAGGTCTGGTCCGTCACGATGTCGATCGGGGCGCCTTCGGCGAGCATCTGCGGCAGCAGGTCGGCCGCGTTGCCGAGCAGGCCGATGGAGAGCGGCTTGCGGGCGTCGCGGGCCTCGACGGCGAGCTGGAGCGCGTGGCGCAGGTTGTCGGCCTTGACGTCGAGGTAGCGGTGCTCGATGCGGCGGTCGATGGCGCGCGGGTCGACGTCGATGCAGATGGCGACGCCGTCGTTCATGGTGACGGCCAGCGGCTGGGCGCCGCCCATGCCGCCGAGGCCTGCGGTGAGGGTGATGGTGCCGGCGAGGGTGCCGCCGACCCCTCCTTTACCCATTGAATGCAGCTTGGCGGCGACGGCGGCGAAGGTCTCGTAGGTGCCCTGGAGGATGCCCTGGGTGCCGATGTAGATCCAGGAACCGGCGGTCATCTGGCCGTACATGGTGAGGCCGAGGTGCTCCAGACGGCGGAACTCCTCCCAGTTGGCCCAGTCGCCGACCAGGTTGGAGTTGGCGAGCAGGACGCGCGGCGCCCACTCGTGGGTCTGCATCACGCCGACGGGCCGGCCGGACTGGACGAGCATCGTCTCGTCCTGCTTCAGGGTCCGCAGGGTGCGGACCATGGCGTCGTACGAGCGCCAGTCGCGCGCGGCCTTGCCGGTGCCGCCGTAGACGACGAGCTTGTCGGGGTGCTCGGCGACCTCGGGGTCGAGGTTGTTCTGGAGCATCCGCAGCGCGGCCTCCTGCTGCCATCCCAGGGTGCTGAGTTCGGTGCCTCGCGCGGCCCGTACGGGGCGGGGTCCTGACATGGCGGGTGCCTCCTCCGGTGTGGGTCAATCCATTCACATCCTTCCTCCCTGAATAGATTCAGTCAACAGCTGCGGCCGGCCCCGTCGGATGATGGGATGGCGGACATGGCCGCCGACACGCATGCGCAGAGCGCCGCCACCCGCCGCGACCGGGCCGTACGGGCCGCCGTCCGGCAGGGCCTGCTCGACACGGAACCGCTGGTCTGCCTGCTGGACACCGCCGGGATCCGGGCGTCGGCCGACGCCCTGACCCGCGCGTTCGCCGACGCCCTGCCGGCCGGCGCCCCCGTCCTGCACGCCTTCGCGGTGAAGGCCTGCCCCCTGGTCCCCGTGCTGCGGCTGCTGTCCTCGGTCGGCGTCGGCTGCGAGGTGGCGAGCGCCGGCGAGCTGGCGCTGGCCCGGGCGGCCGGGGTCGCGCCGGAGCACACCGTGCTGGACTCACCCGCCAAGACCCCGGCGGAACTCCGCGAGGCCCTGGCCCTGGGTATCGCCGTCAACGCCGACAACGGGCAGGAGCTGCGCCGCATCGACGCCCTGGTCGCGGCGGCCCCCACCCGGTCCCCGATCGGCCTGCGGATCAACCCGCAGACCGGCGCGGGCGCCATCGACGCCCTGTCCACGGCCACGGCCACCTCGAAGTTCGGCGTCCCGCTGCGCGACCCGGGCGCCCGCGAGTGGCTGCTGCGGGCGTACGCGGACCGGCCGTGGCTCACCCGGCTGCACACCCACTCGGGCTCCCAGGGCGTGCCCCTGCCGTTGATCGCCGAGGGGGTGCGGGAGCTGCACGCCCTGGCCGAGGAGATCAACGCGGCGGCCGGGCGCCGACAGGTCGACACCCTCGACATCGGGGGCGGCCTGCCGGTGAACTTCTCCTCGGACGCCGAGACCCCGACGTACGCGCGGTACGTGGCGGCCCTGCGGTCCGCCGCGCCCGGCCTGTTCTCGGGCGCCTACGGCCTGGTCACGGAGTTCGGCCGCTCACTGACGGCCAAGCACGGGCTGGTCCTGGCGCGGGTGGAGTACACGAAGGCGACCGGCGGCCGGCCCATCGCCCTCACGCACGCCGGGGTCCAGGTCGCCACCCGCACGGTGTACGCCCCGGCGGCCTGGCCGCTGCGGATCCTCCCGTACGACGCCAAGGGCCTCCCGAAGACCGGCGCCCCCGTCCCCCAGGACGTCGCGGGCCCGGCCTGCTTCGCGGGGGACCTGCTGGCCACGGCCCGGGAGCTGCCGGAGCTGGCCCCGGGCGACCTGATCGCCGTACCGGACACCGGCGCGTACTTCTTCACCGCCCACCACGGCTACAACAGCCTGCCCCGGCCGGCGATCCACGGCTTCACGGTGGACGCCGCCGGAGCGGTCCGCTTCGCCCCGGTCCGCCCGGCGCAGCCGCTGTCCGCGATCGTCGCCGAGGCGGGCGGCGCGCACCCGGACGCCCTCCTGTGAAACCCCTGAAGCCTCGGGGGCCGGGGGTCAAGCCGACCCGGTGAGCGTCGCGCGCACCGCCGGGGTCAGCCCGACTCGGTGAGGGTCGCGCACCGCCGGGTCAGTCCGACTCGGTGAGGGTCGCGCGCACCGCCGGGGTCAGTCCGGCGACCACCGCGTCCGCGCTCAGCGACACCACCCCCGGCAGCCGCAGCAGGTAACGGGCCAGCCCCAGCCCGAGCAGTTGGGCGGCGACCAGTCCGGCGACCCGCGCCGCCCGCTCCGGGCCCAGTGCGGCGGCCAGCGCCGGCGCGACCTGCCCGGCGAACGTCTCCCGCATCCGCTGCGCGGCCCGCTCGTTCGTGACGGCCGAGCGCAGCAGGACCAGGAGCGCGTCGTCGGACGGGTCCCCCTCCCAGCGCTCGACGAAGTGGCACACCAGTGCCCGCGGCAGTTCCGACTCCGGTACGGCGCCCAGGTCCGGCAGCCGCAGGTCCACGGCCAGGGCCGCGTCGAACAGCTTCTCCTTGTTGCCGAAGTACCGCATGACCATCGACGGATCGATCTCGGCGTCGGCGGCGACGGCCCGGATCGTCGTGCGCTCGTACCCCTGTGCGGCGAATCGTTCGCGCGCCGCCCGCAGGATCGCCGCCCTGGTCTGCGCGCCCCTGCTCCCCACCTCGTGTGCTGCCATGTCAACGAATGTAGGCCAACGATCGTTGACATGCCACCGAAGCAGGCGCACCCTGAAGTCAACAGACGTTGGCCAACACTCGTTGGCATCCCGGAGGAGGCCCATCGTGACCCGTCCCGCACTCCCCGCCCACACCGAGGTCGCCATCGTCGGCGCCGGCCCCACCGGTCTCGCGCTCGCCGTCACCCTCGCCCGGGCCGGCATCGACTTCGTGCTCCTCGACCGGCAGGCAGAAGGGGCCAACACCTCCCGCGCGGCCGTCGTCCACGCCCGCACGCTGGAGGTCCTCGACGAGCTGGACCCGTCCGGCACGCTCTCCGCCGAGCTGATCGGCCGGGGCGTCCCCGTCACCCGGTTCCGGATCCGCGACGGCGCCCGCGTCCTGACCGCGATCCCCTTCGACGGGCTGCGGACGGCCCACCCGTACGCGCTGATGGTTCCCCAGTACGAGACCGAGGCGGTGCTCCTCGACCGGCTGCGCGCGCTGGGCGGCGAGGTCCACCGCCCGTACGCGGTCACCGAGGTCACCCAGGACGAACGGGGCGTCACCCTGACCACCGCGACCGGCGAGACCCTGCGCGCCGACCACGTCGTGGGCGCCGACGGCATGCACAGCGTCGTCCGCGAGGCGGCCGGGATCGGCTTCACCGGCAGCTCGTACGAGGAGTCCTTCGCCCTCGCCGACGTCACCATGGAGTGGGCTCCGGGCCGACGGGAGGTCTCGCTGACCTTCGGCGCGGCCGGGCTGACCGTGGTCGCCCCGCTGCCCGGCGAGGACGGCCGGCGTTACCGGATCGTCGCCACCGCCGACAGGGCGCCGGCCGAACCGGACCTCGGCTTCGTCCAGGCGCTCCTGGACGAGCGCGCGCCCGGACAGGCCCGCGTCACCGGGGTCCTGTGGTCCTCCCGGTTCCGCGTCCACCACCGGGTCGCCGACCGCTACCGCGCCGGCCGGATGCTGCTCGCCGGGGACGCCGCCCACGTGCACAGCCCGGCCGGCGGGCAGGGCATGAACACCGGCGTCCAGGACGGCCACGCCCTCGGCCGGGCCCTGATCAACGGCCGCCTCGACGCGTACGAGGCGACGCGCCGCCCCGTCGCCCTGCGGGTGGTGGCCTTCACCGACCGGATGACCCGCGTCGCGACCGCCCACAACCCCGTCCTGCGCGCCGTGCGCAACACCGCGCTGCCCGTGCTGGGCCGCGTCCCGGTGCTGCGCGACCGTCTCGCCAGGGAGCTCGCCGAGCTGGACTACCGCTGAGCGGCGGCCCCGCACCGGCCCTCGCGCGTCCCTACTCCACGAACAGCCCGCGCGCCGCGGCCCGGGCGTCGAAGGCCTCCAGGCGCGCCTGGGCGTCCGGCAGCGCGTCCGCCATGGCCTCCAGCAGGACCCGGCCCAGCAGCATCGGCGCGCACGCCGTGTCGAAGGCCAGTCCGGTTCCGACCGGCGCCGGGATCAGCAGGTCGCTGTGGCGGGCCACCGGGGCGAACGCCGAGTCGGCGACCGTCACCACGGTCAGCCCGGCGGCACGCCCGTGTTCGAGCGCCTCCGCGACCTCCCGCGGATGCCGGGGCAACGCGAAGCACAGCAGCGCCGACGCCCCGGCGGTCACGGCCGCGTCGATCCGGTCGGCGAGCATGGAGCCGCCCTCGTCGAGGAGCCGTACGTCGGGGTGGACCTTGGCGGCGAAGTACGCGAACCCGCGCGCCTGCGAGGACGCGGCCCGCAGCCCGAGCACCGGCAGCGGGGTCGATCCCGCCAACAGCCGCCCCGCCTCCACGACCGGCGCGGGATCGGCGAGCATCGCCGACAGCCGGCGCAGGTTCTCGATCTCGCCCTGGACGGCCTGCTGGTACTCGTTGTACGCGTCCGCGCTCCCGCCCTCGCCCTGCCCGACGGGCGCCACCTCGCGCAGGTGTCGGCGCAGCGCCGGGTACCCGTCGAAGCCGAGCGCCACCGCGAACCGGGTCACGGACGGCTGGCTCACCCCGGCCAGCTCCGCCAGCTCCACGCTCGACAGGAACGGCACCTCCGCCGCCCCGCGCACCATGCAGTGCGCGATCCGCCGCTGCGTCGGCGTCAGCCGGTGCCCCTCGAAGAGCTTCTGCAGCCGCGCGGCCGGGCTGTCGCTCATCCCGTCCCCTCCGTCCCCGTCCCGGTGAATATTCAGTCACCGAGCACTCTGCATGCGGTTATGCAGGACGGCAAGCCGCCGGCCGCTCCGCGAGACGGGGGCTAGCCCCAGTGCCGGGGCGCCCGGCGCTGCCTAGCCTGGGCGCATGGAGCGCCAAGAGCTGAAGAAGGAACTCGACGCGACGCTGGACGCGCGGCGGGAACTGGGGCCCGAGTACGAGTCCGCGCTGGTGGATTCCTTCGTCGAGAAGGTGGACGTCCAACTCCGCCGACGCCTGGCCGAGGAACGTCTGGCGGCGGCGCGCGGCGACCACCGCGCGGCGTCCTCGGACACCAACTTCGGGGAACGCTTCGGGTTCGCCATCATCACGCTGGTGCTGGCGATCCCCCTGTCCGCGATCGCCGCCGTCCAGACCGGGTTCAAGGGCCTGCTGGTGGCGTGGGCGGGCGTCGTGGCGGTGAACCTCGTCCACGCGTCCAAGTCCCTCCGCCCCACCCGCGGCCCCAAGGGCGAGTGAGCGGGCTCCGGCGCCCCGGAGCCGGCGAGTGAGCCGAAGGGGCGCGCCCGGGGAACAGGCTCCTCGCGCGGAAGACCGCGAGGAACGAGCGGTATGAGCACGTGGAGCCTGTGAGTCGGGCTGCAAGCGCCCCGGAGGCGAACCGAGCCCCCCGAAAAATGAGTAAGCGCGGGGACCGCCGCACCCCGGTTGCCCGGGGGCGGGACGACGGCGGTCCCCGCGATGGACACGGGCCGGGTCAGGGCCGTCCGCGTCCATGGCGTCGTCACGGTCCGGGAGCCGCTCCGGAGCCACGCCGACACCAGTCGGTGGGCCGGCGAGGAGCGCTTCGCGTTCTCGCCGACAACCACCACTGTGCCGGGGTCGTGTTAAGCCGGTGCTGCCGTCACGTGTCGGGCCCGTACCGTTTGCGCGTCGGGCTTACTTCGCGCCCTTGGCGAGGAACGCCAGCAGGTCCTGGCGGCTGACGACGCCGGTGGGCTTGCCCTCGACCAGCACGATCGCCGCGTCGGCCTCGCCGAGGACGGCCATCAGTTCGGAGACGGGTTCACCGGATCCGACCTGCGGCAGGGGCGCGCTCATGTGCTTCTCCAGCGGGTCACCGAGGGAGGCCCGCTGGGCGAACAGCGCCGCCAGGAGTTCCTTCTCGACGACGGAGCCGATGACCTCGGCGGCCATGACGTCGGGGTGACCGGCGCCCGGCTTGACGATCGGCATCTGCGAGACGCCGTACTCGCGCAGGACCTCGATGGCCTCGCCGACGGTCTCCTCGGGGTGCATGTGGACGAGGGAGGGGATGCCGCCCTCCTTGTCCTTGAGGACCTGGCCGATGCGGGCGGAGGGGCCCGCTTCCTCCAGGAAGCCGTGTCCGGCCATCCACTCGTCGCTGAAGATCTTGCTGAGGTAGCCGCGGCCGCTGTCGGGCAGCAGGACGACGACGACGTCGTCCGGGCCGAGGCTCTCGGCGGCCTTGAGCGCGGCGACGACGGCCATGCCGCAGGAGCCGCCGACGAGGAGGCCCTCTTCCTTGGCGAGGCGGCGGGTCATCTGGAAGGAGTCCTTGTCGGACACCGCGATGATCTCGTCGGTCACGTTCGGGTCGTAGGCGGTCGGCCAGAAGTCCTCGCCGACGCCTTCGACGAGGTAGGGGCGGCCGGATCCGCCGGAGTAGACCGAGCCCTCGGGGTCGGCGCCGATGACCTTGACCTGGCCGCCGCTGACCTCCTTGAGGTAGTTGCCGGTGCCGGAGATGGTGCCGCCGGTGCCGACGCCCGCGACGAAGTGGGTGATCTTCCCGTCGGTCTGGTCCCACAGCTCGGGGCCTGTGGTCTCGTAGTGCGAACGGGGGTTGTTCGGGTTGCTGTACTGGTCGGGCTTCCAGGCGCCGGGCTCGCGCGCGAGGCGGTCGGACACGTTGTAGTACGAGTCCGGGTGCTCGGGGTCGACGGCGGTCGGGCAGACCACGACCTCGGCGCCGTACGCGCGCATCACGTTGATCTTGTCCATGGACACCTTGTCAGGGCAGACGAAGATGCACTTGTAGCCCTTCTGCTGGGCCACGATGGCGAGTCCTACACCGGTGTTGCCACTGGTCGGCTCCACGATGGTGCCACCGGGCTTGAGGGCACCGCTCTGCTCGGCGGCCTCGATCATCCGGACAGCGATGCGGTCCTTGACCGATCCGCCGGGGTTGAAGTACTCGACCTTGGCCAGGACGGTCGCCTGAAGCCCTTCGGTCACGCGGTTGAGCTTCACCAGCGGGGTGTTGCCGACGAGGCTGATCATCGAGTCGTGGAATTGCACCATGTTCTCCAAGGAGGGGACTCCACGGGTTCTCCGGGAGGTCCGGCCAGAGTATGCGGAAAGGGATTGACCGACCGGCACTACGGGGCAGGTAGGTCTTCGAGGCCAGGCACGGAAGGCGAGGTGGCTTGAAGGGTGTCCAGGGCGAGGACGGCCCGCCGGATCGCGGCGGGCGCGGCGTACGGCGGGGGCGGGCTCGGGCTCGTCGGGGCCGCCGCGGTGGGTTTGGTGCTGGCGGAGGTGCAGTTCGCGAAGCGGACCGTGGGCACCGGGCTGCCGGATCCGCCGCGTGCGGACGGCCTGTACGGGAGCGAGTTCGGCGGGCCGGAGCTGAGCCCGGGGCCGCTGCGGATGGGCATGTTGGGCGACTCCACGGCGGCGGGGCTGGGGGTGCGGCGGGCCCGCCAGACCCCGGGCGCCCTGCTGGCGTCGGGGCTGGCGGCGGTGGCGGAGCGGCCGGTTGAGCTGCGCAACGTGGCCCTGTCGGGGGCCATGTCGGACGACCTCGACCGGCAGGTGGGCCTCCTCCTCGACGGCGTGGAGGCGGGAGCGCCCGCCCCGGACGTCTGCGTGATCATGATCGGTGCGAACGACGTGACGCGCCGGATGCCGCCCACCCAGTCGGTCCGGCTGCTCACCGCGGCCGTCCGTCGGCTGCGGCTGGCGGGGTCCGAGGTCGTCGTGGGCACCTGCCCCGACCTGGGCACGATCGAGCCCGTCTACCAGCCGCTGCGCATGCTGGCCCGGCGGGTCTCGCGCCAGTTGGCCGCCGCGCAGACGATCGGCGTCCTCGCCCTGGGCGCCCGTACGGTCTCCATGGGGGATCTGCTGGGCCCCGAGTTCGCGGCGAACCCGCGTGAGATGTTCGGCCCGGATTCCTACCACCCGTCGGCGGAGGGGTACGCGACCGCCGCGATGGCCGTCCTGCCGACGCTGTGCGCGGCGCTGGGCCTGTGGCCGGAGTCCGACCGCCTCGACGTCTCGCGCGACGAGGACATGCTGCCGGTGGCGAAGGCGGCGTCCGCCGCGGCGGGCGAGGCCGGTACGGAGGTCACGGCGGCCCGGGGCCCGTGGGCCCTGCTCAAGCACCGGCGCCGGCGGCGGGTGCCGACCGATCCGGACATCGGCCAGCCGGGCGAGGGAGAGACCCCGGCGGGTCTCTCCGGCAGTCGGACGGGCGCGTAGGCCGTCCCTTCAAGGATCTTGCCGGGCCTGGGACAGGCCCGGGGGTCCGGGCGCACGGCGTCCGGGTCCGGCTCGCGGGACCCGCCGTGAGCGCAGTGCGGCCCTCATCACATGCCGAGGCCGGTGACCTCGACCGTACGGGCCGGTAACTTCACATGCGGTCCGACTTGAGCCGCAACGCACCCCCTTGGAGCCCCGATGCCCGAAGCCGTCATCGTTTCCACCGCCCGCTCGCCCATCGGGCGCGCCTTCAAGGGGTCCCTCAAGGACGTCCGCCCGGACGACCTGACGGCCACGGTGATCCAGGCCGCGCTCGCCAAGGTCCCCGGGCTGGACCCGCGCGAGATCGACGACCTGATGCTCGGCTGTGGCCTCCCCGGCGGCGAGCAGGGCAACAACCTGGCCCGCATCGTGGCCGTGCAGATGGGCATGGACTTCCTGCCCGGCACCACGATCACCCGCTACTGCTCCTCCTCCCTTCAGACCTCCCGCATGGCGCTGCACGCCATCAAGGCCGGCGAGGGCGACGTGTTCATCTCGGCCGGCGTCGAGATGGTCTCGCGGTTCGCCAAGGGCAACTCCGACTCGTGGCCCGACACCCACAACCCGCTCTTCGCCGACGCCGAGGCCCGTACGGCCGCGGTCGCGCAGAGCGAGGGTTCCTCGTGGCACGACCCGCGCGAGGACGGCCTCGTCCCCGACGCCTACATCGCGATGGGCCAGACCGCCGAGAACCTGGCTCGGATCAAGGGCGTGACCCGCCAGGACATGGACGAGTTCGGCGTCCGTTCGCAGAACCTGGCCGAGGCCGCCATCAAGAACGGCTTCTGGGAGCGGGAGATCACCCCGGTCACCACCCCCGACGGCACGGTCGTCTCCGGGGACGACGGCCCGCGCGCCGGCGTCACCCTGGAGGGCGTCCAGGGTCTGAAGCCCGTCTTCCGCCCGGACGGCCTGATCACGGCCGCCAACTGCTGCCCGCTGAACGACGGCGCCGCGGCGCTGGTGATCATGAGTGACACCAAGGCGCGCGAGCTGGGCCTGACCCCGCTGGCCCGCATCGTCTCCACTGGTGTCACCGGTCTCTCCCCCGAGATCATGGGCCTGGGCCCGGTCGAGGCGTCGAAGCAGGCCCTGAAGCGGGCCGGCCTGACGGTGGACGACATCGACCTGTTCGAGATCAACGAGGCCTTCGCGGCGCAGGTCATCCCCTCGTACCGGGACCTGGAGATCCCGCTGGAGAAGCTGAACGTCAACGGCGGGGCCATCGCCATCGGTCACCCGTTCGGGATGACCGGCGCCCGCATCACCGGCACCCTGATCAACAGCCTGCAGTTCCACGACAAGCAGTTCGGTCTGGAGACGATGTGCGTGGGCGGCGGCCAGGGCATGGCCATGGTGATCGAGCGGCTGAGCTGAGCCGGAGCGGCGGGTAGGGGTCCGTCCGAGGCACGAGGACGGGCACCTGGGCCGGGCCGGGCCGACCGATGAAGCAGGTGCCCCCTCGTGTCGAGGGGGCTTCTCGCTCCGGCCGGATCGCCGAGGCGCGGGTCGGGGGCGAAAAGTGGTCGGGTGTGCGGTAGTGGGCTCGGGACGCTGTGCGACGGCGTCGGAGGCTCCCCATGCGGGCCGGTGCATACCTGATCAAGCTCCGCGCCCAAGCGCCGTAAGGATTTCCAGCGCTCGCGGCTTGTCGTACTGACGCCGAATCTAACCCCGTCGCGGCCGAGCTGTGACCGAATCTCCCCCAGGATGTGACCTTTGTCCCGGGGGTTTGGCATCTGTGCAGGTCAGACGGTACCCACTACGGGCCCCATGGCCCAAAGACCTGTCCAATTCATGACGTAATGCACTGCCTGCCATTCCCAGCAGAGGTCAAGCTGATGTAGGAAGTCGGGGGATCGAATCAACCGGGAGTTAGTCAGTGAGCGCCATGTCTCTTGCCCTGCTGCTGACCACGGCCGCTGCCACGGCCGTGGGCGCCGCTGCGCTGCACGCCGTACACGGACTGCGAAAGCAGGTCACGGCCCTGCGCGGTGAGCTCGTCGTGTCGTCGCACCCGCGCGGTGCGACCGTCCCGCACGCCCGCAGCGCCGTCGAGTCCCCCGCGGCGGAGATACGAGCCGCCGTGGCCGAAGCCCTCGCCGAGGAGCGCGAGCGCGAGCTGGCCGAGGCGCGGGCCTTCTGGGCCGCGCAGGAGGCCCGTGACGCCGCCGACGCCCCCTCGCTGCTCGGCGGTCTGCCGGGGCTCGGCGAGGAGAACCCGGTCTTCCTGCCCCGGCAGGCGGACATGGTGGGCCTGGAGCCGCTCCTGGGCGACGAGATCCTCGACGAGTACCCGGAGGACTCCCCCGAGCTGGCGGCGGCCCGCCGACGCCACCCCTCGCACCCCGATTTCGTGCCCGTGCAGGCCTCCCACCCGGGAGCGGACCACGAGCGCACGGTGAACCGCCTGGAGGAGCTCGCGGAGGCCCGTACGGCCCTCGCGGACGTCCGTCCGGGCCCGCTGGGCACTCTGGACGTGTACGTCTTCACGGACGGCACCACGCTCTGTATGACCCCGGGGCACCGAGAGACCGCCGAGCGTCTCTCCGAGGCCCTGCGTTCGGGCACCGCGCCGGTCCTGCTGGGCGGCTCGGGAATCTCCGGCGCCTACGCGCTGACGTTCTCCTGCGGTGACTCCGAGGACCCCGACAACAACGTCTACATCCTCGCGGACCGCGTCATCGCATCGCTCTGATCTCCGCCCGCTCCACCAGTCGCACGGCCTCGTCCAGCATCGCGGACGGGGCCTTCGCGTCGTCCGGGGCGGGTGCGGCGGCCGTGGCGGTGGCGGTGGCGGTGGCGCGCAGCGCCTCCACGAGGTCCAGTCCGGCGACCGCCACCTGGTCCCCGACGACGAAGATGCCCGCGTCCGGCACGACACGCGCCGGAGTCGCCCCCGGAGCCGCCCCCGCTTCCGCGGCGCCTGCGGCGGACTCCAGCCGCTGGGCCCGTACGGCCAACTCGCGGGCCAGTTCCAGCGCCTCGGCGGCGGCGCCGCGCTGGAGTCGGCTCTGCGGTGCGGCCCGCAGCCGGTCGGCGAAACGTTCGACCACGAGGGTCAGGGGCGAGGTATCGAGCACCCCGCCGACCTTACGCGCCGCCCGGGCACCATTGCCAACGAGCGAACGCTGAGGCACGGTGTCGTGAAGAGAACACGGCGATACCTCCGGAGGCGCCCATGTCCGTAGAGTTCTCCGAGCAGACACACCGCAATATGATCGACAGAATTCCCCTGACCACCGGTCGTGAACTCTCCGACTGGCTCCGCACCGTGGACGACGGCCCCTCCCTCGTCCGGTTCGAGGAGAAGGTCAGCTGGCTGCGCGGCGCGCACGAGCTGTCGTACGGCCAGGCCAAGGCGATCATCCACGAGTACGACCTGCGCAGGGCCGCCCGCAGACTGGGCTGAACCCCCGTCACCACCCCTGCCCCCGTCACCCCTGTCACCGTCCCGAGTCCCCGACCGACTCCGCATCCCCCACGAGACACGGGAAGGCCCCGCGAGCATCGTGCTCGCGGGGCCTTCCTGATGCCGTGTGGGCGTCCGCCCGGGGCCTGTGACCGGTACGACTAGTCGTCGCCGGAGAGGATCGAGAAGAGCCGCAGCATCTCCAGGTAGATCCAGACCAGGGTCGTGGTGAGGCCGAAGGCCGCCAGCCACGCCTCCTCGCGCGGGGCGCCGTACGTCACGCCGTCCTCGACCTGCTTGAAGTCGAGGGCGAGGAAGCAGGCGCCGAGGATGATGCCGATGACGCCGAACAGGATGCCGAGGCCGCCGCTGCGGAAGCCCAGGCCGTCGCCGCCCGCGAAGATCGAGAAGAGCAGGTTGACGACCATGAGCAGCATGAAGCCCATGGCGGCCGCCATCACGAAGCCGTAGAAACGGCGGGTGACGCGGATCCAGCGCATCTTGTACGCGAACAGCACGCCGGCGAAGACGCAGAGCGTGCCGAGCACGGCCTGGATGACCACGCCGGAGCTGATGTAGGTGCTCACCGCGGCGCTGATGACACCGAGGAAGACACCCTCGAAGGCCGCGTAGGCGAGGATGATCGCCGGCGAGGCCTTGCGCTTGAAGGACTGGACGAGCGCCAGGCCGAACGCGATGAGCATCGCGACGACGGCGATGCCGTACGACTTGTTCAGGTTGGCCGCGTCGACCGGCAGGGCGAGCCAGGCGATGGTCGCGGTGAGCGTGAGCACGCCGAGCGTCATGGCCGTACGGCTCACGACGTCGTCGATGGTCATCGCGCCGGCGCGCGCCGGTGCCTGCGGCATCCCCGTGGCGGGGTCCGTGGCGTAAGGGTTCGTCGCGTACGGGTTGGTCGCGGTCCCGGCCTGCGCCTGCTGCGCGTCGAAGCCCGCGTAGCCGCCGTTGTCGCGGCTGAACCCCCGTCGCGAGAAGACCGGGTTACTGCTCCTCATCTCACTCCTCCATGGCCACCGTGCGCGGCCTTAGCAACAAGAGTAATGCGCTCGCAAAGGAATCACCCTACTGCTGGAGGAGGATCTTTCCCCCTCTCACAGGAGCCCAAAAAGGGCAAGCGGGACCCCTGGCCCACGCGGGGCGACCAGGACGTCGAGCATGCGTCCGCAGGGCTTCCGGCGCTCCGCGGACAGGCCGTCACGCCCTTCCGGAGCGGCTCGGGTGCCGGGCCGCGCACGTCATTGTCCGCGCGCCCCGAGTATCGCCCGATATCCCCGTTCCGAAACGCCCGGGCATTCGAGGTCTTTCGAATCGCGGGACATTCCGGCACACCCGAAAGGGCTCTTTCCCGGCCCCTCCCCGCGGCCCGCATTCGCCGACACGCCCCGGGGCCCGGGCGCCTCGACCGCAGAGGCCCGACCGCCGCCGCGGGAGGGCGGTCGGGCGAGATCCGCGCCATGGACGGACGAACGGGCGAGCGGGGCCGCGGGCGTGCGCACGGGTCGGGGCGCACACGAAAGGAAGGTCCGTCAACGGGGCCCGCGGGAGGCGGAGTCGGGCACGGGACGGTCGAACACCCGGGCGGTCGAGGGCCCGTGGTCGGTCACGGTCGCCCCTCGACAGAACGACGGCGGGGGCGCCCCCAAGGCACCCCCGCCGTTCGCGTGTTTCCCGTCCGCACAGAGCGTGGTCGTGCCCGAAGCCGGACTTGAACCGGCACGGCCCGAGGGCCAGCGAGGTTTAAGCTCGCCGTGTCTGCATTCCACCATCCGGGCAGGGCGTGGCGGCCCCCGTGAAAAAGCCTTCAACGCTGCGTCGAGCCTATCCGGAACGCCCCTGCCCCGACCTGGGCTTCTGCCCGATGTTGTCTGATTTTATTGACGCTTGAGGGGTCGTCAGACCTGATAAGGCGTTGTCGGCACCTTCCCGGCGACGATCACCCCCGCGATGGGAATGACGGGATTTCGCCGCCGCACGCCACCCGGTCGCCACCGGTCCGCCACCCCGGACCGTCCCGCGCCCCGCGGCGGCCGGCGGAACGGTCGACGGACGGCCGACCCCGAGAGATCCCCGAGGGATCCCGGAGAGGCACCACGAGGCACCCCGAAGGCGTTCCGGGGCGGCCCCCGGGCCCGCCCGGCGCCGCCGGCGCGGCCCCGCTCCGCGACCGCCCCTGTCATACCAGAGGAGGAGAACCGCACGCCGGTGATCAGACTCCAGTGGGCCCATGAACGAGCACCTCGGCTGATCCGGAGCGGGGTGGTGCGCGGCGAGGATGGAAGGGTCCCGCCACACCGCAGCACCCATGCTCGACAGGAGTCCCCGTGACCACCATGAACTACGCCCCGCACACCACCCAGGCCGTGGCCGCCCGCGCCACCCAGCTCTCCAAGGTGTACGGCCAGGGCGAGACCCAGGTGGTCGCGCTGGACAACGTGTCCGTCGACTTCGCCGCCGGCCAGTTCACCGCGATCATGGGCCCGTCCGGCTCCGGCAAGTCGACGCTGATGCACTGCGTCGCCGGTCTGGACACCTTCTCGGCCGGCTCCGTGCGCATCGGCGACGTCGAGCTGGGTTCCCTGAAGGACAAGCAGTTGACGCAGCTGCGCCGGGACAAGATCGGCTTCATCTTCCAGGCGTTCAACCTGCTGCCGACGCTGACCGCCCTGGAGAACATCACGCTCCCCATGGACATCGCGGGCCGCAAGCCCGACAAGCAGTGGCTGGACTCCGTGATCTCCATGGTCGGTCTCTCCGACCGGCTCGGCCACCGCCCGACCCAGCTCTCCGGCGGCCAGCAGCAGCGCGTGGCGGTCGCCCGCGCCCTGGCCTCCCGCCCCGAGATCATCTTCGGTGACGAGCCGACCGGAAACCTCGACTCGCGCTCCGGCGCCGAGGTCCTCGGCTTCCTGCGCAACTCGGTCCGCGAGCTGGGCCAGACCGTCGTCATGGTCACCCACGACCCGGTCGCCGCCTCCTACGCGGACCGCGTCATCTTCCTCGCCGACGGCCGGATCGTCGACGAGATGATCAACCCGTCCGCCGACGGGGTGCTCGACCGCATGAAGGCCTTCGACGCCAAGGGCCGCACCAGCTGAGGGACCGCCCCTCCGCACGTCCTCCGCCGGCCCCCGACACCTGGATCCTCCACCATGTTCCGTACCGCCCTGCGCAACGTGCTCGCGCACAAGGCCAGACTGCTGATGACGGTGCTCGCCGTCACCCTCGGCGTCGCCTTCGTCTCCGGCACGCTCGTGTTCACCGACACCCTCGGCAAGGCCCTCTCGGGCCAGTCCGCCAAGAGCTTCGACAAAGTCGCCGTCTCCGTGACCTCGTGGGGCGCGGGCCGCAACGAGGACGGGGTCCGCGAGGGCGACCCCGGCATCAGCCGGCAGACCGTCGACAAGGTCAAGGCCGTCAAGGGCGTCGACACCGTGTCCGCCCGGGTCTCCGGCTTCGCCGGCGTCGGCGACGAGAACGGCAGGCTCATCGGCGACGGCTGGGCCAACCGGGGCTCCAACTTCGCCCCGGCGAAGGGCGGCCAGGACCCGTCCTACACGTTCGTCGAAGGCGCCGGTCCGACCGCCGCGAACCAGATCGCCCTCGACAAGGAGACGGCGACCAAGGGCAAGTACAAGGTCGGGGACAAGGTCCGCGTCGCCACCAACGGC
The DNA here is from genome assembly GCF_042889445.1 of Streptomyces sp. NPDC002602. Lineage (NCBI taxonomy): Bacteria > Bacillati > Actinomycetota > Actinomycetes > Kitasatosporales > Streptomycetaceae > Streptomyces > Streptomyces sp. NPDC002602. The sequence continues at coordinate 38,359 of NZ_JBIAQX010000020.1, read as the reverse complement.
CCGGTGAAGGAGTACGTCCTCGGCGGCGTCTTCACCACCGAGGACGGCCAGGTCAACGCCGGCGGCAGCCTCGTCCTCTTCGAGACCGCCACCGCCCAGCAGCTGTACCTGAAGCCGGGCTTCTTCGACGAGCTGTCCGTCGGTGCCGCGGCGGGCGCCTCCTCCGACCAACTGCTGGCCGACATCAAGCCGCTGCTCGACGAGAAGAACACCCGGGCCCAGACCGGCGCCGAACTCGCCAAGGAGCAGGCCAAGAACATCGAGGAGCAGATGAGCGGCATGAGCACGATGCTGCTCGTGTTCGCCGGCATCTCGCTCTTCGTCGGCATCTTCCTGATCTACAACACCTTCACCATGCTGGTCGCCCAGCGCACCAAGGAACTGGCCCTGCTGCGCGCCGTCGGCGCCAAGCGCGGCCAGGTCGTGCGCTCGGTCCTGGCCGAGGCCCTGGTCGTGGGTCTGATCTCCTCCGCGATCGGCCTGGTCACCGGTGTCGGCCTGGCGATCGGCATGCGGTCCCTGATGGACTCCATCGGCGCCAAGATCCCGGCCGGTGACCTGGTCATCGCCCCGGCGACGATCATCGCGGCGCTCGTCATCGGCGTGTTCGTCACCACGGTGGCCGCCGTGTTCCCCGCGTGGCGCACCGGCCGGATCCCCCCGGTCGCCGCGATGGGCAGCGCCCACCTGCCGGCCGACGCCAAGTCCCTGCTCCTGCGCAACATCAGCGGCAGCGTCCTCAGCCTCATCGGCTTCGCGATGGCCCTGGGCGGCGTGTCCGTGAGCGGGGAGAACGGCCGCTACCTGATCGGCGGCGGTGCCTTCTTCATCCTCGTCGGCCTGATCGTGCTGCTCCCGCTGCTGTCCCGGCCGCTCATCGCCGCCGTGCGACCGCTGCTGGAGAAGGTCTTCGGCGTACCGGGCAAGCTGGCCGCGCAGAACGCCGTGCGCAACCCGCGCCGCACCGCCGTCACCGCCGCCTCCCTCGCCATCGGCCTCACCCTGGTCACCACCCTGTCCGTGCTCGGCATCACCATGGGCAAGGCCGTGGACCGGATGAGCACCGACAAGCTGAAGGCCGACTACAAGGTCTCCATGGCCATGGGTGGCGGCAGCCTCGACGCGTCCGTCGCCGAGGCCCTGGCCAAGGCGCCCGGCATCAAGGCGGTCTCCCCGCAGCGGACCGACAGCCTGAAGATCGGCGAGGACTTCAGGGCGGCCTCCGGCGTCAACCCGAAGTCCATCGGCGACCTGCTCAACATCGACGTGGTCACCGGCTCGCTGGACAGCCTCGCCAAGGGCGAGGTGGCGGTGGCCGAGAAGACGGCGAAGAAGCAGGACCTGACGGTCGGCTCCACCCTCCAGGTCATGTACGACGACGGCAAGAAGGGTTCGCTGAAGGTCGGCGCGGTCTACAAGGACATGGAGGGCCTGCTCTCCCCGTACGTCCTCGACGAGAAGGTCCTCAGCCCCCACACCGAGACCCCGTACATCCCCGAGGTGTACGTCAACGCCACCGCCGGCGACTCGAAGGCCGGCGAGAAGGCCGTCCTCGACGCCCTCGGCAACAACCCGGCCATCTCCATCGCCACCCAGCAGGACATGCGCAACGAGATGGGCGGCATGATCAACACCGCTCTGAACGTCATGTACGGCCTGCTCGGCATGGCGCTGATCGTCTCGGTGCTCGGCGTGGTCAACACCCTGGCCATGTCCGTCTTCGAGCGGACGCAGGAGATCGGCATGCTGCGGGCGATCGGCCTGGACCGCAGTCGCGTCAAGAACATGATCCGCCTGGAGGCCGTGGTCATCTCGCTCTTCGGCGCGGTCCTCGGTGTCGCCATCGGCATCTTCCTCGCCTGGGCGGTCGGCTCCACCCTCACCGAGACGGTGCCCGACTACGCTCTGGTCCTCCCGTGGGACCGGATCGGCATCTTCCTGCTGCTCGCCGGTGTGGTGGGCGTGCTGGCGGCCATGTGGCCGGCCCGCAGCGCCGCCCGGTTGAACATGCTGACCGCCATCAAGACCGAGTAGCCCGGCCGCGGTTCGAGGCCTTGGCGGGCCACAGGGCGAAGGGCCCCGCGACGTTCACCGTCGCGGGGCCCTTCGTCGTCGTCCGCCGCTTCACGGGGTCTGCCGCGCGCCCCACTCCCGGGCGCGCAGCGGCAGCCCCGATTCGGCCCTCGGTCCGGGCCGGACGGCCAGCACCTGGTTGACCCCGAGCCGGTTGTGTTCGAAGCCGAGCGCGGAGGCCGCCATGTACAGCCGCCACACCCTGGCCCGGCCGGGCGAGGTCAGGCGCACGGCCTCGTCCCAGTGCCGCTCCAGCCGGGCGACCCAGGCCCGCAGGGTGAGCGCGTAGTGCTCGCGCAGCGCCTCGACGTCGCGCACCTCGAAGCCGGCGCGTTCCAGTTCGCCCACGGTGCCGCCGACCGGGGAGAGCTCCCCGTCGGGGAACACGTAGGCGTCGATGAACTCGTCGATCCGGTAGGCCTCTTCGTCGGGCTCCGGCGGGCGGGCGATCTGGTGGTTCAGCAGTCGTCCGCCGGGGCGCAGCAGCGCGTGCAGGGTGCGGGCGTACTCGCGGTAGCGTTCGGCGCCGACGTGCTCGGCCATCCCGATCGAGGAAATGGCGTCGTAGGGGCCGTCCTTGACGTCCCGGTAGTCCTGGATCCGGATCTCGATCCGGTCGGCCAGGCCCTCCTCGGCGACCCGCTTGCGGGCGTACGCGGCCTGCTCGCGCGAGAGGGTGATGCCGGTGACCTGGACGCCGTACTCGCGGGCCGCGTGCAGGGCCATGGAGCCCCAGCCGCAGCCGACGTCGAGCAGCCGCTGTCCGGGCGCCAGGGCGAGTTTGCGGCTGACCAGGTCGAGCTTGTCCCGCTGGGCCTCCTCCAGGGTGCCGCCGGGTCTCCAGTAGGCGCAGGAGTACACCATCGACGGGCCGAGCACCCGCTCGTAGAACTCGTTGCCGACGTCGTAGTGGTGGCTGATGGCCTCGCGGTCGCGGCCCTTGGTGTGGCGGGTCCCGGAGCGGCGGACGGCCTCCTCGGGCGGCGGGGCGGGCGCGGGCCACGGCCGGGCCAGGGCGATGAGTTCGCGGAGGGCGGCGCGGGCCTCGGGGTCGCGCAGCAGGGCGGTCGAGCCGGAGGCGGCGGCGGCCCGGGCGGGCAGGTGGGGGCGCAGGGCGGCGAGCTTGCCGAGGCCGACGAGCGGCTCCACCGCGGGGCGGGCGGGCGCGGGGTCCGCCTCCCAGAGGAGACCGGCGACGCGGTCCAGCAGCTCGAAGAGGTCTCCGTCGACGGTGAGGTCGCCGGCGACCCACGCGCGGGCCAGTCCGAGCTCTCCGGGCTTCCACAGCACTCGGCGCAGGGCGCGCCGGTTGGCCAGTACCAGAATGGGCCCGGACGGCGGACCGGCCTCGCTCCCGTCCCAGGCTCGTACGCGGACGGGCAGGGGCGTGCCCAGCAGGGTCTCGGCAAGAGCGGCCAGCCGCGGCGCGGCGTCGGTCATGGTGGGCACCTCCAGAAGTTTCGACCGAACGACCTACCCATTTCCGGCGCCGGACAATCCGGGAGGAACGCCGAAGGGGCCGCCCGCACCACGGATGGCGGGCAGCCCCTTCGGGGACGTGCTGGTCGTGCTCAGGATCCTGCCGGAACGCGCCGGGTCAGGAGGCCTTGGCCTTGGCGGCCGGTGCGGCGGTGGCCGCCGGGGCCGGCGCCGGCTTGGCGGCCTCGTAGAACTCCTCGCGCGGGGTCTCCAGGGCTCCGAGGGAGACGACCTCGCGCTTGAGGAACATCGCGAGGGTCCAGTCGGCGAAGACGCGGATCTTGCGGTTCCAGGTCGGCATGGCCATGCCGTGGTAGCCACGGTGCATGTACCAGGCGAGCCGGCCCTTGAGCTTGATCTTCATCTTGCCCATGACGATCATCGCGACGCCCTTGTGGAGGCCGAGGCCCGCCACCGCACCCTTGTTGGAGTGCGAGTACTCGGTCTGCGGGAAGCCCCGCATGCCCGAGATGACGTTGTCGCCGAGGACCTTGGCCTGGCGCAGCGCGTGCTGGGCGTTCGGCGGGCACCAGGCGTTCTCGACGCCGGCCTTGCGGGCGGCCATGTCGGGAACCTGGGCGTTGTCGCCGGCGGTCCAGATGTAGTCCGTGCCCTTGACCTGGAGGGTCGGCTCGGCGTCCACGTGGCCGCGCGGGCCCAGCGGCAGGCCGAAGCGGGCGAGCGCCGGGTTGGGCTTCACGCCGGCGGTCCACACGATGGTGTTGGAGTCGACCTCGAGGCCGTTCTTCAGCACCACGTGGCCGTCCACGCAGGAGTCCATGGAGGTGTTCAGGTAGATCTCGATGCCGCGGGACTCGAGGTGCTCCTTGCCCCAGGTGCCGAGCTTCGGCCCGACCTCGGGGAGGATCTTGTCGGCCGCGTCCACCAGCACGAAGCGCATGTCCTCGCGCTTGATGGTGGTGTAGTACTTCACGGCGTCGCGGGCCATGTCCTCGACCTCGCCGATGGTCTCCGCACCGGCGAAGCCGCCGCCGACGAAGACGAAGGTGAGGGCCTTGCGGCGGACGTTCTCGTCCGTCGTGGACTCGGCCTTGTCGAGCTGTTCCAGCACGTGGTTGCGCAGACCGATGCCCTCCTCGACACCCTTCATGCCGATGCCCTGTTCGGCCAGGCCGGGGATCGGGAAGGTGCGGGAGACGGCGCCGAGCGCGATCACCAGGTAGTCGAAGGGCAGCTCGTACGCCTCGCCGACCAGCGGCGTGACGACGGCGACCTTGCGGTCCTGGTCGATGGTCGTGACCCGGCCGGTGAGGACCTCTGCCTTGGGCAGCACGCGTCGCAGCGGGACGACGACGTGCCGAGGCGAGATGCTGCCTGCGGCCACTTCAGGGAGGAAGGGCTGGTAGGTCATGTACGAGCGCGGGTCGACGACCGTGACGGTCGCCTCGCCGTAGCGCATCTTCTTCATGATGCGCTTGGCTGCGTACAGGCCTACGTACCCACCTCCTACAACGAGGATCCTGGGACGCTCCGTGGTGCTCATGGAACGAGTATCCAGCACCCCCAGGGGTGACGCTCGTGAGCCCCTTCACAAGGAGCTGTCCACCCTCTGCTACACTGCGCCGCCCACGTGACCCAGGTCATGGCGGGAATCGGGAACCACGGTGTAACGGGAGACGTTGTACACCAGTCCTGAACTGGCCCGAAGGCCCTCGACCGGAGTAGACCACCGGCTTCGTGGATGCCTGCCGACGCCCCTCGCGGCCGGCCGCGATTCGCACGAACACTCGCTTGAAACGGGCCTGTGGACCCCCTGAGGGGGCCGAACGGCCCCCACCTTGACCCAGTAGGCCTTTTTTCCTTGTGAAGAACTTCACGAACCTGGTGGGGGCGAAGGTGCTTTCGGCCCCGCAAGCTGCCTTTCGAAGGGTCTCGGCCGGATGGAGCAGCCCGTTGGGCGGGTCGCGGGGACCTTCAGTCGCGAAGCCTGATGCTCCCCCGTCTTCTCGGCCCGTCGAACTTGCGCGGGTCGAGGACCGGCCGCTCGCGGGGACGCCCCGCCTCCAACGCGATCTGGCGCCGCCCGGCCAGCGCGATGCGCCACTGGCCCAGGTCCGGCCGGGTCCCGTGGCCGCCCGCCGCCTTCTCGTAGAGCCCGCGCACGGCGTCTTCCCGACGTTCGTCCAGGACCCCGGGCAGCGGGTCGAGCGGGCGGCCCGGAGTCGCGTACGCGTCCTGCGCCAGGATCCGGCCGACGGCGAGCGCGACCTTGTAGCGGTCGCTGTCCACGGTGGCCGCGCCGGGCGGTGCCAGCGGGTCGCTCCAGTCCGGGGTATCCGCCTGGGCGAGCACCGGCTCGGCGCCCACCAGCCGGGCGCCGTCGCAGTCGATGAGGTGGACGGCGGGCGCGGGGCGGACCGTCCACAGCACGTTGGCCTCCGACAGGTCGCCGAAGACGAGGCCCGTCGCGTGCAGCCGGTCGACGAGTTCGACGAGGGCGACCACGAGGGCCAACCGCTCGGCCGGCGAGGGCTGGACGACCCCCTGCCAGGCGGCTTTGCCCGGGCGGAGCAGGAAGGCCAGTTCGGTCAGCTTCGTCGAGCCGTCCCCCGTCGCCCACCGCATGGAGGCGGGCGCCTCGTTCATCAGGAACCCGGTGACCCGGCCGGCGTCCACGACACGGCACAGCGGCCAGGCCGTCGACGCGTCCAACCGGTCGCGCTCGTCGGCCCGCAGCCCGAACCGTACGGAGACCAGCGCGGCCAACGCCTCCCCCGCGACGCGGTGCGGTTCCCGGTAGCTCTTGTAGAGCAGGCCGGGCCACCCGGCCAGCGTGCGCACCTCGCCCTGGCCGCCGTCACCGACCTTGTCGAGCGGGTCCAGCGAGGACAGCGCCACGTCGGCGCCGTCGATGACGCTCACGAGTCCCCCTCCCACAGGCAGACGGCGCTGCGGTCGTCGTCGTAGGACTTGACCCGGTACTGGAGCTGCCACAGGAAGTCGGACGGTCCGGGCGGGGGCCCGCCCCACGCCCCGCGGAGGAACCCGCGCATCTCCTCCTCTCCGCCCAGCGGCGTGGACAGGCCGTCCGTGCACAGGACGAACACGTCGCCGGGCCGGGCGGGACCGAAGAGGTGCGCCTCGGCGACGCGCGTGGTCGGCAGGGCCGCCGTGCGCGTGTCGATGATCCCCGTTCCCCCGCCTTCCGCGGCGCCCACCACGTCGAGGTACCAGGTCCCGTCCCGCAGCAGCGCCGCGCCGCCGTCCCCGACGGTGAACAGGGCCCGGTGGCGCACCGCGGGGTCGAGCGGGACGAGCAGCACGCGCAGGGTGGTCGCGTAGTCGCCGGGTCGGTGCCCGGCGGTCGTGGCCGACCGCACCAGCGACTCGGCGACGCTGCCCACGGCGGAGTTCACGATGGCGGTGAGGGCCTTCTCGTCCCTGGTGCGCAGGGACCGCACCAGTTCCCCGGCGTACTCGTCGAGGAAGCGGACGATCTCGCGACACACGAGATGGGATCCGAGGTGCGAGCGCGGTACCGAGCCGACCCCGTCCGCGACGCCCAGCACGAGCAGTCCGGTGTCCTCGTCCGGCTCTCCCAACCGTGCCACCACCACCGCGTCCTGACGGGGCTCCGCGTGGTGGCGGTGGGAGTCGCCCCGCACGGACGCGGCCCGTACGGTCAACGGCCCGTGGGTCGCCCCGTCGACGACGATGTCCGGGAGGACCGCGCCGTCCAGGTCCGTACGGGCCCCGACCGGCGCCCCGGGGTGGGGCGCGTAGAGCGGGGGCTTGGGTCCGCTGAACGGCGGGGCGCCGAGCACGGCGGGCGCCGGCCCGGGGTCCACCGCGGGGGCGGGCTCCGGTGACGCGGGAGCGGGCCGCGGGGCGGGGAGCCGCCGGGCGGCCGGCTCGGACTCGGCGGAGACCTCGCGGGGCAGCTCCAACGGTTCGGGTTCGACGGAGGCGGCCGGGGCCGGCCACGGGGTGTACGTCGCGCCCGTCGGACCGTGCGCGGGGTCGGGTGTCTCCTCTCGCATGACCGGCCTCAGAGCTTGTCGAGGGAGACGGTGGAGAAGCCGGGCACCGTGTCGTCCACGGCCAGGCTGAACACGCCGGCGCCGCCGGCGGCCATGCTGCCGGCCGACCGTACGATCGACCGGGTGAGGCTGGTCGCGAACTCGCGCAGCGCGGCGGCCGGGGAGACTCTCTTGTCGTCCTGGATGAAGGCCCGGAAGTTGGCGACGTGGCCGATCGTCGCTCGGTCGGCCTCCCCGATGCCGAAGGCGATGATGTTCGGCCGGTAGCGGGCCTCGTTGAGCTCCTGGTGCGCCTGCATCCAGTCCTCGTCGGTGGGACCGCCGTCCGAGAGGAAGAAGACGACGGGCCGGTAGACCTCGTGGCCCTGCGCCTTGAGCCGGGCGACGTCGTTCTCGATGCACCGCAGCAGCGTGCGGAACGCCTCCCCGTACGCGGTGAGTCCGCCCGCGGACAGCGCCGGCAACGTGTCCAGGTCGCTGAGGTCGGCCAGCGGCTGGAGGACGGTGGCGTCGTCGGAGAACCCGATCAGGCAGAACCTGGTCTTGTCCGCGACCGCCGGGTTCCTGCTGATCTCCTTGTGGAGTTCCGGCAGGGCGGTGTTCATGCTGTCGATCGACGGGCCGGCCATCGAGCCGGACTCGTCGCACACCAGGTAGAAGGGAAGGATCTGCACGGTCTCGCGCCTCCGAGGGGTGTACGGCTCGGGCTGTCAGTAGGTGTAGAAGTAGATCTCGATGTCGGCGTGGTCGCCGGAGGGTCCCTGGACGAAGAAGTCCCGGGTGGTGGCGCCGGTGAACATCGCGGGACGGGCCTTCGTCAGCAGGGCGTTGACGTGGCGGGCGTAGTCCACGCCGTCGCCGACCCGGGGGCTGCGGCCGAAGGTCAGGACGAAGGCCGCGGTGCGGCCGTCGTGTGCTTTCGTCCCGGCGCGCAGTCGGCCCACGATGCGCTCGGTGTCGGAGGAGTCGGCGTCGAAGGAGAACGTCACCGCACGCCGTTCCACGGACCGGGGCCCCGAGGGGGTCGGGCTCGGCCTCGCACCCGATGTGACGCCGGGACGGGGCGAGGGGCCGGTGCCGGTCCGGGAGGCCTCGGCGGCCTTCACCGGGTCGCCCCGGTCGCCCATCGCGACCATGGCCAGGACCAGGAGCATGTCGGCGAACAGCCAGCCGGCGAGGGTCAGCGGGTTGAACCGCGGCCGCGGTGGTCTTCTCATCGTCGGGCCGTCCCGGTCGGATCGTCCTGCGGGTGCGCGTGGTCGTCGTGCCCCTTGGCCAGGTCCACCCCGACGGCCCGCACGCGTACGGGAGCGGGGGCCGGGGCGGTCCGGGCGTCGTGGACGTACCGCGTGTCGACGAGCGTGCGGGCCTCGGCCGCCGCGGCGGAGACGTCCGCCGCCCCGGCCATCACCCGGGCGAGTTCGGCGAACCGCTCGGCGGCCCGCCGCAGGGCGCCGGTCTGCTCCTCCAGCCCCAGCACCGCCCGCTGTGCGAGGGCCACGGCCTCCGCGGTGTCCTGCGTGACGTCGCCGAGGCGGTGCAGGACCCGCGCCGTGACGTCGGCGGCGAGTTCGGTGCCGGTGGTGAACGAGCGCTGCGCGGCGGCCAGGGTGGTCACCGAGTCCTCGACCCGTTCGCCGGCGGCGCCGAGGGCGTCGCGGACCTCGCCATTGACCTCGCGCACGTCCTCCAGCGCCTTGCGCACCATGTTCCCGTTGCCGCTGACCACGGTCTCCAGGCGGGAGGTGTGCTGTTCCAGCGGGTCGGTGAGCGCGGCGACGGCCCGACCGACCTCGCCGGTGTTCGTCTCCACGGCCGCCTCGACCCTGGCGACGGCCCGCTCCAGCGGCAGCACGGCCGAGTCGAGGGCGTCGAGCCGGGTGCCGGCGGCCTCGACCGACGCGGCGAGCGAGGTCGCGACCTCGCCGAGCCGCTCGTGGGCGCGCACCGCGTTGTCGCCGAGCCTGCCGAGGTTCGCGGCGGCCGCGGTGAGCTCCGCCGTGAACCGTCGGGGGGAGGAGAGCCGTTGTTCGTTGAGCAGCAACTGGGCCCGGGTGAGCAGCGGGACGAGCAGGGCGAGCAGTTCGTCGGCGGTGCGTCGTGCCTGGTCGGCCCGGTGTTCCGTACGGGTTCTGCGCACCCCGTGCACGGCGGCGAGCAGGCACAGCAGGAGGATGACGGCGGTGGCGGATCCGGCGACGTGTCCGAAGGTGGACCAGTCGGCCAGCCGGCCCTCGAAGCCGGACTGCCACAGTTGCAGGAAGGGGCGGGCGGCGGATTTCGGGTCCTCGCCGATGAGGGTCCGGTAGGCGTCCGTGGCTCGGCTGAGGCCGAACCAGGTGAGTAACAGCGGCAGGAACACGAGGGTGCCGATGGCGACCTCCAGCAGGGCCCAGGCCCGGTGTTCCGGCCCCTCGGCCAGGGCGGCGCTCACGCTCTCCGGCCGGGCGTAGGCCTGGAGGAGGTCGAGTTCGGTCCAGGGTTCGATGTCGCCGTCGCCCAGCCCCTGGAGGGCGTCGGCCAGCGACTTCAGTTCGTCCCGACGGGAGCCGAGCCCCGGCTTGTCCGCGAGGTCGTTGAGTTGTGTGGCGACGACGGAGGCCGTCGCCAGTGCCCCGACAGGCATGTCCACCCCCATGGAAGACGTGGGATGGGGGCCCGCACCGGCACGTCGTGCCGAAGGCCGCGCCGCCGCGCGCGCCCGGCCGTGACAGACCGTGGCGCGGCGGGTCATCCCCCACCTCAACAATTCACCATATGATCCCCCATCAGCCGAACGGGGGGAGGGGAAACGGAATCAACGGCCCCTTCTCCGGGGGCTATTCGTGGCCGCGGCCAGGAACCGACCCGAAGTATTCGTCCACCCGTACGACCCCGGGCCCGCCCGGGGCCCGGGCGGGCCACCGCATCCGACGACGAGGGGGGTGGGGGGGGCCGGGGGGGGGGGGGGCCCCCGCACCACCCGCCCGACCCGCGGGCCGACGGCGGAGTGGTCCGTCGCGGCGGCTCAGAAGATCGACGAGGACGACAATATCTCCTAAGGCTGAT
>NZ_JBIAQX010000020.1:0-27748 GCF_042889445.1 Streptomyces sp. NPDC002602 | reverse complement strand
CCCCGCGGCCCCCCGCCGGGCCCGCGCCCGGCCCCCCCCCCCCCCCCGGGGGGGGGCCCGGGGGCGCGCCCCCCCCCCCACCCCCCTCTCATGCGGTTCGCCGGGTCAGTTCCGCTGCTTGTCGGCCTCGACGTCTTCCGCGGTCTTGATCGCGATGCCGTCGAGGATGTCGTGTTCGGAGACCACGACCTCCTCGGCGCCGATCCGCTCCATGATCGCCAGCAGGACCAGGGCGCCGGCGCCGATCACGTCGACCCGGCCCGGGTGCATGACGGGGATCGCGGCGCGTTCGGCGTGCGTGGCCGTCAGCATCCGCTCGCTGATCTCGCGCACCTTCGCGTAGGGGATCCGGGAGTGGTGGATGGCGGCCGAGTCGTACTCCGTCAGCCCCAGCGCGATGGCGGCGACGGTGGTCACCGAGCCGGCCAGGCCGACCAGGGTGCGGGCCTCGGTCAGCGGCACGGTCTCGGCGGCCAGGTCCAGGGCCGCCTCGATGTCGGACCGTATGGCGGCGATCTGCTCCTCGGTCGGCGGGTCGGTGACGGTCCCGTCCACCACCAGGTGGCGTTCCGTCATCCGGACGCAGCCGACGTCCACGGAGCGGGCCGCCCGGACGTGCTCGGAGCCGACGACGAACTCGGTGGAGCCGCCGCCGATGTCGACGACCAGGAACGGCCGCTCCATGTCGGTGCGGCCCGTCAGCTCCTTGGTGGCGCCGGTGAAGGAGAACTCGGCCTCCTGGTCCCCGGTGATCACCTCGGGTTCCACGCCCAGGATGTCCAGGACGCCCCGGACGAAGTCGTCCCGGTTCTCGGCGTCCCGGGAGGCAGACGTGGCCACGAAACGGATCCGCTCGGCGCCGAGCTCCTTGACGACAGCGGCGTACTCGCGGCACGCGGCGAAGGTGCGCTCCAGCGCCTCCGGGGCCAGCCGGCCGGTCTTGTCCACGCCCTGGCCCAGCCGGACGATCGTCATCCGGCGGTCCAGCTCGACGAACTCGCCGGTGGCCGGGTCGCAGTCCGCGACGAGGAGACGGATGGAGTTCGTGCCGCAGTCGATGCCCGCGACCCGTGTGGTGCTCACGCGTCCGCGTCCTTCTTCTCCCCGCACGGGGTGACGCAGGGGCCCTTGGCCCACCACTCGGGCAGCATCGCCAGGGCCTCGTCGCCGAACGGGTTCACGCCGGGGCCGGCGGCCAGCGAGTGACCCACCAGCACGTGCAGGCACTTCACCCGGTCCGGCATGCCGCCGGCGCTCGGGAAGCCCTGGAGCACCTCGATGGCGTCGCGGCGGGTGATGTAGTCCTCGTGCGCGGCCCGGTAGGCGGCGGCCAGCTCCGGGTCGTCGGCGAGCCGGGCCTGCATCTCCTTCATCACGCCGTTGGCCTCCAGCGTGCCGATGGCACCGGCGGCGCGCGGGCAGGTCAGGTAGAACAGCGTCGGGAAGGGGGTGCCGTCGGGGAGTCGGGGCGCGGTCTCGACGACGTCCGGCTGCCCGCAGGGGCAACGGTGCGCGATGGCGCGCAGCCCGCGCGGCGGGCGGCCGAGCTGCTGCTGGAACGCCTCGATGTCCGCGGCGGTCGGCTCGGTGCGGTCGGTCTGGGGCGGGGGCGTCTGCATGCCTGGGATGAGTCTCTTCGTTCGTGTGCGGGTGTGTCGCGGGCGTGGCGTGTCGGGGTCAGTCGCCGGGGCGGTCGGCCTTGTCGACGCCGTCCCAGACGTTCGAGTACCAGGGCCGGTCGGAGCCGGCCTGCCCGGTGCGGCGGTCTTCCTTGGCCTCGGTGCCGGGGTCGTTCATGATGTAGCCGATCTCCCCCGGACGCAGGAAGTGCAGGTGCTTGCGCGCCTGCTGTTCCGCGTAGGCGGGGTCCTGCCAGCGGGCCTTCTCGTCGCGGAGCTTCTCCAGCCGCTCGCGCGCGTCGGTGGCGTCCCGCTGTTGCTGTGCGATCTCGGAGCGCTGGGACACGTACTGGCGCATGGGGTACGCGAGGGCGACGACCAGGGTACAGAGCACGAGCACCAGGAGCGCGGCCCGGCCGGTGAGCCGGCTGCGGCGGACCTGACGGCGCGACTGGGAACGGTAGACGTGCGCCGCGGTCCGTTCGCCGAGTGCCTTGAGTCTGGTCGCGGTCGAGAAGGTGGAGAACCGATCCCGGTTCCCGGCCATGGTCCCGCCTCCCCTGAGTGCGCTACGCAATACGTCCCCGCACACGGTACGGGACCGAGTGCGGGGACGTACGGAGGCCGGGGCGTGATTAGCCCTCGCCGTTCCTACTGGTTCGCGGAGCGGAACCGCGGGAAGGCGGAGCGGCCCGCGTACACCGCGGCGTCGTCGAGGATCTCCTCGATGCGCAGCAGCTGGTTGTACTTGGCGACGCGGTCCGAGCGGGCCGGGGCGCCGGTCTTGATCTGGCCGCAGTTCACGGCGACGGCGAGGTCGGCGATGGTGACGTCCTCGGTCTCGCCGGAGCGGTGCGACATCATGCACTTGAAGCCGTTGCGCTGGGCCATCTCGACGGCGTCGAGGGTCTCGGTCAGCGAACCGATCTGGTTGACCTTGACGAGCAGGGCGTTCGCGGAGCCCTCCTCGATGCCGCGGGCCAGGCGCTCGGGGTTGGTGACGAAGAGGTCGTCGCCGACGATCTGGACCTTGGAGCCCAGCTTGTCGGTGAGGGTCTTCCAGCCGGCCCAGTCGTCCTCGTACAGCGGGTCCTCGATGGAGACCATCGGGTACGCGGAGACGAGCTCCTCGTAGTACTCGGTCATCTCGGCGGCCGAGCGGGACTGGCCCTCGAACTCGTACTTGCCGTCCTTGTAGAACTCGGACGCGGCGACGTCGAGCGCGAGCGCGATGTCCTTGCCGGGGACGTAGCCGGCCTGCTTGATGGCCTCGACGATGAGGTCCAGCGCGGCGCGGTTCGACTCCAGGTTCGGGGCGAAGCCGCCCTCGTCGCCCAGGCCGGTGGAGAGGCCCTTGGTGTGCAGGACCTTCTTCAGGGTGTGGTAGACCTCGGCACCCCAGCGCAGCGCCTCGGAGAAGGACTCCGCGCCGATCGGGGCGATCATGAACTCCTGGATGTCCACGTTGGAGTCGGCGTGCGACCCACCGTTGAGGATGTTCATCATCGGGACGGGCAGCAGGTGCGCGTTCGGGCCGCCGAGGTAGCGGAAGAGCGGCAGGTCCGAGGCCTCGGACGCGGCGTGCGCGACGGCGAGGGACACGCCGAGGATGGCGTTGGCGCCGAGGGAGCCCTTGTTGTCGGTGGCGTCCAGGTCGAACATGGCCTGGTCGATCAGGCGCTGCTCGGTGGCGTCGTAGCCGACGAGCTCCGGGCCGATCTGCTCGATGACGGCGAGGACGGCCTTCTCGACACCCTTGCCGAAGTAACGGTTGGGGTCACCGTCACGCAGCTCGATGGCCTCGAATGCACCGGTGGAGGCGCCGGACGGAACTGCAGCACGACCGGTGCTGCCATCGTCGAGGCCAACCTCGACCTCGACCGTGGGGTTGCCTCGGGAGTCCAGGATTTCCCGGGCTACGACGACGTCGATGGACGGCACGAGCATCTCCTTCTGGGATGTGACGCTGGGTGTGCGGTGGTGGGTCAGGCCGTGGGATGGCCTTGCCGACTAGAGCCTAACCGGCTCCGGCCACTCGACCGGCCGACCGCCCGGGTCCTGGGACGAAAAAGGGCCCGAATACCCTTCTTCCAGGACATACGACTCTTGATCGTCCGCGGGATCGGGTGTCACCGGGCCCGGACACGCCACCGCCCGGCGCGTGGAGGGGTACGCGCCGGGCAGGGGGTGCGTCAGGACTGACGCGGTGTCATCGGGGGGTTCAGCTGAGGTTCAGCTTCTGCCCGGGGTAGATCAGGTCGGCGTCCGGGACGATGTCCTTGTTCAGCTCGTGCAGCTTCTGCCAGCCGCCCTTGACGCCGTTCGCGTCGGCGATGGTGCCCAGGGTGTCGCCGGCCTTGACCTCGTACGAGCCGTTGCCGATCTTCGGGGCGGCGGTCGCCTTCGGGGCCTTCTGCGGCGCCGGGGCGGCCGTGGAACGCTCGGAGCGGGTGGTGGTGGAGCCCTCGGAGCGCTTGGTCTCCGTCTTCGGCGCGACCTTCTGCTTCTTGGGAGCGGCCTGCTGCTTCTGCGGCTTGGGGGTCTCGGCCGAGCCGCCGCCGTCGTACGAGGAGTTGGACAGGCCCACGCCACAGGACGGCCAGGCACCCTTGCCCTGGCCCTTGAGGACCTTCTCGGCGATGGCTATCTGCTGCGACTTGGAGGCCTGGTTGGCCTGCGAGGCGTACGCCTTGCCGCCGTAGGCGGCCCAGGTGCCGGACGAGAACTGCAGGCCGCCGTAGTAGCCGTTGCCCGTGTTGATGGACCAGTTGCCACCGGACTCGCAGGAGGCGACCTTGTCCCACTCGGAGGTGGTGGCGGCGGACGCGGAGCCCGCGGCCATCAGCGGGGCCGCGACGGCGACACCGGCGACGCCGGCGAGCGTGACGATGCGGGCGGCCTTGGAGCCGCGACGGTGCTTGCCCTTGCCGGAAAGCAGCATGGAGTTTCTCCTCACCGACGCCTACGAGGTGAGCTGTCGGGTTCGGGCGAGTGAGTTGCCCGGCCGCACGACTGGCGTGCGTCTTAACCCCCAGCCGGTTCGCGGCCGTCTCTCGACGGCCCGTCCCGGCGCCTACCTTGGTTCCCCCGCTCCTGCCTTCGGCGCTTGCGCGACGACTGTTCTCTCCGTCCGCCGGCAGGATTCGGCGATGCGGTCGAAGAGGCTCGCGGTGGCGAGCGATTCAGAAGGTAGACAGGTCTCCCCCCGATGTTCAACGAGCAACATCGGGGGGAAAGGGCCCTACTTGCGTTCCGCTTAGGGACGTTTGCGCAGGTGAGGGCAGGGTTTGCGGCAGCTTCGATACGTGACGCGCCAGTTGGGCGGAAGAGACGCATGTCTCACTTGCCGAAACCGGACATTCGGATCTTAATGGGTGCCCGAACTGCCCCTATTACTTGGTTAGATCCAGGTTCTGGCCGGGCTTGATGAGGTCCGCGTCCCCTCCGATGACCTGCTCGTTGGCCTCGTAGAGCTTGGTCCAACCGCCCTTGAGTCCCTTGGCGTCCGCGATGGCGGTCAGGCTGTCGCCCGCCTTCACCGTGTAGACGGGCTCCGGCGCGGTGTTGGGAACGGCCCCGAGGCCCTCGTTCGCCGCCGGGCCGCGGTGCTTGCCGCCGCCGTCCGCCGCCGAGTCGGTCGGGGTGCCCGTCGGAGTGCCCGTCGGCGCCGAGGGCGTGGTGGAGGGGTCGGCCGGGTTCGGGTCCCTGGCGGGGTCCGAGGGGACCGCCGGGGTGGTCGTGCCGCCCGGGGTGGTCGGGGCGACCGGCGGCTGGTTGCTCGGGCCGGTCGGAAGGGTCGGGTCCGGGTCCGGCATGACGGGCAGTCCGGCGTTGGGCCCCTGCGGTACGTCGGGCAGCGTGAACGACGGCACGCCGGACGGGGAGGGCAGGGTCGGGGTGGGCGCGGTGGGCGTCGGCACCCCGAAGTCGGTGGCCGGCGTGGAACCGCTCTTCGGCACCGCGGAGTCCGGGCGGGAGGGCGTGGGCGCGACCGGCGCGGGCGCCTCGACCCGGCCCGGGTCCACCGCGGCCGACGGGCCCTGTCGCGTCAGGCCGGCCGAGGACGCGCAGAGCGGCCACGCCTGGGGGCCCTGCGAGGCCAGCACCTTCTCGGCGATGGCGATCTGCTGGGAGCGGCTGGCGAGGTCGGGGCGCGTCGCGTAGTCGAGTCCGCCGGCCTCGTTCCACTGCTCCTGGGTGAACTGGAGTCCCCCGTAGGCGCCGCTGCCGTAGTTGGCGCTCCAGGAACCGCCGCTCTCGCACTCGGCGACCGTGTCCCACGTGCCGGCGTCGGCGGCGCTCGCGTTGGTTGCCGCGAGCAGCGGCAGGGCGAGCGCGGAACCGGTGACTCCGGCGGTGACGACGAGTGCGGGTATTTGCTTGGGGCGTCTGTGGCGGCCGTTCCCGGAACGCATGAGGCTGTACCTTTCGCATAACGGCGGGGTAACGGCAGAACCTAGCGGCCTTGGCATACAAGTAACAAGTTTGGTCGGAAACTGACTCGCGGTCAGGCCGGCCCCGGTCGCGCCTCAGTCGTTTCGGGGTGTGAAGCGGACCGGAAGGGTGCGTAGGCCACGCATGATGAGCCCGCCCCGCCAGCGCAGGTCCGCAGGTGGAACGGCGAGTTCCAGATCCGGCAGACGCATCAGCAAACTTTTGAGCGCCGTCTGTCCCTCGAGGCGCGCGAGCGGCGCACCGAGGCAGTAATGGATGCCGTGCCCGTATCCGAGGTGCTGATTGTCACTCCGGGAGAGGTCCAGAGTGTCCGGTTCCGCGAACCTTGCGGGGTCCCGGTCCGCGGCCGCGAGGACCACCAGCACCGGGTCGCCGACCGCGATGTCCCGCCCGCCGAGGGTCAGCGGTTCGGTGGCGAACCGCCAGGTCGCCAGTTCCACGGGCCCGTCGTAGCGCAACAGCTCCTCGACACCGGTCTCCAGCAGCCCGCTCTCGCCGGCGGCCAGGGACACCTGGAGGCGCTCGCGCTGCTCCGGGTTCATGAAGAGGGAGTGGACGCCGTTCCCGATGAGGTTCACGGTCGTCTCGAAGCCGGCGAAGAGCAGGATGAAGGCCATCGCGGTGGCCTCGGCCTCCGTCAGGTGGTCGCCGTGGTCGCCGGCCCGGATCAGATCCGAGATCAGGTCGTTGCCCAGATCGTCCCGTTTGCGGTGGATGAGTTCCCCGAGGTAGGTCCGCATCCGCTTCACCGAACGGGCGACCCCGCCGCGCGGTCCGCCGCCGTGCCGGATCATCATCCCGGCCCAGTCCCGGAAGTCGTCCTGGTCCTCGCGCGGTACGCCGAGCATCTCGCAGATGGCGTAGATGGGGAGCGGGAAGGCGAACTCGTGGATGAGGTCCGCCTCCCCCTTCCCGGCGAACCCGTCGATGAGGTGGTCGGTGAGCTCCTGGACGCGCGGGGCGAACTCCGCCACCCGGCGCGGGGTGAACGCCTTCGACACCAACCGCCGCAACCGGGTGTGGTCCGGCGGGTCGATGTTCAGCAGGTGCGTCATCAGCTCCGCCTTGCGCTCCCCCGGGATGCCGGTCTTGCCCTTGGCGTGCGCCGGCTCCGCGTGGTGCGCCGGGTTCTTGCTGAGGCGCTGGTCGGCGAGGGCCTGGCGGGCGTCCGCGTACCGGGTCACCAGCCAGGCCTCCACGCCGCTCGGGAGCTTGGTGCGGTGCACCGGGGAGTGCTCGCGCAGCCAGGCGTACGCCGGGTACGGGTCGGTGGCGAACTCCCAGTCGAACAGGGTGGGGCCCTGGGGGGAGGAGGTCTCGTCGGCGGGTTCCGCGGGGGTCGGCTCATGCACCCGCTGACCGTATCCCGGCCTCCGCGCGCCATCCCATATGGGTGCTTCGTCGCGGCTGTCCGTAGATCCGCCGAGGCTTGACCCCGCCCGCTCCGGCGTTCCTACTTTCGCTGTTGTGGACGTGAGGATCTTGAAGAGCAGTTTCGCGGTGGTGGAGAGACGGGCCGAGCACGCCGTCAAGTACTTCTACACGCACCTCTTCTGGCACCACCCCGAGGTCCGCCCGCTCTTCCCCTCCTCCCCGGCGGACATGCAACGGCAGCGGGACCGGCTCTTCGCCGCCCTCACCCACGTCGTCACCCACCTGGAGAACGAGACCCTCGTCCCCTACCTCCGCGACCTCGGCCGCGACCACCGCAAGTTCCGGGTCGGCCCCGAGCACTACGCGGCCGTCGGCACCAGCCTGCTCGCCGCCCTCGCCGAGACCTCCGGCGAGACCTGGACGCCCGACGTGGAGAAGGCCTGGGCCGAGGCCTACCAGGTGATCGCCGACGCGATGACGGCCGGCGCCGCCGAGAGCACCGATCCGCCCTGGTGGGACGCCGAGATCGTCCGCCACCTCCAGTACGGGCAGGACGTCGCCGTGCTGACCCTGCGCCCCGACCTCCCGCTCCCCTATCTCCCCGGCCAGTACGTGAGCGTGAGCAGCGCCCGCGTCCCGACCACCTGGCGCACCTACTCCCTCGGCAACGCGCCCCGCCCCGACGGCACCGTCGACCTGCACGTCAGCCGGATCGAGGAGGGCCGGCTGTCCACGGTGCTGGTCCGCGAGGCACGGCCCGGGGAGACGCTGCGACTGGGCGCGCCCGGTGGCCGGCTCACGCTGCGCCGCGAGGACCGCCCGGTCACCTTCATCGCCGCCGGCACCGGTTGGGCCCCGATCCGGGCCATGCTGGAGGACCTCGCGGAGCACCCTCCCGACCAGGACGTACGGCTCTTCGTCGTCGCCCGGGACGCCGCGCACCTCTACGACCGGCCGTTCATCGACGCGTACGCCGCCGCCCACCGCCGGCTCGCCGTCACCTACCTCACGCCCGCCCCCGGGCAGCACCGCAACCAGGCCACCGACCGGCTGGCGACCGCGCTCGGCCACCGCGGCCTGTGGCGCGACCAGGACGTCTACCTCGGCGGGCCGGCGCAGTTCATCGAGGAGACCGCGTACCTCCTGGAGGAACTCGGCGCCCGGCCCGACCGGATCTTCCACGACGCGATCCCACCGGGCGGCTCCGCGCGGACCCGCCCGGTGGGCTTCGGGGAATGGTTCCTGAGCCCGCCGGACCCGCACTGGCACAACCCCTCGGGGCGCGCACCGCTGTAGGGGACGTCGTCCACGCGCCGCCCGGCGACGCGGGTCAGGCGTCGACCGCCTCCGCCGCCCGGATCGCGTCCCGGTAGACGCGGGCCGCCGCGCGCAGAGCGGTCTCGGGGTCGACGCCCGCCGCCTCGGCGCGCGCCGCCAGTTCCAGCAACTCGTATCCGACGCCCTCGCCCCGGGGCAGTTCCACCGCGATCCCGCCCGTGCGGGCCCGGCCGGCGAGCTTGGCCGCGAGCGCGAGCCCGGGCTGGGCGACCGGGACCCCGTCCGTGACCGACGCGCGGCGCTTCTCGACCGCCTTGGTGGCCTGCCAGTGCGCGTTGACGTCCTCGGGCGTCTCGGCCCGGGCGTCGCCGAAGACGTGCGGGTGCCGGCGGATCAGCTTGTCGACCAGGTCCCCGGCCACGTCGTCGATGGAGAACGGCTCGTCGGCGTGCTCCTGCGCGATCCGCGCGTGGAAGAAGACCTGGAGCAGGACGTCGCCCAACTCCTCGCGCAGTTCGTCCCGGTCCCCGGCCTCGATCGCCTCGACCAGCTCGTACGCCTCCTCGATGGCGTACTTCACCAGGGCCTCGTGGGTCTGCGCCGAGGTCCAGGGGCATTCCCGCCGCACCCGGTCCATCACCTGCACCAGGTCGAGCAGCCGCGCTCCGGGCAGGTCGTAGGAGCCGGGCAGCAGTTCCAGGTCCGGCATGGCGACCCGACCGGAGCCGGCCAGCCGGGCGAGCCCGTCGGTGAGCCGCTGGTCGCCCTCGCCGCTGGGCAGGACCACGACGGTGGCGCCGCCGGCGCAGGCCTCGACGAGTTCGTGGGCGTCGGGGACCGCGTGGAGCACCTCGACACCCGCCTCGCGCAGGTACGGCAACTGCGGGTGGTCGGGGTCGGCGCACAGCACCCGGTCCGCGGCGTGCAGGGTCTGCCACGCGGACCAGGACAGCAGACCCGGGGCGACCCGGTGGCTGGTGGTCAGCAGGACGATGCGGCCGGTGGGCTCGGGGGACGCGTGCTCAGTCACCCCCCGAACCTACCTCCGGACGGGCGACTCAGGTCCCGGCGGGTGCAGCCTGCTCGGGGCGGGTCCGCTGGATGATCCAGGGGGTGGTCCCGTCACCGAGCCGGATCCCCTCGGCGTCCCAGCTTCCGTAGCGCGGGTTGACCTCGATGCCCAGCTTCTCGGCGGCCGCCGACGCGGGGGCGGTGAGCTTGTCCTTGCCGTACTTCTCCATGAGCTTGGACAGGAGCAGCTGGTCCGTGATGAAGCGGTCGATCTGGCCGGGGGCCGTCACCGCCTCCTGCAGGATGGCCGCCTGGAACTTCTGCGGCCCGCCGCTGCTGTCGACGAGCTCCTTGCGCTGCTCCTCGATCTCCTTCGTGGTGACGGTGATCCCGGCGTCCTTGGCCATCTTGTCGAGGATCCGGCTGTTGATCAGCCCGCGCAGCTTCGTCCGCTCCAGACGCGGGGAGCTCTCCACCAGCTCGGCCGGCGTGGGGGTCGTGGACCGGTTCTGTGCGGCGCGTACGTCGTTCACCTGGGCCTGGAGCGCTGAGGTGGTGATCCGTTCGCCACCGACCACGGCCGCCGTGCCGGGGCGGGTCTCGTTCGAGCAGGCGGACAGCAGGGGAGCCGCCGCGAGCAGGACGGCGGAGACGGAGAGCGCAGTGCGACGGTGCAAAGGAGCCTCCAGGGCCGGGAGATTGTGCGTCGATGCACAAGGGCCGTGCGGTGATCGATGTTATGCAGTCAGGGTGATCCGAGCCACTGGTTCGACCAACGATTCCGAGCGTGTTGGGGTGCGCGAGTGTTGGCGCGCCGGTCACCCCGGCGCCATCCCGGCGTCCTCCGCGTCTGCCAGGGTCGGCCCACCATGTCGACACCGCACACCTCCCCGCGGCGCCGCAGCCTGTTCGGCTCGGCGCTCGCCGCCCTGATCACGACGGTGGCCGTGTGTGCCGGGGACGCCGTCGCGCGCGTCTTCCCGTACGGGCCCCGCCACCGCGACGTCAACGACCTCGGCAACCAGTTCGTGCCCTTCCACGCGCACCTGTGGGACCTGCTGCACGGGCGCGCCGAGGGCGGCCTGCTCCTCAACTGGCAGTCCGGGTACGGGACGAGCTTCCTGCCGGACTTCGGGACGTACCTGTCGAGCCCGTTCGCGGCGCTCGTCGGGGTCTTCCCGCGCGCGGACATCGACCTCGCCGTGTACGTGGTCACCGTGCTCAAGACGGCCGCCGCGGCAGCCGCGATGGCGTGGTTGCTGCGCACGCAGCGGCGCGGACCGTGGTGGGCGGCGGGGCTGCTCGGGGCCTCGTACGCGCTGTGCGGCTGGTCGGTGATCGAGGCCGCGTACAACCCGATGTGGCTGGACGGACTGATCGCGTTCCCGCTCCTGTGTCTGACGGGTGAATGGGCGCTGCGCGGCCGACGTCCCGGGGCGGCGGCCCTGGTCGTGGCCCTGTGTTGGACGGCGAACTTCTACACGGCGTACATGGCGACCCTGGGCGCGGCGCTGGTGCTCGTGGTGCGGCTGGCGCAGGACCGGGACGTGGTGCCGGGCGGACGGCGCGGGCTCGGGCGGGCGCGGGTGCTCGGGCGGGCGCGGGTGCTCGGGCGGGCCGCGACGGCGACCGTCCTGGGCGTCGCGCTGGCCGCGCCGGTGCTGGCGCCGCTGTTCCTCAGTTCGAGGCAGGCGTATCCGGGGTGGTCCAGGGAGTTCGCGCCGGCGCCGACCGGGGACCTGTTGGCGCGGCTGCTGCCCGCCACCTATTCCTTCTCCTCCCCCGCCCTCTTCGTCGGTACCGGAACGCTGCTGCTGGTGGCGGCGCTGCCGTTCCACCGCGCGGTGCCGGTGCGGGCCCGGCTGTGGTGGACGGGGCTCGTGGTGGCGGTGTTGCTGTCGTTCCAGTGGGCGCCGACCCACCTGGCCTGGCACGCGTTCGCGACCCCGAACGGCAGCCCGTACCGGCAGACCTTCGTGCTCGCGGGGGTCGTGGTCATCGCCGCCTGGACCGGGCTCGCGGCCGGCCCGCCGGGGGTACGGGCGCTGGCTTCCGGTGCGGGGGTGCTCTCCCTCGCCGCGCTCGGGGCGGCCGGCAGCGCCCTCGCGACCGGCTGGGGGTACGCGCTGTTCGGCGGCGGGTTGGCGGTGGCCGGCTGGGCCTGGTGGGCGCTGCGCGGCCGGCGCCTCGCGCTCCCGGCGGCCGGTCTGCTGGTCGCGGTCCTGGTGGGGCAGGCCGCGGCGACCGTCGCGTACGGCCACCTGGGCAAGCTCGGCGGGCTGGACGACTACCCGTCCTGGGGGCCCGCGCACACGGCGCGCGCCGAGGCGTTGGCGGGCGCCGAGGGGTGGCCCGGGTACCGGACCGACGCGGGTCGCCCGGCGCTGACGGGCAATGATCCGCTGCTGCTGGGCGGTGAGGGCGGGGCGTACTACAGCAGCCACACCCCGGACGCTTTCACCCGCACGATGGTCGCCCTCGGGGCGGGCTGGACCTCGCGGGGCCGCAGCGTCCAGAGCCTCGACAACCCGGTGACCGACGCCGTCTTCGCGGTCGGGGCGAGGCTGCGGCCCGACGGCACGATCGGCCGGGCGACGGCCGCGCCGCTGGTCACGGTCCGGCCGCCGGGTCCCCCGCTCGCCTACGGCCCCTCCCCCTTCGCCAACCAGGAACTCCTGCTGGGCGCACGGGTCTACGAGGCCCCGCTCTCGCCGGGCCTGTGCCGCGCGGGCACCGAGGCGTTCCTGTGGGCCCCGGAGTACGACGGCACCGCCCGGCTCGCGGACGGCCCGGCGTTCCGGCTGAACGCGCGCCCGCCGCGCAACCGGGCCGCGCTCCAGCCGTTGGGCGTCGCGCACGGTCCCGCCTCGCGGCTGGTCTTCGAGCGGCCCGCGCCCGCCCGTAGGGAACTGGCCTGCCTGGACCGGGCCCGGCTGGACACGGCGGTGGCCGCGCTGCGGGCCGGCGCGCCGACCGCGCTGCGGGTGGACGCCTCGGGCGTACGGGCCACCCTGCGGCCGGGCACGACCGGCACGGTGGTGTTGTCGGCGCCGGCCATCGCGGGCTGGACCTGCGGCGGCCGTCCGGCGAGCGCCCACCTGGGCCTGGTCGCCGTCCCCGTGGGCCCCGACACCCGCTCGGTGACGTGTACGTTCCGCCCGCCGGGCCTGGTCCCGGGCGCGGCGGCCGCGGCGGTCGCCCTCCTGGTCCTGCTCGTCCGGCTCGTCCCGTTCGGCCGACTCCGGCGCGGAGCCGGTGGGGCGAGGCGTACCGGGTCGCGGCCGTCAACCCCGTCCGGTACGCAGTCCGATCGGGCGGAGGCCTTCGGCGTCCGGGTGTGAGCGCGGCCCGGGCGCGGGGGTCAGCGGACCTGGCCCAGCCACTGGAGGGTGCGGCGGATCTCGACGGGGAGGGGGTGGCCCGGGCCGTGCACGCGGTCCGCGTCGAAGAGGAGGCGGACCAGGGTGTCGTGGGCGCCCGCCCGGTCCCCGAGGGAGAGCAGCAGGTGGGCTATCCGGCGGCGGACCTCCAGGGGCAGGCCGGGGTCCGGGTTGGCGTAGTGGTTCTCGAACAGGGGCAGCAGGGAGCGGTACTCGGCGAGGGCGGCGGCCGGTTCGCCGAGCTGTTCCAGGCACTGGGCGGCGTCGTAGCGAAAGCGCAGCGCCTGGGTGTCCCCGGGCGGGAACTCGTCGGCGAGGCGGCGCAGTTCGGGCAGGGCGCGCCGGTACTGGCCGTCGTCCATGAGCGTGGCCGCGTACTGCTTGCGCAGGGAGCGGACCACCGGCGAGTGGTCCCCGTGCTCGGCGGCGGCCGCCGGGAGGATGCCGCCGAGGATGTCCACGGCCTGGGTGAGTCGCCCCTGGTCCAGGAGGGTGCGGGCCTCGTCCACGGCACCGGGGATGTCCGGCCGGGGCGGGGCGGGCGGCGTGTCCGGGCGGGCCGGCACGGTCGGGCGGTCCGGCCAGGGGGCCTGCGGGCGCAGGAACGGGCGGGTCGGGTCGAGGTGGCCGGTCGGGACGCCGTGCTTGGGCAACAGCGGGGTGAGGGCCTCGTACACCTCCTGCGCGGAACCGGGGCGGTCCTGCGGGTCCTTGGCGAGGAGGTGCAGGAGCACGGCCTCCAGGGCGTGCGGCACCTCGGGGCGCAGCCGGCGCACCGGCACCGGGGGTTCGTACAGGTGCCGGTGCAGGACTCCGAGGGCGGTGGATCCGGCGAAGGGCACGTTGCCGCTGAGGAGTTCGTACAGCAGCACGCCGAGTGCGTAGAGATCGGTGTAGGGGCCGACGGCGCCGCCCATGGCCTGTTCCGGTGCCATGTAGGCGGGGCTGCCGATCGGAGTCCCGGTGCTGGTGAGGCGGGTGGTGTCGGTGTCCATCACCGAGGCGACGCCGAGGTCGAGGACGAGGACCGTGCCGTCGGGGCGGATCATCACGTTGCGGGGCTTGAGGTCGCGGTGCACGATCGGCACCGCGTGGACGGCGGACAGCACCGAGCACAGTTGCGCGACCACCGCGACGGCCCACGGCCAGGGGTACGGGTCGTGTGCCGCGAGGTGGTCGGACAGGTCGGAGCCCTCGACGTACCCCATGACCAGGTACAGCTCGTCGCCGTCGTTGCCGGCGTCGTGCACGGTGACCAGCCCGGGGTGGTCGACCTGGGCCGTGACCCGGCATTCGCGCACGAAGCGGCGGCGCAGCTCCTCGGCGACGGTGCCGGGCCCCGCGACCTTGTCGGGGCGCAGCAGTTTGACGGCCACCCGCCGGTCCAACCGGCGGTCGTACGCCGTCCAGACCTGGCCCATGCCGCCCTGGCCCAGGATGGCGGCGAGCTGGTAGCGGTCGCCGATGAGCCGGTCCGTCACTGGTGGGGGTCCTGGGTCGCGGTCGGGTTCGGGTCCTGGTACGGGCCGCCCGGCTTCGGGGGCCCGTTCGGCTGCGGCGGCCGGTTGCGCAGGAGTTCGCTCAGCTCGTCGAGTTCGGCGCGGACCTGCCCGATCCGCGGCGGCGGCGTCACCTGCGGCGGGACGGCCGGCCGGTTCGGGACCGGGGTGGAGGTCTGGCCCTGCGGGTAGCCGTAGCCCTGGCCGGCCTGGTGCTGCTGCGGCGGCGTGTACGGCGCGGGCGCCGGGTACCACGGGACCTGCGCCGGGCCGTTGTTCCGGTTCTCGTGGTGCCGGATGTCCGCGACGAGGAAGTACACGGTGACCGCGAGGCCGGTCAGGAGGGTGCCGCCGGCGCCGAAGTCGCTCTGCCAGCCGCTGGTGTCCGGGGTCTTGTCGAGGCCGATGAAGACCACCCACACGACGAAGAGCACGCAACTGACGAGGAGCAGCATCCAGTCCCGTGGCTTGCGCGTGACCAACGCGAGCCGCAACATCGTGCCCCACGCGAGGAAACCGCAGGTCAGAATGGGCAGCACGGCGAACAGTACGCGCAACGTCACCACGCTCCCGTCGCTGGGGCGGGGGCCGGGGTGGCCATGCTGCGGCGGGTAGCCGGGGCCGTGCATCGCTGCTCCTGACGGGCCGTACGGATAAAGAAAAGATGAGTTCCGGGACTGAGCGTATACAGCCTTGTCCGAAGTGGGTGAGGGGATGACCGCAACCGTTGCAGGGTCGCAGCACGACGACGCACGGGGTGACGCCCGCCGGGCCCACCACCGGGCCCGACCGCCGGCGGGCGAAGCTCGCGGAACGCGCGTAGCGTCACAAAGGGGATGCCATCAGGAGGTCGTTCAGGAGGTCGTGCACCATGGGGATCTTCGACAGGTTCAGGGACCAGGCCAAGACCAAGGGCAAGGACATCTCGGACAACCTCGAGGAAGAGGCCAACGAGAAGACCGGCGGGAAGTACGCCTCCCAGGTCGACCGGGCCCAGCAGGAGGCCGAGAAGCGCCTCGGCGTCGACGACGACCCGACGAAGTAGCCCGCGGGCGCGGGTGCGGAGCCGGCGGGTCCGCCGGCTCCCCACCCGCGTCGGTCACGAGCCGAGGATCGTGGTGAGGAACTCGCCGGTCCAGGCCAGCAGTTCCCGCCCGACCAACGGCTTCCCGCCGACCTTCGCCGTCTTCGGCCGGGGAACCAGCACCTGCGAGGCGGCCGGCTTGAGCACCGCCCCCGGGTGGAGCCGCTTGAGCCGCAGCTCCTGGGACTCCCTCAACTCCACCGGACCGAAACGGATGTTGGGACCCTGAAGGGTGATGTCGCCGACACCGCAGGCACGGGCGAGCATCCGCAGCCCGGCCACCAGCAGCAGGTTCTCCACCGGCTCGGGCAGCTTGCCGTAGCGGTCGGTGAGTTCCTCCCGCACCGCCTTGACGTCCGCCTCGGAGTTCGCCGAGGCGATCGACCGGTAGGCCTGGAGGCGCAGCCGCTCACCGGGCGCGTAGTCGTGCGGGACGTGCGCGTCGACCGGCAGCTCGATCTTGACCTCCAGCGGCGGCTCCTCCTCCGGACCGCCCTCGATGGCCGCCCGGTAGTCGGCCACGGCCTCGCCGACCATGCGGATGTACAGGTCGAAGCCGACGCCCGCGATGTGGCCCGACTGCTCGCCGCCCAGCAGGTTGCCCGCGCCGCGGATCTCCAGGTCCTTCATGGCCACGTACATGCCCGCGCCCATCTCGGTGTGCTGGGCGATCGTCGCGAGCCGCTCGTGCGCCGTCTCCGTCAGCGGCTTCTCCGGCGGGTACAGGAAGTACGCGTACCCGCGCTCACGGCCGCGGCCCACGCGTCCGCGCAACTGGTGGAGTTGGGAGAGGCCGAAGTTGTCGCCGCGCTCCACGATCAGGGTGTTGGCGTTGGAGATGTCGATGCCGGACTCGACGATCGTGGTCGACACGAGGACGTCGAACTTCTTCTCCCAGAAGTCCACCACGACCTGTTCCAGGGCCTGTTCCGACATCTGCCCGTGGGCCGTCGCGATCCGCGCCTCGGGCACGATCTCGCGCAGCTTCGCGGCGGCCCGGTCGATGGACTCGACCCGGTTGTGGATGTAGAAGCACTGCCCCTCGCGCAGCAGCTCGCGGCGGACGGCCGCACCGATCTGCTTCTCCTCGTACGGGCCGACGAAGGTGAGCACCGGGTGGCGCTCCTCCGGCGGGGTGGTGATCGTCGACATCTCGCGGATGCCGGTCACCGCCATCTCCAGCGTGCGCGGGATCGGGGTCGCGGACATGGTCAGCACGTCCACGTTGGCGCGGAGCTTCTTCAGCTGCTCCTTGTGCTCGACGCCGAACCGCTGCTCCTCGTCGACGATGACCAGGCCCAGGTCCTTGAACTTCGTCTCCTGCGAGAACAGTCGGTGCGTGCCGATGACGATGTCCACCGACCCCTCGCGCAGCCCCTCCAGGGTGGCCTTCGACTCGGTCTCGTTCTGGAAGCGGGAGAGCGCCTTCACCTTGACCGGGAACTGGCTGTAGCGCTCGGAGAAGGTCCCGAAGTGCTGCTGCACCAGCAGCGTGGTGGGCACGAGGACGGCGACCTGCTTGCCGTCCTGCACCGCCTTGAAGGCGGCCCGCACCGCGATCTCGGTCTTGCCGTAGCCGACGTCGCCGCAGATCAGCCGGTCCATGGGGACGGACTTCTCCATGTCCTCCTTGACCTCGGCGATGGTGGTGAGCTGGTCGGGCGTCTCCGCGTACGGGAAGGCGTCCTCCAGCTCCCGCTGCCAGGGGGTGTCCGGGCCGAAGGTGTGGCCGGGGGCCGCCATCCGCGCGCTGTACAGCTTGATCAGGTCGGCGGCGATCTCCTTGACCGCCTTCTTCGCGCGCGCCTTGGTCTTGGTCCAGTCGGCGCCGCCGAGCCGGTGCAGGGTCGGGGCCTCGCCACCGACGTACTTGGTGACCTGCTCCAGCTGGTCGGTGGGGATGTACAGCCGGTCGCCGGGCTGGCCGCGCTTGGCGGGCGCGTACTCGACGAGCAGGTACTCGCGGGTGGCGCCCTGCACCGTCCGCTGGACCATCTCGATGTAGCGGCCCACGCCGTGCTGCTCGTGGACGATGTAGTCCCCGACCTCCAGGGTCAGGGGGTCGACGGACTTGCGGCGCCGGGTCGGCATCCGCCCCAGGTCCTTGCTGGCGGTGCGCTGCCCCGTCAGGTCGGTCTCGGTGAGCACGGCCAGCTTCAGCGCCGGGTCGACGAAGCCGTTGTCGAGGGAGCCGCACGTCACGTGCACGATGCCCGGCTCCAGGACCGCGAGGTCCGCCTCCAGGCGGGCCGCGATGCCCTCGCCGCCGAGCACCTCGACGGTGCGGGCGGCCGGGCCGTGCCCCTCGGTGAGGTACACGGTGTGCCAGCCGTCGGCGATCCACCCCTTCGTGTCGGCGAGCGCGCGGGCGGTGTCGCCCCGGTAGGCCTCCGGGCCGTGCATGCCGAGCTTGAGGGTGTCGGCCCCGTCGGCGCTGTCGTCGGCGGCGAACGGGGAGACCGACCACCACATCATGTCGAGTGCGCGGGCGTGCTCGCGGACGTCTGCGATGCCGCGCAGCGAGGCCGCGCCGACGTCGATCGGGGCCTGTCCGCCGCCGGCGGTGGCCGCCCAGGAGGCCATCAGGAACTCCTGGCTGGTGGCGACGAGGTCGGCGGCCCGGGTCCGTACCCGCTCCGGGTCGCACACGACGGCCATCGAGCCGGCCGGCAGGACGTCGATCAGCAGTTCCATGTCGTCGACCAGGACGGGTGCGAGGGACTCCATGCCCTCGACCGCGATCCCCTCGGCGATCTTGTTCAGCAGTTCCCCGAGCTCCGGGTGCTCCTGGGCGAGCGCGGCGGCCCGCTCCCGCACCTCGTCGGTGAGCAGCAGCTCGCGGCAGGGCGGGGCCCACAGCCCGTGATCGGCGATCTCCAGGGACCGCTGGTCCGCGACCTTGAAGTAACGGATCTCCTCGACGTCGTCGCCCCAGAACTCCACGCGCAGCGGGTGTTCCTCGGTGGGCGGGAACACGTCGAGGATGCCTCCGCGCACGGCGAACTCGCCGCGCTTCTCGACCAGCTCGACCCGCGCGTACGCGGCCGCGGCCAGCGCCTGGACGACCTCCCCCAGATCGACGGACTGCCCCTGGCGAAGGCTGACCGGGACCAGCTCCCCCAGCCCCTTGACCTGCGGCTGGAGCACGGAGCGGATCGGCGCGACCACCACGGAGACGGGGCCGGTGGCCGGGTCGTCCTCGCTCGGGTGCGTCAGTCGGCGCAGCACCGCGAGCCGGCGGCCCACGGTGTCGCTGCGGGGGGAGAGCCGCTCGTGGGGCAGCGTCTCCCACGAGGGGTACTCGGCCACCTCGTCCGGCGGCAGCAGGGAACGCAGCGTGGCGGCCAGGTCCTCGGCCTCCCGCCCGGTGGCGGTCACCGCCAGCACGGTCCGTTCGGTCCGCCGGGCCAGCGCGGCGATGGCGAAGGGCCGTGCGGCGGCCGGGCCGACCAGGTCCACGTGCATCCGGTTGCCGTCCCCGGCCGCCGCGACCGCCTCGGCGAGGGCGGGGTCCCGGGTGACGGCGTCGAGCAGTCCGTACAGGCTCATGAGGAGGGCTTTCCGTCCGGTGGAGGGGCAACGCGAAGGGCCCGACACGTGAACGGGCCGGGGGTTCCCACCCTACGACGCGTCTCCCCCGACCGCGCGGGGGATTGCCGTCGTCGCGGGGAGTGACGGCGGGGAGTGACGGCGGGGGCATGGACGCGCGGGCATGGACGGCCGGCGCCCCGGTGGGCCCAGCGCCCCGGTGGGCCCGGCCCCCGGCACGACGCCGGCTCCGGTCGTCCTGTCGGACGACCGGAGCCGGCGTACCCCCGTGACAACCGCCTCCCGATCTAGTCGGTGGCGATTGCGTTCAATACGTTCATCCGCCCCGCCCGGAAGGCCGGCACCAGTGCGGCGAACAGGCCCACCAGGGCCGATGCGGCGAACACCCCGAGGATGGTCGGCCAGGGAATCTCCAGGACCTTCAGGCCCTGGAGGGCGAGGAGTTGCTGCGCGGTCGCGCCCCAGCCCATGCCCAGGCCGAGGCCCATGAGGGCGCCGAAGAGGGCGATGACCACCGACTCCAGGCGGATCATGCGGCGCAGTTGGCGGCGGGAGAGGCCGATGGCGCGCATCAGGCCGATCTCGCGGGTCCGCTCGACCACCGACAGGGCCAGGGTGTTCACCACTCCCAGGACCGCGACGATGATCGCGAGGGCGAGGAGCCCGTAGACCATGTTCAGCAGTTGGCCGACCTGGTCCTTCAGCGCCTGCTTGTAGTCGGCCTGGTTGAGCACCTTGTACTGCGGGTACTCGGCGAGCCCCGCCTTGACCTCGGCGTACGCGGTGTCGCCCTGATCGGCCTTGGCGCTGGCCAGCAGCATGAAGGGGCGCGGCATCCGGTCGGCCGGGACGTTGGCCTCGGCGACGGCGGTGGAGATGTACTTCGTGCCCTTGTCGATGTTGCCCTCGTCGCCGGTGATCGCGGCGACCTTCAGCTTGACGGTCTTGCCGCCGGTGAAGGCGACCGTCAGCATGTCGCCGAGCTTGATCCCGTGCTCGTCGGCGTAGAGCGAACCGACCGCCATCGCGTTCGGACCGTAGGCGTCGGCGTGCTCCCCGGCCCGCATCGTGCGGCGGATGTCCTTGGCGTACGACGGGTCGGTGGCGCCCAGGCCCTCGGTGACCGTGGAACCGTCGGGGGCCGTGATCTTGGCGGGCACCTCGCGGTAGGCGGTGACGTGGTCGAGGTTCTTGTTGGCGCGCAGCGCCTGCTCTGCCTGCGGCACGACCGGCTGTTTGGTCGGGGAGTCGACGATGTAGTCCGCTCCGACGGACCTGTCGAGCTCGTCGGTGGCGGAGGCCACCATCGAGGATCCGACCACCGAGAGGCAGGCGACCAGCGCCAGGCCGATCATCAGCGCGGCGGCGGTGGCGCCGGTGCGGCGCGGGTTGCGCAGCGCGTTGCGCTCGGCGAGCCGGCCGACCGATCCGAAGGGCCGCAACACCGGGGCGGACAGCGCCCTGACCACGACACCCGCGAGGAGCGGGCCGATCACGATGAAGCCGATGAGGGTGAGGACCACGCCCAGGCCCAGCCACAGGGAACCCGGGGCCGCTTGCTCGGCGGCGCCGGCGAGGTAGAGGGACGCGCCGCCGACCCCGGTGAGGACCAGGCCGAGGGCGGCCCGGATCCGGCCCGCCTTCTTGTCGCCCGGGGTGCCCGCGTCGCGCAGGGCGGCCATCGGGGAGACCTTCCCGGCGCGGCGGCCGGGGATGTAGGCGGCGACGACGGTGACGGCGACGCCGAGGACCAGGCCGAGGACCGGGGTGGTCCAGGCGACCGTCAGGTCGTCGGTGGACAGGTCCATGCCCATCTGGCCCATGAACTTCATGAGGCCGACGGCCAGGCCCACTCCTGCGGCGACGCCGAGCACGGAGCCGACGACGCCGAGCAGGAAGGCCTCGACGAGGACGGAGCGGTTGATCTGCCTGCGGTCGGCGCCGATGGCGCGCATCAGGCCGATCTCCCGGGTGCGCTGGGCGACCAGCATGGAGAAGGTGTTGAAGATGAGGAAGATGCCGACGAGGAAGGCGATCCCGGCGAAGCCGAGCATCACGTACTTCATGACGTCGAGGAAGGAGCCGACGTCCTTGCGGTTGGCGTCCGCGGCTTCCTTGGCGGTCTGGAGCTTGTACGTGTCGGCGCCGACCGCGGCGGCGACGTTCGTCTTGAGCTGCTCGTCGCTCACCCCGTCCTTGGCGGTGACGTTGACGTGGGTGAAGGCGCCGGCGGAGCCGAGCAGGAGCGTCTGGGCGGTGGCCGTGTCGAAGTACACGATGGTCGCGCCCGGGTTGGTGACGGTGAAGGCGGCGATGCCGCTGATCTTCGCCCGGTTGTCGCCGGTGACGGCGATGGTGCGGATCTCGTCGCCGAGCGCCAAGTGGTGCTTCTCGGCGGTGTCGGCGTCGATCATCAACTCGGTCGGCCCGCGCGGGGCCTTGCCGGAGGTGATCTTCATCGACTTGAGTTCGTTGTCGCTCCAGTTGCCCGCGATGGTCGGGGCGCCGGTGGTCGAACCCAGGTTCTCGTTCTTGGTGTTGACGACGGTGACGGACATCGACAGGACGCCGCCCTCGGCGGACTTGACGCCCTGGGCCTTCTCGACCCGGTCGACGACCGAGCCGTTCAGCGTCTGCGGCTTGCCGTTGCCCGGGTTCTCCTGGTCGTCGCCGGCGCTCTTGGGGCTGACCGTGACATCGGAGTTGGTGACCGCGAACAGCTTGTCGAAGGTGGTGTTCATGGTGTCCGTGAACACCAGCGTGCCGCAGACGAAGGCCACGGACAGCAGGACGGCGATGGCGGAGAGCGCCATCCTTCCCTTGTGCGCGACGAAGTTGCGTCGCGCGGTCTTCATGACGGTCACGAGGTCCGCCCGCGTGCGTCGAAGTCCTTCATGCGGTCGAGGACCTGGTCGGCGGTCGGGTCGATCATCTCGTCGACGATCCGGCCGTCGGCGAGGAAGATGACGCGGTCCGCGTAGGAGGCGGCGACCGGGTCGTGGGTGACCATCACGATGGTCTGGCCCAGCTCGTCCACCGACTGGCGGAGGAAGCCGAGGACCTCGGCGCCGGCCCGGGAGTCCAGGTTTCCGGTCGGCTCGTCGCCGAAGATGATCTGGGGGCGGGCGGCGAGGGCGCGGGCGACCGCCACGCGCTGCTGCTGGCCGCCGGAGAGTTCGGTGGGGCGGTGCTTGAGGCGACCCGCGAGGCCCACGGTCTCGACGACCCGATTCAGCCACTGGGCGTCGGGCTTGCGGCCCGCGATGTCCATGGGGAGCGTGATGTTCTCCAGGGCGTTGAGCGTCGGCAGCAGGTTGAACGCCTGGAAGATGAAGCCGATCCGGTCGCGGCGGAGCTGGGTGAGCTTCTTGTCCTTGAGGCCGGTGATCTCGGTGTCGTCGAGGAAGATCTCGCCGCTCGTCACCGTGTCCAGGCCGGCGAGGCAGTGCATCAGCGTGGACTTGCCGGAGCCGGACGGGCCCATGATCGCGGTGAACTGCCCGCGCCGGATGTCCACGTCCACCGCGTCGAGGGCGACGACGCGGGTCTCTCCCGAACCGTAGGCCTTGACGACCTTGCGTGCCCGGGCCGCGACGGCTTCATGCCCTCCAGTACCCCCGTGCCTGGTTTCGGTCATAGCCGTTGTCACGGTGTTTCCCCTCGTTCGTTCGTCGGCGTGCGTGCGTCGGTGCGTCGCGTCGGTGCGTGCGTCCGCTTGTGGCGTCGGCTCGCGGTGATCCGTGTGCCGACGTCGTGAAGTCTCCGGCGCGGGGGCGTTCGGGCGCACTGGTGCCCGTCGCCGTATCCGCCGGGGGGTTGTCCCCACCCCCCGACGGCCTCGCCTCATGTGAACCAGTTAAAGACGCGCCGGGACCGCCCACCTCCTCCGGCGGGACGAACGGCCCCTGGGTCCTAGTGCTGACGAACCCCTAGGGGTTCTGCACCCTTCGATGGACCCGGAGTGAGGGATACCGCCGGAAACACCCTTGGTGAGAAGGTGTTCCCCGCGGATGCGTGCACGGTGAAGGGGGTTCGACGGGCATGGGGGAGAAAGCGGAACCGCCCCTCGGGGAGGAGCCTTCGGGGCCGGCCGACGCGGTCGTCCCACCGGCCGGACCGTCCGGGGGAAACGTTTCCGCCAAAGAGGACCCCGGGACCGGCGCCCCCGCACCGGGGCGACCGAAGACCGTGGTCGTCGTCTCGCTGATGCTGACCATGAGCCTCGTCGCCCTCGACGCCGCCGTCGTCTCCACGGCCGTCCCCCAGATCGTCGGCGACCTCGGCGGCTTCGCCGTGTTCTCCTGGATCTTCGCCGGGTACGTCCTCGCCACCACCGTCTCGCTCCCCGTCTACGGCAAGCTGTCCGACACCCACGGACGCAAGCCCGTGCTGATCTTCGGGACGGCCCTGTTCCTCGCCGGCTCCGTGCTCTGCGCGCTCGCCTGGAACATGCCGGCCCTCATCGCCTTCCGGATCGTCCAGGGCCTGGGCGGCGGCGCCCTCCAGGGCACGGTCCAGACCCTCGCCGCCGACCTCTATCCGGGCCGGGAACGCCCCCGCATCCAGGCCCGGATGTCCGCGGTGTGGGCCGTGTCCGCGCTGGCCGGCCCGGCCGTCGGCGGCCTGATCGCCACGTACGCCGACTGGCGGTGGATCTTCCTGGTCAACGTGCCGCCCGCCGCCGTGGCCCTGTGGTTCATCGCCCGCCACCTCGTCGAACCCGGGCGCCCGCCCGGCCGCCGGGGGCCCGTCGACTGGGCGGGCGCCCTCGGTGTCTTCGCCTGCGGCGGAACACTGCTCTACGCCCTGGTGCAGGGCGGCGTCGCCTGGCCCTGGCTGTCGGCGCCCTCCCTGGGGCTGTTCGGCGCGAGCGCGGTCCTGGCCGCGGTGGTGGTCCGGGTGGAGCGCCGGGCCGCGGAACCGATCCTGCCCGGCTGGGTCTGGCGCCGCCGCACCATCGCGGCCGTCAACCTCGCCATGGGCGCCCTCGGCCTGCTGATCGTCGCCCCGCAGGTGTTCCTGCCGATCTACGCCCAGAGCGTGCTGGGCCTCGGGGCCGTCGGAGCCGGGCTGCTCACCTCGGCGATGACCCTGACCTGGCCCCTCACCGCCGCCCTGTCCCAACACGTCTACCGGCGCGTCGGCTTCCGCGACAGCGCCGTCCTCGGGGTGGGGATCGCCGCCGCGGCCCTGTTCGGCTTCACGCTGCTCCCGTACCCCGGCTCGGTGTGGCAGCCCGCACTGGTCATGCTGCTGCTGGGCGGCGCCCTCGGCCTGTTCCAACTCCCGCTGATCGTCGGGGTGCAGTCCACCGTCGGGTGGGCGCAGCGGGGCACCACGACGGCCTCGGTGCTGTTCTCCCGGCAGGTCGGCCAGAGCGTGGGAGCGGCCCTGACGGGGGCCGTCGCCAACGCCACCATGGCCGCCCGACTCGCGGACGCCCCCGTCGCGGGACTGCCGGACCACCTGGACGAGGTGTCGAAGGCCCTCGACCGACCGGGACAACTCCCGCCGGCCGCCGCCGACTACCTGCGGGAGGCCGTGGACGCCGCGGTGGACCACGTCTTCCTCGGCGCGACGGCCGCCGCGGTGGCGGCGCTGGTGGTGCTGCTCCTGGTGGCGCCGCGGAAGTTCCCGGTCCTGCCCGACCAACAGTAGATCGCCCGGGTTGTCATGGCCCGAACGAATGGGCTATCTGTCTACCCACGGACACCACTCGGGGGAACACCATGACTTCCGCACTCTTCGCCCTGCTCTTACTGACGGCCCTGACCTGCCCCGTCGCCCTGCGGCTGCGCCGCAACCCCGGCTTCGTCACCGGGCGCGACGGCCGGCTCTCCACCTCCACCACCCTGGCCCTGGCCTGGACGGTGATCCTGCTCTGGCTGCTCCTGACGATCCTCGCGTACGGGCTGACGGCCGGCGGCGGCGTCGACTGGTTCCAGGGCGAACACGGCCCGCTGTCCTCGCTGACCACGGTGTACCTGCCGCTCCTCGGCG
This sequence comes from Streptomyces sp. NPDC002602, assembly GCF_042889445.1. NCBI lineage: Bacteria > Bacillati > Actinomycetota > Actinomycetes > Kitasatosporales > Streptomycetaceae > Streptomyces > Streptomyces sp. NPDC002602. The sequence goes on along the minus strand of NZ_JBIAQX010000020.1, from coordinate 2,499 downwards.
GCCCGTACGTGGCCCTCATCGCGGCGAAGACCGTCGTCGGGGTGCGCGTGGAGAACGGCAGCATGGCCAAACCCGCCCCGAAGCCGACCCCCGGCGGCCGTCGACCCCTGCGCGACCTCATCGCGAACGACAGCGGCCGGACCGACCTGATGGACCTCCAGTACGTCGCCCTCAGCGCGGTCACGATGCTCTACGTCGTCCTGTTCTTCCTGTCGGACGTCGGCGGCGGACTCCCCCGCCTCCCCTCGGAGATCTGGGCCCTGACCGGCGCCCCGGCGGGCGCCTACCTGGTGAACAAGATGGCCACCCGCGCCAACCCGGTGATCACCGACGTCGTCCTCGCCGACGGCGTCCTCACCGTGTCGGGCGGCGGCTTCGAGGACGCCCGGGTGAGCGTCGACGACACGGCCGTCCCCTCGACCCTGGACCCGACGACGTCCACCCTGACGGCCCCCCTCCCCGACGGGACCGCGCCCACCTTCACCGTGGTGGTGACCTCACACGGCCTCAGGAGCGACCCCTACCGCCACCCGCGCCCCGAGACCCCCGCTCAGGCCCGGCGCCGCGCGTAGTGGCGGGCCACCCGGGCCCGGTTCCCGCACGCGCCCGCCACGCACCACCGCCGCCGCGGGTGCGCCGGGAGGAACAGCAGCACGCACCCCGGCCCCTCGCACTCCCGCACCTCCCCCACCCGCGGCCCGGCGAGCAGGTCCGTCACCGCCTCGGCGAGTTCCGCCGCGAGGCGCGCCGCCGGGTCGGCGGTCGGGCGCCGGCGATCGGCCGTCAGCCCGGCCCCGTCGGTCCAGGTCAGCTCCCGGTGGGCGGGGGCGCCCGCCAGGGCGTCGTTCAGCACGCGCAGCGCGTCGACCGGCGGCCGCTCACCGCCCCGTACGGCGCCCAACGCGGCCCGCGCCGCCTCCCGCACCTCGACCACCGCGACCACCTCGGCCTCCCCGACCCCGCCGGCGACCGGCCCCAGCCGTCCGGACTCCTCGGCCAACCACCGTGTCAGGCCCTCGGGTTCGGCGACGAGGTCCCCGTCGGCGGGACGGGTGTTCAGCAGGTCGAGCGCGAGGTGCTCGCCGATGAGCGGAAAGTTCACAGTCACGGACCTAATGCTACCCAATCCACTTGACCCATTAGCCCGACTCCCGGAAACTAATGCCACAAGCACCTCAGGAGGCATGTGATGACCGTGGCCCGCATCCAGCACCGCACCGTCGACGTGGACGGCGTCACCGTCGCCTACCGCGAGAGCGGCCCGGCCGACGCCCCCGTACTGCTGCTCCTGCACGGCTTCCCGACCTCCTCCCACCAGTTCACTCGCCTCATGGACGCCCTGGCCGACACCCCGTACCGGCTCATCGCCCCCGACTACCCCGGCTTCGGCCGGACCGAGACCCCGAACGGGTTCACGTACTCCTTCGACCGGCTCGCGGACATCGTCGAGGGCTTCACCGACGCCCTCGCCCTGGACCGCTTCGCGCTGTACGTCTTCGACTTCGGCGCCCCGGTCGGCCTGCGCGTCGCCGCGCGGCGACCCGAGCGGGTGACGGGCCTCGTCGTCCAGAACGGCAACGCGTACGAGGAAGGACTGTCGGACGCGGCCCGCGCGTTCGCCGGCCTGCGCCGCGAGGTGCCGGGCGACGAGGAGAAGGTCCGCGGGCTGTTCACCGAGGAGGGCACCCGCTTCCAGTACGAGACCGGGGTCGCCGACACCGCACTGGTCTCCCCGGACTCCTGGACCCTGGACCTCCACCACCTCGCCCGCCCCGGCCGCGCGGACGCCCAGGCCGACCTGGCCTTCGACTACGCGTCGAACTTCGCCCACTACCCCGCCTGGCAGGCGTGGCTCCGCTCGGCGCGGCTCCCGGTCCTGGTCCTCTGGGGCGCGGGCGACCCCTTCTTCACCCCGGCCGGAGCCAAGGCGTACCTGCGGGACGCGCCGGACGCGCAGGTGCACGTCTTCGAGGGCGCGGGCCACTTCGCCCTCGAAACCCACCTCCCCACCATCGCCCCCCTGATCGCCGCCTTCCTCCCCACCCTCTGAGGTCGCCCCCACCGCGGCGGGACGAGGACTACCGCCCCCCGCGCCCCTCCGGCGGCCCCGGGGTCGCCGAAGGCCCACGCCCGCCGGGCTTCACAGGACTCCACCCCGCGCCTCAAACGCCGGCGAGGCTGGGATCGCCGGACGGAACCGGGAAAGTGGCTCGGCACCCGCGCCTCAAACGCCGGCGAGGCTGGATGGGCCGACCCGAACCGGAAACAGACGGCGAAGCCGGTACGTCAACCCGCGCCACCATCGCGCGAAGCGCCCCCGGCTCCGCCGGGCTTCACGGGGCTCCGCCCCGTACCCCGCGCCTCAAACGCCGGCGAGGCTGGGATTGCCGGACCCGGACCGGACCGGAAGGGCGGCACACCCGAGCGGCGGTTTGCACTCCACGGGGGTCGGACTGTCGGTCGGGGGCGGGGACGGGGTGGGGTGTCGGCCGGGACGTA